>NZ_AOUN01000001.1:0-123456 GCF_000371385.1 Sphingopyxis sp. MC1
TCCACTCTCAGCACAGCGTCCGGGCGACTTCTTCAACAGAATACACCCCAAAGTCGCCGTTCGCCGCCGATTTGGATTGAATGACCGGAATCGACCGATTGCAGACATTCATAGTTGGTGCGAAGGTTCGAAACGTGGGGGGGGGGGGACAGATGATGATAGGCAATTTCGCACTTGATGCGAACGGGCTTAGCCCCCAGCTTCTCGGCTTGAGCCGCAAAGAGATAGACCACCTCTTGGGCGAAAGCCCTAGAACGAAGCGTTCTGGTTTGCCGGGGGAAGAGACCTTCGATTATGAAGCGCATCACATCCGCGTCGTGATGCAACAAGACCGTGCGGTTGAAATTGCCTTTGTTCCGCCCGCCTGCGTATTGTTCCAAGGACAACCATTGTTTGAAGATAGTAGTGTTTGGCGTGCCATAGTGGCGGCTGACGGTGACGCTCGTGAGACCCTCGGATTTATTGTTTTACGAAACTTGGGCGTGACCCTCACGGGCTTCCATGACGGCGACGATAGCCAGCTTGCTATGACGGTTTTCGCAGCCGGTCGCTGGGATGTGCTTGAAGATGAGATGCGGCCAGTAGCGATTTAAACTGCGAGTCCGCTTCCAACCCCGCAACCGCCACCGGCGCCGTCAATCCGGCGATGGTCCCCCGCCTGTCAGTTGGTCGACGCTGCCCATGATCGTCGCGAAGGCTTCGCTCGGCGGCAGCGGGTCGTCGCTGCGCAGCGGCATGTCGCCACCGTCGAGGATCGCCTGCAAGGCGGCCCGGGCGCGCGAGACGCGGCTTTTCATCGTGCCGACCGCGACGCCGCAGATGTCGGCGCCTTCCTCATAGGATAATTGCCCTGCGCCGATAAGGATCAGCGCCTCGCGCTGGTCGACGGGCAGCATCATCAGCGCGCGCTGCACGTCCGACAGGTGCAGGCTGTCGTCCTGATCGTCGGGCGCGACGAGCAGGCGTTCGGCGGCGAGCTCATCATAATCGGCGGTAAATTTCTTGCGCCGCATCTGCGACAGGAAACAGTTGCGCAGGATGACGAAGGCCCAACTCTCCATGCTCGACGGCCCCGGAATATAGCTCGCGCGCGCCTTCCATGCCTTCAGCATCGTCTCCTGCACCAGATCGTCGGCCAGGTCGGCGTTGCCGGTCAGGCTGCGGCCGAAGGCGCGCAGATGCGGCAACATCGCCGCCAGCTCCTGCTTGAAGCTGGCGTCGTCGAGCGGTCGGGGCGTGTCGTCGCTGATAATCGGGCCTTTATCTGGGCAATCTCTCGATGCGTATGGCACCGGGCTTAGCGTGTTGAAACGTCGATGGAAAGCGGCGATCCTTCACCCCGCAATGGCTCAGGCGGGAACCGCGGCCGCCGGCCGGCGACGTCCAAGCGCGATGAAATTGGCCATCATCTGTTCGTCGACGGGGTCGAGCCGGCCGTTGGCGGCCAGCCGCCTCAGACTGTCCTCATGCCCGTCGAAATTGGGTTCGTAGAGCATCGACCAGTCGCCGAATTCGCGGTGGTCGATGTCACGACGCCGCACCTCGACCATACCGCTGTGACGGCGGTCGTCGCGGATCGCGGCGAGGCACGCCTCGACCTTGTCGCCCGGGCCTTCCAGCAATTGCATGAAATTATGCCCGTTGAAGATCAGGGCGCCGGTCAGCGCATCGCGAGCATTGTTGCGGCGTGCCGTACCCAGAATATCGGCAATGTCGTCGGGCGTTATCAGCGGGTCCGCAACGCTGACATAGATAATCGATCGCAAGTCACGTGACTCCCGGCTTCCCCATTCAAGGAGCGTTGTGACCCCATCCGCAAACCCCTGCGGGCCTGCCCTGCCTGCTTAGGGCGCGTGTTGCCCCTTGGCAACGCATTCGTCGCAAAATCGAAATTGCCGGGAACCAGCGGCGATCTTCCTCGTTGCTTCGGCATGGCTACGCATGGTGACAACAGGATCAACGGCAAGCCGCCCCACCCGGCGGAGGAAGCCGAAGTCGTGCGCCGCACGAATGGCAGCTTTCCGGGGACGGACAGCGACCAGTGGCATCGCACACTGACCGGTCGGCAGTCGCCCGAGCCGGTGAGTGCGAAGCTGCGCATGATCTATGGCAGCGTCGTCGCCGAAAAGCTTCCCGACCAGATGCTCGATCTTTTGGCCCAACTCGATCAGAAAAGCCCTAAACTCTGATGACCCGCCCTGCTGCTGCGCCGCGTTCGCAGGAAAATGACAGCCTGTCGGACGGCGAATTCAAGGCGCTTCTCGCTGGCGTCATCCCGCATCTGCGCGCTTATGGGCGCAGCCTGTCGGGCAATCCCGATCTGGCCGACGATCTGACGCAGGACACGATGGTCAAGGCGTGGGCGTCGCGTGCGCGCTTCGAACGCGGCACCTCGATCAAGGCGTGGACCTTCGTCATCCTGCGCAACACCTTCCTTTCGCAGATGCGCCGCAACAAATTTCACGGCGAATATGACGAAACAACCGTCGAGCGCACGCTGTCGACCCCCGCGTCGCAGGAAGATTCGGGCGAGATGGCCGATCTCCAGCGCGCGCTGATGGAATTACCGCAGGACCAGCGCGAGGCGCTGATCCTCGTCGGCGCGGGCGGCATGTCGTATGAGGAAGCGGCGCAGATTTGCGACTGCGCACTCGGCACGATGAAAAGTCGCGTGTCGCGCGCGCGCTCCGCGCTCGAAGAGATCATGGATCGAGGCCAATTCTCGCAGCGCCGCTCGGACGCGGTTCCGGCGAGCGAGGCGATGGATGCGATCATGGACAGCGTCGAGGAAATCACCGCGCGCCGCGAAGCCGCGAACCGCTAACGCGCCGCACATCCTCTCGACTTTTCCGGGCGGGCGCGCCAGACTGGCCGCCCACCTCCCCAGCAAAGCGAGCCTTTTCATGCAGAAAATCCCCGCCCTTGCGCTATCGGCCGCACTGGCCGTCGCCGCCTGTTCGACCGGAACCCCCAGCAACGCGGCCACCGACAGCGCCGCGCTCGACACGTCGGGTGCGCAGCCCGCGACCGCGCTCGCCGATGCGCCCTTCACGGTGCAGGAAGCGGCGGCCTTCAACGAGCCTTGGGCGATGACCTTCCTGCCCGGAACGCGCCTCGCGCTCGTCACCGAAAAATCGGGCAAACTCAAACTCTGGGAAGAAGGCGGCGCCGCGCGAGACGTTGCAGGGGTTCCCCCGGTTCTCTACGCCGGACAGGGCGGCCTCGGCGATGTGATCCTCGCCCCCGATTTCGCGCAGAGCGGTACCATTTACCTGAGCTGGGCCGAAGCCGGCCCAGGCGACACCGCCGGTGCCGTCGTCGGCCGGGCGAAGCTGGTTCAGGGCGCCGCGCCGCGCCTCGATGGGCTCGAGGTGATCTGGAAACAGGATCCCAAAGTGCCCGGCCGCGGCCATTATTCGCACCGCCTCGCCTTCTCGCCCGACGGCCGATATTTGTTCATCGGTTCGGGCGAACGGCAGAAGTTCGATCCGGCGCAGGACATGAAGGCCAATCTCGGCAAGATCCTGCGCCTGAACCCCGACGGCAGCGTCCCCGCCGACAACCCCTTTGCCGCTGAGGGCGGCGTGACCGCGCAAATCTGGTCGCTCGGCCATCGCAACATCCTGGGCCTCGCGTTCGACGGGACGGGCCGGCTCTGGAACCAGGAAATGGGGCCAAAGGGCGGCGACGAGGTCAATCTGGTCGCAGCAAAGGCCAATTACGGCTATCCGATCGTGTCGAACGGCGATCATTATGACGGCCGCGACATTCCCGACCATCCGACCCGCCCCGAATTTGCCGCGCCGAAGCTGTGGTGGAACCCCTCGGTGTCGCCCGCCGGGCTCGTCTGGTACGGCGGCGACGCCTACCCCGGCTGGAAGAACAGCCTGTTGATGGGCGCGCTGTCGGGCGAGGGGCTGATCCGCATGGCGATCGACGGTGACACGCTGCACAAGTCCGATCGCTGGGACTTCGGCGCCCGTATCCGCGAGGTCGAGGTGCGCGACGACGGCAGCGTCTGGCTGCTGACCGACGGCAAGAACGGCAAGCTGCTGAAGCTGGTCCCGAAGGCCTGACCGTCGCGCCGACGATGATCCGCAGCTATCTCTCCCGGCGTGCCCTGTGGCCGGCGCGTGTGCCTGATCCCGACGCCCCGCCGCGGCTGGCGCTGCTCTGGCGCGAGGCGGGGTCGCTGCTGCGCGCGCTCGGCGGGCGCGTCCGGCCGATGCCGCCCGAACCCAATCCCGACAGCGCCCACCCGCCGGTGATGGTGCTGCCGGGATTTCTGTCGGGCGACTGGTCGACGAAGGCGCTGCGCGCCGACCTGCGCCGCGCGGGCTTTCGCTGCTATGCCTGGGGCCTCGGCTTCAACCGCGGCGCAACCGCCGACATAATCGACCGCATCGATGCGCGCGTCGAATGGATCATCGCGCGCACCGGACAGCCTCCCGCGCTCGTCGGCTGGAGCCTCGGCGGCATCTATGCGCGCGAATATGCCAAGCGTCACCCACGCAAGGTCGCGCGCGTCGTCACGCTCGGCTCGCCCTTTTCGGGCAGCCGCCGCGCCAACCGCGCCTGGCGGCTCTATCATCTGATCGCGCGCCACCCGGTCGACAATCCCCCCATCGACTTCCACCCGGCGCCGCGCCCCGAAATGCCGACCTTTGCCTTATGGTCCAAGCATGACGGCGTCGTCGCGGTGAACAGCGCGCGCGGCCTGCCACACGAAAGCGACCGGCAGATCGAGGTCGAATGCGCGCATATGGGCTTTGCCTATGCCCCGACCTCGGTCGCCGCAATTGCCAAGGCGTTAACCGAAGAGATAGGCTGATGTGCGATAGGCTGGCGACGGAGCCAGCCAAAGGAATGCGCCGATGTTGACGATCTTTGCGACACTCGCACTCGCGATGCAGGGCGCCACCGCGCCCGCCGCCTGTCCGCCCGCGGTCGTCACGGGCAGCGCGCAGAGCGCCCGCGTCGCCGTCTATCGCTCGCCCAGCCTCGCCGCGCGCAAAACCGACCGGCTGCGCGCTGGAACGCGCGTCCTCGTGTGCGGCGAACAGGGCGGCTGGGCGTGGGTCGCCTATGCCAGCCGCCGCAACAGTTGTGTGCCCGCGCGCGGGGCGACCTGCGCTACCGGCTGGGTCGACCGCCGCCGCCTTGCCGCGTTCGGGTCCTGATCGAGCCGGCCCTCAGCACCCTCAGCACACATCGATCCGCTCGCCCGGCGCCGCGCGCCACACGAACAGCGCGCGCCCGGGGCGCCGTCCCGCAGTGCCCGTCGATACGAAACCGACCGCGCGCAGCAAAGCTTCGGACCGCGCATTGCCTGGCCGGCATTCGGCGACGACCGTCGCGCCGCGCCGCGCCGCCGCTATCTCGCGCACCGTCGCGCCGACCGCCTCGCGCGCCAGCCCTTGCCCGCGCGCGCGCGCCGCAAACCAGTACCCGACCTCATATTCGCCCGCGCCGCGGCGGTGGACGCCGATGACCCCGGCGAGCCCCGCGGCGTCGCGCACGGCGTGGAAGACATCGTCGCCGCGCGACCGCGCGATCAGCGCGGCGGCTTCGTCCTTGGTGAAGGGTTCGGGCAGGAAATGGACCTGCGACGTCACCGACGCATCGGTGATCGCCCACAGATCGGCGGCATCATCGGCGACCAGCCGGTCGATGCGGCATCGCGGGGTGGTGAGGCGGATCAAAGTCTCTGTCATCGCAAGCGTCTCTTCTAAAAGGCGCGCCGTGACAGAGGGGTGCGGTTTCATGATAATGACCATTCGCCTTCCGACACGGCGGCCATGGTCATGATGAATGATGCCATGCCGCTCCTTAGGTAAAGGAGCGCCAATACGCCTTGAATCGAAGGGATCGGTCGTTGGTCATCGCAGCGGTGCCTATCAGGCGCCGGCGCCGCGATCAAGCGCGCGGTACATCACCAGCGCATCGACCGGCCCTTCACACGGATGCTCGAACGCCAGCGGTAGGCGCCCGACGATCGCAAAGCCCAATGACTGCCATAGCGCGACCGCGCGGACATTGGTGCTGACGACGAAATTGAACTGCATCGCGCGAAATCCCGCCGCCGCCGCCTCGGCGATCGAATGGTGGCACATCGCCCGCGCCACCCCGCGCCCGGTCGCCGCGGCGGCGGTCATATAGCCGCAATTGGCGACATGCGCGCCGCCTCCCGCCTGGTTCGCCCGCAGATAATAGGTGCCGAGGATCGTCCCGTCCGCCTCGGCGACGAAGCTGCGCTTGCCCTCGCCCATCCAATAGGCGAGCGCAGCCGCCGCCCCCATGTCGCGGTCGAGCGTATAGGTTTCGCCGGCACGGATAACGGGTTCCAGGATCTCCCAGATCGCGGGCGCATCGGCGGGGGTGGCGGGACGAATCTGCATGGAATGCGTCCTAGGCCTTGACGCGACCCGATCACGAACTATTTAAAGTTACATGAAACGCGACAGCCGACTCTCGGGCGTGCTCCACGTCCTGCTTCACATGGCGGAGGCGGAGGCCCCGTTGACATCGGACGAGCTCGCACGCGCGATGCAGACCAACCCCGTCGTCGTCCGCCGCCTGCTCGGCGGGCTGCGCAGGGCCGGTTTCGTCCATTCCGAAAAGGGGCATGGCGGCGGCTGGACGATCGCCCGCAATCTCGCGGCCATTACGCTGCGCAATATCTATGATGCGATCGGACAGCCCAATCTGATGGCGATGGGCAACCGGACCGAGGCGCCGGGCTGCCTGGTCGAGCAGGCGGTCAACGCCGCGCTCGACACCGCCTTTCGCGACGCCGAAGCCTTGCTGCTTGCCCGCTTCGCCGATGTGACGCTGGCCCAGCTTGCCGCCGATTTTCACGCGCGCATGATCGCGCGCGGCCTGACCCGACAGGAGCATTTTCATGGCTGAAGGCGCACGCCACTTCCTCGACAGCTTTCGCGACCCGGCGGCGGTCGCCCGGTACAGCGAAGGCCCACGCCGCTTCGTACCGGGGCTCGACGGCCTCCACCGGATGACCGGCCTGCTGCTCGCCGAACGCGTCCCCGTCGACGCCCATATCCTTGTCCTTGGCGCCGGGGGCGGCAGCGAGATGAAGGCGATGGCCGACGCCCATCCCGGCTGGCGCTTCACCGGCGTCGATCCCGCCGGCCCGATGCTCGATCTCGCGGCGCAGGTGCTCGGCGCCGACGCACACCGCGCCGAGCTGATCGAAGGGCTTATCGACGATGCACCGCCCGGCCCCTTCGACGGCGCGACCTGTCTCCTCACGCTCCATTTTCTCGCGATCGAGGAGCGCATCCGGACGGTCGCCGAAATTCGCCGCCGCCTCCGCCCCGGTGCGCCTTTCGTTGCCGCGCATGGCAGCTTCCCCCAAGGCGCGGGTGAACGCGACCGCTGGCTCGATCGCTATGCCGCTTTCGCCATCGCCTCGGGCGGCGATCCAGATCAGGTGGCAAAGGCGCGCGCTGCGGTCGCCTCGCACGTCGCGATGCTGACCCCGCAACAGGATGAAGATGTGCTCCGCGCCGCGGGCTTCACCGGCGTCGAGCAATTTTATGCCGCCTTCACCTAGCGCGGATGGGTTGGCTATGCGTAAGGCCGAACGACGTCGCGCCGATCAGCCGCCGCGCTGTGCCGCGAGCAGATAGTTCAGCGCTTCGCTGCCGCCGAGCTTGAACCCGCGCGCTGCCGATGGCGCGAGGCCGGTGCGGTCGACGACTTCAAGCCCCGCCGCCGCTAGGAGCGCGGTCAATTCTTCGGGCTTCAGAAACTGGTCCCAGTCGTGCGTGCCGCGCGGTACGGCGCCGATCCGCTCGGCCGCCTCGACGAGCAGCAGCTTCGACAGGGCGGTGCGATTGGGCGTCGACAGGATCATCAGTCCGCCGGGCGCCAGGCGCGCGGCAAGTTCGGCGATGAAGGCCGCCGGATCGGCCACATGCTCGACCACCTCCATCGAGGTGACGAGGTCGAAGGTCGCGGGCGGCAGCGCCGCCAGTTCGCCCGCATGATAGTCGATTCCCAGCCCCTGCCCGGCCGCATGCGCGCGCGCCGCGGCGATATTTTCGGGTGCGGCATCGACCCCCGTCACCGCCGCCCCCATCCGCGCAAGCGGTTCTGCAAGCAGGCCCGCGCCGCACCCGACGTCGAGCGCGCGCTTGCCGGCGAGCGGCTTCAGATCGCGGCTGTCGGTCAGCCAATGCGCGTCGATCCGGTCGCGAATATAGGACAGGCGCACCGGGTTGAGCTTGTGCAGCATGGCGGACGAGCCGTGCGGATCCCACCAGTCGGCGGCGAGCGCGCCGAAATGGGCGGCTTCGTGCGGATTGATTGTCGTAGCGCTCATAGAGCGCGATTTGGCACCCCGCCCGGCGCGGCACAAGACTTATCGGGATAGAATAATCGTTCGGCGGATACCCGCGCTCCTGTTGCGAACAGACAAGAAAAAATATCCTGATGGTATAATCTGTCGGCCTTGCCATCGCGCTCCCCCTTCCCTAACAGCGCGGTCGCCGCGGAAATCCTTGGAAGTTGCGGCCGAAACCAGTTTGCGAAAAGGCGGGACGAGATGGCACGGATCGTGATGAAATTCGGGGGCACGTCGATGGCGGGCACCGAGCGGATTCGCACCGTCGCGAAACTGGTCGCGCGCGAAGTGGCGCAGGGCAACGAGGTGGCCGTCGTCGTCTCGGCGATGGCGGGCGAGACCGACCGGCTCGTCAATTTCTGCCGCGAGGCGAACCCGCGTTACGACCCGGCGGAATATGATGTCGTGGTCGCGGCGGGCGAACAGATCACGTCGGGTCTGCTCGCGCTCACGCTGCAGGCGATGGGCGTTCCCGCGCGCAGCTGGCTCGGCTGGCAGCTCCCTATCCGCACCGAAGAGGCGCATGCCCGCGCCCGCATCCTCGACATCGAAACGGGCGCGCTGCTCGCGGCGATGGGCCGCGGCGAAGTCGCGGTGATCCCGGGCTTTCAGGGGATGATGGACGATGGCCGCATCTCGACTCTGGGGCGCGGCGGGTCGGACACCAGCGCCGTCGCGGTCGCCGCGGCGGTGGAAGCCGATCGCTGTGACATCTACACCGATGTCGACGGCGTCTACACCACCGACCCGCGCATCGTCGCGCGCGCGCGCAAGCTCGACTATGTCACCTACGAAGAAATGCTCGAACTCGCGAGCGTCGGCGCCAAGGTGCTCCAGACGCGCTCGGTCGGCCTCGCGATGAAAATGGGTGTGCGCGTACAGGTGCTTTCCAGCTTCGTCGAGGGCGACGAGGCACCCAAAAGAGGCACGATGATCGTCAGCGACGAGGAAATAGAGGAACATCAGATGGAACGGCAGCTGATCACCGGCATCGCCCACGACAAGAATGAAGCGAAGATCATTGTGACGCGCGTCCCCGACCGTCCGGGCGGCGTCGCCAACATCTTCGGCCCGCTCGCCGCCGCGGGGATCAACGTCGACATGATCATCCAGAATGTCGGCCGCGACAAGGGCGAAACCGACGTGACCTTCACCGTTCCCGCCGCCGATCTCTTGCGGTCGATCGACCTGCTCGAGGCCGCGAAGGACAAGATCGGCTTCAACCGCATCCTGTCGGACGACAAGGTCGCAAAGATCAGCGTCGTCGGCGTCGGCATGAAGAGCCACGCGGGCGTCGCCAGCACGATGTTCCGCGCGCTCGCCGATCGCGGCATCAACATCCAGGCGATCTCGACCAGCGAGATCAAGGTCAGCGTGCTGATCGACGAGGATGAAACCGAACTCGCGGTCCGCGTGCTCCACACCGCCTACGGCCTCGACGCCGACTGATTCCGGCCCGCGCGGGAGGCTTCGGCGGCCGGGCCGTCAGTCCTTGTCGCCGACCTCGACCAGTCCGTGGCCGACGCTGACGCGTTCGTCGAAGACGAAACAGCTGCCCTGCCAGCGGCTGTCGGCCTCCGGTATCTGCTCCAGATAGGCGAGGATGCCGCCTTTCAGGTGAACGACATCGGCGACGCCTTCGCTTTTCAGGAAGGCGGTCGATTTTTCGCAGCGAATGCCGCCGGTGCAGAACATCGCGACGCGCTTCCCGGCGAAATCGGCGGCATGGTCGCGCCACCAGCCGGGAAAATCGCCGAAGCTTTTCGTCTGCGGGTTCACCGCGCCCGCGAAACTGCCATAGCCGACCTCGAAATCGTTGCGCGTGTCGATGACGATCGTGTCGGGATCGTCGATCACCGCATTCCAGTCGGCCGGCGCGACATAGGCACCGACCTCGCGCGCCGGGTCGACCCCCGGCACCTTCATCGTCACGATTTCCTTTTTCAGCCGCACCTTCAGCCGCTGAAAAGGCATGGCTGCGGCGGACGAATATTTGACGTCGAGCTCGGCACAGCCGGGCAGCGCACGGATATGGGCGACGACCGCGGCGATGCCCTCCGCGCTCCCCGCGATCGTCCCGTTCACCCCCTCCCGCGCGAGCAGCAAGGTGCCCTTCACCCCCTGGGCCGCGCAGAGATCAAGCAAGGGCGCGCGCAGCGCAGCGGGGTCGTCGAACGGCGCGAAACGATAGAGAGCGGCAACAGTGAAGGTCATCGGCGCGCGCCATAAACAAAAGCCGCCGTCATTGCGAGGAGAGCTTAACCGAACGGATCGTGCCGCGCGGTCGCGTAATGCGCCATCGCCATCGTCGTCCACTGTGCGTTGACGCGGATGCAGGTCGGAAAGACGCTGGCGTCGGTGACGATGACATTGGTCGTGCCGTGGACGCGGCAATCGGGATCGACCACGCCTGCGTCGGGATCGACGTTGATCGCATTGCCGCCGTGCGGGTGGCTGCTCGACAGCGTCACATCGTCCGATTCGCGGATCGCCGTTTCGAAGAAGCTGTCGATGTCCATGTCGGGGGTCAGCCGCTGCCCCTTGGTCAGCGCCGGATAGCATTCGATCGCGCCCGCCGCGAAATGCACCTTGGTCAGCGTCGCCATCGCGCGGCGCAGCAGCGGCAGGTCGGTATCGCGGTCGAGTTCGAATTTCAGCTTGCCGTCCTTGACCCGCCCGCGGCGATCGGCGGGAAACAGGATGCCCGCCGAATGGACGCGGCCATAATTGCGCATCCGCTCGCTATGATCGGTAAACCAGCCGGGCATCAGCGACGCCATCGCCATGGGCGACTGGAAATGGCTTTCGAGCAGGAAGTCGCCGCAATCGACGTAGCTCGACATCTGGTCCTCGTCCCAGGCATTGCCGCCGACGCCTTGGGGCATCAGCGCGACGACAGGCGAGGCGATGTTGAGCGACACGTTATGCCCGGTGCCGTCGATGTCGCTGCGGTCGAGCAGCTTTGACGAGGCGATGGTGCCCGCCGCGACGACGACGCCGACCCGCGCGCGCACCGTGCGGCGGCTGCCGTCGGGCAGGATCAGCTTCACCCCCTCGGCCTCGCGCCGCCCGTCGATGCTCGTCTGCCAGACGATCCGGTCGGCTTTGGTTCCCGGCAGGATGCGCGCGCCATGGTCGCGGCACGCGTCGGGCAGGTACGTCTGCGCCATGCCAAGCCGCCGGCCATAGGCGCAGCCCGAATTGCAATAGCCGCAATAGGCGCACGCCGCGGGCGTGTGCGGCGGCCCAAAATTCTTCGCGAACCAGTCGGCGACCGCGCGCTGTTCCTTCGGGTCCGACGATCCCGCAGCATAGGCGTGCCAGCCGTTGATAAGATGGGGACCGTTATGCCGCCCGGCGCGCGCCTCGATCGTCCCGATATGCAGCCGGTCGCGGATCGCGTCGTAGCTCGCGTGAAAGGCGTCGGCGTCGATCGGCGCGCCGATGCTCGCCCATCGGGCCAGCACATCGACCGCATCGGGGTGCGTCCGTCCCGCCTCGTTGACGCGCAGGCAGATGCCGTTGTTGATCGTCGACGATCCGCCGACGCAGCGCCCCTGAAAGACGATGAAGTCGCGATTGGTCGAGGTTTGCAGCGCGCCATGCTTGTAAAGCTGCGCCACCATGTCGAGTTCGTGGTGCGTGATGCGCGGCGAGGGATAGAAGGGCCCCGCCTCCACGATCAGCACCCTGTAGCCGCGCGCGGCGACATTGTGCGCGGCGACCGCGCCGCCCGCGCCCGATCCGACGACGACGACGTCATATTCGTCGCCCAGCGTATCCGCATCCAATATATGCGCGGGATCGATCTCGCGCCCCTCGACGCGAGTGATCGCCATGTCTGCGGGGCCGCGCACGCGGAATTTGGGCAGCGTGAAACCGATCTGCTGGTGCACCGGATTGGCGGCGTTCGCCTGCTGGTCGCCTGCCTCGACCCCCGGCTGCCAATGCCCGTAATAGCAGGCGTAAACGATACCGCGCAGCCGGGCCATGTCCTGAAACAGGTCGATCTGACTGTTCTGCAGCCGGTTGCGGATGCGGTGGGCGCGCGTCTCGACATCGACCGCCGCGAACAGCGGGCCGAGCACCAGTTCGGTTGCGGTCAGCGACAGGCGAATTTCGTCAAGTTTGGTGCCGCCGACCTTCGCGAACAATTCGGTGATGTTCGCCACCACCTGATCGGCGGAGATGACCATCGGCGCGCCGTGGAACAGCGCTTCGGTCAGCGCTTTCAGAAATTTGAGTTGCCCGAAATTGAAAGGTGCCGACATCGCCCGTCCCCCGCTTCAGCTACTCCGGATCATCCGCCAAAACCCGGCGATGGCAAGCGCCGAATTGCCGCCGCATTAACCCTGCCGCACCCCTGTCAGCGCACGGCCACGGTCAGATGGGCAAGCTGGCGGATATCGGCGAGCCGCGCGCGCAGGTCCGCCGCGCTCATCGCCCCTTCGACCTCGACGATCGCCGCGCAGGCATCGGGGCCGACGCGCCAGACGTGCAGGTCGGTCAGCCGGACGCCCGCCGCCGTGTCGATCCGGCTGCGCAGCGTGGCCGCAATCGTCGCATCGGTCGTATCGAGCAGCACCTCGGCGGTGTCGCGCATCAGCGACCACGACCAGCGCGCGATCACCAGCGCCCCGACGATCCCCATCATCGGGTCCATCCACCCCAGCCCCAGATAGCGCCCCGCCAGCAGTGCCGCGATCGCCAGCACCGACGTCAGCGCATCGGCGAGCACATGGAAATAGGCCGACTTCAGATTATTGTCTGCGCCATGATGCGCATGATGGCCGTGCGCATGGTCGTCATGGCCATGATGATGATCGTTATGATGGTGATGCCCGCCCATCAGAAGCAGCGCGCTGACGATATTGACGACCAGCCCGATCACCGCGACGAGCGCGGCGGCCGAAAAATCGACCGCCACCGGATCGATCAGCCGCATTGTCGATTCGACCGCGATGCCCAGCGCGAAGATGCCGAGGATCAGCGCCGAGGCAAAGCCCGTCAGATCGCCGACCTTGCCCGTACCGAAGCTGAAGCGCGGGTCGTGCCGGTGCGTCCGCGCATAGCGATAGGCGATCGCCGCCAGCCCCAACGCCCCCGCATGCGTCGCCATGTGAAAGCCGTCGGCGAGCAACGCCATCGACCCGGTAAGATAACCGGCGACGATCTCGCCGACCATCATCACCGCGGTCAACAGCACCACCCACAGCGTGCGCCGAGCATTGGCGTCGTGCGACGCGCCCAGGAAATCGTGATCGTGGCCACCGCCCGGCACGGTATCGGTCACCGTCCCTCTCCTATTTCGCATAGCGCCGGATCACCGCGATCAATTCCTCTGCTCCGGCGCGGCGCTCCGCATCGCTCAGGCCCGGCGCCGCGACATGGCCCGTCAAATGATCTTCGATCACCGCATCGAGCAAGCCATTGACCGCCCCCCGCACGGCCGCAACGCGGTGCAATACCGTGGCGCAGGGCTCGTCCGAAACCAGCGCCTTTTCGATTGCCCCGACCTGCCCCGCCAGCCGCCGCACGCGCGCCAAAAGGTCGCTTCTGTTTTCCGCCACATGTCCCATAGGATACCCCCCTATGGTATAAGCAGGATTAGCGCAAGCCGAAGCGCGCGCGGCTATTCGCTGCAGCCATATTTCTGGAACAGCGCGTTGCGGATCGAACTGACCGCCGAATATTTGAGGCTGGTCGTCCGGCCGTTCCAGTACGCGAGAACAGTGTTGCGCAGTTCGAGCGCGGTCACGCCTTCAGGCGGGCACAGATTGCTGTCGGCCATCTTCGTGTCGCCGTACAATTTGATCGCGTCGTGAACCGCCATGATGAAATAGTCGCACGCGGACACATCGGCGTCATCCTTCGACACGCACAGATCGTGGACCTCCTGCCCGGTCTTGAACACGCCGCTCGACGGCGTGCTGTCGGGCGCGGCGGCAGCCGGCCCTGCTAGTGCCAGTGCAGCGGACGCCAGCAAAGCAGAAACAACAGAATGACGCATGGCAATTTTCCCCCGAAAAAATCGCGACCCGCGGGCTACTTAACCCGCGGATCGGGGGTTGCCAATCTCAGGCGGCGGCTTTTTTCGCCAGCCGGTATTTGTGCAGCAGCGGCTCGGTATAGCCCGACGGCTGCGTCACGCCTTCGAAGATCAGCGCCCGCGCCGCCTGATAGGCAATGCCCTCGGGCGTCAGCTTCTCATACAGCGGATCGCCCGCATTCTGGGCATCGACCTTCACCGCCATCCGCGCGAGCGCTGCGTCGACCTGTTCGGCGGTGCAGACGCCGTGGAGCAGCCAGTTGGCGAGCGCCTGGCTCGAAATGCGCAAGGTCGCGCGGTCTTCCATCAGGCCGACGTCGTCGATGTCAGGCACCTTCGAACAGCCGACGCCCTGGTCGATCCAGCGCACGACATAGCCCAATATGCCCTGGCAATTATTGTCGAGTTCGCGCGCGACCTCGGCCTCGCTCCAGTTGCGTCCGGTCGCGACCGGAATCGCCAGCAGCCGGTCGAGCGACGGCACGGCCTCGCCCGCAATGTCCTTCTGCCGCGCGAACACGTCGACCATATGATAATGCAGCGCATGCAGCGTCGCGGCGGTCGGCGACGGCACCCAAGCGGTGTTCGCGCCCGATTTCGGATGGCCGATCTTCGCGTCGAGCATGCCGCGCATTAGATCGGGCATCGCCCACATGCCCTTGCCGATCTGCGCCTTGCCCGAAAGCCCGCAGGCGAGCCCGATGCGGACGTTGCGGTCCTCATAAGCGGCGATCCAGTCCGACGCCTTCATTTCGCCCTTCGGGATCATCGGCCCCGCGCGCATGCTGGTATGGATCTCGTCGCCGGTGCGGTCGAGGAAGCCGGTGTTGATGAAGACGATACGGTCCTTCACCGCCGCGATACAGGCGGCAAGGTTCGCGCTCGTGCGGCGCTCCTCGTCCATCACGCCGACCTTGATCGTGTGACGCGCGAGGCCGAGCATATCCTCGACCGCGTCGAACAGCCGGTCGGTGAAGCCGCACTCCTCGGGCCCATGCTGCTTGGGCTTGACGATATAGATGCTGCCCGCGCGGCTGTTGGTCCGGCTGCCCAGACCTTTCAGATCGTGCAGCGCGCACAGGCTGGTGATGACCGCATCGCACAGCCCCTCGGGCGCTTCCGATCCATCGGGGAGACGGATCATCGGCGTCGTCATCAGATGGCCGACATTGCGCACGAACATCACACTGCGCCCGTGCAGCGTGAAGGGCGTGCCATCGGGCGCGCTCCATTCGCGGTCGTCCGCCATGCGGCGCGTCATCGTCTTGCCGCCCTTGTCGAAGCTTTCGGTGAGGTCGCCGCGCATCAGGCCGAGCCAGTTGGTATAGCCCAGCGTCTTGTCCTCGCCATCGACCGCCGCGACGCTGTCCTCAAGGTCGATGATCGTCGTGAGCGCGGCTTCCAGCACCACGTCGGCAATGCCGGCGGGGTCGCCGCTGCCGATCGGGCTCTTCGGATCGAGCACGAGTTCGATGTGCAATCCGTTGTGGCGGAGCAGCAGCCCGCCCGGCTTGCGCCCCACCAGCTGCGACGGATCGGCCAGCACCGGATCGCCGCCCTGCCAGTCGGCCCAGCTTCCCGACGCCAGCGGCACGGCTTCGTCGAGAAACGCCTTCGCCCGCGCGATCACCGCCGCGCCGCGTTCGGGGTCGTAGCCGCCGGGCTTGGCCGGCGGCGCATCGAGCGCATCGGTGCCGTACAGCGCATCGTAAAGACTGCCCCAGCGCGCATTGGCGGCGTTCAATGCGAAGCGCGCATTGAGCGCCGGCACGACGAGCTGCGGCCCCGCCATCGTCGCGATTTCGGGATCGACATTGATGGTGCCGACCGCGAACGGCGCGGGTTCGGGGACGAGATAGCCGATCTCGCGCAGAAAGGCCTGATAGGCCGCGGCGTCGTGCGCCTGCCCTTCGCGGGCCCGATGCCAGGCGTCGATCTGTGCCTGTAAATCCTCGCGCTTCGCGAGCAGCGCGGCATTTTCGGGCGCGAAGGTGCCGAGCAACGCCGCGAAATCCGACCAGAATTTGGCGGTATCGACGCCGGTTCCCGGAATCGCCTTTTCCTCGAGGAAGGAGACGAGACGCGAATCGACGGACAAGCCGCTGCGGTCGAGGAAATCAGTCATTCAAGCACCCTTTGGTCAGCGCGATTGCGCGGATGGACCCGGGGAGGAAAGGGCCGCCGCCCTATGGCGCGATTGGGGCGCGATGGCAACCGCCCTTCGCGCCCCAATCGCGCCATAGGGCCGCGTCAGGCAGCGCCCATCGCGGGCAGCGGCGGCAATTCGCCGAGCGCCACACGCACAAGGTTCCGTCCCCCGGCCTTGGCGCTGTAAAGCGCGGCGTCGGCGCGGTGGAGCAGGTCATGCAGCGTGTCGCCGCGCCCCGCCTGCGCGACGCCGAACGACGCGGTGAAACAGCGATCGACGCCGAGCACCGGAAGCCGCTGCGCCGCAAAGCGGCCGCGCACCGTTTCGGCATAGAGCCGACCGTCCGACAGCAGCGCATCGGGCAGCAGCACCGCAAATTCTTCGCCGCCGACGCGTCCGACGATCGCCCCCTCGGGCGCCGCGTCCTGCAACAGCGCGGCAAAATGCGCGATCACGCCGTCGCCCGCCGCATGGCCGTAATTGTCGTTGATCTGCTTGAAATGATCGAGGTCGGCGGCGACCAGAACGCCGCGTGTACCGCCCGCCAGCGCCGATTCCCCATGTAGTTCGAAGCCGCGCCGGTTGAGCGCGCTCGACAGCGGGTCGGTTTCGGACCGCGCGGTCATCTCGGCGGTCGCATCGCGGATCATCACGAGCAGCAGCACCATTGCCACCGCGACCAGCGTCACCGCGCCCATCGTCTGCGAAATCGCGGCATAGGTTGTCGCCATATAGGCCTGCGGCGCCGCGGCGGTTCCAACCAGCATACCGATCACGGGTTTCACCAGATACAGCAGCGCCGCGACGAACTGCATCCCCATCAGCAGCAGGTCGAGCGCTTGGCGCCGCCCCGACCGCAAGATGACGACCCCGGCCAGCCCCTGCATCAGGCAATAGGAAAATTGATAGATCATGCCGCGCGCGGGCGACCCGTAAGGCAGCGAAAAGGCAAGGGGCGCCAACAGCAGCGCACTCGCCCAGATCGCGATCATCGCGCCGCGCGGCGTCGGCACGCGATAGTGGCGCGAGATGCCGATGAGGCAGAAGCTGAGCGCGAGCAGGAATACGACAAAGATGCTGACCGCCACCGGCGTCGGATCGGTCTGGAAGGGCAGCAGGAATTCCAGCGCGACATCGACGATGCCCAGCGCATAGCCCGCCGCCATGAAGGCGGCGCCGCGGGCCATCCGGTTCGTCGCCGCGATCACGCCGAATGCCACCGCGAAAATCCCGGCGATGCACATGTTGATGACGAGGACGAAGGCGGCTGTCATGGACCCACTCGTTGGCGCGATGCCAAGGCCCTATGCCCAGGCAGACGAAGTTTCGGTTAACGCGTTGCGATTCGGACGCTTTCGCGCGCGACATCGCCTGCCTCGTCCAGCGATGTCAGTGATTTACCGTATCGCGTGAAAGATTGTTTCGCGCCGGGGGTGCCAAAGCCGGGCGCGGGCGGCTATAGGCTGCGCATGACCATCCTGAAGCCAAGCGAAACCGCCACGCTGGAGCGTGCGGCCGATGCGCCGATGCTGGCGCAGGTCGAACGCTGGGCCGCGGTCAATAGCGGCACCGGCAATCTTGCCGGGCTCAAGACCGTCGCCAGCCTGCTCGCCGACGCCTTTTCGGCGCTCCCCGGCACCGTGCGCCTCGTCGCGCCCGACCCCGTCGAAAGCGTCGATGCCGCGGGCCGCGTCCAGACGATCGAGCGCGGCGCACATCTCCACCTCCGCGTACGCCCCGAGGCGTCGGTCCAACTGCTGCTGACCGGCCATATGGACACGGTATTTGCCGCCGATCATCCTTTCCAGTCGCTCAAATGGCTGGAGCCGGGCGTGCTCAACGGCCCCGGCACTGCCGACATGAAGGGTGGCATCGCCGTCATCCTTGCCGCGCTGTCGGCGCTCGAGGCGTCGCCGCTGGCCGAGCGTGTCGGCTATGACGTGATGATCAACAGCGACGAGGAAACGGGCAGCCACGCCTCCGCCGCGCTGATCGCCGAACTGGCGCGCGGCAAGACCGCGGCGCTCACCTACGAACCCGCGCTGCCCGACGGCACGCTCGCCGGCGCGCGGCCGGGCAGTGGCAATTTCTCGGTGCTGATCCACGGCCGCTCGGCGCACGCCGGACGCAACCCGGAGGACGGCCGCAACGCGCTCGTCGCCGCCGCCGACCTCGCGCTCCGCCTCAATGCGCTGAAATCTCCCGACCTCAAGGTCAATCCGGCGAAGATCGACGGGGGCGGCCCCAATAATGTCGTCCCTGATCAGGCGATCCTGCGCGTCAACATGCGGCCGATGACCCCCGACGCGATGGCCGCCGCCGAAGCCGCGCTGCGCGACGCCATCGCCGCGATCCAGCGCGACCACGACGTCCATTGCCACCTCTACGGCGGCTTCAACCGTCCGCCCAAGCCGCTCGATGCCGCGGCAACGCGCCTCTTCGAGCTGGTCCGCGACTGCGGCGCTGCGCTGGGCCTGTCGATCGGCTGGAACGCGACCGGCGGCGTGTGCGACGGCAACAATATCGCCGCCTGCGGCATTCCCGTCGTCGACACGATGGGCCCGCGCGGCGGCGCCATCCATTCGTCGGACGAATTTCTGATCGTCGACAGCCTCGCCGAACGCGCGCAGCTGTCGGCACTGACCCTAATGAAAATAGCGGAACGGGGGACTGTGTGAGCTATGTGATCCGCTCGGCGAAACCGAGCGACCTACAAAGCATCTACGAAATGGCGAAACTGACGGGGGGCGGCTTCACCAATCTGCCGCCCGACCGCAAGGCGCTGCGCGCCAAGCTCGATCGCGCCGAGGCCAGCTTCGCCAGCGACCGCGAATATCCCTCCGACGAGCTTTATCTGATGATGCTCGAGGACACCGAGACGGGCGAGGTGCGCGGCACCTGCCAGATTTTCGGCCAGGTCGGCCAGCGCTGGCCCTTCTACAGCTATCGCATAGGCACCGACAGCAAGCACAGCGAGCAATTGGGGCGGACCTTCCACGCGCAGGTGCTCATGCTCAGCAACGATCTCAACGGGTCGAGCGAGGTCGGCGGCCTGTTCCTCCATCCCGCGGCGCGCGCCGGCGGGCTCGGACTGTTGCTCGCACGCTCGCGCTATCTGTTCATCGCGCGGCACCGCGCGCGCTTCGGCGACCGCATCCTCGCCGAGCTGCGCGGGGTGATCGACGAAGCGGGCGGATCGCCCTTCTGGGACGGCGTCGCCGGCAAATTCTTCGGCATGAGCTTTCAGGAAGCCGACCAGTTCAATGCCGTCCACGGCAACCAGTTCATCGCCGACCTGATGCCCAAGCATCCGGTCTATATCGCAATGCTGCCCGAAACCGCGCGCAGCGTGATCGGCGTGCCCCACCCCACCGGCCGCGCCGCGATGCGGATGCTGGAGAATGAGGGCTTCGCTTTTGAAAATTACATCGACATTTTCGACGGCGGCCCGACGATGACGGCGCGTACCGATCAGGTATCGAGCATTCGCGACGCGCAGCATGTCGAGGTGACGCGGGTCGCCGATGGACTGGACGATGGCGCGGACGCGCTGATCGCGACCGGCCGCCTTGCCGATTTCCGCTGCTGCTTCGGCAAGGTCGGCGCGGGCGGCAGCATCGATGCCGAGACGGCGCGGCTGCTGCAGATCGGCACCGGCGATACCATCAGTTGGATCGGGCGCTGAGCCATGATCACCGAAATCAACTTCGACGGCATCATCGGCCCGACGCATAATTATGCTGGCCTCAGCCGCGGCAACATGGCTTCCGCCAGCAATGCCGGCGACGTGTCGCAACCGCGCGCCGCGGCGCTGCAGGGCATCGACAAGATGCGCCACAACCTCGCGCTCGGGCTGCCGCAGGGCTTTTTCGCGCCGCTCGACCGTCCCGATGCGGCGTGGCTCGCGGCGCTCGCGACCGATCTCGACAGCGCCGAGGCGCATCTGCGCGCGCAGGCATGGTCGGCTTCGTCGATGTGGGCCGCCAATGCCGCCACCGTCTCGCCCGCGCCCGACAGCGGCGACGGCAAATGCCATCTCACCGTCGCCAACCTCGTCACCATGCCGCACCGCAGCCATGAATGGCAGGGCACGCTCGCCCAGCTCCGGCTCGCCTTCGCGCATCCCGCCTTTGTGGTGCACGGCCCGGTCCCCGCGCCGTTCGGCGACGAGGGCGCCGCCAATCACATGCGGCTGTGCGCCGGCCATGGCCAGCCGGGGGTGGAGATTTTCGTCTATGGCATCGGCGGCGGGCGCTTCCCGGCGCGCCAGCATCTCGACGCCTCGAAAGCGATCGCGCGCCACCACCGGCTCGATCCCGAACGGACGCTGTTCATCCGGCAATCGGACACCGCGATCCAGGGCGGCGCCTTTCACAACGACGTCGTTGCGGTCGCCAACGAGCGCGTGCTGTTCACCCACGAAACCGCTTTCGAGGACCGCACGGCGGCGCATGCGCAGATCCGCGCGGCCTTTCCCGAGGTCGAGATCGTCGAAGTCCCGGCGAGCGCAGTCAGCCTGCCCGATGCGATCAAATCCTATCTGTTCAACGCGCAGCTCGTCAGCCTGCCGGACGACGGCGGCATGGGGCTGATCCTCCCCACCGAAGCGCGCGAAACGCCGAGCGTGTGGACCTGGCTCGAGGCGCATGTCGCGGGCAACGGTCCGATCCGGCGGCTGTTTCCGGTCGATGTGCGCCAGTCGATGGCCAATGGCGGCGGCCCCGCCTGTCTGCGCCTGCGCGTCGTTGCCGATCCGGCGACCGTCGATCCGCGGTTCATGGCCGACGAAGCCACGCTCGACCGGATCGCCGCCGTCGTCGCGGCCCACTGGCCCGAAGCGATCGCGCCCGGCGACCTCGCTTCGCCCGCGCTCACTGCCGATGTCCGCCGCGCCCGCGCGCAGTTGCTCGCGGCGCTCGACCTTACCGAACTCGGGTAGGGAGCCTCCACGCCCCTTGCCAAGCCTGCCGCATGGCGCAACAAAGGGGCGACAGAAAATTTCAAAGGACATCGCCATGCGCCGTCGCACGCTTCTCGCTGCCGCCCCCGCCGTCGCCCTGTTGCCGACCGCCGGGCTTGCCCAGTCCGCGAAGCCGGCGCCCAAAGGCGATCCGGCGCTGCCGCCCGCGTGGGACAAGGACAGCGAACGCTTCCTGCGACCCGACGTGCATGCCGGCGACCGGCCGGTTGGTGCGAGCTTTGCCTCGCGTACCGCCGCTTACGGCCTCAGCGGCGCGGTCGGCACCGCGCATCCGCTCGCGACGCAGGCGGGGATCGACATGCTGAAGCGCGGCGGGTCGGCGGTCGACGCCGCGATCGCGACCAACGCCTGCCTCGGCTTGCTCGAACCGACCGCCAACGGCATCGGCGGCGACGCCTATGCGATGATCTGGGATCCGAAGGCAAAAAAGGTCGTCGGGCTGGCGGGGTCGGGAAAAAGCCCCCGCGCGCTCGACCTCGCCACCGTGCGGTCGCGCGCGACGGGCGGCGCGATCCCGGCCTATGGCGCAATTGCGGTGTCGGTGCCGGGAACGGTCGACGCCTGGTGGACGATGCACCAGCGCTACAGCAAGCTGCCGTGGAAGGAGCTTTTCGAACCGGTCATCGCCCATGCCGAGGCGGGCGCACCCGTCCCCGACATGATCGCTTATTATATCCGCCGCAGCCTCGCCGGTTTTCGCCAGCCGGGGCGCGGGATCGAAGAGGTCGACAATGCGCTGCGCACCTATGGCATGGCCGACGGCAAGGGGCCGCAGACGGGACAGGTCTTCCGCAACCCGGACCTTGCGCGCACCTTCCGCCTGATCGCCGAGGGCGGCCGCGACGTCTTTTACGATGGCGAAATTGCGCGGACGATCGACGCCTATTTCCGGCGCATCGGGGGCTGGCTGCGCCGCGAGGATCTGGCCGCGCATCGCTCCGAATGGATCGAGCCGCACCGCACATCCTACCGTGGCACCGACGTCTATGCGCTCGGCGCCAACACGCAGGGCATCGCGACGCTGCAGATGCTCAACATCCTCGAAAATTTCGACCTGAAGGGCGCGGGGTTCCAGTCGGCGCTGTCGATCCACCTCCAGGCCGAGGCAAAGCGCCTCGCCTATGAGGATCGCGCGCGCTATTATGCCGATCCGCATTTTTCGAACGTGCCGGTCGAATGGCTGATCTCGAAGGATTATGCCGCCGAGCGCGCCCGGCTGATCCGCCCCGACCGCATCCTGACCCCGGTCCATCCGGGGCAGGCGCCGAGCCACGGCGATACCACCTATTTCAGCGTCGCCGACAAGGACGGTATGATGGTGTCGATGATCCAGTCGAACTTCCGCGGCATGGGATCGGGTCTCGTCGCCGACGGCCTCGGTTTCATGTTCCAGGATCGCGGGCAATTGTTCAGCCTGCAGGATGGCCACCCGAATATCTACGCCCCCGGCAAGCGCCCGTTCCAGACGATCATCCCCGGTTTCGCCGCGCATGGCGACACGCCGTGGATGAGCTTCGGGGTGATGGGCGGCGACATGCAGCCGCAGGGGCAGACGCAGATCATGGTCAACCGCATCGATTACGGCCTCGAAATCCAGGCCGCCGGCGATTCGCCGCGCTGGCACCATGAAGGATCGTCGCAATCGATGGGTGAGGATGCGCCGGGGCTCGGCCCCAAGGGACTTCTGCGGCTCGAAAGCGGCGTCCCCGCCGCGACGCGGGCCCAGCTTGCGGCGCTCGGCTGGACGATCGGCGATCCCGATGGCGGCTTCGGCCGCTACCAGTGCGTCGAACATCGCATGGACGGCGACACGCGCGTCTATGCCGCGGCGAGCGAGATGCGCGCCGACGGCTGCGCGCTCGCCTACTGACCGCCCGGCACGGCCGGACCGCTCAGCGGTCGGCCCGAAAGGGGGCGACGATCGCGTCGGTGACGCGCAGCGGACGGCCGCTTGCCTTGTCGAGCAAGGCCCACACGGTGCGCGCGCGCACATGCACCGTGCCGTCCGCGCCGGTGAATTCCATGAAACGGTCGAACTTCGCGCCCTGCGGCTTGTCGGCGACCCAGGTGCGCGCCGTCACCGTCTCACCGGGGCCGAGCGCGCGCAGATAGTCGATCTCGTGCCGCACCACGACCCAGATATAGGCGTCCTTGTGGCTCTGCGGCGCCGCGGCGTCCCAATGTCCCGTCGCGACCTGCTGGATCCACTGGACCCAGACCGCATTGTTGACATGGCCGAGCTCGTCGATGGCGTCGGGCGTAGCGGTGAGGGAGAGCGTGAAGTCTTTCATCGCGGCACCATAGCAATCCCCTCCCGCAAGCGGGAGGGGCAGTGAGACTTGCGAACTTGTTCGCTAGTCGCAACGGGGTGGGCAAGAACGCGGCGTGGCTGGCCCACCCCGCTGCGGCTAGGCAGCAAGCTGCCAAGCCTCGCCGTCCCTCCCGCTTGCGAGAGGGGAAAAATCAGGCCAGTTCCACCGTCGTGACCATATAGCCCGCATCGCGCAGCGCCGAGACGAGGCTGTCGAGATGCTCCTTGTCGCGCGCCTCGCATTCGATGTCGGTGATCAACCCCTTGGCGGGCAGCGTCGTGAAGATGCGCTGGTGATAGATTTCGATGATGTTCACCTGCTTTTCGTTGAACACCTCCATCACCTTGAACAGTGCGCCGGGGCGGTCCTGCAACCGGATGCGCAGCCGCGCGATGCGGCCCGATCGCGCAAGGTCGCGCAGCAGCACGTTCGCGAGCAGGCGCGTGTCGATATTGCCGCCGGTCAGCACCAGGCCGACCTTGCGCCCGGCGAATTCTTCCGGATGCGCGAGCATCGCTGCGAGGCCTGCCGCGCCCGCACCCTCGACCACCGTCTTCTCGATCTGGAGCAGCAGGCTGACCGCGCGTTCCAGATGGCGTTCGGCGACGAGCACGATATCGTCGTTGAGTTCGGCGACCAGCTTGCGCGTATAGCTTCCCGGTTCCTTGACCGCGATGCCCTCGGCCAGCGTATCGCCCTCGCACGCCATGTCGACGCCGTTCAGCTCGGCATACATCGACGGGTAAAGTTCGGCCTGCACGCCGACGAGGCGCATGTCATTCTTGATCCCGCGCGCCGCGGTGCCCATGCCGGCGAGCAGACCGCCGCCGCCGATCGGCACGATCAGCGTATCGAGTTCGGGCACATCCTCGAGCATTTCGAGCGCGACCGTCCCCTGCCCCGCGGCGACGTGCGGATGGTCGAACGGATGGACGAAGGTCAGCCCGCGTTCCGCCTCCAGCTCGCGTGCATGGGCGTAGGCATCGTCGAATTTTTCGCCGAACAACACGATCTGCGCGCCGTGGCTCGCGGTCTGCGACACTTTCACCTGCGGCGTCGTGCTCGGCATGACGATGGTCACGGGCACGCCGAGCCGCTTGCCATGATAGGCAAGGCCCTGCGCATGATTGCCCGCCGACGCCGCGATCACGCCGCGCGCCTTCGCTTCGTCGCTGAGCAGCAGCAGGGCGTTGAGCGCGCCGCGTTCCTTATATGCCGCGGTGAACTGCAGATTTTCGAACTTCAGCCACACCTCGGCGCCGACCAGTTCGGACAGCGTCTGCGACTTCAGCGTCGGGGTGCGGACAACCGCGCCCTCAATTCGTCCCGCAGCCGCGCGCACATCGTCCAGGTTTATCGCCGGAAAATCGGCGGCGGCGGTCAGGATGGATTGATCGGTCATAGCGGCAAGCCCCCTACCCTATCTGGCGCCGCGCGCAAACCATGGTTATGGACCGCGGCATGAGCGAAGAAAAATTGCGCATCGCCTTCATCGGCACCGGCATCATGGGCGGCCCGATGGCCGGCCATCTCGTCAAGGCCGGTCATGCCGTCACCGTCTATAACCGCACCCGCGCCAAGGCCGACGCCTGGGCGGCGGATTATGGCGGCCAGGCAGCGGACAGCCCCGCCGCCGCCGCCGCGGGCGCCGATGCGGTGTTCGCCTGCGTCGGCAACGACGACGATCTCGCGGCGGTGACGCTCGGCGACGACGGGGCCTTCGGCGCGATGAAGTCCGGCGCGGTCTTCGTCGATCACACGACCGTCTCCGCCCGAATCGCCCGGCGCCTGGCCGAAGAGGCCGATGCGCGCGGCCTGCTGTGCGTCGATGCGCCGGTCTCGGGCGGTCAGGCGGGCGCGCAGAATGGGGCGCTGTCGATCATGTGCGGCGCCAGTGACGCCGCCTTCGCCGCCGCCGAGCCCCTGATGCGCGCCTATGCCGCGCGCATCGTCCATATCGGCGGGCCGGGCGCGGGCCAGACGACCAAGATGGTCAACCAGATCGCGATCGCCGGCGTTCTCCAGGGTCTCTCCGAAGCGCTGCGCTTCGCCCAGGCATCGGACCTCGACACCGACAAGGTGTTCGAGGCAGTGTCGGGCGGTGCCGCGGCAAGTTGGCAGATGCTCAACCGCTGGGGCACGATGGCGAAGGACGAATATGATTTCGGCTTTGCGGTCGACTGGATGCGCAAGGATCTGGGCCTCGCGCTCGACGAAGCCCGCGTCAACGGCGCGACGCTTCCCGTCGCGGCGCTGGTCGATCAATTTTATGCCGAGGTACAGGGCGCAGGCGGCGGCCGCCTCGACACCAGTTCGCTCGTGACGAGGTTGCCGAAATGAAGCGCCTAGCCCTAACCGTCATCGCCCTACTGCTCGCTGCACCCGCGCAGGCCGATACGCTCGTCGACAATGTCAACGGCATCACGCTCGACAAGGACGGCAAGGTCGTGCGCTTCACCGGCATGGTGATCGGCACCGACGGCAAGGTGAAGCAGCTCCTCGACCGCAAGGACAAGCGCCCCGAACGCCCCGATTTCAAGGAAGACGGCAAGGGCCGGACGCTGATCCCGGGCATGATCGACGCACACGGCCATCTGATGGGCCTGGGCCTGTCGCTCATGCTGCTCGACCTCTCGGACACGCGCTCGCTGGCCGAGGCACAGGCGGCGATCAAGAAATATGCCGACGAAAACCCCGAGCTGCCGTGGATTATCGGACGCGGGTGGAATCAGGAAAAATGGGGATTGGGCGGCTTCCCGACCGCGGCCGATCTCGACGCGGTTGTCCCCGACCGGCCGGTCTGGCTCGAACGCGTCGACGGCCATGCCGGATGGGCCAACAGCGCTGCGATGACGGCAGCAAAGATCACCGCCGCGACCAAGGCGCCCGAGGGCGGCCGGATCGAGATGGTGGACGGCAAGCCCGCCGGCGTCTTCGTCGATGCCGCGGTCGCGCTGATCGACAGCGCCAAGCCCAAGCCGCTCGCGCGCGACCTCGATCGCGCCTTCCTCGCCGCGCAGCAGCAGTTGCTCGCCCAGGGGATCACCGCGATCGCCGACATGGGCACGACGATCCAGGAATGGCAGGCCTATCGCCGCGCGGGCGACAAGCACCAGCTTGCGATCCGGATTCTCAGCTACGGCGGCGACATCGACAATATGGCGCTGATCGCGGGCCCGGGGCCGACCCCGTGGCTCTATGACGACAAGCTGCGCATGGTGGGGGTGAAGCTCTATCTCGACGGCGCGCTCGGGTCGCGCGGCGCGTGGCTCAAGGCGCCCTATTCCGACGCGCCGGGCCAGAAGGGCCTGCCGCTGCTGACCCCGGCGCAATTGCGCAACAAGATGGTCCGCGCCTCGATGGACAAGTTTCAGGTCGCGATCCACGCCATCGGCGATGCCGCCAATGCCGAGGCGCTCGACGCAATCACCGATCTCACTGCCGATCTGCCCGGCGAACGGCGCTGGCGGATCGAACATGCGCAGATCGTCGATCTCGCCGACATCCCGCGTTTCGCCAAGCTCGGCGTCATCGCGTCGATGCAGCCGATCCACCAGCCGTCGGACCGGCTGATGGCCGAAGCCCGCCTCGGGCCTGAACGGCTGAAGGGCGCCTATGCGTGGCGCAGCATGGAAAATGCCGGCGTCCGCCTCGCCTTCGGGTCGGACGTGCCGGTCGAAAGCGCCAACCCCTTCCCCGGCATCGCCGCCGCCATCTCGCGCACCGACGCGCAGGGTCAGCCGTTCGGTGGCTGGCATCCCGAAGAGGCGGTTTCGCGCGAGACCGCGCTCGACGGCTTCACGCGCAGCGCCGCCTATGCCGCCTTCGCCGAGGACCGGCTCGGCACGCTGATGCCGGGCATGCGCGCCGACTTCCTGATCGTCGACACCGACCTGCTGCTCGCCAGCCCCGAGGACATCCGCAAGATGGTGCCGCTCGAAACCTGGATCGGCGGTTACCGCTATTACAAGAAGGGCGGCTGATGGACCGACGGCGTCTGCTCGGCGCGCTCGCCGCGGCGCCCGCCGCGCTGGCGCTCGGCGCGGCGGCGAAAGAACCGAAGCGCAAGGATCCGCCGCAGCCGCGCGCATCGAAACGGCGCAAGGGTGTCAAATCGCCGGACAAGCATGTCGATGTCGCGATTGTCGGCGCCGGCGCGGTCGGGGCATGGACCGCGTGGCATCTCGTCCGTCAGGGCCTCGATGTCCGGCTGTTCGATGCCTATGGCGCCGGGAACGGCCGCGCCGCTTCGAACCTCCCGACCATGCTGTGCGATCCCGCGCAGGCGGGCGACGCGCTCTACGCCGATCTCGCGCACGACAGCCTGCCGCTGTGGCAGCGCCTGTCCGACAGCGCCAGCCTGCCGATCGTGACGCCGTGCGCCGCGGTCACCACACTGCTGCCGACCGACGGCGCCGACGAGCCGCCGGGCCCCGACCGCACGACCGGGCACAAGCTGCGCAGCCGCTTCGGCGCGATCGGCTGGCGCGACGAGGAAGCGGCTCTCGTCGCCGATAAGGCCGCGCTTCTCGCCGGCCGCCGCGCCATTCTCGAAACCATCCTCGACGCGCAGGTCGATGTCGAAGACGTCGTCATGCCCGCGCCGCTGTTCGACAAGAAGCGCGACCTCTATATCCTGCCCGACGGCGGCACCGCCCGCAGCATCGTCTATGCGACCGGTGCGTGGCTGACCGAGCTTTTTCCACAGATATTGACGCCCGCACGGCTGTCGGCGGTGCGCTACCAGCTTTTTCACGTCGGCCCCGGTCAGGGCGATGTCCAGTATCGCCCGCCCGCAATGCCCGCGCTAGTCGACCGCGCTTACGGCTTCACCCTGCTCCCCGACATCGAGGGGCGCGGGGTGCGCGTGTGGAAAAACGCCCCCGATGCAACGGTCGATCCCGACAGCTTCGACCGCCGCGTCGACGATGCCGCGCTGGCCGCGGTGCGCCAGTGGCTCGCGGGCCGCGTCCCGCATCTGGCCGAGGCTCCGGTCGTCGCGAGCGCCGCCGCGCACGACTGCCGCACGATCAGCGGCGAATTGCTGCTCGACCGCGTGCCCGGCCACGCACGCGCCTGGCTCGCCGGCGGCGCGACTGGGCGTGCCTTCGCGCTCGCCCCGGCCATCGGCGCGCGTATCGCGGCGCACATCGCCGACCCCGCGCGCGCGATCGAACCGCGCTGGGCGCTCGCCCGCCTGACTGGAGCGACCACGACATGAAGCTGACCGACTGCCACAATATCGACGACTTCCGCGCGCTGGCGAAGCGGCGGCTGCCCTGGCCGGTGTTCGACTATATCGACGGCGCCGCGGATGACGAGGTGACGCGTCGCCGCAACCGCGCCGCCTTCGACCGGTGCGACCTCATCCCGCGCGTGCTGGCCGGCGTCGAATCGATCGACATGAAAACGACGCTCTTCGGCCGCGAGATCGCGATGCCGCTCTTCCTGTCACCCACCGCGCTCCAGCGCCTGTTCCACTGGCAGGGCGAGCGGGCGGTGCTGCGCGCTGCCGCCGATGCGGGGACCGTCGCCGGCATATCGAGCCTCGCGACGATCGGCCTCGCCGAAGCGGGCGCGCTGACCGACGGCCCCAAACTGTTCCAGCTCTATGTCCATAAGGATGAGGGGCTCAACCATGCGATGCTCGAGGCCGCGCGCGCGGCAAAATTCGACGCCGTTGCGCTCACCGTCGACACGATCGTCGGCGGCAACCGCGAACGCTGCCTGCGCTCGGGCTTTACCTCGCCGCCGCGCTTCACCGCGTCGAACATGCTGAGCTATGCGATCAAGCCCGGCTGGGGCCTCAACTATGTCTTGCGCGAAAAATTCAGCCTGCCCAACCTTGCGACCCACGTGTCCGAAGGGTCGAGCGTGCCGAAATCGGTCGCCGAATATTTCACCACCATGCTCGACCAGAGCCTCGACTGGAAACGCGCCGAGGCGATCCGCAAGGCGTGGGACGGTCCCTTCTGCCTGAAGGGCATCGTCGCAGTCGAGGATGCACGGCGCGCCGCCGACATCGGCGCGACCGCGATCATGGTGTCGAACCATGGCGGGCGCCAGCTCGACGGCAGCATCGCGCCCTTCGACGCGCTGGCGGCGATCGTCGATGCGGTCGGCGACCGGGTCGAGGTCATCTGCGACGGCGGCATCACCCGCGGGACGCATGTGCTCAAGGCGCTGTCGGTCGGGGCGAAAGCCTGCTCGGGCGGCCGGCTCTATCTCTATGCACTCGCCGCGGCGGGCGAAGCGGGGGTGGCGCGCGCGGTCGCGCTGCTCCGCGCCGAAATGGAGCGCGGCATAAAACTGATGGGCGCGAAAAGTCTCGCCGACCTTGGGCGCGGCAATCTGCGCTGGCATTCCGAATAGAAGAAGAAGGAGGGGGCGGCCTCCCCCCGAAGGCCGCCCCTGCCCGGCGTCAGAAAGACGCGCCGAGCGAAAAGACCACCGCGCCGTCGGCGCCGATCGCTTCCTTGTACCCGCCGGCCTTGGGCTCGTCGGTGTTCACATAGCTGACGCCGAAGGTCAGCATCTTGTACGAAGCCGTCGCACCGACCGACCAGTCGAACACCTTGCCGTCGAAACCGCCGGGGAAGGCGTCGCTCCACGCATGGCCAGCATGCGCGTTCAGCGCCAGGGGCGTGCCCGGGATCTCGGCGGCGAGTTCGCCGTGCAGGTAAAAGGCCGACGATTTGGCACCGGGCGCGCGGCTCGGGTCCTGCAGATTGCCGAGCGCCGACTGCTTCCACGCATAGTTGACGCCGACCTTCGCATTCACCGGGCCGACATCGGTCGACAGATTCAGATAGGGTTCGAAAAAGTCGGCGCCCGACCCGCCATGCTGCGGATAGAGATAGTAAAGCAGGCCGCCGTCGACCGTCACGCCGCCGACATCCTTGCTGTAACCCGCGAACAGGTCGACCTCGGTGTTACCGGCGAAGCTGACGCTCGACGCCCAGGTGCCGGCGTAAAAGCCGCTTTCGTGAGTCACGGTGATGCCGCCCTGGATCGCCGGGTCTTCGCTGCTCTGGGTGAAGCCGCGGAAGCGATAGTCGGATACCAGCGTCACGCTGCCCGAAATGGTGATCGGATCGGAGGGCGCTTCGTCCTGGGCGAAAGCGGTGGCGGGAAGCGCGGAAGCCGCAAGGGCAAGGCCCAGGCACGCGCGGGAGAGAGTCTTCATGGGTTGATCCCCTTAACAAGGTAAAATGGATCGTCCCTGCCTGCCGCAAGACAGCCGAAGTCTTTGCTCCGGTCGGCCGTGCATGGCGCCTCTCTCCGACAATTTGCTGCGGCGCACAAACAAAAAAGCCGCATCCGGCACGATAAGGCGCGGATTGCGACTTTTATGCAACAGGTCGTTGCGCATATCCGGTTTCAACGGAAACAATATTACGCAAACGGGCGCCAACCCGCGGTCGGCGCCCGTGCTTTACCGTCGGCCCGATCGGGCCGCGCTGTCAGAAGGCGACGCCGACCTTGAAGACGACGGTCGGGTCATACAGCGTGTCGACTGCCTTGATCCCGGTCTTCTTGATGTCGGTATCGACATAGTGGACGCCCAGATTGAAGATGCCCGCGGTCAGCGTGGCGCCGACCGTCCAGTCGAGATAATCGCCGCCGGGCGCTCCCGCGCTCAGCGAACCGCTCGTGTACCCGAGCGACGCATCGACCGTCACCGGCGTATTCGGAATCCCCGACGACAGGCCCATGTTCAGATAGATATTGTCATCGCTGCCGAGCGACTTCTGGCTCGGCGCATAGGCGACGGTCGCGGTTGCCGACACGGGACCGATGTCGTGCGACAGCTTGCCGATGATCTCGACATAGTCGACCGGGCCGAAGGCATCCTTGCCGTCGGGATACCAATAATAGGTCGCGCCGATGTCGACCGAGGTGCCGGGGGCGACTTCGCCCGACCAGCCAGCGTAGAGATCGACCTCGACCTTGCCAAATTCGTCGGTCTTCGGCAGGCCCGATCCCCAGACGCCGGCATAAAGCCCGCTCTCGTGGCTCAACGTGATCGTCGGCTGCACCTCGACCTTTTCGTTCGACAGCGAAATGCCGCGGAAACGATAGTCGGACACCAGGTCGACCCCGCCCGATACGGTGATCGGACCGCTAGGCGCGTCGGTCGCGTCCTGCGCCATGGCCGGCGTCGCCATCGCCGATGTCGCGAGCAGCATGCCGAAGCACGCCTTGGTAAGAAATTTCATTGGGTGAGCCCCCCTCTCATCGATATTGAACCGAAACCGTCCATCCTGCGGTTCCCGCCCGATCCTCTCCCGATGCTCTTGTGGCCGGCGCGTGGTCAGGAACGCGCGGAAAATTGCGCAACATGCGGCAGCGCACAATTGAAAACTGCACAAATGTTACATTCGCCGCCACACTGTGTCTTTCCCGCCACAAGCGCGACCGCGGCCCACAGGCTTTGCCAAGCCGCGCGCGCGCGGCTAAAGGAGGCGCATCCCAGCCTCTCCTCACCGGACCCGTTTCATGAGCGATCACAATCCCGGCCTGCGCCCCTGGCGCGACATTGCGCGGCGCGACTGCCGTCAGATCATGGTCGGCAACGTCCCCGTCGGCGGCGGCGCGCCGATCACCGTGCAGACGATGACCAACACGCCGACGAGTGATCCCGTCGCGACCATCGACCAGATCCGCCGCTGCGAGGATGCGGGCGCCGACCTGATCCGCGTCTCCTGCCCCGATACCGACAGCACCGCGGCGCTCGGCAAGATCGTCCGCGCCGCGCGCATTCCGATCATCGCCGACATCCATTTCCACTATAAGCGCGCGCTCGAAGCCGCCGACGCCGGCGCCGCCTGCCTGCGCATCAATCCCGGCAACATCGGCTCGTCGGAGCGCGTCGGCGAGGTCGTCCGCGCCGCCAAGGCGAACGGCTGCGCGATCCGCATCGGCGTCAATGCGGGCAGCCTCGAAAAGGATCTGCTCGAAAAATATGGCGAGCCCTGCCCCGAGGCGCTGGTCGAAAGCGCGCTCGACCATATCAAGCTGCTGCAGGACCACGACTTCCACGAATATAAGGTCGCGGTGAAGGCGAGCGACGTCTTCCTCGCCGTCGCCTCCTATATGCAGCTCGCCGAAGCGGTCGATTGTCCGCTCCACCTCGGCATCACCGAAGCCGGCGGGCTGATCGGCGGCACCGTCAAATCGGCGCTCGGCATCGGCAACCTTCTCTGGGCCGGGATCGGCGACACGATCCGCGTCAGCCTGTCGGCCGAACCCGAAGAGGAAGTGCGCGTCGGCTATGAAATCCTGAAATCACTGGGCCTGCGCACGCGCGGCGTCCGCGTCGTCTCCTGCCCCAGTTGCGCGCGTCAGGGCTTCGACGTCATCCGCACGGTGCAGGCGCTCGAAGACGCGCTCCAGCACATCAAGACGCCGATGTCGCTCTCGGTATTGGGCTGCGTCGTCAACGGCCCCGGCGAAGCGCGCGAAACCGACATCGGCATCACCGGCGGCGGCAACGGCAAGCATATGGTCTATCTCTCGGGCGTCACCGACCACCATGTCGAGGACGCCGACATGATCGCGCACATCGTCAAACTGGTCGAAGCCAAGGCGGCCGCGATCGACGCCGGCAGCGCGGTGAGCATGGACGTGACGCACGGCAAGGCGGCGTAATCCGCCACGACAGCCGCGCGGCGATTTCGGGGTGGGAAGGGACAGGTGGCCCTTTCCCTTTTCGCCATCGACGACAGACCGGAATGGGGTGGGGAGCGGACCTACTCAGCGAACGCTTCGTTCCCGATAAAACCTAGCTCAAAACCCGCAACCGAGGCGGTTGCCATCAGGCACGATATTGCCTCGTCGTCTTCGGCTCTTGGTGGCAGGGGAATCTTTCGAAGCCATTCGGGACTGATAGTGCGGGGGCCGTATTCTGATTGCAGAGCGCCCTTTGCGGCGGGCCCACAAAACATCTCCATCTCTCTCGAGAATGCTACTTCATCCGTTACGCCGGCTCGAAACTTTGGCACCTTATCAAGAAGGTCCCGCGAGGACAGCCAATCGACGGCGTGATCTTGATAAACTGCTGAATATTTGGCCGCTCTTATCTCATCGAAAGCTTTCTGAAGCTCCGGCTGCAACTCGACATCGTGATATCCGGCAGCGGTTTCGATGCAACGGAGCTGCGCTTCCGTCGCATCACGAACGGAGAGAACATAGGACTGCAGTAGATCGTCATATCGGATATCGACTGCGCCTGTGCCACATTGGGTGATTTGCTCAGCGGCGGCTTGCGGGCTGGTTAACGCAGCACGCTCCAGTCCGTCAGAAACCATCGATGACCACAGAACAGCTATCGAAAATATCGTCGCCGAGTAGCTCATGACTGGTAGCATCGCATGCAAGATCAATGTCCGCAATCGGTCGTTAGCCGACATTCGATCCAGATCGGCCGCGAACGGCGACTTTGGGGTCGGAAGCGGGCGTTAACGCATGTGTGGCTATAACGCTTATGACATCGAGATAGGCCCTCCGCACATAGGATCAGAGAGCAATGAAAGTTTATGGGACGGATGTGAACGCAAGCAATCCAGTGGAAGAAACTGGCGTATCGGAACTTAGAGAAGCAACCCTCGTTGTGTCCGTCGAAGATTTGAAGATGATCTCTGAATTTTTTACCGCTTGCTATGATGAGTATTGCGAGAATCCCGAATGGGACCACAAGCACCTCATCGATTTCGCCTACAGGTCGAGATATCAAGGGCCTGATATTATCGTTTATGGCTCGCGCAGCGAATAATAGGAAATAAGCGAGGTAAGTCCGCTATCTGTCGCTTCCCGATGTCGACCTCCCCCGAAAATTGACAACCGCATCGGCGCCCGACAAAGCGCCGGCATGACCCTTGCCATACGCCCCGCCACCCGCGCCGACCTGCCTTTGATCGCGGGCCTCATTCGCGCGCTCGCCGACTATGAAAAGCTTGCCCACGAAGTGCGTTTCGATGACGCCACGCTCGGCACCAAGCTGTTCGGCGAACGCCCCTATGCCGAAGTGGTGATCGGCGAAGTCGATGGCGTGCCACAGGGCTTCGCGCTCTTCTTTCACAATTTTTCGACGTTCGAGGGGAAGCCGGGCATCTATCTTGAAGATTTGTTCGTCCGTCCCGAAGCGCGCGGCGCCGGACTCGGCAAGGCGCTGCTCGCGCATCTGGCGCGGCTTTGCGTGGAGCGCGACTGCGCGCGGCTCGAATGGTCGGTGCTCGACTGGAACGCCCCCGCCATCGGCTTCTACCAAAGCCTTGGCGCGCGGATGATGGACGAATGGACGGTGATGCGCGTCGACGGCGACGCGCTCCCCGCCCTCGCCCGCGCTGCGCCGTCAGCCGCCTGACGCACCGGGACGGCGGCGCCGCTCCATCGGCCAGCTCGGCATGTGCGCGTCGGACAGGCGCTTCGCCTCGCCCGGCGCAATCCCCAATTCGGTCAGCGCGCGCTCCAGCGCCGCCGCAGCCGGAACCGCGATATCGGGCTGCACCCCGGCGCCTTCCCAATCCTTCCCCGTCGCCGGATCATAGGTCCGCCCGACCGGGATGAAGGCGGTAAAACCACCGCCCAGTTCCTCGCCGCGCCCGAAATGATTGGCGCCGCCGGTCGGCGCGCCGATCAGCACCCCGCGCCCGCTCGCCTTCATCGCCAGCGCGAAATGTTCGGCCGCCGACGCGCTCGCGCCGGACGTAAGCACATAGACTTTCGCCTGCGCCAGCCGCGGGTCGCCGTTCGGCGTCGCCCAATGTTCACGCGTCACCATGGCCGGATCGCCTGCGACCAGCCGCATCGAAGGGATGCCGTCAATCGGCGAGCCGCCTTCGGCGTCGACCGATGCCCGCGTCGCCATCGCGACGAGCCGCGTCGGCTTGGCGAACAGCCAGGGAAAGATGACGTCCATCTGCTCGATCCCGCCGCCATTGTGCGACCTTATGTCGAAGATGATCGCCTTGGCGTCGGCGTGATCGGCCATGAACTGCGCCGCCGCCTGCGTGACCGCCGCGTCGTCCGGAAAGACGTTGAAGCGGATGAAGGCGATACCCGGCGCGATCCAGCCGGGCTGTTCGATCGCGGGCTTTTGCGGGCGCGGCGCGGCGGGCGTTCCAGCCGCCGCATCCGCGCTCTCGGGCGGCTTCACGCGCAGATGCCCGTCGGGCGACACGCCCTGCACCGTCGCGCCCAGCGCCTCGGCGAGCGCTGCGCCGGCCAGGGGGGCATAGCGCCCCGCCGCAATCCCGGCGCGCAGGGCGGCGGCGTAACGCTTGCCGATATCGGGATAGACATAATTGGCTTCGAGCTGCGCGGCATAATGTTCGGCGACGACGTCGGACGGCACCGCCGCACCGGCATCGGCCGCCATCGCGGCGGATGCCGGCAGCATAAGTGCCGCGGGGCTCGCCGCGAGCAGCAGCAGCGACAGGGGAAAACGGCCAGGCATCATATCGGTCTCCATCGAAAGGATATTCGGCGCGACCGGTCCCCGTCCGGCGCCGCGCCGTCCGACGAAGCTGTATCACATCTGCAATACAGATCAACTACAATTGTAGTCGATTGATGATCAGGCGCGTTTACGCCCCAGCCAGATCAGCACGACGCCCAGCACCGCCAGGACTGCGCCGTTGCGCGTCCACACGATGTCGCCCAGCATGAAGCTGCTCGCGGGCCAGCGCACGATGTCGAGCCCCTGCAATACCCACAGCAAACCCATCAGCACCATCGCGACCCCGACGATCGCCGCCAATCCTCTCACGATCTGCATGTCAGCCTCCCCTTTTTCTTGCAGGGAAGCTGACACAAAGCCGCGCCGCTGTCACGCGCGGCGCTGAAGCCCGATGAGCGGCCGCAGCCAGTCGATCCGCCGTCCGCCGAGATAAAAGGCCCAGCATCCTGCGACTGTCGCCGCGACGAGGATCAGGAAGGCCGGCAACGCCGCGACACGCCCCTGCAACAGCCACCAGCCGACGACGACAATGATCGTCTGATGGACGATGTAAAAGGGGAACACCGCCTCGGCGAGCATGGCGCGCCGTGGATGGTCGCGGTTCGCAAAGCGGTCGGCAATGCCGATCAGCGCGACGATGGTCGCCCAGCCCTGCACCAGCCGCACGACCATGAAGATCGTCACGATTCCCGCCGGGGCCGGGCCTTCGTCCGGCGCGCTCCACATCGCCCAGGCGATATAGCCATAGGCGGCGACCGCGAGCGCCGCCGCCGCCGGCCAGCAGCGCGCGACGCTTTCGAAAAGCACCGGGCGCTCGCGAAGTAGCCAGCCGATAAAGAAGGGCACGAGGGAATGGAGATGGTTCGGCCCGTCGTCGACCAGCGCGTGCGTCTCGCGATAGCCAGGAAAGGCGAACAGGATGGCGAGCCACACGGCGAGCGGCGCAATCAGCAACCCCCAGCCGCCAAACAACCGCGCCGCACCATCGGCGATCTTGGTCCGCGCCCGATCGGGCACCAGCACAAGAGCCGCGACCGCGAGCAGCGTGTAAGCGAACAGATAGACGACGAACCACAGATGCTGCCACGTCGGCAGCACGATCCCGTCGAGCGTTCCGAAGCGGAAATAGTCGTGGACCCAGAAGTAGCCGAAACCTTGCGCATAACCATGCTGGGTCGCCAACTCGATCCACGGCTGCACCGGAATGACGACGATGATCCCGAAGGCGAGCGGGATCAGCAGCCGTGCGCTACGCGACCGCAGAAATGCCCCCGCCCCGCCGAGCTTGGCGAACAGCGCGGCGCTGGCATAACCCGACACGAGGAACAGCAGCGGCAATCGCCAACTGTTCGTCGCCATCATCGGGATTTGCACCCAGTCCATCGGATGCGGCGTTTTGACATGCCACCCCCAAGGCACGAAATACATCCCGATATGATAGAGGATGAGCAGCGCGAACGCGCCGATGCGCAACCAGTCCATCCCATAATGCCGTGTCGTCACCATACCCAAATCTCCTTTGCCGGGGCCCGCCGCAGCCGCTAATCGGGATGGCGGCAGCCGGGCGACGGCGGCGGGACGAATTGCGGAGCCGATGTGACGGAGAAGGACGGGCGAGGGACGAGCGGCGGCGCGACCGGGACGAACGGTTTCGGCCCGCGCGCGCTGACCTTGCTCGCCTTCGGGGCGCTGCTCGCCTACGGACTCATCCGTATCACCTCGAACGTCTATTCCTATCTTGCCGACCGCCGCGCGGCGGGCGTCGATGTGACCGCGGCGACCGCATGGACTTACGAAAGCACCAGCCTGCTCGCCTGGGCGCTGATGATGATCGTCTGCTGGTTCAGCGTCCGCACCGTCCGCCCACCGCGCTTCGGCTGGCGCACGGCGGTCGCGATCCATGCCGCGCTCGCCTTTCCTGTGTCGCTCGCGCATATCGCGCTGATGGTCGGCTTTCGCATGCTCGCGTGGCGACTATCGGGTGGCACCTATCATTTCGAATCGCCCGACGGGACGCCGGTCTTTTATGAATTGCGCAAGGATCTGGCGACTTATGCCGAGCTGATCCTGCTCATGTTCCTGATGCAGTGGCTGATCGACCGTTACGCAATGCCGCCGGTCGCAATCGTCGCGCCGACGACGCTCGCGGTCGGCGACGGATCGGTCACGCACCACTTGCCGGTCGCCGAGATCGAGCATGTCACCGCAGCCGGCAATTATGTCGAGATCGCATGGCGCGGCCAGCGCCTGCTCCACCGCGCGACATTGAGCGCGATCGAAGCCGAACTGGCCCACGCGGGCTTCGTCCGCATCCACCGCGGACGCATCGTCCGAAAACAGGCGGTCCGGCGCGTCGTCACACACAAGAGCGGCGATTTCGAGGTCGAGATGGAAAGCGGCGAGATGCTCCGCGGCAGCCGGCGATTCCGGGAGAATCTGGAGGGCTAACGCAAACTCCCTGTGTCCTTCGTCATCCCGGACTTGATCCGGGATCCAGGCGACGTCGCGCAAATGGATCCCGGATCAAGTCCGGGATGACGATGATAGATATGCCTATTTCAGCACCCGCCACGCCAGCTCGGCGAACTCGCAAAGCAGCGGCCGCGTATCCCTGGGATCGATGATGTCCTCGACCCCGAATTTCTCGGCGGTGCGGAACGGCGAGCGGACGCGGTTGAGCCGTTCGCGGATCGCTTCCAGATGCGCCGCTGGATCCTCCGCCGCCTCGAGCTCGCTCTTGTACGCGACCTCGACCCCGCCCTCGATCGGCAGGCTGCCCCAGTCGCCCGAGGGCCACGCAAAGCGGTACTGGAAGCGCTCGGCGTTCGACATCGCGCTGCCCGCGATGCCATAGGCGCGCCGCACGACGACCGACGCCAGCGGCACGCTCGCGCGGTAGATTGCATTCATCGCCTGCACGCCATAGCGGATCGTCCCCGTCCGCTCGGCCTCGCCGCCGATCATGAAGCCCGGATTGTCGACCAGATGGACGATCGGCAGCCGGAACTGGTCGGCGAGCTTCACGAAGCGCTCGGCCTTCTCGCTCGTCTTGGCGTCCCACGATCCGCCCAGATAGGTGGGATCGCTCGCGAGCACCGCGACCGGATAACCGTCCAATCGCGCAAAGGCAGTAATCACCGCCCGCCCCCAACGCGCGCCCATTTCGAAGAAGCTGCCCTGGTCGAACACCGCCCCCGCGATGCGCCGCATCGAATAGACCTGCTTTGCCTCGCGCGGAACGACCGACAGCAGCGCCTCGTCGCGGCGGTCGACCGGATCGCTGCACGGCGTCCGCATCGCGCGCTCGTGGATCGACGACGGCAGGTAGGACAGGAACCAGCGCGCCCGCGCAAAGGCCTCGGCCTCCGACGCCACCTCGTCGTCGACGACGCCGTTGCGCGTATGCACGTCGACCCCGCCCAGCTCCTCCCGGTCGAGCGTGTCGCCGATCGCCGCGGCGACCGCCGGGCCGGCCGCGAACAGTTGCGACAGGCCGCGCACCATGATGCTGTAGTGGCTCGCGACGACGCGCGCCGCGCCCAGCCCCGCGGTCGGCCCGAGCGCCAGCGCGACGACGGGCACGGTATCGAGATTGGCGATGATCTGGTCCCAGCCGGGTACGTGCGGGATATAGGTATAGCCCATATCCTCCAGCGTCTTCACCGACCCGCCGCCGCCGGTGCCGTCGATCATGCGGATCAGCGGCAGGCGATATTCGTGCGCCATCGCTTCGCACTGGATGAACTTGCGGTGCAGCGCCGCATCGGCCGCGCCGCCGCGCACGGTGAAATCGTCGGCGCTGGCGACCACCGGCCGGCCATCGATATTGGCCCGCCCGAAGATGAAATTGGACGCGGCGAGGTCTTCGAGGGTGCCGTCGGGGCCATAAGCCCCCCGCCCCGCGATCTTGCCGATCTCGCGAAAGCTGCCCGGATCGACGATCGCCGCGAGCCGCGCGCGCGCGTCCATCTTGCCGCGGCTGTGCTGGCGCGCGACCTTCTCTTCGCCGCCCATCTTTTCGGCCATCGCGCGCCGCGCGGAAAGCTCGTCGACTTCCTTTTTCCAGCTCATGCCGATCAGGCTAGCTTACGTTGACGGAAACGTCATTCCGATTCTTCGCGCGCGCTGCTACCGTCGCGCGATGACCCGCCGCTTCGCCCTCGCGCTTGCCGCCGCGCTCGCTCTGACATCCCCTCTTTCCGCCGCAGCGGCGCCGCGCGCGATGCCCGGTGTTGCCGAACCCTACAAGACCGACGCTTTCGATCCCGACGACGATCCGATGGCCGCCATCGACGCCGCGCTCGCTGCCGCCAGAGCAGCGGGCAAGCACGTGCTGCTCGTCATGGGGACGGGCACCTGCCACGACAGCGCGTGGCTCGCCAATCTGATCGCGACAGATCGGTTCGCCCCGGTGCGGAGCCGCTATATCGTCGTGTTCGCCGATGTCGGCATGCCGCACGCCGGCCTCGTCCGGCATCCCGAGGTGCCGGCGCGCTTCCGCTTCAAGATCAAGGGCACCCCGACCGTCGCGATCCTCGACGGCGATGGCCGCGTGCTCAACCGCAAGGCGGCGCCCAGATGGCGCAACGCCGCGAGCCGCAGCGACGACGACATCTATAACGAACTTATGGGAGAGGAAAACTGATGGCGGATATGAACCTTGGCGGTCGCACCGCGCTCGTCACCGGGGCATCGCGCGGGATCGGACGCGGCATCGCGCTGGCGCTCGCCGGAGCAGGCGCCGACGTTGCGGTCAACTACACCCGCGACGCGGACGCCGCCGCCGAAACCGTCGCGGCGATCCAGGCGCTCGGCCGCCGGGCCAAGGCCTATCAGGCGTCGGTCACCGACGAGGCGGCGAGCGCCGCGATGGTCGCCGCGATCGAGGATGATTTCGGGCCGATGTCGATCCTCATCAACAATGCCGGCATCGCCAGCCGCGGCCGGACCGTCGCCGACACCGACGCCGCCGAGGTCGAAAAGCTCCTTGCCGTCCACGCGGTCGGCGCGCACCGGCTGAGCCGCCTCGCGCTGCCGCAGCTTCGCCAGCATGCACGCAGCGATGTGATCGTCATTTCCAGCGTCGCCACGCTGCAGCACAGCGCCAACAGCGCCCCCTACACCATGGCCAAGGTTGCGGGCGAAGCGCTCGCCCTCGCGCTTGCCAAGGAAGAACTTCGGAACGGCGTGCGCGTCAACATCGTCGCTCCGGGCCTGACGATCAGCGACATGGGCGAACGACTGGCGCAGGCGATCACGGGTAATCCCGACATTCACCATCTCGACGCCAAATTCCCCTTCGGCCGGGTGTCCGATCCCTCCGACGTCGCCGCGGCGGTGCTCTGGTTCGTCAGCGACGCCAACCCCTATTGCTCGGGTCAGAAACTCAACATCGACGGCGCGGGGCAGGCGACTTTCCGATAAAGCTCCCCGTCATTGCGAGGAACGCAGCGACGAAGCAATCTCCAGCCATCGACTGGTCCGGACGCTCGCTGGAGATTGCTTCGCTCCGCTCGCAATGACGCGAAAGAAGGGGAAAATGATGACCAAGCCGCTGCTTATCGCCACTCTCGCCTTCGCCCTCGCCGGCTGCGCCACCGCACAGTCGAAGGAGGTGCGGCCCGCGACCGAAAAGCCCGCCCCCGACGAACCGATGTTCACCCCCACCGAGGTCGAAAGCCGCGGTTCGGTGACGGTCGGCGGCGTCGCCATCCCCTACCGCGCCGTCGCGGGCACGCTGGTCGTCCACCCCAGGGGCTGGGACGACACCGTAGCCATCGAACGCAAGCGCGACAAGGATGCAGCCGCCGAGGTTCCGGCGTCCGAAGCCTCGATGTTCTACACCGCCTATTTCAAGGAGGGCGCGCCCGCCGAAGCGCGGCCGATCACCTTTCTGTTCAACGGCGGGCCCGGATCGCCGACCTTGTGGCTCCACATGGGCGCCTATGGGCCCCAACGCGTCGAAACCCCCGATCTTGCCCACGGCAGCGCACCCTATCGCACCGTTCCCAACGAGCACAGCCTGCTCGACGTCTCCGACCTCGTCTTTATCGACGCGCCCGGCACCGGTTTCAGCCGCGTCGCCGGCAAGGACAAGGACAAGGCATGGTTCGGCGTCGATCAGGACATTCACGCCTTCACCGTCTTCGTCCGCGATTTCCTGTCGAAATATGGTCGCTGGAAATCGCCCAAATATCTTTACGGCGAAAGCTATGGGACGATGCGCGCCGCGGGAATGACGTTGGCGCTGCAACGGCAGGACATCGACCTCAACGGCGTGATCCTGCTCTCGGACATTTTGAACTGGGATCTCATCCCCGACGATCCGCAGGTCAATCCGGGGGTCGACCTTCCCTATATCGTCTCGCTGCCGACCTATGCCGCGACCGCCTGGTATCACAAACGCGCGGGCGCGGGCCGCGAGCTCGCGCCCTTCCTGAAAGAGGTCGAGGCTTTTGCGACCGGAGACTATGCGCTCGCACTGCTGAAGGGCAGCGACCTGCCCGACGCCGACCGGCAGGCAATGGCGACCAGACTCCACGGATATACCGGCCTGTCGGTCGACTATCTGCTCAAGACCAATTTGCGCATCGAATATGGCGCGCTGCAAAAGGAACTGCTCGCCGACAAGGACGAAACCACCGGCACGCTCGACACCCGTTTCACCGGGGCGACGCTCGATCCGCTCAGCAAGACCGCATCCTACGATCCGCAGGGCAGCGCGATCGGCGCCGCCTACACCGCCGCGTTCAACGATTATGTCCGCGGCGCCCTGGGCTATGGCGCAGGCAAGCATTATGAAGGCGGGCTCGATGTCTATGGCAGCTGGGATTACAAGCATCAGCCGCCCGGCATCGGCCAGCCGCTGATCGCGCTCCCCAACGTCCTCCCCGACCTCGCGGTCGCGATGAAGCAGAATCCGAAGCTGAAGCTGCTGGTGACGGGCGGCTATTTCGACATTTCTACGCCCTATTTCGCCGGCCGCTACGAACTCGCGCACTTGCCCGTGCCCAAGCAATTGCAGGCGAACATCGCTTACAAATATTACCCCTCGGGCCACATGGTTTATGTGAACCCCGCGCTGCTTGGCGAGATGCACAGCGACGTAGCCGACTTCATCCGGCGAACGGACGGGATCGATTGATCTTCGGCCTCATTCCGCGTCGTCATTGCGAGCGAAGCGAAGCAATCCAGAGTTGGAATACGCCGCTCTGGATTGCTTCGCTTCGCTCGCAATGACGAATCCCGGCGATCAATATAAAGCCCTCCCCATGCGCCCCGATTCGCCCTCGCCCGTCATCCCCTTCCTCGTCGCCTGCGCAGGGATCGCGACCTTTTCGGCGATGGATGTGCTGATGAAGGGGCTGTCGATCGACATCGGCGCCTATAATGCCGTGCTCTGGCGCACCAGCGCCGGCACCCTGTTCAGCGGCCTCCTCTACCTCGCCTCGCGACCCGCCGCCTGGCCCGATGCCGCGACGATGAAGATCCACGCGGTGCGCGCGCTGTTCGTCGCGGGGATGGCCATCACCTTCTTCTGGGCGCTCGCGCGGTTGCCGATGGCCGAAGCGATCGCGCTCGCCTTCGTGGCGCCGCTGATGACGCTCTACATGGCGGCGATCTTTCTGGGGGAGAAGATCGGTCCGCGGTCGATCGCCGCCTCTATGCTCGGGCTGGTCGGCGTCGTGGTCATCGTCGCGGGCAAGCTCGGACAGGGGCAATATGAGGCGGAGGCGTTGCTCGCGGTCGGTGCGGTGTTCCTGTCGGCGATCTTCTACGCCTACAACCTCATCCTCGCGCGGCGGCAGGCCAAGATGGCCGAACCGATGGAAATCGCCTTCTACCAGAATCTGTTCGTCACCCTGTTCCTCGGCCTCGGCGCGCCGTGGTTCGCAGTGCCCCCCGGCAGCGCCCACGCGCCGCACATCGTCGGCGCCGCGATCCTCGCCACGATCTCGCTGCTGCTCCTGAGCTGGGCCTATGCCCGCGCCGAGGCGCAGATCCTCGCGACGACCGAATATACCGGCTTCCTCTGGGCGATGGTGTTCGGCTGGTATTTCTATGCCGAACCGGTGACGCTGCCGACCATCGCCGGCGCGCTGCTGATCGTCGCCGCCTGCCTGATCGTCGCGCGCAAGACCCCACAGCTCGATCCGATCGAGCCGGCGGCTGCCTAGACCGCCGCGCGCGCCAGCCGGTCGTTGATCGCCGCGCCCAGCCCTTCGGCGGGGATCGCCGCCACCCCAATGCGCGGCTTCGCGCTCGCCGCACCCGCGTGCAGCGCGTCGAACAGATGCGCCGCAGCCTCGGTCAGGTCGCCCGCCGCGCTCAGATTATAGTCGCCGGCCAGCGCGCCGAAGCCGATGCCATATTCGCCCGCCGCGAAGTCGTACGCGCCCAGCCGCACCGGCTTGCCCGGCGCATAATGGCTGGCGAGCATCCCCGGCGCAACGATCTCCGATCCCGCAACGCCCGTCACCGGCAGGCCGCTCGCCGCGCCCAGCATCGCGGCGGTCACCGGCCCCGGCCGCAGCACCTCGACCGCGCCGTCCGTCACCCGCGCGATCGTCGATTCGACCCCCGCCATCGTCGCGCCATCGTCGATCACCAGCGCGACCCGGCCGTCGAGGCTCGCGAGCACATGCTGCGCCTTGGTCGGGCTCACGCGGCCGCTCGCATTGGCGCTCGGCGCGGCGAGCGGCGCGCCAGTCGCGGCGAGCAATGCCTGCATCGCGCGGTGTCCCGGCACGCGCAAAGCAATGGTATCGAGCCCCGCCGTCGCGATACGCGCCACCGGACAATCCGCCGTGCGCGGCACCACCAGCGTCAGCGGCCCCGGCCAGAACGCCGCCGCGAGCGCCCGTTCCGCCGCGCCGAACACACCCAGCCGCTCGGCCGCCGCCAGGTCGGGGACATGGACGATCAGCGGGTTGAAATCGGGGCGCCCCTTCGCGGCATAGATGCGCGCGACGGCCTGCGGGTTACGCGCGTCGGCGGCAAGCCCATAAACCGTCTCGGTCGGCACCGCGACCGGCTGCCCCGCCGCGATCAGCTCTGCTGCGCGCGCGATGGCATCGGCCCCATAGGGCGCGACCTTTGTTGCCACACTCTCGTTTTGACGCTCGGCCATGCCGCGCTATAGCGCCGGGCGCAACGGAATCACCCCCAAAAGCGGGAAACCCCATGACCTATACGGCGCCGACCACCGAACAGCTCTTTGTCCTCCAGCATATCGCGCGCATCGATGCGATGGCGCAGCACGACCGCTTTGCGGCGGCGACCCCCGATATGGTCGAGGCGATCGTCACCGGAATCGGCGATTTCGCGGCCGAGGTTTATGCGCCGCTCAACCGCGTCGGCGACGTCCAGAACCCCATATGGCAGGACGGCAAGGTCACCATGCCCCCGGGCTTCAAGGAAGCCTATCAGCAGTTCGTCGAGGCCGGCTGGGGCAGCATCGACGGCCCCGCCGCCTATGGCGGACAGGATCTGCCCTTCACCCTCGCGACGGTGATCATCGAAGCGCTGGGCAGCGCCGACATGGGCTTCACCCTCTGCAACATCCTGACCCCCGGCGCGATCCACGCGCTGATGGCCTATGGCACCGAGGAACAGCGCCAGACCTGGCTGCCCAAGCTCGTCACCGGCGAATGGAACGGGACGATGAACCTGACCGAGCCCGCCGCGGGCAGCGATGTCGGCGCGCTGCGCTCGACCGCCGAAAAGGTCACCGAAGGCCCGAACGCGGGTCTCTACAAGATCAAGGGCCAGAAAATCTTCATCACCTTCGGCGAGCATGATCTCACCGATAATATCGTCCACCTCGTCCTCGCCCGCACCCCCGGCGCACCCGAGGGAACGCGTGGCATCTCGCTCTTCCTCGTCCCCAAATACCGCCTCGACGCGGACGGCAATCCCGCCATCTCGAATGGCGTCCATTGCGCCTCGATCGAGCACAAGCTCGGCATCCATGGGTCACCCACCGCGGTGATGGTCTATGGCGAGGGTGAGGATTGCCTGGGCGAGATCGTCGGCGACGAGATGGGCGGTATGAAGGCGATGTTCGTGATGATGAACAACGCGCGCCTGATGGTCGGTTGCCAGGGCGTCCAGATCGCCGAGCGCGCGACGCAACAAGCGCAGCGCTACGCCGCCGAGCGAGTCCAGTCGTCGCTCGCGGGCAGCGCCGACCGCACCCCCGTCACGATCGAGCACCACCCCGACGTCAAGCGCATGCTGTGGCGGATGCGCGCCCAGACCGAGGCGGCGCGCGCGCTGATCTATTATGCGTCGGCACAGACCGATTTCGGCAAGCTCGGCGACGAAGCCGCCGCGCTGCGCGCCGAAGTCCTCATTCCCCTGGCAAAGGCGCACGCGACCGACATCGGCTGCGAGGTCGCCAGCCTCGGCGTGCAGGTGCACGGCGGCATGGGCTTCATCGAGGAAACCGGCGCCGCGCAGCATTATCGCGACGCGCGCATCGCGCCGATCTATGAAGGCACCAACGGCATCCAGGCCGCCGACCTCGTCGGGCGCAAGCTCGGGATGGCGGGCGGCGAAGGCGTGCGCAGCCTGCTCGCCGACATCACGCACGGCGCCGCCGGCCATCCCGAACTCGCCAATCTCGCCGCGGCCTGCACCGCGGTCACCGACTGGCTCGAACAGGCGAACGCGCCCGACCGGCTCGCGGGCAGCTATCCCTATCTGACCATGCTCGCGACCGCGACCTGCGGCTGGTTGATGGCGGTCGAGCAGCAGGGCGCGCGCGCCGCGCTCGACGCCGGCGAGGGCGATACCGCCTTCCTCGAAGCGAAAATCGCCGCGACGCGCTTCTATCTCCAACAGATCGTCCCCGCGGCAACCGGCCTCGCGCCCTCGGCGCTCGCCGGCGACGCCGCGCTGGAGCCGCTGCCGCGCCTGGGCTGACGCCGGAAAAGCCGCGCCGCGCACCGCGATCGGGCCGCGCGGTTTCGCGGCATGATTAACGCGATGCTAACCAGGTTCAGTTAACGCCAGCGGGTCATTTTGGAGACCCGTGCGTGCCAGTTAAGGTCAAGAGCCTTTTCATCAGTTGGCGAACGATCGCGCTGGCGCTGCTGCTCAGCGTGGCCGCGGGCCTGTCGTCGATCGCCGAACCGATCGATCGCATTATCGAAAGTGCGGTAGGCCGCGTCGCCTGGCGCCCGGTATCGGGGGACATCGTCATCGTCGCGCTCGACGACAAGACGCTTGAGCGCATGGGAAAGAACGATTTTTCGATGGCCCAACATGCGCGCGTCGTCGATGGGGTCAATCGCGCCGGTGCGAAGCGGCTCTTCGTCGATTTCCTTTTCGATCGCCGCGGCGCGGATCGCGATTTTCCGAAAATGACCGCGGCGATCCGCCGAATGGGATCGCGAGCGGTACTCGCGGTCGAAGCCAAGTCGGCCGATCTCGGCGACTCACAGCTCACCCGCTTTCCAAGCCCCGCGTTCGGGACGGCGGCGCAACTCGCCTGCATCGGCTGGGAATATGAATTCTGGCAAGTCTGGCGCTTGCCGACGGCGCTGAACGTCAACGGTCGTGACATTCCGACCTTTTCCTCGCTGCTCGCGAATGTTCGCAATCCCAAGGTCGGCACCTATGCCCTTGATCTGTCGTACAACACCGACACAATCAGGACATATAGCGCAATCGACGTCATTTCCGGACAAGTCGGCGCCCGCGAGCTCGCGGGCAAGGACGTCATCTTCGCCGCAACCGCAACCGCGTATCAGGATACCCACTATCTCCCCGGCCACGACAAGATACCCGGCGCCTTTATCCATCTGATCGGCGGCGAGACGCTGAAGCGCGGCCAGCCGATTGATATCGGCTGGATACCCGCGCTCGCGCTGACCGCCGCCGCGTTGATCGGTGCGCTTGCGTTCCGGCGCACCCGTCACTTCAACTGGATCGCCGTTGCCACCGGACTCGGCCTGATCGTTGTCAAAGTCGCGCTCATGCCGATGCTCGTTACCGTGTCGATCGGCGCCAGCCTGTTCCTGATTGCCACGATCAGCACCAACGTCGCCCGCACCAGCCGCCGCAAATCGGCGCAGCATGAAAATCCCGTTTCGGGCTTGCCCAATTTCGAGGCGCTGCGGACACAGGCATCCTATGGCAGTGCGACCATCATTGCGGCCAAAGTCGTCAATTTCGAAGACCTTGCGGCCTTCATCCCGGGCGAAGGGCTGAGCAAGCTCGTCGAGCAGGTCACCCGCCGGCTTCAGCTCGCGTCGCAGGGCACGACCCTCTATCACGATCTCGACGGCACCTTCGCATGGCTGGTTCCCTATTATCAGCACAGCCAGATCGAAACGCAGCTCATGGGGCTCGCGGCGCTGTTCAACGCGCCGCTGACGATCGACGAGTTGAAGGTCGACGTGTCGATGGCTTTCGGGGTCAATGACGAGTTCGAAGGCTCGAACGCGCAGCGGCTCGCCGCCGCGCTGGTCGCCGCCGAAAAATCGATCCGCAGCCGCGTGCTGTGGACCAAATATACGCCGCAGCAAAAGGACGATGCCGGCTGGCAGCTCAGCTTCCACTCGCAGCTCGAGGATGCGCTGAATGCAGGCGACATCTGGGTCGCCTTCCAGCCGCAATACCGGATCGCGACGCGGCAGCTCGTCGGCGTCGAGGCGCTCGTGCGCTGGACGCATCCGACGCGCGGGCCGATCTCGCCCGACGAATTCATCGTTCAGGCCGAAAAGAGCCAGGACATCTATCGCCTGACCCTGTTCGTCATGGACCAGGCGATCCGTTCGGCGGCGCAGTTGCAGAAACTCGGCACTGAAATTCACATGTCGGTTAATCTCTCGGCGACCCTGCTCGATCACAAGGATCTCGTCTCGACGATCCGCGTCATGCTCAGCGCGCATCATCTGCCGCCCGAACGGCTGACCATCGAAATCACCGAAACCGCACAGATCGAAAACAGCCTCCAGGCCCGTCAGACGCTCGCGCAGATCCGCCGCGCCGGCATGCGCCTGTCGATCGACGACTATGGTACGGGGCAGTCAAACCTCGAATATCTGACCGAAATCGAGGCTGACGAAATCAAGATCGACAAGCGATTCGTGATGACCATGCGCGATTCGCAGCGCAACCTCGAAGTGGTTAAATCGACCATCGATCTCGCCCACCGTCTGGGCGCCACCGCAGTCGCCGAAGGCATCGAAGATGCGCAGACGATGGCGCTCCTCGACCAGCTTGGCTGCGATATCGGCCAGGGCTATCTGCTTGGCAAACCACAGCTAATTGGCGACCTGCTCGCCAGCCTCTCCCCCCCCTCCGACAGCCGCCGCGCCTAAGCTGCCAGATTGGCAGGGAATTTATAGTTAAGACTCGATTTACCATGTCGATTAAGGTATACGCCCCGTTAACTGTTCTTCGTGGGCAGTACCGACAGGAGATCTGACATGGGTTGGTTTTGGCGTTTCCTGGGCGGCGGCGGCACCGGTAACGGTGGTGCGCAGGCCTGACCCGCACTAGGAATTTAAAGATTGGGCCTCGGCATTGCCGGGGCCTTTTCTTTTGGGGCCAAGCCCTCCGTCCAACGCACCCTGATATCTTATGCCGCCGCTCCGATTTTTTGCGGCAGCGATGCTCTTTCGCCACATATGGCCAAACCCCGCGGAAACGCTGGCGATCGTCCTTTGAGGCGTGCTTTTCCATCGACGAGTTGAATCAAATCAGCGACGAACCGAGTCCCTAATCTGTCATTTACTCTCTTGCATCGTCGCGCCGACGTGGCACTATAGATGGTGGGTAGACCACGGGGGCACCCCAAGAATTAGTATGCGGCCGAAAATGGCGGATTTCCGCGCTCCATCCCATATGGGGGCGGGAAACAGCTTTTTGCGTCCGAAAATAAGTGCCACCCGGCGGTCGAATGGTGCTAGGCTGGGGCTTCGCCCTGAGTCGAACAAGACGGGAACAGACTGCGCCGCTGCGCGGTCGGAAAACGGGGCATTGAAACATGGATTTTCGCGAGACCGAACGGGTGGAGACAGGCGACGTGGCGACGGTGGAACTGACGAAGAATGACGCTCCGGCAGAGCCCGAATCGGGTGCCGAATCAAAGGCTGCGGCACCCGCCGCAAAGCTCAACGAATCGTCGGAGCCCAAGGTGCATGCGCGCCGGTTCGAGGTCGTCACCGATTCGTCGCGCGATTCGCTGCTGACCGACTTCGGCAAGGAAACCTTGCAGGACCGCTATCTGCTCCCCGGCGAATCCTATCAGGATCTCTTCGCCCGCGTCGCCTCGGCCTATGCCGACGATGCAGACCATGCGCAGCGCCTCTACGACTATATCTCGAAGCTGTGGTTCATGCCCGCCACCCCCGTTCTCTCGAACGGCGGCACCGGCCGCGGCCTGCCGATCAGCTGCTACCTCAATTCGGTCGACGACAGCCTCGAAGGGATCGTCGGCACCTGGAACGAGAATGTCTGGCTCGCTTCGCGCGGCGGCGGCATCGGCACCTATTGGGGCGCGGTGCGCGGCATCGGCGAACCCGTGGGCCTCAACGGCAAGACCAGCGGTATCATCCCCTTCGTTCGCGTGATGGACTCGCTCACCCTCGCCATCTCGCAGGGCAGCCTCCGCCGCGGCTCGGCCGCCTGCTATCTCGACATCTCGCACCCCGAGATCGAGGAGTTCCTCGAGGTCCGCAAGCCGTCGGGCGACTTCAACCGCAAGGCGCTGAACCTCCACCACGGCGTCCTCATTACCGACGAATTCATGGAAGCGGTGCGCGACGGCAAGGAATTCAACCTCCGCTCGCCCAAGGACCAGAGCGTCCGCGGCACCGTCGACGCGCGCTCGCTGTTCCAGAAGCTCGTCGAGACGCGCCTCGCGACGGGCGAGCCCTACATCATCTTCATCGACCAGGTGAACCGCATGATGCCCAAGCATCATCGCGACCTTGGCCTCAAGGTGTCGACCTCGAACCTCTGCTCGGAAATCACGCTGCCCACCGGCCGCGACCATCTCGGCAACGATCGCACCGCGGTCTGCTGCCTCTCGTCCTTGAACCTCGAAACCTGGGACGAGTGGAACGGCGACAAGCGTTTCATCGAAGATGTGATGCGCATGCTCGACAATGTCCTCCAAGACTATATCGACCGCGCCCCGCCCGAAATGGCGCGCGCCAAATATAGCGCCAGCCGCGAACGCTCGGTCGGGCTCGGCGTCATGGGCTTCCACAGCTTCCTCCAGGCGCGCGGCCTGCCGTTCGAGGGCGCGATGGCGAAGTCGTCGAACCTGCGCATCTTCAAGCATATCCGCGCGCAGGTCGATCAGGCGTCGATGCTGCTCGCCAACGAGCGCGGCCCCTGCCCCGACGCCGCCGATCAGGGGGTGATGGAGCGTTTTTCGTGCAAGATGGCGATCGCACCGACCGCGTCGATCAGCATCATCTGCGGCGGCACCAGCGCGTGCATCGAGCCGATCCCGGCGAACATCTATACGCACAAGACGCTCTCGGGCAGCTTCTCGATCCGCAACCCGCACTTGGAAGCGCTGCTCGTCGACAAGGCGAAGAACAGCGACAATATCTGGAACTCGATCCTCGAACGCGGCGGCAGCGTCCAGCACCTCGACTTCCTGACGCAGGACGAGAAGGACTGTTTCAAGACCAGCTTCGAGATCGACCAGCGCTGGCTGCTCGAACTCGCCGCCGACCGCACGCCCTATATCGATCAGGCGGCGTCGCTGAACCTGTTCATCCCGGCGGACGTCGAGAAATGGGATCTGCTCATGCTCCACTACCGCGCGTGGGAACTCGGCATCAAATCGCTCTACTATCTCCGCTCGAAATCGGTGCAGCGCGCCGGCTTCGCGGGCGGGGTCGAGGCCGACAACACGCCCGAGGCGGCGAAGTTCGAGCTTTCAGCCGAGAGCACCGATTATGACGAGTGTCTGGCCTGCCAATAAGGATCTGACCCCATGAACAAGAATGCGGGTTGTACCCTCGCGGCGGTCGGAGCAGCGATCATTCTACTGCTCGTCGTCCTGATCGGCTATCCGCAGTATCGCGTCTATTCGCAACGCCTGGCGGGCGAGGCGGCGCTGGCCGAGGCGCAATCCTCGCGCCAAGTCGCAATACTTGAAGCTCGCGCAAAAAAAGAAAGCGCCATCTCGCTTGCCGATGCTGAGGTTATTCGTGCCAAGGGCGCTGCTCAGGCTAACGCTATCTTGCAGGACAGCCTTGGTGGCCCCGAGGGGTATTTGCGCTATCTTCAAATTCAGGCGCTCGAAGGGACCAAGGCCAGCCTGATCTATGTTCCGACCGAGGCGGGTTTGCCCGTCACCGAGTCACGTCGTCTTGACCAATAATCACACGCAATTCTGATCCGAGGAAACGCCGATGCCATTGCTCGAAGCCCGCAAGACCTACAAGCCCTTCGAATATCCCTGGGCCTATGATTTCTGGAAGCGCCAGCAGCAGATCCACTGGATGCCCGAGGAAGTGCCGCTGGGCGAGGATTGCCGCGACTGGGCGCAGAAGATCAGCGACCATGAGCGCAATCTGCTCACCCAGATATTCCGCTTCTTCACCCAGGCCGATGTCGAGGTGCAGGATTGCTACCACGACAAATATGGCCGCGTGTTCAAGCCGACCGAGGTCAAGATGATGCTGACCGCGTTCAGCAACATGGAAACGGTCCACATCGCCGCTTATTCGCACCTGCTCGACACGATCGGCATGCCCGAAAGCGAATATGGCATGTTCCTCGAATATGACGAGATGCGCGCCAAGCACGACTATCTCGGCACCTTCGGCGTCGACAGCGACGAGGATATCGCGCGCACGCTCGCGATGTTCGGCGGCTTTACCGAGGGGCTGCAGCTTTTCGCCAGCTTCGCGATGCTGATGAACTTCCCGCGCTTCAACAAGATGAAGGGCATGGGCCAGATCGTCAGCTGGTCGGTGCGCGACGAAAGCCTGCACTGCGAAGGCATCACGCGCCTGTTCCACGCCTTCGTCAAGGAACGCGACTGCCTGACCAAAAGCGTCCGCGAAGACATCATCGACTGCTGCCAGAAGACCGTGCGGCTCGAGGATGCGTTCATCGACCTCGCCTTCGAACAGGGCCCGGTCCCCGGCATGACGCCCAAGGAGATCAAGCGCTACATCCGCTACATCGCCGACTGGCGCCTGGGACAGCTCGGTTTCCAGCCGATCTACATGATCGACGAACACCCGCTGCCCTGGCTCGCCCCGCTGCTGAACGGCGTCGAGCACGCCAATTTCTTCGAAACGCGCGCCACCGAATATTCGAAGGCCGCGACGCGCGGCGACTGGAACACCGTGTGGACCAGCTTCGACAGCCGCAAGAAGGCCAAGGCGAACGACGACCCCGCCGCCGCGAGCAGCGACGATGGCGGCGACGACATGTTCAAACAGGCCGGCATCGCCGCCGAATAACCAACAACCCCCTCCCCTTCAGAGCCTGCCCCGGCGCAGGCCGGGGGAAGGGGCAGCAAAGCCTGCCGGCTTGCTGGCTTGGCGAAGCGGGGTGGGCCAAACGGCCCGAACCGATGATCGAAAAGAGACGTCGCAAATGACCGATAAGAAAAAACTGAAACTCCTGATCCTCAGCCAGCCGCAACGCGCCTGCCTGGAGGGCCTGTCGAACCGCCGCCCCCAACTCCCCACCGACCCCGTCCGCGACGAGCTCGTGGAGCTGGGCCTGGTGGCGCAACAGGGCGCGAAATGGACGCTGACCCCGACGGGCAAGAAGGTGCTCGCGGCGGGATCGAACCGCCGGAACAAGGGCGGGTTTTCGGTTTGATCCAAGCGCCTTTAAGTGCATCGGAGAATATTGAAAGGTGCTCGGAATAGCTAACCGCTTTCAACTTGCCTCCCCTTTAATTCTCTTGCAGCGCCCATGGCGTCACCAGCATCCGACGAAACCTGACTAGGCTTTCGATTAGTGTCAGACATTACCAGCACTTTAGCAGCCTCGCGAGAGAACGTAGCCCGTGCTCGCCGCAAATTTGAACAACTCAAATCCTCAATCGACCGGTATTCTAATTCCGGCGCATACTCGATTAGAACTCAATATAACGATGGAATGATACATTTAATCGCAAGTCGTGATAAAGAACCTGATATAGACATTGCTTTTGATACCGTAGAAATTGTTCAACGCATCCGTGTTTCGCTCGACAAAGCAGTTTCTTACTTAGTCGAACATAACGGGAGAGGATCCTCTGGCGTAGGCTTCCCGTTCGGAGGAATAGATGGGAACACCGGCAAGCCGCTTCCATTCCCAGACGAGAGAATGATGGGGAAACATGGACTGAGTAAGAAACTCACTCCGGAGCAATGGGATTTCATCTGCGCTCAACGCCCGTATCCCGGGGGAAATGATACCCTGTGGGCTATCAACGAGATAGCCAACGTGGACAAGCACCGCAAAGACCTAGTCGCGCTGATACCTAAACTTGACTACGGTATGAACACCGTTGGATTTGTCGATTACCTCGTCATGAGGCCAGCCCACGTCGATCATCTGCTCAGCGACAAAGAAAGAGAAACGGTGCTTTGCACTATGGGACCTCGTGCTGCGCAAACCTATATAGAACACTCGTTTCACATTGACTTGGTTTTTGGCGAGGGCGTTAGCGTCAAGGGTCGAAGCGTGTTGAGCACGCTTAATGAACAGATCCGACAAGTGACCCAAGTTCTCTCTGGAATGAGACAATTATTCTAGAACGCTAGCCGCATCGAAAACACATCGACCCCATCGTCATCCCGGACTTGATCCGGGGGCCATGCCTCGGCCGCTGTGATGGACCCCGGATCAAGTCCGGGGTGACGATTGGGAGGAAGCCACACCTCTTCGTGTCTTCGTGTGAAAATCCGAAAGGCCCGCCCCACGGCCGCTCTCAATTCACCGTAACCCCGCTCGGCACCGCTTTCACCCCTGCCGCCGCGAACAGCACGCCGCCGCGCACCGCTTCGGGGGAGCCTTCGAGCAGCGGCAGTTTCACCAGTTCGCGCGTCGTTTCGCTGTCGTCGTCGACGACCAGCCGCAGCGAGGCGATGCCCATGTCGCTGCGTTCGATCACCACGTCGCGGATCGTCGCCAGCGGCCACGACAGGCTGTTGCCGCGATAGAGGCGCAAGCCGTCGTGAAAGATCCAGGCGTCGCGCTGGCGCCACAGCCGGAAACAGGTCGACAGGCCGATCGCCGCGGCGATCATCGCCGTCGTCGCCACCGCATCGCCGAAGATCAGGCTGCGCAGCATCGCGCCCATGCCGTCGCCGCGCACCGGCTCCGCCTGCCCCAACGCCAGCGCCGCCAATATCAGCGCACAGACGATCGCCCCCGCCAGCAGCGGTTTGGGCTTCAGCCGCGCGATCACGACGATCCTTCGGTCCCCATTGCTCATCACCCGCACAAATAGGGACAGCCGCGCCCGGACGCCAGCCCCGCCGGCGCGGTCCCCGTGCTCCCCGGCGAAAGCCGGGGCCCAGCGCGGCCTGCACCACCGCTTGTGATCCCCCACCATGGACCCCGGCTTTCGCCGGGGCACACAGGCGGCCAGTCCCGCGATCCTCCCTGTGGCGAAGCCCGATCCTCCCTGTGGCGAAGCCATGGGGAGGTGGCAGCCCGCAAGGGCTGACGGAGGGGCCGAAGACGCCGCCCCTCCACCACGCCCAGCGGGCGCGATCCCGCTGGCGCGGCACGCCGTCCGCGCGCGCCCCATCGCTGCGCCACAGGGCGGGTCGCGGAAACGCCACTTGCACCCCGCCGCGCGTAACCGTATTACGCACATAACACAGCAAGGAGCCTCGACCCATGTCCCTCGCCCTCTTCCTCGCCGCCGCGCTGGCCCCCGCGCCGCAGGCCCAACCCGCGCCGGCGCCCGCCGCCGCTGCGCAGCCCGCGCCGATGCCGACCGGCGCCGCGCTCGACGCGGCGATCGCGGCAAACGATGCGCGGCTGTTCTGGGCGGTGTTCGAAGGCTGCGACCCGGCTGCGCTGCCCGATCTGCTCACCCCCGATTACCGGATGCTCCACGACAAGGGCGGGCTGGCGATCGCCGACCGCGCCGATTTCGTCGCGTCGATGGAGAAAAATTGCGCCGCGCGCGCGCCCGGCGGCGCGCAGGCGGGCTATCGCAACCGCCGCCTGCTCGTCCCCGGATCGCGCGTCATCCGCGCGCTCGGCGACTGGGGCGCGCTCGAAGAGGCGGCGCATGTCTTTTTCGAATGGAATGCCAAGGACGCGCGCTGGGACATGGTCGGCGGCGCGCGCTACATGCACGTCTGGCAATGGATACCCGCCGAAGGCCGCTTCCGCCTGTCGGAAAGCCTGAGTTACGACCACGGTGCCGCCGCCCCCTATCCCCCGCCCTCCGCCGACTGATCCGTCGTTCTTCCGGATCCGGGACCGCGCACCGCCAGCCGGTCCGCCCCGCCCGCGGGGTGAGCGGTGCGCAGGCGGGCCGCGGCCATGCTATGCTGCGCTCCTGAAAGGAGAAAGCCCATGCAACCCGTGACCGAAGGCGACCGCCGCAAGGAACTCGGCGCCCTCCTCCGCCAGATCGCCGCGCATCCCGAACGCGACTGGAGCGCGGCGCGGCGGCGGATCGCGACGCTCAACAAGCTGATCGCGCGGCGGCCCACGCCCGCCTGATCGCTCCGTCGCGCGCTCCGGTCGCTCCGCCGCCCATGCGGCAACGAACGCCCGGTGCGCCGGTTTCTCGTCGGCAAGGCCGCCCGTCCCCCCTTCCCCCCTCCGGGCGGCCTTGATCGGACAATAAGGAGAAACCCGATGCGCAAGACCCTGATGACGCTCGCCGCCGGTGCCGCGATCGTCGCCGTTCCCGCCGTCGCGCAGGTCGGCCTTGGCGGCGCGGCCAACCTCAACGCGGGCGCCGCACTCGATCCCGCCGCCACCGTCGGCAGTGTCACCGACCGCGTCGGCCAGACGGTCGACAGCGTCGATGGCGCCGCGAACGATGCCGTCGATTCGGCGAAGCTGACGCTCGCAACGCGCGAACAGGTGCGCGCCGGTGCGCAGGTGACTGACGCCAAGGGCGCGAGCATCGGCACGGTGCAGGGCATCGACGGCGACAATGCGATCGTCGTCGATGGCGGCAAGCTCTACAACGTCCCGCTTTCGGCGCTCTACAGCCAGGCCGACAGCGTGACCGGGCCGCTGGTGACGAAGCTGCCCAAGGCCGATCTGTCGGTCCGCGCCGCGGGTGCCGCCGAAGCACGCTGATATGCTTTCGGCCTTTCGGGGCCGCAATCGACGATCGCCGTCCCGTGGGTCGCGGGACGGCGACCGGAACGGAGCCGGGCGATGTGCCCCGGCTCCGTTTTTGACTCAGCGCAATGCACGGCGGCGCGGTTGGGGTAGGATCGGCAGATTATCGAAGCAGGAGGAAGGCCCCATGTCGCATACCCCCCACGAACTGGCCGACGCATTTCCCGGCGACGCCGCGGCGATCCACCGGCTCAAGGAAGGCGATGCGCATTTCGCGGCGCTGGCGGAGCGCTACCATGTCGTCAACCGGGCCATCCACCGCGCCGAAAGCGAGGTCGAGCCGGTGTCCGACGAACATGCCGAGGAACTGAAGCGGCAACGGCTGGCGCTGCTCGACGAGATCGCTGCGATCATCGCGGCGGAGCGGACGGCATGAGCGGCGGCGGCGACGGCTTCGCCGCGGTGCGCACCGGATTGATCCTGCGCCTCGCCGACCTCAGGGCGCGCGGGGCGCGGGTCGCCGCCGACCTTACCGCGCCGATCAGCGCCGACGCCGAAGATGCGGCGATCGAGCGCGAGGATGACGATGCGCTGGCGGGCGAAGATGCGCTGCTGGCGCGCGAAGTCGCCGCGGTGACGGCGGCGATCGCCCGCATCGACGAAGGAAGCTACGGCATCTGCACCAGCTGCGGCAAGGATATCGCCGCCGAACGGCTCGCCGCGAAGCCCGAGGCGGCGCTCTGCATCGAATGCGCGCGCAAGCTTTCGGCCTGACGCGCAAATGAAATGGCCCGCCCGGAGGCAGTTGGGCGGGCCAGTTTCAGTGCCGGGCGCCCGATTGCGTCCCGGCCATCTGTTATCGGGGTGTCGGTCAATCCGCCTCTTCGAACAGATCGACCGCATTGGCGGCGGTCGCCGACAGGCGCACCGTATCGCCCTCGACCGCGGCAACGAGGCCGGCGGGCAGATAATGGTGCCGCGCGCCCTTGCCATCCTCGGCCTGGGGGCTGTCGCTCTTGGTCAACTTGATGCGTTCGCCGTCGACATGATCGACGGTGCCGACATGGACGCCGTCGGCGCCGATGACGGCCATATGTTCCTTGATCGCGCTATGATCGTGTTCGGCCATGGTTCTTCTCCTTGCCGCGCCGTCGCCAGCTGATCCGGCGGCCGCGACGGGGATGAGACGCATGGGGCGCCGAGTCGGGTCCATCGGCTTGGACGAAGCGCTCCGAAACCGCGCCGGCTTTCCAAGCGGCGACACGCGGGCTAGCTTGGCCGCCATGCGCTTCCCCCTTCTCCTCGCTGTTTTCGCCTGCCTCGCCGCGCCGCTCCCGGCCGCGGCCTGCTCGCCCGCGCCGGGTTATGCCGTGCCGACCAACATGGAACTGACCGCCGAAGCCGAGCTGATCCTCCTCGCCACCGTCACCGGCGGCACCCCGATGGACGAGGCCGGCGCCCCCGACACGATGCGCGTCGACATCCGACCGATCGCGGCGCTCAAGGGTAATCTTGCCGACGCGCCGAAAAAGCTTCCGATCGCGCTCGCCACCGGCCGCTTCGCCACGCTCAGCAATCCCTACGAGCTCCAGCACGCCCATCCGCTCGCCTATATCGGCGGCTGCGTCCGCTACATGGTACCGCTCGGCTCGCGCCTGCTTTTCTTCCTTGACCGCCACGATGGAGAATGGGGGCCGGCGGGCGGCCCCTTCTCGCGCTGGGCCGAAGATGTGCCGGGCGACGACGCGCCGTGGCTGACCGCGGTGCGCTTTTACCTCGAGGTGATGGCGCTGCCCGAAGCCGAGCGCGCGGCGGCGCTGACCGATCGCCGCGATACGCTGCGCGCGCGCCGCGACGACCCCGTCGCGCAATTGCTGGCCGACGATCTCGACGCGCAGCTCGCAGGCCCGAACAAGCCGCTGCGCGAGGCCTTACCCCCTGCGCCCGACGGCGACTAGCACCACGGGCGCCGATACCCTTCCCACGGCCGCGCCAGCCCCGCATTGATGAGCACGCTGCCGACGCTCACCCCGTCGCGGGTGGCGATGCGCAGCTTGCGCCCGTAGCGATCGCTGTCGCGTCCGTTTTCTTCGAGCCGGAAGGCCCCCGAATTGAGCCAGTCGCGCAGCCGCTCGGTCGCCTGCGTCCCCAAACGCGCCTCCTGCGCACAGCGCGGCGGATGCGTCTCGGGTGTGTCGATGTCGGCGAGGCGGTATTTCTGGCCCTCGAACCAGAAGGTATCGCCGTCGACGACGCAATTGCGCCCGCCGCCGGTATCACAAAATCCGAAATGCGCCGAATGCGGTTCGGGGGCAGCGGCTCTCGTCGCGCCGGACCATGACAGCTCGGCGTGGGCCGGCGCGGGCGCCTGCATGTGCAAAGCCGCCAAGGTTCCTGCAAAGGCTCCGGCTGCCGCCACCAGCACCCATATCCCCCCAGATCGGCGGGCGCGGATACGGCGACGACGCGAAGCGGAACGGATATCTGTCGGGTGCGGCATGCCGGCGAATTTGCCAGCGCAGGCTTACCAAAGTCCTGACGAGTCCGGTCCGAACCGCCAGCGACGACCGGCAGACGCCGCCACTGCGGCGCCATATTGACCAGGATCAATGCCGCCGCGCCGCCGCTCATCCATGTCAGGGCTTCCGAACCACCAAGGAGCCCCAGACATGACCGATCCCTTGACCCAAACCCCCGTTCTTCTTTTCGCGCTGATGATGGTGAGCTTCATCGTCGTCGTCGGCGGCCTCGCGACGGCGGATCTGGTACGCAAACGGCGCGATTGACAGGCTCGCGGGCTGGTGCAGCCTGAAGCGGAACGGTAGGCTGCGCCATCAATCCCGATCCGAGAGGAACCTCACGATGTCACCGTCCCGCCCGCTCGCGCTTGCCTTCGCTGTTGCCGGCCTTGCCCTTCTGTCGCCGGTGCAAGCCGCCGACATGGGTAAGGCATCGCCCGACCCGATGGCATCTTTTCACGGCGGTACGGTCATTCCGGCGTTCGGCAAGGTCGCAAGTGTTACCGACGCCGATATGCGCATTCCCGCGGGAACCGAATTTCACATCGCGTTCGACGTTGCGACGGCGAAAGAGGCGACACTCAATCGCACGCTGGAATCGGCCGCCCGCTTTCTCAACATGCAGGTCGAAGCCGGGGTACCGGCGGAACGCATCCATCTCGCAGTTGTCGTGCATGGCCCCGCAACCTTCGATGTGGCGGGCACGGAAGCCTATGGGCGTAAGTATCCCGGCGCGGAAAATCCCAACGCCGCGCTTGTCGATGCCCTGATAAAGGCCGGTGTCCGCATTATCGTGTGCGGCCAGAGCGCGGCGGGACAGGGGGTCAAAAAAACCGATCTGCTCCCGGGCGTCGAACTGGCGCTATCGGCGATGACCGCCCACGCGCTGCTTCAGCAACAGGGCTATACGCTCAATCCCTTTTAGCATCGCCGATATTCAAGGAGCGCCGCGCGGTTCGTCGTCTTCTACCCCGCCCGGTCCCAACTCATCATCCTCGTCATCGTCGCTGCGTTCGCCGCGATAGGCGTCCATGTCGATGCGGCCCGATCGTTCCATCTGCCGCATATGATCGACCAGATCCTGCGCGTCGTCGCCCTCGTCGCGTGCCGGCGCTTTCCGACTGTCTTCGAGCGGACGCGCCTGACGCGCCGCCGCAGCTATGGTTTGCGCCTGTGCGGGTTCGTCATCCTGTTCGCGGTTGACCATTTCGGGGGCGTCTTCGTCGGGGGAAGCGGGCATCGAACCATCTCCTTGATTGCGCCTATCGGCCCCAAGAGCCTGCGCGGCGGGAATGGATGGAAAACGCCCGTGCGGCGGGTACAGTTCCTCAGGCGGCGGTCGCCAGTACCTTGTTTTCGATGACCCGGATGAAGGCTTCGGGATCCTGCGCGCCGGGGATCAGCATGCGACCGCCCAGAATGAAAGCCGGAACGCCGGTGACATTATTGTCGGCCCAATAGGCCTCTTCCATGCGCACCATCTCGGCATAATCGTCGCCGTCCAGAATCGCGGCGGCGCGGGCCGCGTCCAGTCCGACCGAGACCGCAACGTCGATCAGGACGGCGGGATCGCCGACGTCGCGATTGTCGGTGAAATGGGCACGGAACAGCGCGAGTTTCAGCGCGGTCTGAACGCCGGTCGCTGTCGCCTGATCGGGCTCTTCCAACGCTCCGGCCCAGGTGAGCAAACGATGCGCATCGAAGCTGTTGCGCATGCGAAAACCCGGCCCCCGATTGAATGCAAAGCCGAGGTCGGCCGCAATCGCCGCCAGCCGCCCGCTATTGGCCCGGCTCTGTTCTTGGGTAATCCCGTATTTCCGGATGACGTGTTCGACCGCGTCTTCGCCCTCAGGGGGCATGTGCGGGTTGAGTTCGAAGGGGTGCCATTGGACACGGAAGGCCAACCGTCCCTCAAAATGCGCCATGACCTTCTGAAACTTCAGCCAGCCGATAATGCACCAGGGGCACATCACGTCGGACACGATATCGACGCTGAGGCGCGGCAATTCTGTTTGGGTCACGGTCATTCTCCTGAACCGTGCCGCCAGCCTGCCCGATCGGTCAGCCCCCGGTACGGCGTTCCTTGCCCGACCGCCGGTCGCCCTGACGGCGCTCGGGGCCCTTGTAGTCGGGATCGTCCGCGACGCGCCGATCGCTCTGGCGCCGGTCCGAACTGTCCCGCTTGTCGTCATCGGATGTCATGTGCGGCCCCTTTCACACAGGAAACAGAAGCGCGACCCGATGTTAATTTACGCATAAACCGGCCCGCAACACAACAGGACCGAATTTCTCGTTATCGATCAGCTCATTATGACGAAATCTCGACTCCTGAAGCCGAAGCGCGCGACAGCATATAATAGGCCGTGATCATAAGGCCGACCGACAGGGCTTCGATAATCATCGCCTGCACGATGCCGCTGTTGACCAGGTCACCGCTCGCGACCCCGATCAGGCGGCCGACCAGCGCGGTGCCGTAGAGCGCGGCAGGAACCAGCAGCGCCCGCGACCAACCGCGCAGCAGTCCGCCGATCGCCGCGCCACCGGCGGCCACAAGGAAAAAGGCCGACATGTCGGCACGCACCGTGTTCGCGGCAACGCCGTCGGCGATGATTCCGAAGGTTTCAGTAAAGCTGGCAGGGTTCAGCACGCCGCGAATGCCGACGATGAAGAAGAGCAGCGCCCAGAGCAGGACCGCGCCGCGCAACACCCAATTGACCATGATCGTCTCTCCCTTGCTTTGCGCCGAAGCTGCGGCATCGGGAATGAAAGTGCAATCTATTCCGTCGGCTCGGCCGCGAAGCTTTCCTCTATCCAGCCGCCGCCGAGTACGCGCGTGGGTTCGGCTGCATCATAGAGCACCGCCGCCTGGCCGGGCGCAACGCCATATTCGGGCGCGGCGAAGAGCAGTCGGTCGCCGTCCATCTGCGCCGGCACGGGCTTCGCCATGCTACGCACCTTAGCCAGAACCGGGCGACGATCGACCTCGGCAAGCCAGTTCGCTTCGCCGATCCGCGCACCCGCGACGGCCAGCGCGCGGCGCGGCCCCACGATGACGCGCTTCGCCGCTGCATCGAGGCGTATGACATAGAGCGGCTCGGCCTGCCCGCCGATGTCGATGCCGCGGCGCTGACCGACCGTATAATGGATAAGTCCCTTGTGTGCGCCCAGCACCGTGCCGTCGACATGCACGATCTCACCGCGATCTTCCGCCTCCGGACGCAGCTTGCGCACCAGCGTCGCATAGTCGCCGTCGGGGACGAAACAAATGTCCTGGCTGTCGGGTTTGCCCGCAACGCCAAGGCCGAGATCGCGGGCGATTTCGCGCACCACGCTCTTTTCGAGCCCGCCGAGCGGGAAACGAAGAAAGTCGAGTTGCTCCTGCGTGGTCGCAAAGAGGAAATAGCTCTGATCGCGGGCCGGATCGACCGCCCGGTGCAGCTCGGCACCGGCCGGCCCCATCATGCGGCGCACATAATGGCCGGTCGCGAGGCAATCGGCGCCCAGATCGCGCGCGAGCTGGAAAAGATCGGTGAATTTCACACCCATGTTGCAGCGGACGCACGGGATCGGCGTCCGGCCCGCGAGATATTCGTCGGCGAACTGGTCGATCACCGTATCGCGAAAGCGGCTTTCATGGTCGTGGACATAATGGGCGAAGCCAAGCCGGTCGGCGACCGCGCGCGCATCGCGTATATCCTGCCCCGCGCAGCAAGCGCCGACGCGCTTGGCCTTCGCGCCATGGTCGTAAAGTTGCAGCGTCACGCCGATCACCTCGGCGCCCGACCGTGCGGCAAGCGCGGCGACGACGCTCGAATCGACTCCGCCCGACATCGCGACCACGATTCGCCGATCCTTTAACGGACCGGCAAGCTGGAAGTCGGCCTGGGCGAGGCCCGCGGGTGAAATTACGGTTGCCATGATGCCCGCCATCTAGGGAGCGATCAGGCAAAAAGCCAGCTTTTCCGCGGCGAGTGTCAAGATATTGACGGGGGTTAAGCTTCGCTAACAAGCGATGAAATGGGCATTTACTGGACCTTAGGCCGCACGCGCTAGACAGGCAGCATGAACTTGCTTCCCTCCGACCTTCCGCATCCGGCCGATGCGACGAGCCTGTCGAAGCCCGGCTTCGACATATTGCTCGCCGTGTCGCGGGCGCGGCAGGCGGCGCTTCCGACGGTTCGCTTGCTGCGTGAGCGCGAGATCGGCGAATCGCATGCCGCAGCGGTCGGCGCGGTGCGCGAAATGCTGGGCGGCGGGGTGCAGGCACTGGATGACGAGGTGGTTCGCCCCGCGCGCTTCTTCGACTTGTCGGACGAAGCGAACGGGCTGCCCGAAACTGTGAACGGCGCGTTTACCAGAGGGTTTCAGCCGATGTTGAACCCCTCTTCTATAAAAGCACGGACGTCGGCTTTGCCGATCCCCCACGACGAAGATTTTATGGAATGAGCATGATCGAGAATCAGAAAATCCGGCCCGCCCAGGTCATCGGCCCCCTCGGGGAACCGCTGACGCTGGACAGTCTGCCGCCTGCGAACACCACGCGCTGGGTCGTTCGCCGCAAGGCGGAAGTGGTCGCAGCCGTCAATGGCGGCCTGTTGACCGTGGACGAAGCGTGTGAGCGCTATTCGCTGACGCTCGAGGAGTTTGCCGGCTGGCAGCGATCGATCGACCGCAGCGGCATGCCGGGCCTGCGCGTTACGCGTATCCAGCACTACCGCGATCTGTACGAGCGCCAGCAGCGCTTCTGATCGCATCGCGCGCGATACACGATGAAGGGGGCGCCTGCGGGCGCCCCTTTTTTTGCGTCGGAGCGGGACAGGAGCGGCGTGAAAACAAAAAATAGCATTGCGAAAGCATAGGCTTGCAAATTTTGTTGCAACCGATGCCAGCGGCGCGGCGTTGCCCCCCCTGTAACAAGGGAGAACTGTTATAATGCGCAAGATTGCTCTTACCCTCACCGCCGCTTCGGCCCTCGCGCTCGGCGCTTGCCAGAGCCCCGCCGCCGACAGTGTCGAGGATCAGGCCGAATCGCGGGCCGACGCCATCGATGCTCAGGCCGACACCATGCCCGATGGCGCCGCCAAGGAAGCCATGGAGAACAAGGCCGACCGCGTCGAAGAAATGGGCGAGGAAAAGGCCAACGCCATGGACGACAATGGCGAGGTTGCCCCGTCGGAAACCGGCGTCGGCGACACGCAGAAGAAGTAAGACTGTCCCCGACCTGCGCCCCCCGCGGGTCACGGACAGCCTGGAAAGGGCGCCAGCGCATGCCGCTGGCGCCCTTTCGCTTGTTCGTGATCTAAAAAATTCGCCCCTGTGACGTCGGTCACGGTGACGTCATGGCAGCGCCGTTAGAGCGATGTGCGTGGGACACGGGGGCTCCGACACCCGCGTTCTTCACCTTCCCGCCGCCGGTCGCGACCCCCGGCGGCGGGGAGGACCACCGGCCTATCCGGCACCGAGCTGCTTCAGCACATCCTGAACCCCGCGTGCGCCCGCGTCGCTGCGCAGCGCCTCCAGCGCCGCCGCGACGTCGATCACATATTCCGCAACGCCGCGCGATTCCTCCTTGCGTGTGCCGCCCATCGCCTTGATCAGTCCCAGTGCGGCGTGATTTTCGGACAGGATGTTCACGTCAAGCGTCGTCAGCCCTTCGGCGAGACAATCGACGAGCAGCGCCGCGGTCATCATCCGGGCGAGGCCCTGGCCGTGAAAGGCGTCGAGGATCGCGATCGAATATTCGCCGACGCGCATCTCGTCCCCGCCGGCGCCTGCCTTGTGCCGGACGGCATGAACCGCACCGATCGCCGGTTCGCCCTCGCATTCGGTGCAAATCGCGCCCCAGGCGATATGGTCGTGGCCGTCGACGTCGACCAGCCGCTCGATCACCGCATCGGGCATGGCCGGCGCGGGCGAAAAGAAGCGCAGATAGCGCGATTCGGCTGAGAGTTTCTGGATTCCGGCGCGGAGCAGGCCGGCGTCGTCGGGCCGGATCGTCCGCAGGCATACCGCGGTTCCGTCGTTGAGCACGCTGTGCACGACGATGTCGTCGATCGGCCTTGCCGGAGCGTGCACGCTTCGTCCTTTCCCGGCTGTCGTCGTTGCCCGCAAGCTATCGCCGCCCGGGCCGAAAGACAATCGCTGCGGCCCGAAGTGCGCAGCCCCTTATTTTTGCGTGAAAAGTTGAAAGTAGCCCGCCGCGCGCTTTGATATTCGGAACGGCCAAAAAACGAAATGGCCGGGTCGTGCAGATAATGGATTTCAATACCCTCGATTCCGCCGGGGGCGCCGCCTTTCCCGAAACGCTCGGCGGGCGGCTGGTGCGGTTGCGCAAGGCGCGGCAGCTGACGCAGCGGGATATTGCCCGCCAGCTTGGCGTTGCGGTGACGTCGGTCTGCTATTGGGAGCAGGACCGGTCGCGCCCCAAGCCGGCGCGGCTGCGCCGGCTCGCCGATGTGCTCGGCACCCCGCTTGCAGACCTGAACGGCCTCGGCGGTCCGCCTCAGTCGGCACATCTCGGCGAGCTGGTCGCGCAGGCGCGCCGCGAGATCGCCGAGGCCGCCGGCACGACACCGGCGAAGGTCAAGATCATCATCGAGATGTAGCGCGCGCCCTCAGGCGTCGTCGCCCATTCGCAGCGCCGCGATGAACGCCTCCTGCGGGATGTTGACGTTGCCATATTCGCGCATCCGCTTCTTGCCCTCCTTCTGCTTTTCGAGGAGCTTCTTCTTGCGGGTCGCGTCGCCGCCATAGCATTTGGCGGTGACGTCCTTGCGCAGCGCCGCGATGGTTTCGCGCGCGATCACCTTGCCGCCGATCGCCGCCTGGATCGGGATCTTGAACATGTGGCGCGGGATCAGATCCTTGAGCCGCTCGCACATCCCGCGTCCGCGCGCCTCGGCGCTGCCGCGGTGGACGATCATCGACAGCGCATCGACCGGCTCGTTGTTGACGAGGATGCTCATCTTGACGAGATCGCCGGGGCGGTGACCGATCTGGTGATAGTCGAACGAGGCATAGCCGCGCGAAATGCTCTTCAGCCGGTCGTAGAAATCGAACACCACTTCGTTGAGCGGCAGTTCATAGGTGATCTGCGCGCGGCCGCCGACATAGGTCAGATTCTTCTGGATGCCGCGGCGGTCCTGACAGAGTTTGAGGATCGAGCCCAGATATTCGTCGGGGACATAGATAACCGCCTCGATCCACGGCTCCTCAATCTCCTCGATCCGGTTCGGATCGGGCATGTCGGCAGGATTGTGCAGCTCCATCTCGGTCGGGCCGCCTTCCTTCGACCGGGTGAGCTTGAGCTTGTAGACCACCGACGGCGCGGTGGTGATGAGGTCGAGGTCATATTCGCGGGTCAGCCGCTCCTGAATGATCTCGAGGTGAAGAAGACCCAGAAAACCGCAGCGGAAGCCGAAACCCAATGCGGCGCTCGTTTCCATTTCGAAGCTGAACGACGCATCGTTGAGGCGCAGCTTCTGGATGCTTTCGCGCAGTTTCTCGAAATCATTGGCATCGGTCGGGAAGAGGCCGCAGAAAACGACCGGCTGCACTTCCTTGAACCCCGGCAGCGGCGCCGCGGCGGGCCTTTTGGCGTCGGTGACCGTATCGCCGACACGCGCCTGCGCAACGTCCTTGATCTGTGCGGTGATGAAACCGATCTCGCCCGGACCGATCTCGACAAGGTCGGTCCGCTTCGGGGTGAAACAGCCGACGCGGTCGATCAGATGGGTCGTCCCCGCCTGCATGAACTTGATCTGCTGACCCTTTTTCAGCACCCCGTCGACGACGCGGACCAAGATCACGACGCCGAGATAAGGGTCGTACCAGCTGTCGACGAGCATCGCGACAAGCGGCGCCGCGGCATCGCCCTTCGGCGGCGGAATCCTGGCGACGATGGCTTCGAGGGTTTCTTCGATGCCGATCCCCGACTTGGCGCTGGCCAGCACCGCATCGTCGGCGGGCAGGCCGATGATATCCTCGATCTCCGCCTTCACCTTGTCGGTGTCGGCGGCGGGCAGGTCGATCTTGTTGATGACCGGCACGATTTCATGGTCATGCTCGATCGACTGATAGACGTTGGCGAGCGTCTGCGCCTCGACCCCCTGCGCCGCATCGACGACGAGCAGCGCGCCCTCGCACGCCGCCAGGCTGCGCGACACTTCATAGGCGAAGTCGACGTGGCCGGGCGTGTCCATCAGATTGAGCTGATAGGTTTCACCGTCGTGCGCCTTGTACGACAGGCGTACCGTCTGCGCCTTGATCGTGATCCCGCGCTCTTTCTCGATGTCCATATTGTCGAGAACCTGCGCGGACATTTCGCGCTCGGTCAGCCCGCCGGTGAACTGGATCAGCCGGTCGGCGAGCGTCGACTTGCCATGGTCGATATGCGCGATGATCGAGAAATTACGGATATGCGAGAGAGGAGTCGTCATCGCGCGCCGTTAGCAGGGGAAATGCGCGCTGTCAGCACCGCCGCGCAGCCGCGCACGGCGACCGGCGCGAAAGGCGCAGAAAAGCGTGTAACTTCACACGCGATTGCAGCATTCGCGGCGTCCCGAAGGCGCCGCAGGACCGGGCGATGCCCGCGGCGCGGTGCGGTTCGAAAAATGGCGGAAAACTGCGCAACTTCACACGCGATTGCATTGTGCCGGCTATTGCGGAGCGGGGGCGCCGCGCGAGCGCGCCGAACACGAAGTGACCGCCGCCGCGAGGGTCGCGCAGGAAAGGATGGCACGGAAGGCATGCGGCGAGGCTGGCATGCCGGAACAATGTAGGAAAGCGATTTCGGGCCGCCGGGAGCGGCGGTTCAGCCCGTCGTGCCGCGGTTCAGACGATGCAAAGTGCTGAGCGCAGCCTCGAGCGCGAAGTCGATTTCTTCGTCGGCATCTTCGTTGGCGGCGACATCGGGCACCGGGACTGCGGCGGTTGCCGTCCTGGTTTCGCGACGACGCGCAAGCCCTGCCTCGAAGCGCGCAACCATCGCGCCGAGCGATTTGTCGGCGGGATCGGGCATCGCCGGTCCGGCAACTTTCGCGGGCTGAAGCCAGGGTTCGTCACCGGGCGTTTCAACCTCGACGGGCGCAAGATCGGCGAGGATCAGTTCATCCTCTTCGTCCGGCGCAGCGTCGGCTGCGGGCGGCGTATAGGGTGCCACGGCCGCTTCGACGATCTCGACAGCGTCCGCATCCTCGACGACATCGGCACCGGCGAGCGCGTCGGGTTCATATTCGGGAAGATAGTCCGCCGCGACCTCGGGCGCCGCATCGACCGGCCCCAGCCCCTGTTCGGGAAGGTCGCGTCCGGCGCGCAGCGGCGCGCGCGGCAGATCGTCGGGATGGAGGTCGGCGCGGCGGCGCACCGGAATATCATCGTCGACAGCCTCCTGCCGACGGCGCAGGCGGCGCCCGAGCGCGGCAAGGCCCGACGCCTCGGGCTCGGCGATCAGCAGCGCGACAAAGGCCGCAACCAGCGCGGCGACAAGCGCCATGCCGAGCGCCAGCGCGAGACGGGCGCCATTGCCGACCGGCGGCACGAACAGGTCCGACAGACGGTCGAGATAGAGGTTCCAGCCAATGCCGAACACCCACGCCATCGGCATGACCGCGGCGAAGAGGAAGGTCAGCGCCGCGGCGCCGATGACCGCCGGCATCGCCGGGCGGAGCGCGCGCATCCAGGCGGCGGCGCGGGCCTTGCGATGCGAAACCTTGTCGGAGCCGTCGGCGCTATCGTCCATATCGTCCAAATCCGTCGCTCCCGAAGAGGAGCCTGTCCTATATCATCAAGCCGCGAGCGATGCAGCGCCGCGGCGCAACAATCTCTGGTAAACGGGCTCGTAACGCAAAATGTTTGACGACCAGTTACGATCGGCCTCGACGAACGCCCGCGCGGTCCGGCGGCGTTCGTCCCAGATGTCGCGATCGCGCAGCAGCCCGGCAAGGGCCGCGGCGATTGCCGGTGGATCGTCGGGCGCGAACAGCGTGCCCGTGACGCCGTCGGCGATCAGTTCACGGTGGCCGCCGACATCGGATGCCGCGACAAGCTTGCCCTGCGCCATCGCTTCGAGCGGCTTCAGCGGCGTGACGAGATCGGTAAGCCGCATTTTCTTGCGCGGATAGGCGAGGATGTCGATCAGCGAATAATAGCGCCCGACCGCCTGATGCGGAACCCGGCCGACGAACAGGATGCGATCGGCGACGGGCGAGGCCGCCGCCTGCGCCTTGAGCGCCGCCTCCATCGGCCCGCCGCCAACGAGCAGCAGCCGCGCGCCGGGTTCGGCAGCGACGAGCGCGGGCATCGCGGCGATCAGATCGTCGATCCCCTCATAATCATAAAAGCTGCCGATGAAGCCGATCACCGCGCCGCCCGGCATGAGGCCGAGGTCGGCGGCGAGCGCATCGTCGCGCGGCGGCGGGTCGCCGAACAGGTCAAGGTCGACGCCGTTGGGCGACACGACGATCTTGGCGGGATCCACCCCGCGCGCGATCAGGTCGCCGCGCAGCCCTTCGCAGATCACCGCGACGGCATCGGCGGCGCGGACGGCATGACTTTCGAGCTGACGGGTCAGAAAATAGCGCCCGCTGCCCTCGCGGCCCGTGCCGTTGCCGACCGCGGCATCCTCCCAGAAGGCGCGAATTTCGTAGATCACCGGAATTCCGAGCCGTTTGCCGACGCGCAGCGCTGCGAGCCCGTCGAGAACGGGCGAGTGGGCGTGGAGCAGATCGGGGCGCCATTCGTCGACCAGCGCCGCGACACGGTCCGCCAGCGCGCCGATTTCGCGCCATTCGCGCCACGGCGAGCGCGCGGGCGCGATCGGCGGCGTGCGATAGAAGGTCAGCCCGTCGACGGTTTCGACGGGCGGTCCGGGGTCGGGATGGCGGACCCCCGTCACCCCGGCGACCGCCCACCCTTTCGCCGCCTGCGCCTTCATCAGCGCCCGGGTGCGAAAGGTGTAGCCGCTGTGCGCCGGCAGGCTATGGTCAAGGACGTGCAGGATCCGGGTCATCGGCCAAGCCTTTGCCATACAAGCCTTAACGCCGCGTCAACCCCGATCGGGTAAAGCCGCCGAAACGGGCCCACGGGCCGCAGGGGAAGCCAGGTGCGCCGCCGATGATCGACAATTTTGCGATTGCCCTGACGCATGTGCTGATGGCGATCGCCCTCTGGCGCCTGCTGCACCGCGACGACCTCGACCGCGAAGTCGGCCCGCGCATGCTGTGGCAGCAACAGCGCGATGCCGAACGCATGGCGGCGATGGCGGCCGAGGCCGCGGAGGATCGCCGATCCGATGCGTGACCTTGCCTTCGTCGCCTTTCTGTTCGCCTTCATCGGGGTCGGCTTTCGCAAGCCGTTCCTGTTCGTGCTGTGCTTTTGCTACATCGACATCGTCGCGCCGCAGCGGCTCAGCTATTTCCTGATCAATTCGATTCCGATCTCGCTGATCGTCTTCATCCTCGCGATCATCGGCTGGCTCGCCTTTGACGACAAGCGCGACACGCGCTGGTCGGGGCGGCAGACGTTGATGCTAATCCTGCTCTTTTATTGCTGGATGACGACGATGAACGCCGACTTTCCGGTCGAGGCGCTCGATAAATGGGGATGGGTGTGGAAGGCGCTCGTCTGGGCGATCTTCCTGCCGCTGACGCTGCGCACGAAGCTGCGCATCGAATCGCTGCTGCTCTTCATGCTGCTGTCGGCCGCGACGATCGCGATCGCCGGCGGGATCAAGACCGCCGCGGGCGGCGGCGGCTATGGCGAATTGCAACTGCTGCTGTCCGAAAATTACGGCCTGTACGAAGGCAGCACCATGTCGACGGTCGCGGTGTCGATCATCCCCGCGATCCTGTGGTTCCGCCGCCACGGCACCGTCTTTCCGCCCGACTGGCGCGTTTCGCTCTTCTGCTTCGCGCTCTGCTTCGCCTGCATGTTGCTGCCGGTGGGGACGCAGGCGCGCACCGGGCTGATCTGCCTGGGCGTGCTGGCGCTGCTGTCGCTGCGCGCAGTCAAGCACCGGCTGCTGTATATCATGGGGGCGGTGCTGCTCGTCGCCGCGGCGATCCCCTTCCTGCCGCAAAGCTATACGCAGCGCATGGAAACGCTGCAGGATTATCGCACCGACCAGTCGGCATCGACGCGCGTCGCGGTGTGGGCGTGGACGTGGGACTATGCGAAGGACCATCCGTTCGGCGGCGGGTTCGAGGCCTATATGCAGAACCGCCTGCGCGTCGAAACCACCGGATCGAACGCCGATGCGGGTCGTCCGGGTGCGGGCGATCCGGTGATCCATGACGAACAGTCGCGCGCCTATCATTCGGCCTATTTCGAAATGCTGGGCGAACAGGGCTATCCCGGCACGCTGCTGTGGCTGCTGCTCCACATCACCGGCATCGTCCAGATGGAGCGGGTGCGCCGCCGCTACCTCAAGACACGCCGCGCCGAGGAGCAATGGATCGCACCGCTCGCGACCGCGCTCCAGCACGGCCATATCGTCTATATGGTCGGCTCGCTGTTCGTCGGTATCGCGTTCCAGCCCTTCATCTACATGATGCTGGCGCTCGAAATCGGGCTTTCGACCTATTGCCGCCGCCGCGAGCAGGAATCGGGACGCAACTGGATGCGGCCGCGCGCGCAGGGATTTGCCGCATGATCGCAGCGCAAAAGCCCCGCATGCTGCCGACGCTGATCGGGGTGCGCGGCTTTGCGGCACTCGCGGTGCTGTTCTACCATATCCGGGGCGGCATGGCGGGCTATCTGCCCGGCGCGGTCATCGACGGTTTCGCGCACGGCTATCTTGCGGTCGATCTCTTCTTCGTCCTGTCGGGCTTCGTGCTGTGGTGGAATTACGGCCCGGCGTTCGTTGCCGAGGGGACGCGCGCCGCGCCGCGCTTTCTGGTCCGCCGCATCGCGCGCATCTTTCCGCTGCATCTCGCGATCTTGGCGGCGATGGCGCTGTTCGCGCTCGCGCTGCTCGCCAGCGGGCGCGATCCGGGGCCGCATTACGGCTTTGCCGCGCTGCCCGCGCACGCGCTGCTGGTCCAGAATTGGGGCTTCACCGCCAATCTGCGCTGGAACGACCCGGCCTGGTCGATCTCGACCGAATGGGCGGCCTATCTGCTGCTCGCCGCGACGGGCGGCTGGGCGGCGCGCTTGCCCGCTGGGCGGTGGAGCTTTCCGCTGTTCGCGCTGCTGCTCGCGGCGGCGCTCGGCGGCTGGTTCGCCGCGACGGGGCGCGCGGGGATCGGCGACGATATCGCGGCGACCGGCCTCGTCCGCTGCCTCGCCGAATTCTTCATCGGGGTCGCGCTCTGCCAGTGGTGGGCGGCGCAGCGCGCGCGCGCCGACGGGAGCCGGGCGATAAATGCGACGGCGGCGATCTTCGCGCTGCTCGCGGCGCTGATCCTGTTCGCCGGCCTGCCCCAGCCTGCCGCGATCCCGCTGGCGATGGCGGCGGTCGTCATCGCCGCGCTCCAGGCGTCGCTCGCGCCGCGCCCGCTGCTGTCGGGGCGGCTCGCGCAGTGGCTGGGCGACATCAGCTATGCGGTCTATCTGTCGCACTTCTTCCTGTGGATCCTGTTCAAGCTGGTCCTTGTCGACGATCCGGCGATGGTCGCGCCGGCCAAGGTCGCCGCTTTCGTGGCGCTGACACTCGCCGTCTCGCACCTGCTCCACCGCTGGCTGGAAGTCCCGGCGCGGCGGATCGTCCAGCGCGGCGGCGACGCTCTCTTGTCGCGGCTGGCGGCCGGGCGGCGGGCGCAAAGCCGCCAGGGCTGACGCCCGCCCGCTGCGCCGGCGGAGGGAACCATCGCCCGGCCGGGACGCTTAACAAGGCATGCCGTCGCCGCGTGCCGCCCCCCGCCTGATCCATGTCGACGACAGCCTGCCCGGCATCCGCCGCGAACGGACCGCATCGGGCTGGCGCTATCGCGACGCCGCGGGCAAGGTGATCCGCGACCGCGCCGAGATCGAGCGCCTCAACGCGATCGCCCTGCCCCCCGCCTATGAGGATGCCTGGTTCTGCCCGGCCGCGAACGGCCATATCCTTGCGACCGGCTACGACGCGCGCGGGCGCAAGCAATATCGCTATCACCCCGATTTCCGCGCCGCGCGCGAAGCCGACAAATATGATCGCTGCGCCGCCTTCGGCCACGCGCTGCCGCTGCTCCGTGCGCGGCTGGAAAGCGATTTGCGCCGCCGATCGCTGTGCGCGGACCGCGTCGTCGCGGCGGTCGTCCGCCTGCTCGACCTCGCCGCGCTGCGCGTCGGCAACGAACAATATGTCGCCGCGAACAAGAGCTTCGGCGCGACGACGCTGCGCCGGCGTCACGCGCGACTGGAGGGGCAGCGCCTCCGGCTCCGCTACCGCGCCAAGGGCGGCGCGCGGCGCGAGGTGACGATCAGCGACCGCAGCCTGGCGACCCTGGTGCGCCGGTTGCAGGACCTGCCCGGCCAGCATCTTTTCCAATATGAGGATGCGGACGGCCCGTGCGCGGTCGGGTCCGACGAGGTCAACGCCTATATCCGCGAGGCGATGGGCGCCGATTTCAGCGCCAAGCATTTCCGCACCTGGTGGGCGAGCGTCGAGGCGTTCGCCTGTCTGTACGACGCCACCGAACCGCCCTCGCTCAAGGCGTTGCTGACGCGCGTCGCCGACCGGCTCGGCAACACGCCCGCGGTCGCACGGCGCGCCTATGTCCACCCCGCCATGATCGCCGCCGCGCAAGATCGCGGCGATTTCGCCACGGCCGCGGGGCGCCTGCCGCGCGCGACCAAATATCTTTCGCGTTACGAACGCGGATTTTTGACCTATCTGGAGCGCGCGCCCGATGCCGGCGCGCTGCTCCGTTCCGCCTGACCGACCGACCAGACCAAGAGGACCGACGTGACTTTGCCTTTCCTTGCCACCGCGACCGCCAACCCCGCCGCGCAGATCCGCGCCTGGTGGACCAGCAGCGTCGCATGGGTCGATACGCACTGGTTGCAGATCGGCATCGCGATCGGCGCCGGGCTCGTCATCTATTTTGCGCTCTCGCTGATCCGCGGCTTCGCGCTCAAGAAGGCACAGTCGGCAACGGGGCAATTTACGCTGACCGACATTGTCGGCCGGGTGATCCACAAAACCAAGTCGCTGGTGCTGGCGATCGTCGCGATCCGGCTGGTCGCGGCGTCGGCCAACCCGCCCCTTGTCGTCCTGCAGATCATCCAGTTCGTCTTCACCGTCGCGGTGGTGCTGCAGGTGGCGATCTGGGCGCGCGAAATCGTCCTCGGGCTGATCCAGCGCCGCGCCGCGGAGGGGCATAACGAGACGCTGGTCAACGCGATGGGTATCATCCGCCTGCTCATCAGCATCGCGCTGTTCGCGGTCGCGGCGATCGTCATCCTCGACAATATGGGGGTCAATGTCACCGGCCTGATCGCCGGCCTGGGCATTGGCGGCATCGCGATCGGCCTTGCCGCGCAGGGCATTTTTTCCGACCTGTTCGCGTCGCTGTCGATCATCTTCGACCGCCCGTTCCGCGTCGGCGAAGCGATCAAATATGACAATAGCGTCGCCACCGTCGAGCGCATCGGGCTCAAAAGCACGCATCTACGGTCGGTCAACGGCGAGCTGCTGGTGATTTCCAACACCAATTTGCTGTCGAAGGAAATCACCAACTATGCCCATCTCGAACGCCGCCGCGTCCAGTTCGCGATCGGTGTCATCTATCAGACCACGCCCGCGATGCTGCGCGCGCTGCCCGACCTGCTGAAGGCGCAGGTCGAGGCCGAGGGGCATGAGTTCGTCCGGTCGAGTTTCATCGGCTTCGGCGCCTCGAGCCTCGACTTCGAGCTGGTCGCCGACATTCCGAGCGCCGACTATAATGAGGTCATTGCGGCCCGCACCGCGATCGGCATCCGCGTCTTCGAAGAGATGACCAACGCCGGCTACGACTTCGCCTATCCGACGCAGACGACCTTCACCGCGGCGCCCGACGGGACGATGATTCTCCCCTATGCCGAAAGCGTCACGATGAAGACGCCGAAGCCCGCCCAGTCCTGACGCTACGGCGCCGTAGCGCAAAGCCCTAGGCTCTTGTGCTACCCCGCCCCGCGGGCCTAGAACGCGCCCCTCGACAGACATAGAGGGGATAAAGGATGAGCGCGATGACGCCGCAGGAAATGAAGGAACTGGTCGGCAAGCCGCTCGGCACGTCGGAATGGGTGCTGGTCGATCAGGAGATGATCAACAAGTTCGCCGACGCGACCGGCGATCATCAGTTCATCCATATCGACGAAGAAAAGGCGAAGCTGACGCCCTTCGGCGGTACCATTGCGCACGGCTTTCTGACCCTCTCGCTTTTCCCCATGCTGATGACCAAATCCGACTGCCCGCGCCCCGCGGGCGTCAAGATGGGCGTCAACTATGGCGGCAACAAAGTGCGCTTCCTTGCCCCCGTGCGCTCGGGCAAGCGCGTGCGCGGCCATTTCAAGCTGCTCGAGCTCGACGAAAAGCGTCCGGGCCAGTGGCAGCAGACGCTGGAATTCACGGTCGAGATCGAGGGCGAGGAAAAGCCCGCGCTGATGGCCGAATGGATCAGCCAGTTCTTCGTCTGACATATAAACCGGCATTCCGGCCGAACCTCCCCCGAAAAGACAACCGGAACCAAGCAGAAGGAAGTTTATCATGCGTGACGCCGTCATCGTTTCCACCGCCCGCACCCCGCTGACCAAGGCGGCGCGCGGATCGTTCAACAACACGACCTCGCCGACGCTGGGCGCCTATTCGGTCGCCGCCGCGGTCGAGCGCGCCGGGGTTGAAGGGGGCGAGATCGACGACGTCCTGTTCGGCGCCGCGATGCAGCAGGGATCGCAGACGATGAACGTCGCGCGCCTGATTGGCCTGCGCGCCGGCCTGCCCGTCACCGTTCCTGGCATGTCGATCGACCGCCAGTGCTCGTCGGGCCTGATGACGATCGCGACCGCCGCGAAGCAGATCATCGTCGACCGCCAGGACATCTGCGTCGCCGGCGGCGTCGAAAGCATCTCGAAGGTCAGCGGCAGCGGCAAGACCTTCTTCGAGGCCGACCAGGAACTGCTGGCGATGCACAAGGACATCTACATGCCGATGATCGGCACGGCAGAAGTCGTTGCAAAGCGTTACAACATCAGCCGTGAAGCGCAGGACGAATATTCGCTCCAGTCGCAGCAGCGCACCGCCGCGGCCCAGGCCGCCGGCAAGTTCGACGACGAAATCGTCCCCTGCAAGGCGACGATGGCGGTGGTGAACAAGGAAACGAAGGAAGTCACCTTCAAGGACGTCGTCGCCGACAAGGACGAGTGCAACCGTCCCGACACCACGCTCGAAGGTCTGCAGAGCCTGAAGCCGGTGATGGGCGAAGGCCACACGATCACGGCGGGCAACGCCAGCCAGCTTTCGGATGGATCGTCGGCCTGTGTCGTCATGGAGGCCAAGGTCGCTGAAAAGCGCGGGCTTCAGCCGCTGGGCCGCTATGTCGGCATGGCCGTTGCCGGCACCGAGCCCGACGAAATGGGCATCGGCCCCGTTTTCGCCATCCCGAAGCTGCTCGAACGCTTCGAGCTCAAGATGGACGACATCGGCCTTTGGGAACTCAACGAAGCCTTTGCCGTGCAGGTGCTCTATTGCCGCGACAAGCTCGGCATTCCGAACGACCTGCTCAACGTCAACGGCGGCTCGATCTCGATCGGTCACCCCTTCGGCATGACCGGCGCGCGCTGCGTCGGCCACGCGCTGCTCGAAGGCAAGCGCCGCGGCGTCAAATATGCTGTCGTCACCATGTGCATCGGTGGTGGCCAGGGCGCAGCAGGCCTGTTCGAGGTCTTCTGATTTGCGTCTGAATGCTCCGCGCATCGAGCCGGTCGATTTGGGCCGGCTCGATGCCGACCAGCGCGCAGCGCTTGAACCCTTTCTTGCCTCCGATGGCGGCAAGGTGGGCGGCGGCAGGATTCTCAACATCTTCCGCACGCTGGCGCACGCGCCCAAGGCGCTGACCGCTTTCCTCGGCTGGGGCAATTATATCCTGTCGAAGCGCAATGCGCTTACCCCGCGGGATCGCGAACTCGTTATCCTGCGCACCGGCTATAATTGCCGGTCGGGCTATGAATGGACGCAGCACAAGCGCATCGGGCTCGACTGCGGCCTGACCGAAGACGAGATCGAGCGGATCAAAGCAGGACCCGACGCGGCGGGCTGGAGCGACATCGACCGCGCGATGCTGCGTGCGACCGACGAGCTGACCGCGGACCATTTCGTTACCGACGCGACCTGGGCGGCGCTGGCGCCGCTCGGCGACAAGGGGCGCATGGATCTGGTGATGACCGTCGGCCAGTACACGCAGGTTTCGATGATGCTCAACAGCTTCGGCATCCAGGTCGAAGCGGGCTGGGACGTCGATCCCGACCTGCGCGCCTGATCATTTGAGCCTGACCATTTGAGCCTGACTATTTTTGGGGAGAGACGATATGAGTGGAATCGGCGTTATCGCCACGCTGCGCGTGCAGCCGGGCAAGGAAGCGGAATTCGAAGCCGTGTTTGCGGAGCTGGCCCCCGCGGTGCGCGCGAACGAGCCGGGCAACAGCTTCTACAAGCTGTTCCGCACCGCGGAAGCCGGCGTTTACAAGGTGCTGGAATGCTATGACGATGAGGCTGCGGTCGCCGCGCACCGCGCGTCGGACCATTTCCGCACCCTCGGCGCGAAACTCGGCCCCTGCCTCGCCGGGGCGCCCGAAATCGAGAGCCTGCCGGGGGTCTGATCGCCCAGGGTCAGAGCGTCAGCCATCGTTCGCAATCGTCCCTGACCCGCGCATCGGCGTCGCGCAGGCCGCGTTCGAGCGCCGCCGTTCGTCCCGTCCCGTCTGCGACGGCGGCGAGCGCGGCGATGGCGCTGGCGCGCACCCGCGGCACCGGATGGCTGACCGCCATATGGTCGGCGATGTCGCGGGCGTTGTCGGTCAGGTGGACCGCACAGCGGAGCAGCGCTTCGGTGGGGGTCAGCGTCGGACGGCTGGCGATCGTGCCCCACCGCGCGGCGTCGGTGCCTAGATCGACCAGATATTGGTCGCGCCACGGGACATGCTCGCCCTCGTCCATGATGTTGAGGCTGACCGAAAGCCGTTCGGGCGGAAGCTGGCTGTGGACGTCGCGGTGGGCGCGGTAGAGGAGCATGCGGCCCTCGCCCAAACTGCTGCGTTCGACGAAGCGCAGGTTCAGCGGCTCGCCGCGGCGGCCATCGACCGCCTCGGCGTCATAATCATAATAATCGCTGACATAGCCCGGACCCCAATAGCCGGCGGTGAGAAAGTGGAAATTATGGTCGTGCGGCACGCCATAGGAGAAGGCGCGCGCGCCGCTGGTGCGATAGGCCTCGTCGCTTGCCGAGGGCCAGATGTTGGCGCGCAGGAAGTGGCCGCGGCGGCTGCGGTGGAGCAGGACTACCTGCGCCGAATAGCGGTTCGCCGCGAGTTGGCCCGCGTGCGCCGCCTTGAGGTCGGCGACGAGGCGGTCGGCGAGGAAATCGCGGTTGCGTGCAAGGCCGCCGAGCAGCGCGGCGCAGCGATCGACGCTGGCGGGATCGCCCAGATCAACGCCGCTTTCGTCGAGCCGCGCGGCGACCTCTTCGAGATCATATTCAGGCGTCGGCGGCGGGGCGATCGTCTGGGGCATGGGCATCCTTGGCGGCGCAGAGGGACGGGTAGAGCGCGAGCGAAGCGCTGGCGGCGGCGCGGACTTCGGGGTGCGGGTCGGCGGCGGCCATCGCGGCGAGCGGCGCGCGGGCGGCGGCCGGATCGAGCGCGACAAGCTGGCGCATCGCCGACCAGCGCGCGGCGAAATCGTCATCACGCGTCGCCTCGACAAAGAGCGGCCCGGCGTCGCGGCGGCCGAAGGCGCCGAGCAGCGCGAGCGCCATCTGCCGAAAACTGGCGTCGCGGCGGGCGCTGGCGACATGGACCAGCCGGCCGCTCGCAATGTCATAGGTTTGCACGGGGAGCGATGACGGCGGGTGGACCGCGAGGTCGAGCAGCAACAGGTCGCCGCTCGCACCGACGAGCGTTATCGCCTCGCGCGCGGTGTCGAGGCGCAGGATCGTGTCTTTCGACAGCGGTTGCGGCGGATCGCTTTCGCAGCATCCCGCCCCCGCCGCGGTAAAGGTCGGCCGAACGGCCGCGCCGACGATGCGGTGCCGACGCAGCCGGGCGCCGCCGCCCGCCAGAATGCGGATCGCGGCAGCCCCGGCACGGAAGCTGGCGGTCACGGGATCGGCCGCGCCCGCAGTGAAAGGCTGAAGCAGCAGCGACAGGCGGATCGCGCCGCGCTCGGCGAGTACCAACCCGCAAGGCCCGTCGCCGCCGCCGACGAGGCGCAGCGGGGGGCGTGCGAAGGGATCGGCGGCGATCAGCCTCAGCGCCGCGGCGAGCCGTGCGCGAAGCCAGTCGATATCGGTAAGCCAAGGCAGCAGCGCGTCGATGGCCGCTGCGGGCGGCGCTTCCGCGAGCGCGTCCATCGCGGCGATCAGACCGCCGGGGCAGGCGTCTTCGGCGCGCCAGTCCTCCGCCAGAGCATCGGTGGCCTCGCGGGCTGCCTCGCAGCGTGCGGGGTCGTGGCGGGGGAAATGATCGTGGCGCGACATGGCGTGCGATCCAGGCCGACGCAGAGGCAGTGCTCCGCGTCGGCGCACGGTCAACCGCGCACGATGGTTGCAATGGTCACGGCGATGTCGAACACCGACCCGTCGGTCGTCGTGTCGGGACCGATCGTCGATCCGTACAGGCCGACCGCGGTGTCGAGCAGCGGCAGCGCGTCGATGGCAATGGGCGGAAATTCCATAATCCCTCCTGTCTGAAACGGCGGCGTCGATGCCGCCGGCGACAGGGCTAGGAAGGCGCCGGAGCGAAGCCCAATTAACTTCGCGTAATCGCCGGTGCGAGCCAGAGCGACAGGCCGGGTGGCGGATCGGCAGGCGGCGTTTCGGTAACGTGACGCACCGCATCGGCGCGCGCGCGAGCCAGGATCGCGGGCGGCGTCGCAGCGGGGTGGAAGATATGGTCGGCCTCACCCAGCAGGCGCGCGGCGCGCAGCGTCAGGTCGTCGGGATCGTCGCTGGCGAGCGCGATCACCTCCAGCCGCGCGGGCGCCGCCACATGATCGGCGGCGAGCCAGGCAGCGACGGTCTGTTCGTCCGGCCCGGCAACCGGGTCGAGCGCGCCCCCGGGTGCCAGCGCGGTATCGATCGCGCGGCGGCGGTCGGCGGCGTCCGGCCAGCGCGCCTTCATCGCGCCGCGCGCGGCGAACAGCGCGGTCGCAAGATTGCCGAGGGTGGCGGGCAGCAACGCCTCGATCCGCTGGCGCACCGCCTTGGCGAGCCCGGCCGACGCACCGCCGGTGCCGACCGCGATCGTTACCGGCGCGCGGTCGACGATCGCGGGGGTGGTGAAATCGCAAAGATCGGGCCGATCGACGACATTGACGAGGAGGCCGCGCGCGCGCAACTCCGCCGCCGCCTCTTCGGCGCCCTCGTCCAGCGCAACAAAGGCAATCGCCGCGCCTTCTTCCCACTGCGGCACGATCCGCCCGCCGGCGCGCGCAATCAGCCGCGCCTTCGCATCGGCAGCCTCCCCCTCCCCGACCAGCACGACCGTGCGGCCGGCAAGGTTCAGGAAGAGAGGAAGCTGGTGCATCGGCAATATCCTTCAACCATTGCAAACCCTGTGCTCCCGCGAAGGCGGGAGCCCATCTCCGGCAAGTGCCAATTCCAAGCGGCAGGAGATGGATCCCCGCTTTCGCGGGGACACACATAATTTCGATGGAATTCTTGCCGAACGCAATCTTGTTCAGTCGATCCAGTCGGGGACGCGTTCGGCGGCCATGATCGTGCCGGCGGCGATACGGTCGGCAACGACGATGTAGCGGTCGCCGTCGACGAGCACTTCGGGAACCAGGCTGCGGCTGTTGTAGGTCGACGCCATCGTCGCGCCATAGGCGCCCGCGGTGCGGAAAACGGCGAGGTCGCCCGCCGCAACCTTGTCGATCACGCGGTCGCGCGCGAAGGTGTCGCCGGTTTCGCACACCGGGCCGACGATCGAGGCGGTCATCGTCTCGCCGCTCGGGCGCACCGCCTGGAAATCGTGCCACGCGTCGTAGAGCGCCGGACGTGCCAGATCGTTCATCGCCGCATCGACGATGACGAAATCGCTCTGCGCCCCCGGCTTGACCCACAGCACTTCGGTGAGCAGCACGCCGGCGTTGCCCGCGATGACGCGCCCGGGTTCGAACATCAAGGTGACGTCCCAGTCGCGGGTGACGCGCGCGACCATCGCGCCATAATCGGCGGGGCTCGGCGGGTTGTCGCCCTCCTTGTAGGGAACCCCGAGCCCGCCGCCGAGGTCGACATGGGTGATGTCGTGCCCCGCAGCGCGCAGATCGGCGATCAGCCGCCCGACGCGGACGAACGCCGCCTCCAGCGGGTCGAGGCTGGTGAGCTGGCTGCCGATATGGAGCGCAATGCCGCGCAGCTTGAGGCCGGGCAGCCGCGCGAGCCGGTCGAAAATTTCGGGCGCAACGTCGATGCCGACGCCGAACTTGTTTTCGGCCTTGCCGGTCGAAATCTTGGCGTGGGTGCCCGCGTCGACGTCGGGATTGACGCGCAGCACCGCCTGTGCGGTCATTTCCTTCCGCGCCGCGATCTCTGCGAGCGCGACGCCTTCGGGTTCATGTTCGATGTTGAACTGGCCGATGCCGCGGTCGAGACCGAGCGCCAGCTCGGCGCGCGTCTTTCCGACGCCCGAAAAGACGATGTCTTCGGGCGCCATCCCCGACGCGATCGCGCGTTCGAGCTCGCCGCCCGACACGACGTCGGCGCCATAGCCCTGCCGCGCGAGGACACGCAGCACGCCGAGGTTGGGGTTGCACTTGATCGCGAAGGCAATGTGCTTGCGCGGAATATCGGCGAGCGCGTCGCGAAACACCTGCGCATGGCGTTCGAGCGTCGCGCGCGAATAGACATAGACGGGGGTGCCGATTTCCTCGGCAATGCGCGGCAGGGGGATGTCTTCGGCGTAGAGAACGCCGTCACGATAAGCAAAATGATCCATGGAAAAGGTCCTGAACTCAGCCCGGAGGCGGCAAGTCGAAATCGTCGGGTTCGCGCTTTTCGGATCGTTTAAGAAGGTCGTCGCTGCGCGCGGGCCGGGCCTGCGCGTCAGGCGTCGTAAGCTCCTCCGTGGTCGGCTGGCGCTGTGCCCCGATGGGCAGCGCGGGCGGGGCCGAACCCGCCACCGGCTTCAGATCTTCCTTCTTGCCGCACGCGCCAAGCGTCACGAGCGCAGCGCCCGAGGCGGCCAGCAAAATCGTCGTGCGGATCTTTGCCATCACCTAAATCTCCAGCGCCGCGCGCGCCGCGGCAACGGCCTGCCTTACCCGTTCGGGCGCGGTGCCGCCATAGCTCATGCGGCTGGCGACCGACGCCTCGACCGTCAGCGCCGCGAGCGCGGCGGGCGTGACCGCGGCATGGATCGCCGCCGCTTCGTCCGCCGGAAGCGCCGACAATTCAACGCCGAGCTCTTCCGATCGTTTCACGCAGGCACCAACGATATGGTGCGCCTCGCGGAACGGCACCCCCGCCTCGCGCACCAGCCAGTCGGCCAGATCGGTCGCGGTCGAAAAGCCCGATGCGGCGAGCGCGCGCATCCGGTCGGTGCGAAAGGCCAGCGTGTCGACCATGCCGGTCATCGCGGCAAGCGACAGCGCGAGCGCGTCGAAGGCGCCGAAGACCGTTTCCTTGTCGTCCTGCAAATCCTTCGAATAGGTGAGCGGCAGCCCCTTCACGATCACCGAAAGCCGCTGGAACGCACCGAGCAGCAGGCCGGCGCGGCCACGCACCAGTTCGGCGGCATCGGGATTGCGCTTTTGCGGCATGATCGAGCTGCCCGTCGACCAGGCGTCGGGCAGGCTGACGAAACCGAAGGGCTGGCTGGCCCAGATCACGATCTCTTCGGCGAGGCGCGAAAGGTGAATCGCGGCAATCGAGGCGGCGGCACAAAATTCGAGCGCGAAATCGCGGTCCGATACGGCATCGATGCTGTTCGCCATCGGCCGGTCGAAACCGAGCGCCGCCGCGGTCGCCGCACGGTCGAGCGGGAAGCTGGTGCCCGCAAGCGCCGCGGCGCCGAGCGGCGATTCGTTGAGCCGCGCGCGCGCGTCGGCGAAGCGGCCGCGATCGCGGGCGAACATCTCGACATAGGCGAGCAGATGGTGGCCGAGCGTCACCGGCTGCGCGACCTGCAGATGCGTGAAGCCCGGCATGATGCTGCCCGCATGTTCGTCGGCGCGCGCGAGCAGAGCGGCCTGAAGCGCCTTGAGCCCGGCATCGATCCGGTCGCACGCGGTGCGCACCCAGAGGCGAAAATCGGTCGCGACCTGATCGTTGCGCGAGCGCGCGGTGTGAAGCCGCCCGGCCGCTTCGCCGACCAGTTCCTTGAGGCGCGATTCGACCGTCATGTGAATATCTTCGAGCGCAAGATCGACCGGCACACCGTTCGCGGCGAACTCGTCGGCGATCTGCGCCAGCCCGCGATCGATGGTCGCCGCGTCGGCGGCGGCGATGATCCCCTGCGCGCCGAGCATCGCGGCATGCGCGCGGCTGGCGGCGATATCCTCTTCCCAAAGACGTTTGTCGACGGGGATCGAGGCGTTTATCTCTTGCATGATCGCCGCAGGTCCGCCACCGAAGCGGCCGCCCCACATGCTGTTGCTATCGGGAGTATTCGCCATCCGCCGCGTTCCAAATCTCCGTCTTGCCGTGCTGGCCCTGCTGATCGCCGGTTCCGTCGCGGGGTGCGATAGGCAAAAGGAGGCCTCGGAGCAAGCAGGCGCGGGACAAGCAAATATTTCGCCGGGCGAAGCGGCGCATGGCCGCGACCCCGCCACCTTTCAGCATGTCGTCGAGCGCGGCAACGCCGGCAAGGCCGGACCGGTCGCCGTCTTTCGCGGTCCAGACGACGCGCCGGTGACGGTCGCGTCGTTTCGCGGCAAGCCGCTGCTGGTCAATCTGTGGGCGACCTGGTGTGCGCCCTGCGTCGCCGAAATGCCGACGCTCGATGCGCTTGCCGCGCAAAAGGCAGGCAAGCTGACGGTCGTAGCGGTGGCGCAGGATCTGCAGGGTGCCGCGGTCGTCGATCCCTGGTTCCAGAAGGCGGGGCTGAAGGCGCTGCAACCCTATCTCGATCCGCAGAACACCTTGTTGGACGCAGCGAATACCGCGCTGCCGACGAGCATCCTCTACGATGCGAACGGGCGCGAACTGTGGCGCGTGGTCGGCGCCATCGACTGGCAGGGCGAGGAAGCGAAGGCGCTCCTGGCCGAAGGCGGGGTATAGAATGAAGACGGCGGACGCGTAGCGCCCGCCGTCTTTTGAGACATAATCGTTTCGACAATCAGCCTTCGATCGAGACGCGCCCCACAGGATAGCCCTTCTTGCGCATCACCTTGGTATAATCCTTGTCGGCGTCGACGACTTCGGTCGCCCATTCGTCCCATGCATCCCAGCGATCCTCGCGGTCGGTTGCGCGGCCCAAGTCGCTCTTGAGCTCCTTTTCAGCCTCAAGAATATCGGTGCGATAATTGTACCAATATTTATTGTAGACACCGGCAATCGGCACGCTGCGAACCGGGGGGCGATCGAAACCCGGCGGCATCGATCCATAGGGAACCGTCGCCATTGCGGCACCGGCCGGAAGAGCCATAAGCGCCGCCAAAGTCGTCCATTTTTTCATCGTTCGTCTCCTTGGTGGACCCTGCTGGTCAGGAGAAAGAACGAAAGAGAACCGGCTTTTCTTCACGGACCGACGAGGATTCGACACGCCTCGCGGCGGAATCGTCCACGGCCGTCCCCGCAAGCGAGGCGGCGCCTCCGTCCGACGCCCCTACCCCGGATGCGCTTCGTCACCGACGCTCGATTTGAGCAGCCCGCGGAACACGTCCTGCGCGGTCCGTTTGCCCTGCGTCACGTCGAAGACGTCGCGCGCGATCGGCATCGCGATACCGTGGCGATCGGCGAGCGCCATCACCGTGGGCGCGCTTTTCACGCCTTCGGCGACCATGTGCATGTCGGCGATGATCGCGTCGATATGGCGCCCCTTGCCGAGTTCGACCCCGACGTGGCGGTTGCGCGACAGCGGGCTGGTGCAGGTCGCGATCAGGTCGCCCATGCCGGTCAGACCCGCGAAGGTTTCGGGGCGCCCGCCCATCGCAACGCCGAGCCGGGTGATTTCGGCCAGCCCGCGCGTCATCAGCCCGGCGCGCGTATTGTCGCCCGCGCCGAGCCCGTCGCCCATGCCGACCGCAATCGCGATGATATTCTTGAGCACCCCGCCGAGTTCGCAACCGAGCAGGTCGGTGTTGGTATAGACGCGGAACAGCCCCGAATGGAAAAGCGGGTGCAGCGCGCGCACGACGATTTCATCCTCCATCGACAGTACGCTCGCCGCCGCCTGGCCGCTCATGATCTCGCGCGCGAGATTGGGGCCGGTGAGCACGCCGACGGGATGGCCGGGCAGCACCTCTTCGATTACCTCGGTCATCCGCTTGCCGGTCGCGAGTTCGAGTCCCTTGGTCAGGCTGATCACCGGCACCCAGGGGCGCAGATGATCGCGTGCTTCCTCCAGCACCGCGCGAAAGCTGTGCGACGGCACGCCCATGACGAGGACGTCGGCGCCCGCCACCGCTTCGCCGAGATCGGCCGTCGCGCGCAGCGCCGTGGGCAGGCGGATGCCGGGCAGATATTTGCGGTTTTCCTGATCGCGGTTGATGCCGTCGACCGTTTCGGCGTCGCGCGCCCACAAGGTGATCGGCGCGTTGCGCGATACCGTCGCGGCGACCGTCGTCCCCCAGCTCCCCCCGCCGAGGAGGCCCACTTTCAGGCGCATAGCCCCTCCTTCTCCCTGCTCGTCATTGCGAGCGAAGCGACGCAATCCAGTGCTGGCCCGAACCAGTCTGGATTGCTTCACCCGGCTTTGCCGGGTTCGCAATGACGCATGGTTTGACCGGCGGATCAAGTCCGACGTAATCGGCGGCTAATCGAGCGGCCCGAGAAAATCCTTCATCAGCGCGGCGGTGGCCTTCGGGTCCTCGACCATCGGGACATGGCCGACATGATCGAGCACATGCGCGCGGCTGTTCGCGATGCCCGCTTCGAGCACGGCGACGCAGCTGACGTCGATCAGCCGGTCGTGGCGGCCCCAGATAATCAGCGTCGGCACCGTCACCTCGCCCAGCCGGTCGTTGAGCGGCCGGTCGCGCATCTCGGTCGCAATAACCCAGAAGGCGGTATCGAGCTGATCGCGATATTTGAGCGCGTCGGCATAGAGCACCGGCTTGATCCGCGACGGCACGAAGGGCGGTTTGTGGACGACCATCGCGACGAGGCGGTCGGCATCCTCGATACCCGCCAGGACGAGCGGGTTATAATCCTCGTTCGCGGCCTGTTTCTGAAGGTCGCTCTCGTTCGCGCCCGCGACCCCGGCATTGTCGATCAGGATCAGGCTGGCGAGCGCATCGGGAAAGTCGAGCGCGTAGCGCAGCGCGATCCAGCCGCCCATGCTGTTGCCCGCGATATGCGGCTGCCGCAGTCCGAGCGCATCGACGAATGCCTTCAGCCGCGCGGTCTGCGCTTCGATGTCATACGCAAGATCGGGGTTGCGTTCATTCTCGCCAAAGCCGGGAAGGTCGGGTGCGACGACGTGATAGTCGCGCGTCAGAAAGGGGGCGAGAAACGACCAATTATCCTTGTCGCCCGAAAAGCCGTGGACGAGCAGCAGCGTCGGCTTCGTGCGATCGCCGCCCTCCAGATAGGGCCAGGCGCGGCCGTCGACGGTGACGCTTTTCTGCACCGTGCCGCCGCGCCGCCGGAGCAGCGCGCGACCGATCGCGACGAGGCGGCCGGGGAAGACGAAATAGAAGATCGCGAGCGCGATCAGGGGTGCGAAGAGGAGGATGAGAAGGATTTTCATTGTCTAATTCCCTCTTCCGTTCGCCCTGAGCTTGTCGAAGGGCCGTTCTTTCTTTCGGCGTTCACCAGAAGGACGGTGCTTCGACAAGCTCAGCACGAACGGACTTTGGCTATGGCCGCGGAACATGCGCGTCAAACCAGCCGATCAGATCGTCCAGCACCGCATCGCGTTCGGGCTCGTTATAGATTTCGTGGAACAGGCCGGGATAGATTTCGAGGCGCTTGTCGGTCGAGGCGACATGGTCGAACAGATAGTGCGACCCCGCCACCGAGGCGAGGCTGTCATGGTCGCCGTGCTGGAGCAGGATCGGCAGCCTGATTTTCGGTGCGCCTGCCTGCGCGGCCGCCATCGCGTCCATGAATTCCTTGCCGAGCCGCGCGCCGATCTTGCCCGTATAGACGAGCGGATCGGCAAGATAGGCGGCGACCACCGCCGGATCGCGGCTGACCCCGTTCGGATCGAGCGCCAATACGCCGAGGCGCGGAAAAAAGCGCGACAGAAAGCGGCTGATCCAGACGGTGAAGCGCGAGGGCGGCGCACCGGGGACAATCGCCGGACCCGACAGCGCGGCGGCGACAAAGGCGTCCTGCCGATCGATCAGGAACAGCGTCGCGATCAGGCCGCCCATGCTGTGTCCGAGCAGCAGGCGCGGCGCGCCCGGATGGTTGACCTCGACGAGCGTCAGCAGTTCGGCCATGCCGTCGGTGAAGGCCGAAAAGCGCGGGACATAGCCCCCCTCGCCATCCGACTTGCCATGGCCCCAATGGTCGACCGCATAGACGGCATAGCCGGCGTCGGTGAGCCGTTTTGCCACATGGGCGTAACGCCCGGCGTGCTCGGCATAGCCGTGCGCGAGGAGGATCACGGCCTTGGGCGCCGCGGCGGGAAGCCAATGGGTGACGTGCAGCATCGCGCCGGCGCCCGCCGATCCCGGCGGCAGCATCACCCCCGCGCCGCTCACCGGACCGGCTTTTTGAGCGCCGCGCTGCGGTGGCCGGGGCCGTCGTCGCCGCCCTTGTCGATGCGCGCGAGGATGGCGTCGAGCGCGCGGCTGATCGCGGTCTGGGTGCGCACCATCTCGATCTTCGGCCAGGCGGTGCGCATGCCGGTGTCGATCAGTTCGTCGATATCGTCCTGCGACAGATCGGACAAAATCTTCGTCGGCGACCAGAATTTGGGCGGCCGGATGATGTTGATGTCGCCGGTATATTCCTGATTGATCAGCGAGCGCGCCATATTGGCGAGGCTGTTGAGCGGCGGCACCAGTTCGAGGGGCTTCTGGAAGATCACCATATTGGCGTTGAGCCACGCCTTGAAGGTCGCCATCGACGCATGCTGAATGGCCTCGATCGGCGCCATCTGCTTGCGCGTGTCGGTCGCGAAAGGCAGCGCGAGCGGGTTCGCCTGGCTGACGATATGATGGTTGACGCCGTAGAGGCGTTCGAGCCGCTTGGTCGGAATGTCGTGCGTCACCGACCCGTCGACCCAGCGCCGGTCGGGCTGATAGGGCACGCGCTTGCCCGCCTCGTCGCGCGCCATCAGCATGACCGGCGGAAAGACGCCAGGCACCGCACAGGAGGCGAGCACCGCTTCGCGGATCAGCACATTGGGCGCGGTGATCGCGTTGAGCAGGCGGCCGTTCTGATATTTTTCGGCCGGCGCGACCGACACGTTCAGATGCCGGCCGCTGACTTCATAGGCTTCCTGAAAGGTCAGATCGGGAATGAGTTCGGCGAGGCGCGCGGCGACCTCATCAGGGGCAAGGCGGCGCACTTCGGGATCGCGGTCGGCGCTGGCGAGCTTGTCGCTGGCCAGAAAGGCGCCGACTTCGGCATCCTTGCGCGTGCAGACGACCGCGGCGACGATCGACCCGCCGCTCGATCCCGCGAGGATCGTCGGCAGCACGCCTTCGTCCCAAAGCGCTTTCACGACGCCGACATGGAAATAGAGAAAGCTGCCCGACCCCGACAGCAGCAGCGCCGAGCGGCCGTAGCAATGTTGGGCGCGGCGGAAGAAATCGCGCTTTTCGTCGCGCGGGATGCTGCGCGCCGCGGCGATCTTGCCGAGCGCGGAGACGACCTCTGCCACATAATCCTCGATCAGCCTTTTGGTGCCGAAGCGCGCCTTTTGATACAGACGTTCGTGGCCCATGCCGTCGATATTGCCGTGGATGCCTTCGTTGAGGACGAAGAGCAGCCCCTTCACATCGCCCGCCGCCGACAGCTTGCGCAGCCGTTCGAGGCGGGCGCGGATCGCGCGATAGTCGAAATGCTTGCTTTCGTCGGCGTCGCGCCACGCCTGCATCCCCGATTTGCCGTCGGCAGCAATCGCCGCTCTGGTCCAGGCGGCATAGTCGGGCGCCTTCGCCAGATCGGCGTCCACGCTGAGCGTCGGGGAAAAGATCATTCGGTGGTCCTGCAACATCGCCTATTTTTTGCGATTCTTGCCGCTAGCGGCGGCTTTGGCAACCGGTTTCGCCCTGCCCTTTGTGGCAGGCTTCGCCGTCGGCTTTGCCTTGGCCGCGGGCTTTGCCGCCGCTTTCGGCTTTGCCGTAGCGGCTTTGGGCCCGGCAGCCGCCTTTTCGGGCTTGGGCTGCGCGGCGAGCAAGTCGGCGAAACTTTCGTCGATGCACGTACGAAAGAAGGCGATGTCGGGCATGATCGCGCGTTCGGAGATGATCGAGAAGCCGACCTGACCGTTATAGCTGGGCGTCGCGATGAACAGCCCCATATTGTTGGCGAGCGGGCCCGCGCCATATTGCTGCACGAGCTGCGCGCCCGCGAGATAGAGCGGAACCTGCGCGCCCGGCACGTTCGAGATAAAAAGATTGGTGCCGCGCACCGCGAACCGCTCGCTCGTCAGGATGCGCGCGACCGCCGCCATCGTCGCGCCCGGAATATGCTGCGACAGGTCGGTCATGATCCGGGCGCTGACGCCCGCCTTTGCCTCCTTTGCCTCCACCGTATAGTCGCGGATCGCCGCGAGGCGCTTCAGCGAATCGGCGATGTCGGTGCGCAGCGGCACGCTCATCGCGGTCACCTGATTGCCGGGACTGTCCGCCTTGCCGCCCTTGCCGCGCCGGTTGATCGGGGCGACCGCGACGACGCTTTCCTTGGGCAGTTCGCCATGCGCCTGAAGATATTTGCGCAGCGCGCCCGCGCAGGTCGCAAGGATGACGTCGTTGACCGTCGCGCCGGGCACCTTTGCCCGCACCTTCGCGATATCGGCAAGCGCCACCCGGGTCGCGTCGAACATCTTGTGCGGGCCGACGGGTGCGTTGAAGCGCGTTTCGGGGACGCCCGCGGTCATCCCCTGATCGCTGAGCATCGACTTGCGCGCCGCGGTCATCAGCGAGGGCGACACCTTGAGCAGCGCGTTCATGAATTTGACCGGCGATTGCATCGACGCGGTCCAGGCGCGCGTGGCGACCTCCGCGCTCGACGGCGCGCGCCCGAGATCCTCGACCGGCGCGCCAGGGATTGCCGGCGTCCCCTTGGCGTCGATGTCGCTCATCGCGATGAAGGCGTGCGCGCCCGATGCGCCGTCGACCGCGGCGTGATGGACGCGGTGGAGCATCGCGAAGCTGCCCTTCGGGATGCCGGGGATACGGTCGAGCCCCTCGATGATGTAAATGTCCCAAAGCGGCCGGTTCATATCCATCGGCTTCGAGAAATAGCGCGCGACCGCGATGCAGAATTGCCGCCAGTCGCCGGGTTCGGGCAGGCGCGCGTGGCTCATATGCGCTTCGATGTCGAAATGTTCGTCCTCGACCCAATAGGGGTGATCGAGATCGAGCGGCAGCCGGTGGAGCCGACGTTTGAACAGCGGCGATGTGTCGACGCGCGACTGGACGTGCGCGATGATGTCCTTGAACCGCACGAAGCCGCCCGGCGCCGTCGACGGATCGTAGATATAGATACCCATGATATGCGTCAGATTGTTCGCGGTCTGGGTATAGAGGAACTGGGCGTCCTGGGCGCTGAGTTGCTTAAGCATGCGAACCTCCATCCAACATCGATGATCCCGTCCTTGCGAGCGGAGCGAAGCAATCTCCCGTCACCGGCCGGGCGCCGGGACAAAGGCGGGCGATTGCCGCATCGCCTGTGGCTCCTCGCCATGACGAACGCGGTGTCATGTCATTCTCCCGTCCCCGGCAATCGGTCGGCGAGCGCGAGCGTGGCCAGCCGCATCGATTCCATGACGTTGGCGAGCCCGCGGAGTTCCACGAGCAGCGCGCGGCGCGCGCGCAATCCGTCGGGGGTCGCGGTTTCCGCCAGCCCCATGTGGCGCATCTGCGACAGGGCGTTCGCGAAGAGCAATTTTCCGATCGACGCTTCGCTGCTGATCCGGCGCAAGAGCCAGGCCTGCCGCCCCTCGATCAGCGCGGCATCGAGCAGCGCCTTTTCATCGACCGGATCGCCGGGGCGCGCGCGCGCCAGAATGTCGGCGACGACCGAATAGGCCTCGGCAAAGGGTAGCAGGATCGCATGGCCGACCATCGGCTGACAGCGGCGAATGAGCTGCGCCACGCCGCGGTCGCCGCTCGCCAGCCGTTTGGCCCAGGCGGGATCGATGCGCGCAAGTTCGGCCTCCAGCGCGGCCAGATGTTCGCCGCGCGGCGGGTAGAAGAATTCGAATTTGAACAGATCGCGCAGCCGGTCGATCCGCGCCCAGAAGGCGGCGGTCGAATCCTTGCTGTCGGCATCGCGCAGCTCGAACAGCGCCAGCTCGATCATCGCGCGGTCGAGGAAATGATGCGCGATGATGTTGCGATAATAGCTCGCCATCGGATGCTTGGCGGGGTCGATCGAATAGACGGTCTCGCTACCGGCCTCGAACCGCGTGAGCAGGCCGCCCTCGACGAGCGTGTCGAGTGTCGCCGCGAGCGCCGCGGCGTCGCCGCCTTCGAGCTCGCGGCTGAGGCGGATGCCGCGCTCGCGTGCCCAGGCGGTGATGCGCGCGATCGTCGCGATCATCTCTGCCTCGGTCACGCCGCGCGGCGCGGTGCCGAGCAGGATGAGGCACATGACCGAAGTGACGGTAAGCGGGGTGACGCGGTTCGCCTCGACCGCGACAGCGAAGGCGATACGCTCCAGCGCGCGCCGGTCGTCGGGGGCCGGGGCCTCCGGAATGACGACGGGATCGCCGATGTCGAGACGGATGCGCCCCGACGGTTCCTTGAGGCTCTTCATATAGCCGATGAACCAGGCGAGGCTTTCCGGTTTCTTGGTCCGCCCGGTCTGTTCGGCGGCATATTCCTCGACATCGCGGATCAGGTCGAAACTGGTGACGAAGGGAACGAAATGCACCCCCTGCGTCCCGGTCGCGTGCGCGGCGTCGAGGACATATTTCATCAGGCCATATTTGGGCGGCATCAGCTTGCCGAGGCGCGAGCGCGTCCCTTCAAAGGCCCAGGACAGCGGGAAGCGCTTGGCGAGCAGCCAGGCGATATAGTGGCGCAGCACCAGCTTGTAGACCGGCTGATCCTGAAAGCTGCGGCGAATGAAAATCATTCCCGAGCGGCGAAAGAACTGGCCCATGATCGCGAAGTCGAGATTGGCGCCGCCGAAACTGTGCAGCATCGGCAGGTCATTTTCATAGGCGAGGCGGCTGGGGGTCGCGCCGTCGATATAGGTTTTGTGCGTGAACAGGATCGCGGTCGGATGTTCGCGCAGCACCGAGCGCAGCTTTGCAAGCTCGGCCGCGTCGACCTCCATCTCGGGCGCATAGCCGCCGAACATCATCCGGTCGAGCCGCGCGCGCAGGTCGAGGAACAGCGCACTGGGGGTCGCGATGACCTCCTTCATCAGCGGGCGCGCCTCGCGGTAGAGATCGGCGACGGGACGGCCGAGCTGGCCGGCAAGATCGGCAAGCGCGGCGCGGAATTTGGGGTTGGTACGCAGCGAGTCGGCAACGAAGCGTGGCACCTTGTAGCGGCTGCCGCGGATGCCGCGTTCGGCGACGTCGAGCGCGAGCCCCGCCTGCCGCGCGACGAAGCCCGCAAATTCGCTGCTCCCCTCCTCGCAGCCGTCACCGCCGCCGGTCTGCGCGAGATAGCGCGCCTTCAGCTCGGTCTGCGTTGCCGCTTCGCCGACGAGGATCTGCGCCCGGCGCCGATCGCGCCACAGGATGAACCGCGCGCGCAGCGGCCCCGGCCGGCGCGGGTCGCCGAAGATCAGATGCCGGAATTTCAGCGCGCGATCGCGCTCGAAACCGGGGATGCGCCACGCGACGCGCAGCGGCACCACCCTGCGCGCAGGATCACCCGCCAGCCGCGCCTTGAGCGCATCGAGGTCGAGGGCATGATCGTCGTCGGCGATCGCGAGGCTGACCCACATCGGCGCGCCCTCCCCGCCCGGATCGACCGAGGTCGCATGGATCCAGTCGAGCAAAATCTGCCGCTCGATCCGGTTGCGCGCGTCGATGATGTAAAGCCGGTCGGCCAGCTGCTCCGCGACGAATTCGCTGCGGGGCGTGCCGTCGGCCATGGCCTTAAACCACCGTCATTGCGAGGAGCGAAGCGACGCAGCAATCCAGCGTGGCGTAACCCGCCCTGGATTGCTTCGCTTCGCTCGCAATGACGAGGTGAAACATGGGCTAGGCCTTCTTTACCTTTCGGGGCGTCGGCTTTTTCTTGGCGGCAGGCTTCTTGGTAGCCGCCTTCTTCGGCGCTTTTTCGGGTTTTGCCGCTGGCGCCGCCTCCTTCGCAACCGATTCCGCGACCGTCTCCTCGGGCTGGCCGAGGGTGCGCAGGAACATGTTGCGCACGTCGCGGACATGGGTGTTCAGCGTCTTCACCTGCCATTCGGACGTATCGACGGGCGGCAGGACGGTGACGCGCACCGTCGCGGGGCGCATCACGAATTCGTTCTTCGGCGCGACGTCGGTCGCATTGTGGATGACGATCGGGACGATCGGCACCCCCGCCTGCATCGCGAGGTGGAAGGCGCCCTTCTTGAAGGGTTCGAGCTTCGGGGTCAGGCTGCGCGTCCCTTCGGGGGCGATGCAGATCGACTTGCCTTCCTTTTGAATGGCCTCGACCAGCGGTTCCATCGCCTTGATCGCGCTCTTGCCGTCGGCGCGGTCGACGAAGACGGTACCGCCCCATTCCATCAGCTTCCCCAATATCGGGATGTCCTTGATCTCCTTCTTCCCCACCCCGCCCATGTCGCGGCGGATGAGCTTGGCGAGGATCATCACGTCCGCCTTGCTCTGATGGTTGAAGATGAAGATGCACGGGCGCGACGACCACAGGTGGCGTTCGTCTTCGACCTCGAGTTCGACGCCGGTGATCGCGGTGGCGAAATCGCCGAACAGCCCCATCGAGAAATTGACCGCCTCGCGCTGTGAACGCGTCAGCGCCCAGATCGGCAGACCGGCGGCGAAGGCGCCGATCAGCGAGCCGGTGGCGTAGATGGTGCGCGTATAGTCGACCCACGACGGCGTGCCGCGGCTCGCGAAGCGCTGCACCGGCCAATTGCGCTCGTCGGCGATTGCCTTCAATTTCATATTGGGATTGAGCGGCCGCGGTTTGCCGACGCGTTCGAGCAGTTCGATGTCGTCGTCGCTGTCCGAATAGAAATAGCTCTGATCGAGGTCGAGGCCATATTCGGCGGCAAGCTCCTCAGCGGCGATCACCTTGCCCTCGCCGAAGCAGAGCGGGCGGATGATGTCGCCGGTGAACACGCCATCCTCAATCTCATAGGCCGAGCATTTGATGTCGGATATGCCGAGGTCGCGCGCGGTCGGTTCGATCTGGTAGATCGTCGCCGACGAGATGATCGCGACGCGGTGTCCCTTGGCCTGATGCGCCTCGATGATCGCGCGCGTCTCGGGATAGATTTTGCGCGCGATATGCTTTTTGTAGAGTTCTTCGCCGAACTGGACGAAACTTTCCTCCTCGACGCCCTTCATGAATTTGGCGGCGCCGCTCATCAGCCCCGAAAAGCCGATCGCGCCCAGGCTGTGCTGCGCGATGACATTCGCGGTCTCGGCGATCTCCTCGACCGACATTTCGCGGCGCTGCAGCTTTTCGCGCAGCATCGCGGTCGCCGAATAGCCGGCGATGATCGTTCCGTCGAAATCGAAGAGCGCGGCGATATGCGATCCGGGTTCGGACGCGAGAACTTCTTCCAAATGCGGCTGCGGCCTTGGCACGCGCATCTCCCCCACTGGCGGCTGTACCGCCTTATCCCTGCACGATGACAGGTAAAATGGGGTTAATCAATGGCGCGAAAGAGTGAGCGCCCGTCCCAATTTCGTCATCCCGGCGAAGGCCGGGGTCTCACCGGTGCGGAAGGATGCCGGGTTGAGACCCCGGCCTTCGCCGGGGTGACAATCAGGGTTTGAACGCCGATGCCTCGCGCGCGAGTGTCTCGATCCGGGCCGGATCGAGCGGCCCCGCGGGAACGACCCAGCTGCCGCCGACGCACAGCACCGGGTCCAGCGCCAGCCATTCGGGTGCTGTCGCGGCCGTGATGCCGCCGGTAGGGCAGAAGCGCGCCTGTCCGAACGGTCCTGCGAGCGCCTTGAGCGCAGGGATGCCGCCGCTCGTCGCGGCCGGGAAGAATTTGAAATGCGAGAGGCCAAGATCCATGCCGCGCATGATGTCGCCGGCATTGGCGGTGCCGGGGAGGAAGGGAATGCCGCTCGCGACCGCCGCCTCGCCGAGATTGTCGGTCAGCCCCGGCGAAACGATGAATTCGGCGCCCGCATGGATCGCGCCCGCCAGCATCGCGGGATCGAGGACGGTACCGGCGCCGACGACCGCGCCCGGCACCGCCTTCATCGCCGCGATCGCGGCAAGCGCGGCGGGGGTGCGCAGCGTGACCTCGAGCACTGGCAGACCGCCCGCGACGAGCGCCTCGGCCATCGGGACGGCGTCCTCGACGCAGTCGATGACGATCACCGGGATGACGGGGGCTAGCGCCATGATCTGGTCGATGGACTTGTCGGTCATTCTGTTTCCTTCGTCGCCCCCGCGAAGGCGGGGGCCGTTGGCAAGGGTGGCGCTAGGCCGATAGCGGCCCCCGCCTGCGGGGGCGACGGCTTAGGTGACGGTCTCCATCGCTGCCAGCACCGCCGACCCGCCCTTCTCCGCCTCGTCGGCGTGGTGACGGAACAGCGCGAACAGCTCGCGCCCGACGCCGAGTGCGGGCGGCGGGGCGATGGCGGGCGTCCGCGCGGCCCATTCAGCAGGATCAACGAGCGCCGTCACCTCGCCCTTTACCGCGCAGACGTGCACCATGTCGCCGTCCTGCAAACAGGCGAGCGGGCCGCTGATCCCGTCGGGGCCGGGCAGCGCCTCGGGCGAGAGGTGGATCACCGCAGGCACCTTGCCGCTCGCCCCCGACATGCGGCCGTCGGTGAGCAGCGCGACGCGGTAGCCGCGGTCCTGCAGCACGCCGAGCGCCGGGGTGAGCTTGTGGAGTTCGGGCATGCCGTTGGCGCGCGGCCCCTGGAAGCGCACGACGACGACGCAGTCGCGGTCGAGTTCGCCCGCCTTGAATGCAGCGAGCACCTGATCCTGATCGTCGAAGAGGCGCGCCGGGGCTTCGATCGTCCAGCGATCCGGGGCAACCGCGCTCGTCTTGATGATCGCGCGGCCAAGATTGCCCGACAGCAGCCGCATGCCCCCGTCGGGCGAAAAAGGCGCGGAAACGGGACGCAGCATCGTATCGTCGCGCGACGTTTCGGGTGCGGCCTCCCAATGAAGCGCATCGTCGACCAGCACCGGCTGTCCCGAATAGTCGGCCATTGACCCGCCCACCGTGAGCACATCGCCGTGGAGCAGTCCGGCGCCGAGCAGTTCGCGCACGACATAGCCGATCCCGCCCGCGGCGTGGAAATTGTTCACGTCGCCCGCGCCATTCGGATAGACGCGCGCGAGCAGCGGCACGGCGTGGCTCAGTTCATCGAAATCCTGCCAGTCGATGATGATGCCCGCCGCGCGCGCGATCGCCGGCAGGTGGATGGCATGGTTGGTCGAACCGCCGGTCGCGAGCAGGCCGATCGCGGCATTGACGATCGCCTTTTCATCGACGCAGCGCGCGAGCGGGCGATAATCGTCGCCGGTCCAGCCGATTTCGGTCAGGCGGTGCGTCGCGGCACGCGTCAGTTCCTGCCGCAGCTTGGTGCCCGGATTGACGAAGGCGCTGCCGGGAATGTGCAGCCCCATCAATTCCATCATCATCTGGTTGGAATTGGCGGTGCCATAGAAGGTACAGGTGCCCGCGCCATGATAGCTGGCCGCCTCCGCCTCGAGCAGCGCGTCGCGGCCGACCTTGCCCTCGGCATACAGCTGACGGACGCGGACCTTTTCCTTGTTCGCGAGGCCCGACGGCATCGGCCCGGCCGGGATGAGGATCGTGGGCAGATGGCCGAAACGCAGCGCGCCGATGAGCAGGCCGGGAACGATCTTGTCGCAGATGCCGAGCAGCAGCGCGCCTTCGAACATCGCGTGGCTGAGCGCAATCGCGGTGCCCTGCGCGATATTGTCGCGGCTGAACAGCGACAGGTCCATGCCCGCCTGCCCCTGCGTCACCCCGTCGCACATTGCGGGAACGCCGCCCGCGACCTGCGCCGTCGCACCGGCTTCACGCGCGAAAATCTTGATCTGTTCGGGGTAGCGGCCATAGGGCTGATGCGCCGACAGCATGTCATTATAGGCGGTGACGATGCCGATATTCATCTCGGCGCCCGCGCGGATCGCGGGCTTGTCCTCGCCCGACGCCGCGAAGCCATGCGCTAGGTTGCCGCACGACAGATTGCCGCGATTGGTTCCGGCCTCGCGCTGGCGCTGCATCAGATCGAGGTAGGCGGCGCGGCGCGGCGCGCTGCGGCGGGTGATGCGGTCGGTGACGGCGGCGATGGTGGGGTGGAGGGTGGTCATATTTACCTCGTCACCCCGGCGAAGGCCGGGGTCTCACCGTTGCAGCAAAATGCGAGGTCGAGATCCCGGCCTTCGCCGGGATGACGATCAAAAAAACTAGTCATGCCAGCTCGCTCCGTCGCGTTCGATGAGCGCGATCGCGCTCGACGGGCCCCAGCTTCCCGCGGTGTAGGTCTGCGGCGCCAGATCGACCGACGCCCAGGCATCGCGGATCGAATCGATCCATTCCCACTGCGCCTCGACCTCGTCGCGGCGCACGAACAGCGTCTGATCGCCCTCGATGAAGTCGAGCAGCAGCCGTTCATAGGCGATGCGCCGCCGCTCGCCCTCGAAACTGTGCGAGAGCGACACGTCGAGCGTGACCTCTTTGAGCTTCACCCCGTCGCGGTCGAGCCCCGGCTGCTTCGCCATCACCTTGACCCGGATATTCTCTTCGGGCTGCAGGTTGATGATCATGCTATTGGCGTCGAGCCGGCCCGCGCCGACGCGCGCGAAGATATTATGCGGCACCGGCTTGAACTGGATCAGCACCTCCGACTTGCGCTGCGGCATCCGTTTGCCGGTGCGCAGGTAAAAGGGCACGCCCTTCCAGCGCCAATTGTCGATATAGGCCTTGAGCGCAACGAAGGTTTCGGTGTTCGACGGATGGCCCAGCTCGTCGGCATAGCCCGCGACCGCCGCGCCGTTCACCGCGCCGCTCGTGTACTGACCCTTGACGCTGTGCGCCTTGACATCGTCGGCGCGCATCTTGCGCAAGGACCGCAGCAGCTTGACCTTTTCGTCGCGCACCGCGGTCGCCGAGACGCTCGCCGGCGGCTCCATCGCGATGATCGCGAGAAGCTGGAGCATATGGTTCTGCACCATATCCTTCAATGCACCGACGCCATCATAATAGGAGACGCGGCCTTCGAGGCCGACGGTTTCCGCCACGGTGATCTGGACATGGTCAATCGCCTGCGCGTTCCACAGGGGTTCGAACAGCATATTCGCGAAACGCAGCGCGAGCAGGTTCTGGACCGTTTCCTTGCCCAGATAATGGTCGATGCGGAAAACGCGATCCTCGGCAAAGGCGCTGCCGACCTGTTCGTTGACCGCACGCGACGAGGCGAGATCGTGGCCGATGGGCTTTTCCATCGCGATCCGGCATTCGGCGCAGGCGATCCCGGCGGCGGCAAGACCCTGCGCGATCGGGCCGAACATCGACGGCGGGGTCGACAGATAGGCGCCGATCGGACGGTTCATCCGGTCACCGAGCATTTCGGCCAGCCGGTCGTACCCCGTCCCCGCGCCGGCATCGACCGCGCAATAGTCGATCCGGTCCAAGAAGGCGGCGATCACCCTTTCGTCGATGCGATCGCCCGCGAGATGGTCGTCGAGCGCGGCGCGCACCATCGCGTGCGCCCCTGCCCGGTCCATCTGCGAGCGGCCCGAGGCGACGATCGTCATCGCATCGTCGAGCAGCCCGTCCATGTGCAGATTGTAGAGCGAGGGGAAGAGCATGCGATGGGCAAGATCGCCCGTCGCCCCGAACAGCACCAATGTTTCGACTTTGACGCTCACAAATATCCCCTTGGATAACGGACAGGGACGGTGGCGAAAGCCCCTGGCGATTGCAACGCGCATACGTAAGCCGCATAGCTTTGCATCGCCATTGGCAAGCCGCCCGCTTCTGGCATAGGAACGCGCCATGACCGACGCGCCCATCCCCTATGATGTCATCGTGATTGGCGGCGGCGTCAATGGGGCCGGCGTCGCGCGCGATGCCGCGGGGCGCGGGGCGCGGGTGCTGCTGATCGAACAGGGCGATCTGGCGCAGGGCACCTCCTCGGCCTCGACCAAGCTGATCCACGGCGGGCTGCGCTATCTGGAGCATTATGAATTCGGCCTGGTGCGCGAGGCATTGGCCGAGCGCGAGATATTGTGGGGCATCGCACCGCACATCATCTGGCCGATGCGCTTTGTCCTCCCCTATCGCGACGGTCTGCGCCCGCGTTGGCTGCTGCGGCTCGGCCTGTTCCTCTATGACCATATCGGCGGACGCCGGAAATTGCCGCCGACGCGGTCGATCGACCTGGCGCGGCATCCGGCGGGCGCGCCGCTGCAGCCGCAATATGCCAAGGGTTTCGAATATTCGGACGGCTGGGTCGACGATGCGCGGTTGGTGACGCTGAACGCGCGCGACGCCGCCGACCGCGGGGCGCGGATCAAGACGCGCACCCGCGCCGACCTGATGCGCGTCGAGGACGGGCTATGGGTGGTCGAGGCGACGGGCGCGAACGGCCCGGCCTATCGCTTTACCGGCCGCAGCCTTGTCAATGCCGCCGGCCCCGCCGTACTCGACCTGCTGCGCCGTGCCGCCGCGCCGCCCGATTATCAGATGCGGCTGGTGCGCGGATCGCACATCGTGGTGCGCAAGCTGTTCGACCATGATTTCGCCTATTTCTTCCAGCTTCCCGACGGCCGCATCTTTTTCGCCATCCCCTATGAGCGCGATTTCACGCTGATCGGGACGACCGACCAGGATCATGAGGGATCGCTGGCCGACGTGCATGCAAGTGCCGAGGAAATCGCCTATCTGTGCGAGGGGGCGAACCAGTATTTCGCCGCGCAGATCGGCCCCGACGATGTCGTGTGGACCTATTCGGGGGTGCGGCCGCTGGTCGAGGACGGATCGGGCAAGCCCGAGGCGGCAACGCGCGGATACCGCATCGACCTCGACATGGAGGAAGGCGCGCCGCTGCTCACCATCTATGGCGGCAAGATCACCAGCTATCGCCATGTCGCCGAACATGCGGTCGACGATCTGGCGGCGCATGTCGCCGCGCTGACCGGCGCGCGCTGGACCGCCAGCGCGCCGCTCCCCGGCGGCGATTTTCGGACCGACGGTGCGGCGGCGCTGATGGCCGACTATCGGCTTGCCCACCCCTTCCTCTCCGCCGCTACGGTCGACCGCATCGTCAAGGCCTATGGCACCGACGCGCGGGCATGGCTCGGCACGGCCCAAAGCTGGGACGATCTGGGCGGCGAGATCGCGCACGGGCTGTCGGCCGCCGAAATCCGCTGGATGATTGGCCGCGAATGGGCACAGACGAGCGACGACATATTGTGGCGGCGCAGCAAGCTGGGGCTGCATTTCACCGCCGAGGACATCAAGCGGCTCGATGCTTTTCTGGACGGCATCGCCGTCAAGCCCGCGCTTCCCGAGTAAGCGCCCGCCATATCTAGGCCCCCGCGGCGATCGCCAACGCATCGGCGCCCACCGGAAAATGGCTGCGGCCCGTCCGGTCGTGCACCGCGTCCCACACCGCCGCGGCGACGTCGGCCTCGGTCGTGAAGAGCGCGGGCTGCGCCATGCCCGCAAGGATCGGCGCAGCATGGCTGCCATAGGGTTCGGGCAGCACGTCGGCGAGCGCAACATCGGTGTTCGCGGTAAAGGCGGTGGTGGGGCCATAGCCCGGTTCGACGAGTTTCACCCCGATACCCAGCGGTTCGAGTTCGTGCGCGAGGCTGCCGGTGAAGCCCTGGATCGCGGTCTTGCTGCCCGTATAGGCGGCGGCATAAGGGAAAGAGGCGAGCGTCGCCGACGAGGTGACGTTGACGATCGTTCCCGACCGGCGTTCGCGCATCTGCGGGATCACCGCCTGCGTCATGGCGATAGTGCCGAGGCTGTTGGTGGCATAGACATCGCGGATGCGCCGCAGCGGTGAATGTTCGAGCGCGCCGAACAGGCCGATCCCCGCATTGTTGACGAGAACGTCGATCGGCCCGGCGGCGGCGACGGCGGCGGCGATGCTATCGTCATCGGTCACGTCGAGCGGCAGCAGGCGAAGCCGCGCCGAAGGTTCGAGCGGCGCGGCGGCCGGATTGCGCATCGTCGCGATCACGGTCCAGCCGCCCGCATGAAAATGGCGTGCGGTTTCGAGGCCATAGCCCGACGAGCAGCCGGTGATCAGAACCCGTTTCATCATTCTTCCTTTCATCAGGGTGATGGAAATGATCTAGGCAGCGGAAGAGATACTATCTATAATATATGATCCATTCTTCATTACAGATAGTCCGGATATGGCCGACCCGCTCTCCGATCTCATCGCGCTGCTGCGCCCCAGCACGGTCTTCGCGAAAGGGATCGGCGGACGCGGGCAGTGGGCCGTGCGCTATTCATCCTTCGGCGACCCGAGCTTTTGCACGGTGCTGCAAGGTCGCTGCCGACTGACGGTCGATGGCGCCGATCCGGTCACGCTGATTGCCGGCGATTTCGTGCTGTTGCCTGCGACGCCGGGCTTCACCATGTCGGCCATCGACGCAGGGGCTACCTGCGATCCGGTCATGATCGATCCCCATGACACCACCGGATTTTCGGGCGAGATGCGGCATGGCGAGCCCGACGGTGAGCCCGATGTCCGGATGCTCGGCGGCTATTTCGCCTTTACCTCGCCCGACGCCGGCCTGCTGGTATCGCAGCTTCCCGCCCTGATCCATTTGCGCGGAGCAGAGCGGCTGGCGGCGCTGGTACAGATGGTACGCAGCGAAGCGGGCGGCGACAGGCCGGGGCGCGATCTGGTCCTCGCGCGGCTGGTCGAGATACTGCTGGTCGAGGCGCTGCGCGCTGCGGGCGGTGACGAGGCGCCGCCGGGGATGCTACGCGGCCTCGGCGACCCGCGTCTGGCGAGCGCGATCCGCTGCATCCACGATGCCCCCGCGCACCCCTGGACGGTCGCGGCGCTGGCGAAGGCGGCGGCGCTGTCGCGATCGGCCTTCTTCGACCGTTTCGCGCGCACCGTCGGCGTGCCGCCGATGGAATATGTACAAAGCTGGCGCATGAGCCTGGCCAAGGACATGCTACGTCGCCGCACGGGCAGGATCGACGAAATCGCCGAGCGGGTCGGCTATGGGTCGGCGAGCGCATTCAGCACCGCCTTTGCGCGCGCGGTGGGCGTGCCGCCGCGGCGCTTTGCGATGACGGCCGGCTAGCGCGGTTTGCGCGTCGACTTCGCGGCCTCGCGCGCCGCTTCGTCGCGCAGCCGGTTCTCGCGCTCGGCCAGTTCTTCGAAGCGGCAGAGCGGAATTGGTGCGGGCGGTTTCTTCTTGTCGGTCATCCTTCTCTCGTCGCCCCGGACCTCATCGGGATATGTCACGTTGGAACAAGTAAGTGTTCCCCCGCGAAGGCGGGGGTCCAGCTTCGACGCGAAGCGTCGAAGGCCGCGCTGCCGCGCGTCTTTCTGTTGCACTGGGCCCCCGCCTGCGCGGGGGAACGCACCTTGCTTGTCGCAAGGGGATATCACCGACCTGATCCGGGGTCCATGCGAGCTTGCGCCGCGAATGGATGCCGGATCAGGTCCGGCATGACGAAATTATGGCGTTCACGCCGCTTCGACGTCCACATCCGCAGGCAAGCGGATCATGTAATCGAAGGCCGACAGCGCCGCTTTCGATCCTTCGCCCATCGCGATGACGATCTGCTTGTAGGGTACGGTCGTGCAATCGCCCGCGGCGAAGATGCCGCGCTGGCTCGTCTCGCCGCGATGGTCGACCTCGATCTCGCCGTGGCGCGACAAGGTAACGCTGTCCTTGAGCCATTCGGTGTTCGGCACGAGGCCGATCTGAACGAAGATGCCTTCGAGTTCGACCTGATGCAGTTCGTCCGAATTGCGGTCCTTATAGGCAAGCCCCGTCACCTTTTCGCCGTCGCCGAGCACTTCGGTGGTCAGCGCCGAGGTGATGATCTTGACGTTGGGCAGGCTCGCGAGCTTGCGCTGAAGAACGGCGTCGGCGCGGAGCTGGCTGTCATATTCGATCAGGGTGACGTGCGCGACGATGCCGGCAAGGTCGATCGCCGCCTCGACGCCCGAATTGCCGCCGCCGATCACCGCGACGCGCTTGCCCTTGTAGAGCGGGCCGTCGCAGTGCGGGCAATAGGCGACGCCCTTGTTGCGATAGGCATCCTCGCCCGGCACGCCGAGCTGGCGCCAGCGCGCACCGGTCGAGAGGATCACGGTGCGCGCCTTGAGCGACGCACCGTTGGCAAGCACGACTTCGTGCAACCCGCCCTCGGTCTTTGCCGGGATCAGCTTTTCGGCGCGCTGCAGGTTCATGATGTCGACGTCATAGTCTTTGACGTGGCTCTCCAATTGCGCGACGAGCTTCGGCCCTTCGGTGTGCTGGACTGAAATGAAATTCTCGATCGCCATCGTGTCGAGCACCTGCCCGCCGAAGCGTTCGGCGGCGATGCCGGTGCGGATGCCCTTGCGTGCCGCGTAGATCGCGGCCGCGGCGCCCGCGGGGCCGCCGCCGACAACGAGCACGTCGAACGCGTCCTTGGCAGCGATCTTTTCGGCCGCCTTGGCTTCGGCACCGCTGTCGAGCTTCGCGAGGATCTGTTCGAGCTCCATGCGGCCCTGACCGAAATTCTGACCATTCAGGAAGATCGTCGGCACCGCCATGATCTTGCGCTCTTCGACCTCGGCCTGGAACAGCCCGCCGTCGATCGCGGTGTGGGTGATGCGCGGGTTGACCACGCTCATCAGGTTCAATGCCTGCACGATGTCGGGGCAATTCTGGCACGACAGCGAGAAATAGGTTTCGAAGTGGAAGTCGCCATCGAGCGCCGCCACTTGCTCGAGCACCTCGGCGCTCACCTTCGGCGGGTGGCCGCCGACCTGGAGCAGCGCGAGAACGAGCGAGGTGAATTCATGGCCGAGCGGGATGCCCGCGAAGCGCACCGCGACACGGGCGTCGCTCGCGCGGCGGATCAGGAAGCTGGGCCGGCGCGCATCGTCGTCGGCGCGCGTCACGCTGACCTTGTCCGACAGCGCGGCGATATCGTCGAGGAGCGCCGCTAGCTCGGCCGACTTCGCATCCTCGCCGAGCGACGAGAGCAGTTCGATCGGCTCACGAAGGTTCGTGAGGAGGCCCTGAAGCTGCTGCTTCATATTGGCGTCGAGCATGGGGAGAGTTCCTGCCTGGTTTCAAAGAAAATCCGTGTGCTCCCGCGAAGGCGGGAGCCCAGGGCTGTAGAGCGCAAGTGTAGCGACCTAACGCTCTGGGTCCCCGCCTTCGCGGGGACACACGGACGATTATATCTTAGATCTTGCCGACGAGGTCGAGCGAGGGCGCGAGCGTTTCGGCGCCTTCTTCCCACTTCGCGGGGCAGACTTCGCCGGGGTGGCTGACCCAATATTGCAGCGCCTTGATCTTGCGGAGCAGTTCGGCGGCGTTGCGGCCCACGCCTTCGGGGGTGATTTCCAGAAGCTGGATTTCACCCTGCGGGTCGAGCACGAAGGTGCCGCGGTCGGCAAGGCCGACGCCCTGGCGCAGAACTTCGAAATTGTTCGACAGATTGTGGTTCTGGTCGCCGACCATATAGTAATTGATCTTGCCGATCGCCGGCGAGGTGTCGTGCCATGCCTTGTGGCAGAAATGCGTGTCGGTCGACACCGCGAACACTTCGACACCCATATTCTGCAGCGTCGGATAGATGTCGGCGAGGTCTTCGAGCTCGGTCGGGCAGACGAAGGTGAAGTCGGCCGGATAGAAGAAGAAGACGGCCCACTTGCCCTTGACGGTTTCGTCGCTGATGTCGACGAACTTGCCGTCCTTGTACGCGGTCGCGTTGAAGGGCTTGATGGTGGTGTTGAGCACGGACATGGAGAGCCTCCTTTTGTTTGTGGAGCCCTCCCCTAGCGATTTATGTTGCACTGCGGAAATTGGAAATCCGCGCCGCCATGATCGATTTTATCGATCAAAAACGCCTTGAATTGTCAATCTTTCGAATACATGTCGCGCGGCTTGCATCATCGTCAGGACCAGCTGCGCGCCAGCTTCTCCGCCGTCGCGTCGATCGCGCCCGGCCCGGTGTTGCCGACCAGCGCGTAGGACATGTCGCCGCGGCGCCAATAGGCCACCGATTGCGCGCCTTCGCGCACCGCGTCGGGGCGTTCGGGCGCGCCTGAACGCTGGTGCAGCGCAAAGAGCGACAGTGGATCGCCCGCCTGGGTGCGGACAGCGACGAGCAGGGCCGGGCCGCGCTCGGTCGGGAAAAGCTGAACGTCGGTGATCTTCCAGCTCTTCGGCACGCTGGGAATCGCGATATTGGTGGTGCTCGCAATCTCGCGCGCGTCGTAATGCGTCGTTTCGGCCTGCGAATCGAGCCCGGCGCGCATCATCGCGATGCGGTGCGACGAGATGGCGTAATCGACATAGGCGGGCGGTCCCTGGGTTGCGACGAACAGCAGCGCGACCACCGCCGCGGCGACCGAGGTGCCGCCGACCGACATCCAGCGGCGCCAGCGCCGGGCCGGCTCTGCCAGATCACGGCCGAGCGCCGCGACCGCGGCGGGCATCGCGCGCTTGTCCTGCGCCAGAAGTTGCAAGGCGCTGCGTGCGCCGAGATCGCCCATCACGCGTGCGGCAAGGTCGGGGTGACGGCGCAGGTGATCTTCGACGGCGAAACGCCCTTCGACATCGAGTTGCCCGTCGACATAGGCGGCGAGTTCGCTTTCGTTCGGCCCGTCAGTCATCCTGTCCTCCAACCAGTCGCAGCGGCGCGGCGCGGCGCCGTCCGTCCGTGTCCTCGCGTCCATTTTCGAGATCGCGGAGCGCCGCGCGCGCGCGCGCAACGCGCGACATCACCGTTCCGATCGGGACGGCCAGAAGGTCGGCGCATTGCTGATAGCTGAGGCCTTCGACCGCGGTCAGGTGCAGCACCGCGCGATGATGGTCGGGAAGCGCGGCGAAACTGCGCGCGATTTCGCGCAGCCGCGCATGATGTTCCTGCGCCGCGTCGGTCTGCGTCGCGAGCGTATCGGCGAAACGATCGTTGCGCCGCGCTTCGGCCGCGCGGCGGCGGGTGCCCGATACGAAGACATTGTGGACGATCGCGAGCAGCCAGCCGCGGCGATTGCCTTCGGCCCGAAAGGTATCGCGCCGTTCGATCGCGCGCAGCAGCGCATCCTGGACTACATCGTCGGCATCCTGATCGTCGCGCGCGAGCGAGCGTGCATAGCGTCGCATCGCGGCGAGATCGCCATCGATATCGGGATCGGTGTCGCGGCCCTTGCGCATCGAAACTCCTCAGGCGACTCTCGCCAGTGCCGCGACAGTAGCGGTTCCGGCGAGCCGGCCATAGAGCGCCGCGACCCCGGCGAGAATATCGTCCCAGCAATAACGGTCCGCGGCCGCCGCAGCAGCGCGGCGCAGCACCGCGAGCTGCGCGGGTTCGTCGATAAGCCGCGCGATCGCATCGGCATAGGCCGCGGCGTCGTGCGGCGGGACCAGCAGGCCGGTGCCGCCATGCACGATCAGCGACGAGGCGCTGGGGACGTCGGCCGACACCACCCCGATCCCCGATGCCATCGCCTCCAGATTGACGTTGCCGAAAGCCTCGGTCACGCTGGGATTGACCAATATGTCGGCGCTCGCCACCGCGCAGCCAAGGTCGGCGCCGGCCAGATGGCCCAGGAAGGCGACATTGGGCAGCCGCCGCGCCAGCCAGTCGCGCGCCGGTCCTTCGCCGACGATCATCGGGCGCACATTATAGCCGCGTGCGCGGAGCGCCTCGATCGCGTCGGCAAAGACGCCGAGCCCCTTTTCGAGCACCAGCCGCCCGAAAAATAGCGGCACCACATCGCCGGGTGCATAGCCGAGCCGGGCGCGAAAGGCGTTGCTACGCAGCGCGGGATGAAAGGCGGTACGGTCGACCCCGCGCGACCAGATCGACACATTGTCGCGGCCGTAGAGCGCCGCGAATTCGTCGAGGATCGGCGGCGTCGGCAGAAGGATATGATCGGCATCGCCGTAGAAGCGCCGCAGATAGGCCTCCATCGGCCGGCGCAGAAAGCCGAGATGATAATATTCGGGGTAGGTTTCGAAGCGCGTGTGGAGGCTCGCGACCACCGGAATGCCCGCGGCCCGCGCATATTTTTGCGCCTGGCGGCCCAAGATGTCGGGCGCCGAGAGATGGACGATATCGGGGGCAAACGCCTCGAGATCGGCGCGGGCGGCGCCCGTGAAGCCAAGCGCGAGGCGATATTCGGGGCGCCCCGGGATGCTCGCCGAGCGCACCGAGACAATATCGCCGACCGATTCGAACGCCTTCGTCGGCGCGGTCGGCGAATAGATGCGGACCGCCATCCCCGCGCGATCAAGCAGATAGGCGACGAGGCGGTTGAGCGCCCGATTGGCGCCGTCGCGCACGCAGTCGTAATTGCCCGAGAAGAGCGCGATGCGCAGCGGCCGGCCGGCGGGCGAACGCCCCGCGACCCGCCCCGATTCCAGAACATGCTTCATGCCCGGTTTACGCCCCCGCGGCGCGGCTTATTCCATCGGCGCGCTCGGCGCGCTAAGATTATGGTTACAAAGGAGAGACGGAGATGATCGGACTGTTCGCGGCGATTTCGGCCGCACTGGCGGTCGCGGCGGGTGCCTTCGGGGCGCATGGCGCGGCGGGACCGCAGGAGGCCGACTGGCTGCGCACCGGCGGCCTGTATCAACTTGTCCACGCGGTTGCCGCGCTCGCGATCATGGGGACCGCACGCGGCCCGGCGATCATGCTGCTGATCGGCGGCGGACTTTTTGCCGTCACCCTCTATGCGATGGCGCTCGGCGGGCCGCGCTGGCTGGGCGCCGTCACCCCCGTCGGCGGGACCCTGCTGATCGCCGGCTGGCTGTGGGCCGCGTGGCTCTACTGGCGCGGCTGATCGTCAGGCGACAAACCAGCCCTTGACGGGCGTGCCGGTATCGGCGCGTCGATCGAGGGGCCAAGCCGCAGCGCCCCTTCGGCTATGGCGCTAGGGTATGAACCATTGCAGCCCGTCGGCACGCTGGCGCTGCATGCGGTCTTCGTGAAATTCGAAGCTGCCGGGAAAGGGATTGCGTTCGGGTAGCGGACGATCGGCGAAGCGCATGGCATATTCCTGGCCGCCGTAGGGACGCCAGCGGGCTGCCGACGGCGCGACCGGCTTTCCGGTCGCGGCAAAGCTGGTCCAGTAATCGATCATCTGCTCCGCGAGCCGCTCCTCGGCCTTCCCCTCCGCTGCCGGCCAGTTGCGGGACCCCGCGACCGGGCGCCCGGCGAGGCCGAAGACGAACGGTAGTTCGCTCGCATGAAAGGCGCAAAGATCGCGCGCGCGGGCCGCCGGGTAGCAATGATCGAAGACGTAAAGATAAGCGGGGGCTCCGGCCGCGGTCTGCGCGCGGACCAGACGTTCGGTCGCCCAGCCGTAGATGGTGTCGCGCGTCGCGGCGAGCATGCTCTCCGTCCCGCCCGACGCCGGATACAGCTTGAGATAGGCGGGGGCGAGATCGCCGTAACGCTTCGCGGCCGCCGCCGCATAGTCCGCCGGGTCGCCCGGTATTGCCGGCACGAGCCGCCGCTGCGATCGCACCTCGCCGCTGTTGAAGCCGGCGAGCAGCGGCACCTTCATCTGCGCGCCGCGGTCGAGGATGTTGACGAGCTGGTCGGGGACGACCACGCCATCGACGACCGGCTGCGCCGGGAAACGGGCGCGCACCGCCGCCGCCAGCAAAGCATCGGGATCGACGGCGCGCAGCGCGGCGATGTCGGCAGCGCCCAGCGCTTCGCCCAAAGCCTGCCCGCCCGCTTCGGCGGATGGCAGACCGAACGCCGCTTCGCGCAGGCGCGGCATCGCGCGCATATTGGTGCTCTGGACGATCGCCTTCGCGAACAGGCCGCGGGCTTTCGGGCTGGCGAGAAGATAGGAGACGCTGAGCGCCCCGGCCGATTCTCCCATCGCGGTCACATTGGCGGGATCGCCGCCGAAGGCCGCAATATTGCGCTGGACCCAGCGGAGCGCCGCCATCTGGTCGAGCAGGCCGTAGTTGCCCGACACAGCCTCGGGCGATTCGGCGCTCAGCCCCGGGTGCGCAAACCAGCCGAAGACGCCGAGGCGATAGTTGATCGACACGAAGACGATCCCGCGCCGGGCGAATTCGCGTCCATCGTACATCGGGCTCGCGCTGCCGCCGAATTGCAGCGATCCGCCGTGAATCCACACGATCACCGGCGCCTTCTTCGCCTCCGCCGGCGCCCAGATGTTGAGCGTCAGGCAATCCTCGCTCTGGGGGCGGGGCGCTTCGAAATAGACGCTGTCGGCGGGATAGGCGGGCTGGACGCAGTCGGGTCCGAACTCGGCCGCCTGTCGCAAGCCCGACGAGGATGGCGGCGCTTCGGGCGGCTGCCACCGCCGCTCGCCGACGGGCGGCGCAGCATAGGGCAAGCCGCGGAATATGCGCACATCGTCCTGCCATGTGCCAGCGACGCGTCCTTCGCCGACGGTCGCCGTCGGCGCCTCGCGGGGGGCGGGTGCGGCCCCCGACAAACCAAGGACCGCGCACAGGCCGATGACGATCTTTCCGAGCGGCGACAGGCCCATCAGCGCATTTCCTCTTCCCGGCGGCGATGCTTGCCATCGTCCGGCGAAGAACTTACGCTCACTTGTGAGTGAATATCAAGCGGCCGATCGTCATTGACGGGCGCCGGCCTCGCATCACATGGCAACGCGGCCAAGCAATGGCGGCGGAACAGCCGCAAGGGAGAGCCGATGACCGATCCGACAAGGCGCCATTTCATCGCCGCCGCAACCGCCCTTCCCGTCGCCGCCGGCGCCGCGCACGCGGCTGCGGCGACGAGCGACACGATCGCGAGCGACCTTGCCGCCTATATCGGTTTCGGCAACAAGCGCGCGGGCGGCGCCGGCGACAATGCGTGCGGCCACTGGCTCGCCGATCAGCTCGCGCGCGCCGGCTACGCGGTCGAAAAGCCCGCCATCTCTGTTCCCCATTTCGACGCCGGAGCGTGCGACATGGTCGTCGGCGACACCCGCGCCGCGCTGATGCCGCAGCCGATCGTGACACCGACCGCCATCGGGGGCGTGACGGGGCGGCTGGCGCGCGTCGATGCGCAGGGCCGCGCCGACGCGCCGTTGGCGGGCGCGATCGCGCTCGTCGACCTGCCCTATGGCCGCTGGTCGTCGGCGCTCGCCAAACCGGTCCGCGCGCCCGTCGAGACCGCCTTCGCGGCGGGCGCCAAGGCGGCGGTGATCGTCACCAACGGACCGACGGGCAAGATCATCGCGCTCAATGCCGATGGCCGCGCGCCGATGTTCGCGGGTCCGGTTGGTCTGCTCGCGCCTGCCGACGCCGCACCATTTTGGGAGGCAGCGATGCGCCATGACGCGGCGACGGTGCGCCTGACCGGCGAGGGTAGGCGGCGGAGCGCCTTCAACGTCATCGGGCGGCTCGACCGCGGCAAGGCGAAATGGGTGGTGGTATCGACTCCGCGTTCGGGCTGGACCGACTGTGCGGGCGAGCGCGGCGGCGGCATTGCCGCATGGCTGGACCTGGCCCGCGCTATCCCGGCGCTGCTCCCCGACCACAACCTGGCTTTCCTGTGCAACAGCGGCCATGAATATGAAAATCTGGGCGCCGAGGAGGCGCTGAAGGCGGTGGCCCCCAAGCCCGACGCGACGCATTTCTGGCTCCACCTTGGCGCCAACCTCGCGGCGCGTGACTGGCACGAAGGCCTGTTCCGCCTCGCCCCGCTGGCTGGCACCGATTCGCAGCGCTATCTGGTCGTCAGCCCTCCGCTGCTTGCGACGGCGCGGCGCCTGTTCGCGGGCTTTGCCGGACTTGAAAGCCCTTACCCCAGCGACAAATTGTCGGCCGGCGAACTCACCGCGATCATCGCCGCAGGCTACCCATCGGTCGCAGGCATTTTCGGCGTCCATCGTTTCCATCATGTCGAAGGCGACGATGCGCGCTGCGTCGATGCGGGCGCGGTCGCGGCGACGACCGCCGCCTTCCGGAAGCTGCTCCTTGCCGCGGCGGCACCGAGATAGTGTAGGTTTCTAGATCCAGTTCGCGCGCGCGATCGCGCCGAAGTGATGCGCGCTGGCTCGCGGGGTGCGGACGAAAATGTCGCGATCGACCGCGGCCAGCCCGAAGGGTACCGCATAGCCCGACGTCCATTCGAAATTGTCGAGCAGCGACCAGTAGATATAGCTGTGGACGGCAATGCCTTCGTCGAGACAGGCACGGACCCCGTCGAGCGCCGCGTCGATGAAGGCGATGCGGCGCGCATCGTCGGCGACGGCGACCCCGCTTTCGGTGACATAGATGGGCTTGCCGATCGTCCGGTGCGCCCAGCGGATCGTATTCGCCAAGGCCTGCGGATAAAATTCATAACCCGACAGCGTCTTTTCGGCGTCCTTCGGGGGCGGCACCATGCCCTTTTCGTCGAAGACGAGCCGCGTGTAGCATTGCACCCCGAAGAAGTCGGCGTGGTCGCGGGCGACATCGATACAGTTGCCGTAGAGCCGCCGCTCATAATCTGCGACGAGCGACGGTGCGCCGGCCGACTGGATATCCTGCGTCGTGAGCGTGATGCCGACCGGAAGTTCGGGCCGCGCCGCCTTGATCGCCGCATAGGCCTGACGATGCGCCTCCTGCATCAGCGGGGTCGTAACCGCAGGATCGGCGAAGGCGAGGCGCGAAAATTTGGGCGATCCGGTTGCGGCGACCGCGGCCGCCTGCGCCGCCCGTTGCAGCTCCGCACCGGCTTCCGACTGGGGGAACAGCGATACGAGCAAGCCGATATTGGCTTCGTTGAAGGTGGTGACGAGATGCATCAGCCCGCCGAGCCGCTCGGCGACCTTGGCGCAATAGCGCGCGAAGAGCTGCGGCGCGTCGGCGACCTCGAACCCGCCACGCTTCGCGAACCACAGCGGCACGGTGAAGTGGCTCAGCGTCACCACTGGCGCGAGCCCCCGCGCGCGGCAGGCAGTCAGCACCCGGGCATAATGGTCGAGTTCGGCGTTCGAGAGATGCCCCTCACTCGGCTCGATCCGCGCCCATTCGATGCCAAGCCGGTAGCAGTTCAACCCGAGTTGCTGCGCGAGCGCGAAATCCTGATCATAGCGGTGATAGCTGTCGCACGCGTCACCCGACCGCTCCTTGAACAGCGTCGGTTCGATATTTTCGGCAAGCCAGGCGTCGCTGTTGGTGTTATTCCCTTCGCTCTGGTGCGCCGAGATGGCCGCGCCCCACAGAAAGCCCTTCGGCGCGGGCTTGCGCCGCGCCGGCGCCGGGGCGTTGCCGAGCAGCACCGGCCCAGCGGCGGCGCCGACCGCCCCCTGGATCAGCGCGCGGCGCGCAATGGCATCGCCCCCGCTCATGCCTCGATGTCGCGCTTGTAGGTTTCGGGCAGGAACAGGATGCCGACGACCGCAGTCACCGCCGCAATGATGACCGCATACCACAGCCCCTGATAGATATTGCCCGTCGCCGCGACCATTGCGAAGCCGATCGTCGGCATGAAGCCGCCGATCCAGCCGTTGCCGATATGATAGGGCAGCGACAGCGAACTGTAACGGATGCGCGCCGGGAACAGCTCGACGAGCAGCGCGGCGAGCGGGCCATAGACCATCGTCGCGAGCAGCCCGAAGACGCAGAGGATCAGAATCACCTTGACCTTGTTCACCTGCGCCGGGTCGGCCTTGTCGGGATAGCCCGCCGCATCGAGCGCCGCTTTCGCCTCGCGCCCGAAGGCGGCGACCACCGCCGCCCGAGCATCCTTGTCGAGCCCCACCGGGTCGGCGACGGCGATCACGCGGTCGCCGACGCGCACCGACGCGGCGCTTCCCGCCGGCGCATCGCGATTGGCATAGTTGATGCCGTTCTTTGCCAGATAGGATTTGGCGATGTCGCAACTCGATTGGTCAAAGCTGTTCTTGCCGATCGGGTCGAACTGGAACGAGCATTCGCCGGCATCGGCAATGACCGTGACCGGCGCGCGTTCGACCGCCGCGGCCATCGCGGGATTCGCGGCAACGACGAGCGCCTTGTAGAGCGGGAAATAGACGAACACCGCGATCACGCAGGCGGTCATCATGATCGGTTTGCGGCCGATACGGTCGCTGAGCCAGCCGAAGAAGACGAAGCTTGGAATGATGATGAGGAGCGCCGTCGCGACCAGGAAATTGGCGGTCGCGCCGTCCACCCGCGCGATACGTTCGAGGTAGAAGAGCGGATAAAGGTGCGCGGCAAAGCCAATCACCGCCTGCCCCGCCACCGCCCCGAACAGCGCAATGAGCACGATCTTCAAATTGCGCCATTCGCCAAAGGCCTCCTTCAGCGGCGCCTTCGACGTCGCGCCGGCCGCCTTCATCCGCTGGAACACCGGGCTTTCCTCAAGCTGCAGGCGTATCCACAGCGCGACCGACAGCAGCACGATCGAAAAGATGAAGGGAAGCCGCCAGCCCCAGGCGTTGAAGGTATCGGCATCCATGAACAATCGCAGCGACACGACAAAGGTCGACGCCAGGATCAGCCCGATCATCGCCGTCGTCTGGATGAAGCTGGTGTAGAGGCCGCGTTTTCCGGGCGGGGCATGTTCGGCGATATAGACGGCGGCGCCGCCATATTCGCCGCCGATCGCCAGTCCCTGCAACAGACGCAGCAGCATCAGGATGATCGGTGCCGCTACCCCGATCGTGTCATAGCCGGGCAGAAAGCCGACCGCGAAGGTCGACAGTCCCATGATCGCCATGGTGACGAGGAAGGTATTCTTGCGGCCGACGATGTCGCCGACGCGGCCGAAGACGAGCGCGCCGAACGGCCGCACCGCAAACCCCGCGGCAAACGCCATCAGCGCAAGGATGAAGCCCGTCGTTTCGTTCACCCCCGAAAAGAAGTGATGCGAAAGCGCCGTGGCGAGCAGGCCATAGAGATAGAAGTCATACCATTCGAACACTGTCCCCAGCGACGAAGCGGCGATCACCAGCTTCTCATTCTGGCCCTTGCCCGCTTCGGGCGCGGCCTGGCTGTCGGTCGTCATATCCTTCTCCCTTCATCCCGGCAGCGACGGCGGGCTCTTGACCGGCCCGTCCGCCACGCCCCGGGGATTGTCAGCGTTGCACCGCCATCGTCGGCGCCGTGAAACCCGCATTCGCCAGTTCGCGCTCGGCCTGCGTGAAGCCATAGGCCGGCACGACCTCGCCGCGGCGATCGGTGATGCGGTCCCATTCCGAAACCACGCGCGCGGCCGCATCCTCGCCGCGGCCCACGAACAGCCCGTCGGTCAGCGTGACATGCGCGCTCGCGAAATGCCCGGCCCCCGCACAGAGGATGGCGCGCGTCGGCGCGGTATCGCCGACCAGCGCGAGCAGCCCGGGGCTCACCGCCTCGGGCGCCAGCCGCGCCAGCGCTTCGGGCGCGAGCACGCCGTCGGTCATCGCCGTCGCCGCGGTCGGCGCCAGACAATTGACCCGGATATTGTGTCGCTCGCCTTCGAGCGCGAGCGTCTGCATCAGGCCGACGAGTGCCATCTTTGCAGCGCTGTAATTGGCTTGGCCAAAATTGCCGTAGAGCCCCGACGAAGAGGTCGTCATCACGATGCGTCCGAAGCGCCGCGCGCGCATCTGGTCCCACACCGCCTTCGAACAGATGGCGGCGCCCATCAGGTGGACGTCGACGACCAGACGGAAATCATCGATGTCCATCTTCGCAAAGCTCTTGTCGCGCAGGATGCCGGCATTGTTGATCAATATGTCGATGCCGCCCCATGCGGCGGTCGCATCATCGACCATCGCCGCGACCTCAGCGGTGTCGGTGACCGAAGCGGGCGCCGCGATCGCCTGCCCGCCCGATGCGACGATCTCGGCTGTCACGGCTTCGGCGGCGGCGGCGTCGCGATCGTTGACGACGACGCGCGCGCCGTGCCGCGCCAGCATCAGCGCGTGGGCGCGGCCCAGCCCGCCGCCCGCTCCGGTCACGATCGCCACCCGGTCCTGCAAGTCCCTCTTCATCGCCGCCCTCTCGCTTTCAAATCATAACTCACTAGTGAGTGAATTTAGTTATGCGTACCGCGAATCCCCATCGAACTGCGGCGTATCGGCCTGTCAGCCCCTATCCTGCTTTCGCTGCTCGCAAATTTCGCGGAAACCTGCCGCCATGAAGCGCGCCATCCGGTGCTTTACCGCTTCATAATCGTCCGACAGGCACAGGCCGTGCGACAATTTATCGATACGCCCGGTCCGCGCGAGCGTGAGCATCAGCGCGCCGGTGACGAAGTGATAGCCCCAGAAAATATCTTCCTCGGCCGCGTCGGGCAGCGCCTTTTTCAATATGTCGATCAGCCGCAAGACCACGGGATCGAAATATTTGTCCATGAATTCGGCGCCTTCGGGGCTGTTCGACGCCTGTGCGCCAAAGGCTCCGTAATTCTTCCACCCCTCGCCGCCCTGGATATAGAGGTCGAGGTCGGTGTCGAGAAAGGCGTGCAGCGCACCCTCGACTGTCGGCTTGCCCGCGGCTGCGCGCTCATAATCGTCGAGTGCCTGCATCCGCCGGTCGATCGTAACGACGGCGCGGCGCGCGAAAACGGCATCGAACAGCGTCTGCTTGTCGTCGAAATAATAGTTCAGCAGCGTGTGGTGGACGCCGACCTGCTTTGCGACATCCTTCAGCGTGACGCCGTGAAAGCCATGCTTCGAAAACAGAAGTTCGGCGACGTCGAGAATCTGCTCCATCATTTCGGCGCGCTGCTCCGCCTTCGATGGCCGCTTTGCCGCAGTCTTTGCCTTCGACGCCAAATTCACTTCCTTCCGGGGCTTCGTTCAATCGGGTGCGACCGCGTGGGCCTACACCTGTCCATATTCCGCCCGCAATTGCATTTTGTCGATCTTGCCCGTCGGCGCGAGCGGCATCGCGGCCAGACGCACGACGGCATCGGGAACCCACCAGGATGCGACGCGGCCATCGAGCGAACCCAGAAGATCGGCGTCGCTGATCGCATCGTCGCAGGTTTCGACGAGCAGGATCGGCCGCTCGCCCCATTTCGGATCGCTGCGTCCGATCACCGCGGCGAGCGACACTTGCGGCAGCCCTGCGACGATCGCCTCGATCTCGGCGGGATTGATCCACTCGCCGCCCGATTTGATCAGATCCTTGGCGCGCCCGGTGATGGTCAGATTGCCCCCAGCGTCGATCCGCGCGAGGTCGCCGGTGTCGAACCAGCCATCGGCATCGGTCGCCGGCTCGCTCTGCCCGAAATAGCGTTCGACGACCGAACCGCCGCGCACGCGCAAATGCCCCTCGGCACCGCGCTGCTCGGCGAGCGCCCGCCCATCGCCGTCGGTCAGCAGCAGGTCGATGCCCATCGCGGGGCGCCCCGACAGATCCGGTCGCCGTGCCGGGTCGCCCGGCAGCGCCGCCGTCCCCAGCGGCGACAACTCCGTCATGCCCCAGCTCGTCTGCACCTCGACACCCAGCCGCCGTTCGATCCGGTCCATCAGCGCCGGGGGCATCGACGACCCGCCGACCAGGATACGCTCGAGCGTCGGCACCTCGCCGCCCTCGGCCTCCAGATGCTCGACCAGCCCCAGCCACACCGTCGGCACGCCGACCGCCGCGGTAACGCCTTCGGCCCGGATCAGCCGGGCAAGATGCGCGCCGTCGCTGTGCCGTCCGGGCAGCACCAGCTTGGCGCCGACAGCGGGCGCGGTGAAGGGAATTCCCCACGCATTGGCATGGAACATCGGCACGACGGGCATCACCGCATCGCGCGCGGTAATGCCGAGGACGTCGGCCTGAAGCTGGCGCATCGTGTGAAGATAGCAACCACGATGCGTATAGGTGACGCCCTTGGGCGCGCCCGTGCTGCCCGATGTAAAGCACAGCCCCGACGGGGTATTCTCGTCGAAATCGCCCCACGGCACATCGGCGGCCGCGCCGACGATATGCGGTTCGAGCGCATCCTCCCCTTGGGCTTGGTCGAGCAGCAGGATGCGCGGCGGCGCGCCGAGGCCGCGCGTCGCGTCGCGTGCCAGACCCAGAAGGTCGGCGCTCGCCAGCAGCACCGACGCTTCCGACTGGCGCAGCATCGACCCGAGCTGCGCCGGGGTCAGGCGCGGGTTGAGCGTGTGACAGATCGCGCCCATCCCCATGATGCCGTACCACGCCTCGACATGGCCCTGTGTATTCCAGGCCAGCGTCGCGACCCGCGCGCCCTTTGCGATCCCGAGCGCCGCCAGCGCCGACGAAACGCGCAGCGCCCGGTCGCGAAGCGCCGCATAGACAATGCGCCGCACGCCGCCGTCCAGTCCCGCCGACACCACTTCGGCGCCGGGATGCCATTTCGCGGCATGGGAGAGGAATTTGTCGAGCGTCAGGGCATAGGACTGCATCGAACCGTCGATCATTGGCACCCCTCGGCCTTCGGCGGCAGCGGCGGCGCGATAATGCCGACGTTCCAGTTCCACGCTATATCGCCCGCCGCGCGGCGGCGGCAGACCACCGCCTCGTGCAGCGCCGCGGTGCCGGGGAAGAGATTATGGCCAGCGCGCGGCGTGTCCGCGAAATGCAGAAAGCCGCGATCGTCGGCATAGTCGGGCCAGTCCGGCCAACCCTTGGCCTGCGGCTTGCCGGTCGCGGCGAAGCTCGCCCAATAATCGCCCATCGCTTCGCTGAGCTTGCGCTCGGCCAGCGTGTCGGGAATTTTCGGCCACAACGGCGGGGTCCGCGACGCGGTGCCGAATACATAGGGCAGTTCGGACGCGTGAAAGGCGTGGAGATTCCACTCCTGGGTCGCGGGATAGCCATGATCGAAGAGATAGAAATAGGCGCCCTTGCCCGCCGCCGCCTGGTCCGAAACCAGCCGCTCGGCGGTCCAGCCGTACATCGCATCGCGCGTCGCCGCGAGCATGCTTTCGTCGATGGTCTTGGCCGGATAGCGCGCGAGGAACATGTCGGCGAACTCGCCATAGCCAGCGCGAACCGCCGCCTCATAAGCGGCCGCATCGGCCGGCGGCTTCGGCAGGAGAAAGCGCAGCGACCGGATTTCGCCGCTGTTGAAACCCGCCAATATCGGCACCGGCGCCTGTTCGCCGCGATCGAAGCTGTCGACGAGCTGGCGCGGCACCGTCTTGCCGTCGATCGCCGGAAAGGGGAAATAGCCCGTCGTCGGCACCTTGTCGGCGATCGTCTCGGCGGGCAGCGCCCGCAGCGCCGCAAGGTCGGTCGCCCCAAGCTTGGCGGCCAGATCACTCCCCTGCTCTTCGGCCGGAACCATGCCGTTGACCCGGTCGCGCAGTGCGGGCGCCGACACCATATAGGCGCTCTGTGCCACCGCCTTGGCGAACAGGCCGCGCGCAGCGGGTGCCGTCATCAGATACATGACGCTGAGCGCACCGGCCGATTCGCCCGCGACGGTGACATTTGCCGCATTGCCCCCGAAGGCGCCGATGTTGCGCTTCACCCATTGCAGCGCGGCGATCTGGTCGAGCAGGCCGTAATTGCCCGACACATGATCGGGCGACTCGGCGCTGAGCGCCGGGTGCGCGAAATAGCCGAACATGCCGAGCCGATAGTTGATCGTCACCACGACAATCCCGCGCCGCGCCAGCGCGCTGCCGTCATAAAGCGGTTCGGCGCCCGATCCCGAAATCAGCGATCCGCCGTGTATCCACACGATCACCGGGGCATTTTTCGCATTTTCGGGCGCCCAGACGTTGAGCGACAGGCAATCCTCGCTCATCGCGGGCAAGCTTCCCGCATAGATATTCCCGGCGCGCGGCTTGGGCTGCATGCACGCGGCACCAAACTGACTCGCGTCGCGCACCCCGTCCCAGTCCGCCGCCGCCGCCGGGGGACGCCAGCGGCGCTCCCCGACGGGGGCCTGGGCATAGGGAATGCCCCGGAATATGCGGACGTCGCGTTCCGCAACGCCGCGCACGCTACCCGCGGGGGCCGCGACCACCGGATCGGCGTCCGCCGCGGCCGCGATCGGGGCCGGGAGAAGAAGCGAGAGCGCAAGCGCGCAGATCCGCAGGCTGGGCATGATGTCTCTCCTTCTCCGGCCGATCAGAAGCGATAGTCCGCGCGAACGCCGACGGTGCGCGGGCGCATCCGGGCGTAGCGACCGTCGAGGAAGGCTTCGGGATGGACGTAGGTGATCGAACTGTCGTTGAAGAGGTTTTCGACATAGGCGGTCAGCCCGAGCGCGCCGAGCTTGACCCCCGCGTAAAGGTTCACGTTGGTCCAGGCCTCGGTATAATCGAACGTCGGGCTGACCACATTGGGCTTGCCCGGCACGTTCGGGAACTGGTTGGGGAATGACCCCGCATGCGACACGTTCACCGCGCCGAAGCCGCTGTTGCTGCCGGCCATCTGGAAATCATAGCGCAGCGTTGCCGAGCCCTGGAAATGGGGCGAGGCCAGCCGGGTGCCGACTTCGGCGCCTGAAATGGCCGCCTCGACCGCCGTCAGCTTGGTCACCTTCGCCTCGTTGAACGATCCGTTGACCGCGAGGCTGAGGCCCTGGATGGGCCGCGCCATGATCTCGAACTCCAGACCATAGCTTTCGGCGCCGCCGATATTGGTCGCGAACTGGATCGAATCCGACACGCGGTTCGCCTGGACCTGGATATTCTTCCAGTCGATATAATAGGCGGCAAGATTGGCAGTCAGATCGCCGCCCAGCCACCGGCCCTTCAGCCCGGCCTCATAGTTGGTCACGCTGTCCGAACGGGCGCCGCTGGGGATGACGATATCATTGGGGTCGATCGTGCTCACCAGCCCGGCGCGCGCATTGACCACCGGGGTGCGGAAGCCGGTCGACACCGTGACATAGGTCGTCAGATCCTCGCTCGGCTTCCACGACGCGCTCGCCTTCCACGACAGGCGGTCGTCCGAAACCTTCAGCCCCTCGGCATAGGGGATCGAGGTGATCGCGAGCGGCGGCACATAAAAGCCGCACGCCGCCGGGAAGGACAGGCAATAGGCGATGGTCAGGTAATTGCTATTGTAGCCGCCGCCGCGGGTGAAGCTTTGCACCTGCGTATTGCCGTAGCGCAGCCCGCCGGTGATCCAGAATTTGTCGCTGAACTTGTAGGTCAGCTCGCCGAAGCCCGCGACCTCGCTCTGGTCGGTATAGCTGTTGAAGCGCTGATAATATTCGTCGGGCAGCCCGACGATATTCTTCGCCGCCAGATATTCGGGGCTCGACCGATAGGCGAAATCGACGCTCCGGCGCTTGTCATAATAGAAGAAGCCCGCAACCCACTGGAACGGCCCGTCGCCGCGCGAGACGAGCCGCGTTTCCTGAACGAACAGATCGTCATAGCCATAGGCGTCGAGCGCGAAGGGAAAGGCCTGCGCATAGGTGCCGGCCAGGTCGACATAGAAGGACGCATCATAGGTCGACAGCGTCGTCGAACTGATCAGCTCGGCGAAATCGAACTCGTAATTGACCGTGAGATTATAGTTGGTGAGCTTGCCCTGGAACAGGTCGGGCCGGTCCGAATTGCGCACGAACTTGCCAAGCGTCGGGTTGATCAGGCCCGAATCGGCGGGCTTGCTGTTCTCATAGGAAATGAGCAGCTTCACCTTCATCCGGTCGCTCGGTCGCATCAGCAGGATCGCCCGGCCGCCATAGGCTTCGAGGCTGTTCGAATCCTTGATCCCGGTGCCGATATTGTCGACCCAGCCGTCCTCGTTGCGATAATAGCCGGTGATGCGAAGACCCATTTCGTCCTGCATGATCGGCACGTTGACCATCGCATTATAGCGCTGGCGCAGCGAACTCGATCCAGTCAGCCCCAGATCGACGCTCGCCGATGCGGCAAACGCATTGAGGTCGGGGCTCTTGGTGATGATCCGCATCGCACCCGCCAGCGAGTTCGATCCGAACAGCGTCCCCTGCGGCCCGCGCAGAAACTCGACGCGCTCGACATCGTAGAGATTGGGATCGAGGATGGTCGAATTGCCGTTCGCCGAGATCGGCAGTTCGTCGACATAGATGGCGACCGCGCTCTGCAGCCCCGCCGAATAGCCGTTGGTGTTGATGCCGCGAGCAGTGAAATTGTTGAAATTCTGCGTCGGCCGGTTGACGACGATGCCGGGCGTATTCTGCGCGATACCTTCATAACCGACGATGCCCAGATCATCGAGCTCGCGCTGGCCGAACGCCGTGACGCTGAGCGGCACGTCTTGCAGCCGCTCGCTACGGCGCGTCGCGGTGACGATGATATCTTCGCTGGGCCGCGCGCCGTCCCGTGCCGCCTCGTCGGCGGGCGGCGGCGCGTCGGACGACTGGGCCTGGGCAGCAACGGGTAGCGCGAACAGGGCGACCGCCGAAGCGGACACGAGCAACGGTGCCTTCATGAAACCTCTCCCTCCTGGACGGCCTTATCGAAGCCGTCTCTGCCGCGGATTTATGACCGCCGCCCGCTGCGATGTCAACACTCACTCACATGTGCGTGAATAAATGAAATGCGGCACGGTGAGGCGGGCGAGCGCCGTTGCGATACCTGAATATGGGAAGGGATTGGCGCGCCCGGCGTAGCGAGGATGATCAATGCCGCGTCGGCTAATGCCCGCCAGGCGGGGGGGACCCCCTACTGGCGGCGGCGCCTGAATGTCTCGAACGGGGTGTATTCTGTTGAAGAAGT
>NZ_AOUN01000002.1:0-655967 GCF_000371385.1 Sphingopyxis sp. MC1
GCCTTGCGCTGCGTGCGGCGGAGGGCGGGCGTAGCCCGACCGGAGGCGCGCGCAGCGCAAGATAGATTTTTGAAGGGGCCGAAGGTGGCGGTCAGCTGCGGTTTTTGAAGCGCCAGCTGTCGTTGCCCGTCTCGATGATATCGCAGTGGTGGGTGACGCGGTCGAGCAGCGCCGTAGTCATCTTGGGATCACCGAAGACGGTAGGCCACTCGCCGAAGGCGAGGTTGGTGGTGATGATGACGCTGGTGCGCTCATAAAGCTTGCTGATGAGGTGGAACAACAACTGCCCTCCGGAGCGGGCGAACGGCAGATAACCGAGCTCGTCGAGCACGATCAGGTCGAGCCGCGACAGCTGCGCCGCCAGGGTCCCGCCCTTGCCGATCCGGGTCTCCTCTTCGAGGCGTGTCACCACCGAAGGGTCCTGATCTGGATCTCATCGAGATGCTGACACTGGATCGCCGGCACTTCGCGAATTCCGAGTTGCGTCGCCGCCGCGATGCGGGCCTGGCCATCGACAACCAGATTACCTGATATGAGGATCGGTACGCAGAAACCGTGGCTGGTGATCGAACGCGCGATTGCTTCAACATGTTTCTGGTCGAGCTTACGGACTTCATGTCCCGTGGACCGGAGTTCGGCGATCGCCGCCGTCTCGAACAGCAGTGTCGGAAGCGGATCGTTCCGCCCGCTACGCTCGGCCACCAATCGCCGCGACGCGAGCGCGTTGCGACGTCGTCCCGTCTTGTCGAGCTTGGCTCCCTTTAAACTACCTTCCTTCAAACGCTTTACAACCATTTCAACCTCCAAAGCAAAACCCCCGCCGGCGCTGGCGCGCGGCGGGGGTCTCGCGGAAGGAAACCGACCGGCCCGCGCGTCTGCGCAAACACTGGTCGACCGATCCTTCCTTGGCTGGTCGAAACGCCTTCTCTCGAAGGCTTGACCTTAATGGATACCTTCTCCGCTCGGTTTGCAAGAGCGCTTTGAAATTTTTCTGGCACTTCCCGTCTATGCCGTAGCTCATGCCGTTAAATCATCCGGGATTCCCGACAAATTCCCGTTATCGAGAAACAGGATTTTATCGGCGTGCCGCGGGAAATCCGGCGCGCATCGCGGAGCGCTCCAGCCTGATGGCACGCGAAATGCCGGAATTTCCCGTTATTTTCCCGTTAAGTTGGGAATCCGACCGGAGACCGGTTCGCACTGGACTACGTCCACCGCCATCAGGACTTGAACCCGCCCGCCGCAGCGTTAAACCCGCGGCATGCGTAACATTCTCGTCCCCAGCGCGCTCGCGCTCGCCGCCGCCCTTTCCACGCCCGTTCTCGCCCGGCCGATGACCGAGGTCGATCTTGCGACGCTCAACCGCGTCGCCGCGCCCACGGCTTCGCCCGACGGGCGATGGGTCGTGTTCCAGATGACCGAGACCGCGCCCGAAACCTACAAGCGCTCGACCGGCCTCTGGCTCGTCGATCGCAAGGCCAAGGACGCCAAGCCCGCTCGAATCGCCGATGCCCCCGGCAAGAACGAAGCATCGCCGGCCTTTGCGCCCGACGGCAGTCTGTATTTCATCTCGAACGCCTCGGGCAGCGATCAGGTCTGGCGGATCGATCCGAAGGCCGGCACGCCCGCGACGCAGGTTACCGATACCAAGGCCGATGTCGCGGGCTTCAAGATTTCGCCCGATGGCGCGCGGCTGCTCGCGTGGGGCGATATCCCCATGGAGTGCGCCGATTTCGGCTGCGACGCGAAGGACGTAAAGGACAAGGGCGCGCTTGTCGGCCCCGGCAGCGGGCGGCTCTACAAGGACGGCACCGGCTTCGTCCGTCACTGGGACACATGGGAGACTCCCGGCACCCACAGCCGCCCCTTTGTTTTCAATCTGGCCGACGGCAAGGCGAGCGCGGCGCGGCCGGTCGCGGCCGGACTGGTCGGCGACACGCCGTCGAAACCCTTTGGCGGCGGCGAGGAGCTTGCCTGGGGCGCCGACAGCCGCACCGTCTATTTCACACTGCGCAAGGCGGACCGCGACGAGCCGACCTCGACCAACCTCGACATCTATAGCTGGCTTGTCGACAGCCGGATGATGCCGGTCAATCTGACCGAGGCGAACCAGGCGACCGACACCCTGCCCACCCCGTCGCCCGACGGCAAATGGCTGGCTTATGTCGCGATGGCGCGGCCGGGGTATGAATCCGACCGGCAGGTGCTGATGCTGCGCAACCTTGCGACCGGCGACACGCGCAAACTCACCGACGCCTGGGACCGCTCGGTCGCGTCGATCGCTTGGGCCGCCGACAGCAAGGCACTGTTCGTCACCGCGCAGGACACGCTCGAACATCCCCTGTTCCGCGTCGACGCGGCGACCGGCAAGGTCGAACGGCTGAAGGCGTCGAACGAAGCCTTCGACGGCAATATCGGCGACGTCAGCGTGCTCGCTGGCGGCGCGCTGCTCTACGCGCGCAACACCGCGCTTGCCCCCACCGACGTCTATGTCCGCGATGCCAAGGGCAAGGTGACGCAGCTTACCGCGGTCAATGCCGATCGCATGGCCGAATTCGATCCGGTGCGGCTCGATCGCATGCAGTTCGCCGGCGCCAATGGCGACAAGGTGTGGGGGATGATCCTGAAGCCCGCGAATGCGACCGCCGCGAAGCTGCCGGTCGCCTTCATCGTTCATGGCGGTCCGCAGGGCACCTTCGGCAACAGCTGGTCGACGCGATGGAACCCCCGCCTGTTCGCGCAACAGGGCTATGGCGTCGTCACCGTCGATTTCCACGGATCAACGGGTTACGGGCAGGCCTTCACCGACAGCATCAACAAGGATTGGGGCGGCAAGCCGCTCGAAGATCTGAAGCTCGGCCTCGCGGCGGCGGGCAAGCAGGATGCGCAGCTCGACATCGCCAACGCCTGCGCGCTCGGCGCGTCCTATGGCGGCTATATGATGAACTGGATCGCCGGCCAGTGGACCGACGGTTTCAAATGCCTCGTCCAGCACGACGGCGTCTTCGACGCGCGTGCGATGGCCTATGAAACCGAGGAATTGTGGTTCGACGAATGGGAGCATGGCGGCCCCTATTTCAAGGTTCCCGAGGAATTCGAAAAATGGAACCCGGTGAACCATGTCGACAAATGGAAGACGCCGATGCTGGTGATCACCAGCGAGAAGGATTTCCGCATCCCCTACACGCAGGGCCTCGCCGCCTTCACCGCGCTTCAGCGCCGCGGCGTTCCGTCGCAGCTGCTCGTCTTTCCGGACGAAAACCATTGGGTGCTGAAGGGCGCGAACAGCGTCCAGTGGCATCAGACCGTATTTAATTGGTTGGACAGCTATCTGAAGAAATAGGCAAGACCGCGTGCTCCCGCGGAGGCGGGAGCCCATCACCGGCCGGTGCAAGTTGGAACCGGCAGAAGATGGGTCCCCGCCTTCGCGGGGGCACGCGATGGCTTGCAGTAAGTGCGTGTCCCCCCTTGCCGCTGCGCGTCCCGGCTGGCAAAGGCGCCCGGCTATGCCGATGGAAAAAACCTTCGATCCCGCCGCTATCGAGGCGAAATGGTCCCACGAATGGGAAAGCCGCGGGCTCTATCGCCCCGCGCGTCCCGACGCGACACCCTTCACGATCGTCAACCCGCCGCCGAACGTCACCGGCGCGCTGCACATCGGCCATGCGCTCGACAACACGCTGCAGGACGTTCTCGTCCGCTATGAGCGGCTGCGCGGCAAGGATGCGCTGTGGGTCGTCGGCATGGACCATGCCGGCATCGCGACGCAGATGGTGGTCGAACGCCAGATGGAAGCGCGGCAGGACAAGCGCACCAATTACAGCCGCGAGGACTTCGTCGAGAAGGTCTGGCAGTGGAAAGCGGAAAGCGGCGGCCAGATCACCGGCCAGCTCCGCCGCCTCGGCTGCTCGATGGACTGGTCGCGCGAACAGTTCACGATGGACCCGCACTTCACCCGCGCCGTGGTCAAGGTGTTCGTCGATCTCCACAAAAAGGGTCTGATCTACCGCGACAAGCGGCTGGTGAACTGGGACCCCAAGCTCAAGACCGCGATCAGCGACCTCGAGGTCGAAACGGTCGAGGTGAAGGGCGGCTTCTGGCACTTCAAATACCCGCTCGCCGACGGTGTGACGCTCGATGACGGGCGTAACTATATCGAGGTTGCGACGACGCGGCCCGAAACAATGCTCGCCGACATGGCGGTCGCGGCGCATCCCGATGACGCGCGCTACAAGAGCGTGATCGGCAAGGACATCCTCCAGCCGATCACCGGCCGCCGCTTCAAGATCGTCGCCGACGAACATGCCGATCCCGAACTGGGCAGCGGCGCGGTGAAGATCACGCCGGGGCATGATTTCAACGACTTCGAGGTCGGCAAGCGCGCGGGCTTCAAACCCGCCGAGATGCTCAACATGTTCGATGGCGATGCGAACGTCATCCAGACTGCCGACGGGCTGATCCCCGACGAATATCTTGGCCTCCACCGCTTCAAGCGCGATGGTGTCGATGGCGCCCGCGAACTGGTTGTGGCGCGCATGAAGGAAGCCGGCTTCCTGATCCCGCACGTCGACAAGGACGGGAACGAACATGACGCCGAACCGCGCACGATCCAGACGCCGTTCGGCGACCGCGGCGGCGTGGTGATCGAACCCTGGCTGACCGACCAATGGTATGTCGATGCCGAAACGCTCGCGCAGCCACCGATGCAGGCGGTGCGCGATGGCCGCATCAACATCGTCCCCAAGACGTGGGAAAAGACCTTCTTCAACTGGATGGAGAATATCCAGCCCTGGTGCGTCTCGCGCCAGCTGTGGTGGGGACACCGGATTCCGGCTTGGTACGGGCCGGTCGAAATGGAGAATGGCGAGTACGCCTATGCCGGCCGTGATAAAGTGGTTTCAGAACCCTTTGTTGGCTGTACGGACGAAGAGGTCATCGACATCGCGGCTGCTCATTATGGATGTGAGCGTGACAAAATCCGTCTCGTCAATGATCAGCAGGATATTGCCGATCAGATGTGGGACAAGCGTTGGATCTGGTTGCACCGCGACCCCGACGTCCTCGACACCTGGTTCTCCTCGGCGCTCTGGCCGTTCGCCACGCTCGGCTGGCCCGAGAATACCGACCTCCTCAAGCGCCACTACCCCAACGACGTCCTCATCTCGGGCTTCGACATCCTCTTCTTCTGGGATGCGCGCATGGCGATGCAGGGGATGGAGTTCATGGGCGATGTGCCGTGGAAGACGCTCTATCTCCACGGCCTCGTCCGCGCGCCCGACGGCGCGAAGATGTCGAAGTCGAAGGGCAATGTCGTCGATCCGCTCGGACTGATCGACCAATATGGCGCCGACGCGCTGCGCTTCTTCATGGCGGCGATGGAAAGCCAAGGCCGCGACATCAAGATGGATGACGCGCGCCTCGCGGGCTATCGCAATTTCGCGACCAAGCTGTGGAACGCCGCGCGCTTCTGCGAAGCCAATGGCATTTCGGCCTCGACCAGCTTCGAAGCGCCCGCCGCAACGCTGCCCGTCAACCGCTGGATCATCGGCGAAGTCGCCGCGACGGTCGCGGCGATGGAGTCCGCCTTCGCCTCCTATCGCTTCGACGAAGCCGCGAACGCGATCTACAGCTTTGCGTGGGACCGTTTCTGCGACTGGTATCTGGAACTGATCAAGGGCGCGATCGACGACGAGACGAAAGCCGTCGCCGGCTGGGTGCTCGACCAGATTCTCGTCATGCTCCACCCCTTCATGCCCTTCATCACCGAAGAGCTGTGGACGGGTCTCGGCGACCGCGCCGACTATCCGCTGATCACGGCCAAATGGCCTGCTCCGGCGGCCGAGAAGGACGCCGGCGCCAGCGCCGACATCGACTGGCTGATCAAGCTCGTCAGTGAGCTGCGGACCGCCAAGGCCGAGCTCGGCCTGCCGCCGGGCGCGCGCCTGAGCGCGCATTTCCCGGCATCGCTCAAGGGCCGTACCGACAAGCTCGCAGCGCAACTCGACCGCCTCGCGCGGCTCGAGGCGATCAGCTTCGACCCCGCGCCTTCGGGCGCCTCGGCACAGCTCGTCGTCGAGGGCGAGACGATCACCGTCCCGCTCGAAGGCGTGATCGACATCGCTGCCGAGCGCGAGCGGCTGACCAAGGCGCTTGCCGCCGCGGCCAAGGAACGCGACAGCCTCGCGGGCCGGCTGAACAATCCCTCGTTCGTCGAACGCGCCAAGCCCGAAGCGGTCGACAAGGCGCGCGCCGACCATGCCGCCAAGGAGGCCGAGGCCGACCGCCTGACCGCCGCGCTGGCCCGGCTGGGGTGAGCGAAGACGCGTCCGTTACGCCGGTAGCCGCCGCTGCCGACCCTGCCGCCGCGCCGGTTCCGCCGCGCCAGACCGCGCGTGGCGCCGGACGCATGAACCTGACCGAAGGGCCGATCGCGAAGACGCTGATCCTCTTCGCCTTGCCGACGCTCGCATCAAACGTGCTGCAGACGCTGTCGGGGTCGATCAATTCGGTGTGGGTCGGCCAGTTCCTCGGCGGCAGCGCGCTCGCCGCGACCGCCAATGCGAACATCATCATGTTCCTGATGTTCGCGACCTTCTTCGGCTTCGGCATGGCCGCGACGGTGCTGATCGGCCAGGCGATCGGGCGCGGCGATACCGACGCGGCGCGCCGCGCCACCGGTGCCGTCGTCGGCCTCGCGCTGATCTTCTCGCTCGTCATCGCCATCGTCGGCTGGTTCGCCTCGACCACCATCCTGCATTGGCTCAAGACCCCGCCCGAAGCCTTTGACCTTGCACATGATTATCTGCGCGTGACCTTCATCGCGATCCCGGCAAGCATGCTGGCGGTGACGCTGATGATGGCGTCGCGCGGCGCCGGCGACGCGGTGACGCCGCTGCGCTTCATGCTGTTGTCGGTCGTCCTCGACATCGCGCTCAACCCGCTGCTGATCCTCGGCATCGGCCCCTTCCCGCGCCTCGGCATCGCGGGCAGCGCACTCGCGACGGCGATTGCCGGGACGATCAGCCTGATCGCGATGCTCGGCTGGTTCTATGCCCGCGACCATGTGCTGCGGCTGCGCGGACCCGAACTCAAATATCTCCTCCCCAATATGGAGGAACTGCGCTTCATCATCGGCAAGGGGCTGCCGATGGGCGCACAGATGCTTGTCATTTCGGGCGCCGGGCTGGTGATGGTCGGGCTGGTCAATCGCGAAGGACTCGTCACCGCCGCTGCCTATGGCGCGACGCTGCAATTGTGGAACTATGTCCAGATGCCCGCGCTCGCGGTCGGCGCGGCGGTCAGCGCCATGGTCGCGCAGAATATCGGCGCCGCAAAGTGGAACCGCGTCACCACGATCACCAACAGCGGCATCGCGATCAACCTGATGATGACCGGGGTGCTGATCGCGCTGCTGCTCCTTTTCGACCGCGCGGCGCTCGCCCTCTTCCTTGGCAGCGACACCGCGGCGATCGATGCCGCGCGCCATATCCAGTTGCTCGCGACCTGGACCTTCCTGCCCTTCGGCACGACGATCGTGCTGATCGGAACGCTCCGCGCCAACGGATCGGTCGTGCCACCGCTCGTCATCCTGTTCCTGTCGATGTTCCCGATCCGCCTCGGCATCTATTATCTGGGTTACCCGGCGCTCGGCGGCGATGCGATCTGGTGGAGCTTTCCGCTGTCGTCGTTCGCGTCACTGACCATGGCGTGGATTGTCTATCGCCGCGGCAACTGGCGCCGCACGTTGCCGCAACCCCGGGTCGCCTGACCGGCCGCGTTTCGACCAAAAGGCGCGCGGCTTCGACTGACGCAGCGCACACACCTAGTTTTTCGCGCCATATTCGCGCAAAAGCGACGGCAATGAACATGACCATCCGTAAAGAGACGCTGCGCGACCAGCGCGCGCGCATGCTGGCCGCATCGCCGGGCTGGCGCGCGTCGGACGCCCGCGTCAATCCCCGCGTCGCGATCGGTTCGATCATCGCGATGTGGCTGATCTATTTCCTGATCACGACCGGCCTTGCATTGCTTGCGGGGGCCGCCGAGCAATGGGGTGCGATCGGCCGCCGCGCGATCGTCGTCGTCGCCGGTATCCTCTGCACCTTCACCCTCTATCAGCTGATCCAGCGGGTCCAGCCCAAAAGCTTTGGCGCGCGGCTCGCCGTCGCGATGGGGGCCGCGGTGCCGCTTGTCGTCATCTACGCGAGCATCAATCTGCTCGTCTTCTTCTACTGGTTTCCGTCCGACGACACGCACAAGATCATCGAAGAGGTGCAGTCCAAATTCCCCATTGCCTGGGAAACGGTGCTGATCCTCGACAGCTCGATCCGCTGGTATTTCTTCTTTGCGGTATGGGCCGCGCTCTATGTCGCCTTCGGCTATGCCAACGAGATGCGCGCGGTTGAACGCCGCGCGAACAGCTACCGGATCGAGGCGCAGGCGGCACAGCTGCGCGCGCTCCACTATCAGGTGAACCCGCACTTCCTGTTCAACACGCTCAATTCGCTGTCGACGCTCGTCATGCGCGGATCGCAGGCGGAGGCCGAGACGATGATCATGAATCTGTCGTCCTTCCTGCGATCGAGCCTCGCGATCGATCCCGAACAGCTCGTCAGCCTCGACGAGGAAATGGCGCTCCAGCGCCTCTATCTCCAGATCGAGCAGGCGCGCTTTCCCGACCGCCTGCAGGTCGAGGTGACGATGCCGAAAGCGCTGGAGAATGCGCGCGTTCCCGTGCTGATCCTGCAACCGATCATCGAAAATGCGATCAAATATGGCGTTGCTCCCAGCAAGGGAAGGATTGCGATCCGCCTGTCGGCGAGCAGCGAATATGGGCTGCTCGTGATCCGGATCGAAAATGACATCGACCCCGCCGCACCGACCCCCGAATCGGGCACCGGCCTCGGGCTCGGCAACGTCCGCGAACGGCTGATCACACGCTACGGCCCGGTGGCAGGCTGCGAATGGGGACGGTCGGACAGCGGCGGCTTCGCGGTATCGCTGTGGCTGCCGATCGCGGGCGAAGGACACTGACATGCTGCAGACGCTGCGCACCCTGATCGTCGATGACGAGCCGCTGGCGATCGAACGGCTTCAGATTCTGGCGGGGCAGCAGGACGGGGTTTCGCTCGTCGGTACCGCCAGCGACGGCGCATCGGCGCTGCGCATGGTCGAGGCGCTCGCGCCCGATCTGTTGCTTTGCGATATCGCCATGCCCGACCTCGACGGGCTGGAGGTGGCGACCGCGCTCGAAAAGCTCGATTGTCCGCCAGCCATCGTCTTCGTCACGGCGTTCGATCGCTATGCTGTCGCAGCCTTCGACGTCGCCGCGGTCGACTATCTGCTCAAGCCCGTGTCGCCCGATCGTCTTGCCAAGGCACTGGCGCGCGTGCGCGAATGGCGCAGCGCTGGGCGAACTGCCCCGCCGAAGAGCCGGTGGATCAACGAATTCTGGGTTCAGAACCGCGGTGAGATGCTGCGCATCGATGCGGCGCAAGTCGATCTGATCGAGGCCGAGCGCGACTATATGCGCCTCTATGTCGGCAGCCGAAGCTGGCTGATCCACCAGACGATCAAATCATTGGAAGAGCGGATGAACCCCGATCAGTTCATGCGCATTCACCGGTCCAAGATGGTCCGGCGCGACGGCATCGTCGGCCTCAAGCATCATGGCGACGGGGCGTGGAGCGTGGACCTGGGCGAAGGCGGACAGCACCGGATCGGTCGCACTTACCTGCACGACGTAAAGGCGATCATGCACGGCGCATGACCGCCTCTACCTCCGGTCAGCGAACAGCGAGTTCCGCCGGGCGTTCGAGCGCCAATTTCACATCGCCGCCGCCGAAGAGGACTGCCAACTGCGGTTCGGCGCTGCGCCGCGCGTGGGCGACACAGTCCCGCTCCAGCGCCCGCTGAGCCAGATTTGGCCGGGGATCGGTGCGGCACATGCCGCGAATGGCCGTGCGCACGCGCGCTTCGAGCCGCGCCTGCCCCTTTTCGCTAGCCAGATTGAGATCGCCATATGGAACGATCACCGTCGGCGTCGCATCGGGATCGGCGAAGCCCGCCTCGGCGGCATTCGCGACGGGGGCAACGGCGCCTGCCGACAATGCGGCGGCGCCTGTCATGAGCAAATATTTGGCAATACGGTCTGACATGGGGGAGTCCTCTCATCCGTTATGGGATGCGGGACACGCTGCGCCGTAACCGGGGAAGTCTGGTCGCCTCGTATCCCGCACCCAAGGAATGCGCCATTATTCCGCACCAGACATGCGGACTTCGATCAGCCCGACCAGCTCGTCGATCGACAGATGAAACGCCTCCAAAGGGCGACCAACGGACGAACGGAAGCGCGCCAAAGAAAAGGGGCCCCGACTTGTCGTCGGAGCCCCCTTAATCTCACGGGATCGCGTGCCGATTGGCAGCACTATTCCTTGGGCTGCGGCTTGGCACAGCGGCTGGTGTCGCCCGCCTTGCAGGCCGCGACATCGGCTTCCCACTTTTGGCGTTCTTCGGCGGCCATCGCCGCGACGCGAGCCTTTTCCGCTTCATAAGCGGCGGTTTCATCGGCATATTTCGCCTGCGCCGCGGCCGTCTGCTCGGCAATCGCAGCCTTTTGCTGCTCATATTGCGAAACGCTCTGCTGGTAGCGCGCGGTTTCGGCATCGGCCTTCGCAAGCTGTTCGGCATTGAGCTTGGCAGTATCCGCACGTTCCTGAACGGTCGTGCCATCTGGCAGCTTCTGAGCCATCGCCGGCGCCGAACTCATCAGCGCCGCGACGACCGCGGCGGCAAAAATCGATCTGGTCATCGAGAAATCTCCTAAATCCGAGCACCCTGCCCGTCCAACGCTTTGCCGCAAGATGCGTTCCGCAGCCAGCGGCATTGCGTGGGATGGGTAACGGGGCGCCGCCGGTTTACCAGATGCGCGTGCGATCCTCGGGCTTCAGATAATATTTGGTCCCCGGCGCGACGTTGAACGCCTTGTACCAGGCATCGACGTTGCGCAGCGGACCGATGATGCGCCAGCGCGCGGGGCTGTGGGGGTCGCTCGCTACCTGCTGCTTGGTCGCATCCTCGCGCGCCTTGTCACGCCACGCCTGCGCAAAGGCGAGGAAGAAGCGCTGATCGCCGGTCAGCCCGTCGATCACTGGCGCTTCCTTGCCGTTCAGCGACCGGTGATAGGCGTCATAGGCGACCTCGAGCCCCGCAAGGTCGGCGAGATTCTCGCCCATCGTCAGATCGGGGTTGATGAACGCACCCGGCGCCGCCTCATAGGTCGCATATTGCGCGCCGAAGCCCTTGGCCTGCGAATCGAAGCGCGCGGCATCTTCCTTGGTCCACCAGTCGCGCACGGCGCCGCTCGCATCGATCTTGCGCCCCTGATCGTCGAAACCATGAGTGATTTCATGGCCGATCACGGCGCCGATCGCGCCATAGTTGACCGCATCGTCGACCGTCTCGCTGAAATAGGGCGCCTGCAGAATACCGGCCGGGAAAACGATCTTGTTTTCAAGCCCGCCGTTGTAGGCGTTCACTTCCTGCGCGTTCATCGACCATTTCTTGCGGTCGACCGGCTTGTCCAGGTCGGCGAGCTGATAGGCATATTCGAACGCCGCGCTGCGCTTCACATTGCCGTAGAGGTCGGCGGGATCGATCTTGAGCCCCGAATAGTCGCGCCACTTGTCGGGGTAGCCGACCATCACGTCCATCTTGTCCAGCTTGGCGAGCGCGGCTTCCTTGGTGGCGGGCGCCATCCAGCTGTTGCCGCGGATGCGGTCGCCCATCGCCAGCTTCAGATTGGCGACGAGCGTTTCCATCTTCGCCTTGGCACTCGGCGGGAAATATTGCTTCGCATATTCCTCGCCGACCAGCTCGCCCAGGCTGCCATCGACAAGGCGCAGCCCGCGCTTCCAGCGCGGCCGCATCTCGGTCACGCCGCTCAGCGCCTTCGAGAATTCGAAGCGGCTGTCGACCCAGTCGTCGGACAGATAATTGGCCGCATTGTCGGCGACATGGAATTCCTGCCACAGCTTCAGCGTGTCGAGCGGCGTCTTGCCATAGAGCGCTGCGATGTCGCGGATCGCGGTATTTTCGTTGACGATGATGCGCTTCTGCGCCGGAATTTCGGCGCCCGCGAACCAGGCGCTCCAGTCGAGCCCGGGCGCATAGGCGGCCAGCGCCTCCGACGACATCGGGTTGTTGATCTTGCCCAGATCGCGGCGCTCGGCGATCGCCCAGCTCACCTTGGCGATCTCGGTCTCGAACGCCAGCACCGCATCGGCCGCCTTTTCGGGATCGGGGTTGCCGATCATTTTCATCGTCCGCGCGATATAGGCGCGATAGGCCTCACGCTGCGGCTTGAAGCTGTCGTTCAGATAATAATCGCGGTCGGGAAGCCCGATCCCGCCCTGCCCGAGCCACAGCACGTTGACCGTCGGCGTGTCGGGATCGGCATAGGGACCGCCGCCCACGATCGAGGCGCCGAAGCTTCCCTGCGACGCGCCCATGAAGCGCGCCATCTCGCTCTTGTCCTTGATCGCCGCGACGGCTGCGATATCCGCCATCAGCGGCTTGGTGCCGAGTTGCGCGACGTGCTTCTCGTCCATGAAGCTTTGATAAAGCCCGCCGACCTGACTGGTCGCGGGCGCGCCGGTGACAAGCTGGCGAAGCTGGCGCTGCGTCAGATTATAGACATCGTAGTCGACGCCCGCCGACGCCTGGTCGGCGGGAATTTCGGTGCGCGCGAACCAGCCGCCATTGGCATATTTGTCGAAATCGTCGCCCGGCTTTACTGACGTGTCGCGCGCGCCCAGATCGACGCCCCAGCTTCCGAAGGTCAGCGGCTTGAGCGACCCGTCTTCCGCGCCGGCCGCAGCATTGGTCGCAGCGACCAAGGAAGCGTCAGCGCCAGCATTGCGGGCCAGAACAGGTGCTGCGATCAGCGCGGCGGCGATAGCGACGGCAGCGGTGCCGCCCAAAAACATCTTCATTCCCCAGTCTCCTACCCCCGCGCACGGTTCAAGGGCCGATCCGCCGCAGGCCATGGCGACTTGTCCGCCCGCGCCAATCGCAGGTCAAGCAAGATGCAGGCCGCTGGTCGAACGCACTCGTTCGTTGGTGGAATCGACGCCCCGTTGCGCGCAAAGCAGCCGCTTCCTATCTAGGCGTTCGAGCGAGCGGCGCCCTCTTGCGCGGCCGGAACAAATCTGGAACATACCCACCCCATGAGTCTCACCCATATTTCGGTGCGCGGCGCGCGCGAGCATAATCTGAAGGGCGTCGACGTCGATCTGCCGCGCGATGCGCTGATCGTCATCACCGGCCTGTCGGGCAGCGGCAAGTCGAGCCTCGCCTTCGACACCATCTATGCCGAGGGTCAGCGGCGCTATGTCGAGAGCCTGTCGGCCTATGCACGCCAGTTCCTGGAAATGATGCAGAAGCCCGACGTCGAACATATCGACGGGCTGTCGCCGGCGATCAGCATCGAACAGAAGACGACGAGCCGTAACCCGCGCTCGACGGTGGCCACCGTCACCGAAATCTACGACTATATGCGCCTGCTCTGGGCGCGTGTCGGCATTCCCTATTCACCGGCGACCGGCGAGCCGATTTCGGCGCAAACGGTCAGCCAGATGGTCGACCGGGTGATGGACCTGCCCGAAGGAACGCGCGCCTATCTGCTCGCGCCTGTCGTGCGCGGGCGCAAGGGCGAATATAAGAAGGAACTCGCGCAGTGGCAGAAGGACGGCTTCACCCGCGTCCGCGTCGACGGCGAATTTTACGAGATCGAGGACGCTCCGGCGCTCGACAAGAAATACAAGCATGACATCGAGGTTGTCGTCGATCGCATCGTCGTGCGCGAGGGGATCGCGACGCGGCTTGCGGACAGTTTCGAGACGGCGCTGAAACTTGCCGAAGGGCTCGCCTATGTCGACCTTGCCGATGGCGAGGTTCCGGGGCGCGACGGCGACGTCGGCGGCGCCATGAAAGGCGCCGGCATCCCTGCCAACCGCATCATCTTTTCCGAAAAATTTTCCTGCCCCGTTTCGGGCTTCACGATCGCCGAGATCGAACCGCGGCTGTTCAGCTTCAACGCGCCGCAGGGCGCTTGTCCCGCATGCGACGGCCTCGGCGAGCGGCTGGAATTCGACCCCGAACTCGTCGTTCCAAACCATGCGCTCAGCCTGAAAAAGGGCGCCGTCGTGCCATGGGCGAAATCGAACCCGCCCTCGCCCTATTATATGCAGGTGCTCGAAAGCCTGGGCAAAGCCTATGGTTTCGGCCTCGACACGCCGTGGCAGGATCTGCCCGGCGAGGTACAGCTCATCATCCTTTACGGCAGCGGCGGCAAGCCCGTCGAGCTGACCTTCAAGGACGGCCGGCGCACCTATACGACGCACAAGGCGTTCGAGGGGGTGATCGGCAACCTCAACCGCCGGATGCTCCAGACCGAAAGCGCGTGGATGCGCGAGGAACTGGGCAAATATCAGACCGCACAGCCATGCGAGACGTGCCACGGCGCGCGCCTGCGCCCCGAACCGCTCGCGGTAAAGATCGCGGGCGAGGACATCAGCATGTCGGCGCAGCGCTCGGTCGCCGACGCGCTCGCCTGGTTCAGCACGCTCGACGAAAAGCTCAATGATCAGCAGCGTCAGATCGCGAAAGCGATCCTGAAAGAGATCAACGAGCGGCTCGGCTTCCTCAACAATGTCGGGCTCGATTATCTCAACCTCAACCGCACCAGCGGCACGCTGAGCGGCGGCGAAAGCCAGCGCATCCGTCTTGCATCACAAATCGGCAGCGGCCTCTCCGGCGTGCTCTATGTGCTCGACGAACCGAGCATCGGCCTGCACCAGCGCGACAACGACCGCCTGCTCGCGACGCTGAAGCGTCTCCGCGACCTCGGCAACACGGTGATCGTCGTCGAACATGACGAGGACGCGATCCGCCACGCCGATTATGTCGTCGACATGGGCCCCGGCGCGGGCGTCCATGGCGGCGAGATCGTCGCCGAAGGCACGCTGAAACAGGTGCTGGCGAACAAGAAGAGCCTGACCGCGGCCTACCTCACCGGCGCGAAGAAGATCGAGGTGCCGACGCACCGCCGCCCCGGCAACGGCTTCGACCTGGTGCTGAAGGGCGCGCGCGCCAACAATCTCCAGAATGTCACCGCGACGATCCCGCTCGGCACCTTCACCTGCGTCACCGGCCTGTCGGGATCGGGCAAGTCGAGCCTCGTCATCGACACGCTCTACGCCAGCGCGGCGCGCACGCTCAACGGCGCGCGGCTCGTCGCCGGGCCGCACGACAGCCTGACCGGCCTTGAGCATTGCGACAAGGTGATCGACATCGACCAGTCGCCGATCGGCCGCACCCCGCGCTCGAACCCCGCGACGTACACCGGCGCCTTCACGACGATCCGCGACTGGTTCGCGGGGCTGCCCGAGGCGCAGGCGCGCGGCTACAAGCCCGGCCGCTTCAGCTTCAACGTCAAGGGCGGGCGCTGCGAGACGTGCACCGGCGACGGCCTCATCAAGATCGAGATGCACTTCCTGCCCGACGTCTATGTGACGTGCGAGACGTGCCACGGCAAACGCTACAACCGCGAAACGCTGGAAGTGAAGTTCAAGGGGATGAGCATCGCCGACGTGCTCGACATGACGGTCGAGGATGCGGCGGAGTTCTTCAAGGCGGTGCCCGCGATCCGCGACAAGATGGAGATGCTCGTCCGCGTCGGCCTCGGCTATATCAAGGTCGGGCAGCAGGCGACGACGCTGTCGGGCGGCGAGGCGCAGCGCGTGAAGCTGGCGAAGGAGCTATCGCGCCGCTCGACCGGACAGACGCTCTATATCCTCGACGAACCGACCACCGGGCTGCATTTCGAGGATGTGCGCAAGTTGCTCGAAGTGCTGCAGGCGCTGGTCGATCAGGGCAACAGCGTGGTGGTGATCGAACATAATCTCGACGTCATCAAGACCGCCGACTGGATCGTCGACCTCGGCCCCGAAGGCGGGGTCAAGGGCGGCGAGATCGTCGCGGCCGGCACCCCCGAACAGGTGGTAAAGGAACCGCGCAGCTTCACCGGCCAATATCTGGCGCCGTTGCTGGCGAAATGACCAGTCCCCCTCCCGCCTGCGGGAGGGGTTAGGGGTGGGTGCGAGCGAAGCAAGCCTTGCCCTTGCCTATGCCCACCCCGCTGCGACTAGCGAGCAAGCTCGCAAGTCTCGCTGCCCCTCCCGCAAGCGGAAGAGGGAGAGAAATCAATGCCACACCGCCGACAGCGGATAGAGCGCGAGGAGCCAGATCAGGCAGGCGACGACGATGCGGCGGTCCTTTGCCGCGATCGCGAGCGCCGCGACGGGGAAGAAGGACCATGCAAGGATGAAGGCACGCACGGTGCCCGCCCTGGGGAGTCCGACAAAGGCCCAGGTGACGGCGACCAGCGCGATATTGGCCAGCAAGACACCGCCGATCACCAGCCGCCGCTGTTTGTCGAAATGGGCGTTAAGGTCGTCCCACGCCTCGGGATCGTCGGGAAAGACCAGGCTGGCCGCGACGAAATAGACCGCGGTGACGACGAAGCCGCCGAACAGGATCGGCCAGTTCAGCGGCAACAGCTCGCGCAGGCTCCATCCGTACATCCAGAAGGTCACCACATCGCACGACACGAACAGGCCGAGCAGCGCGGTCGGCCAGCCGATGCGGACGCGGTGGCTAGCCTTGAGCGCGCGCGCCAGCCCGCCCAGCCCCTCTGCCAGCGCGAGGCCCAGGATCAGGCCGAAAAAGGAAAAGCTGAATTCGAACCCCGTCATATGCCCCCGGCCTGATCTCTCCCCGCCCGCTTGCGGGAGGGGCTGCGAGACTTGCGAACCCGTTCGCTAGTCGCAGCGGGGTGGGCAATCAACATCGGATGCGCGCACCGGCGCGCGGCCCACCCCCAACCCCTCCCGCAAGCGGGAGGGGAGATTTACCCCATCAGCTTCGCCGTCATATCCTCGGCGGCATAGATGCGGATCGCGGGCGGCTGCGGCGAGAGGGCGCGCATGTCGGCGACGAAGGCGCGCGCGGCGGGCAGCGCAAAATGGGCGCGCACCGCATCGACGCTCTCCCACTCCTCGACGAACGTCAGACATTCATAAGCCGAGCCATCCCGAGCCTGTCGAGGCACCGCATCGATATGGCAATGATGCGCCAGACACCCCGGCTCGCCCCGCGACCGCGCGCTATGTTCGGCACCGAGCGCGATCATGCGCTCGCGATGCTCAGGGGTGAGAATGACGTGGCCGGTGATGAGGATCATAATTCCCTCCGATATGATACAAATCGCAGATATGTTGAAGATATGATGACTTGATCCAAATCTGCTTATGTAGATAGAACTTCCGCTAAGGGGGAAGGATATGAATTGGCTGCATATCGTTCGGATTCGTTGCGAACCACTTGCTCAAGCAGGACTCTTTACCAAGGCCAGACATCCGGTTTCTGTAATATCGGATGCTATCCTAGCGCGACCCTCTGCCAACGTTGGCCGCGGCTCGGAATGGCACGTTGGCCTCGCCGAACAGATTGAAGATGATGGCATTTCGTTTCAGATGGGCCGAGTCCAGGCAAGTAAGTCTCCGCAATTCGACGAAAAGGACCATAGCTTTTTTGAGGCGGACACGGAACGGGCGCCATTTACTTGGGGCGTTTTCGACCAGAAAAATCAGAGCTGTGGCATACTTAAGCGCACAGGTGTTTCGTTGAGCGCACGCGAGGTTTCGAGTAAATTAGAAATCTTATTAAACTCAACAAATATTCCTGAAGAAGCCGGATTCAGAATCGTGGTCGATCCGATCGTGGATCCAGAAGGCTTTATTGAACAGCTTCAAAGCGCACATACGATCGTAAAGTTCAGCTTCACAGCCGAATTCGAGAACCCGTTCGATGTCGAAACTCTGATCCAGCGCCCAGCCGAGAAGTTTAATGAAGCGGTTGGCGGATCGCGTACCAAAGTTGAGGTGGAAGGCGACAGTCTAGACAAAGAAATCCTAGAAGACCTGTCACGCGCCGTCGCAGCTACGGGTGATGATGCGGCCGCAAGCGTTCGCACCAGCGAGCGCTCGCCAAGCAAGCGCATCTACTTGAAAGGGACACCATTGCAGGAGCCTGTCGAGACGGAAAGTGCTCTTAATCCTCTTCACGTGATGCTGAAAGCCACTCGAGACGCATACAACCGCCTACGAAACTTGGCCTCGTGATTATCAACTTTTGGAAATGGCTAGCGATCAAAGGTCTGAACGGAAAGAGAGGGATCACGCCGCTTTTTGATCGATGGATATTGCTTCATTGCGCAATCGCCGCAGCATTAGTGGCTTTTCTCAATATCGATCCGTTCAAATTTGCAGGGAAGGCCCTCTTTCCTGCTGCGTCGATCTTGGTCGGCATGGCAGTCGCGTGGACATCGCGAGCTTCAACGATCCTGCACGACGCAAAATTTCGAGAAGCCATCATTTCTGATGACAATCCGCCCGAGAGCTATTTCTACAGCTACCAGCTATCGCTGCTAATAATGATATCAACAGTAGTATATATATCGATTATGGCAGCCGGAGGTTTTTCATTTTATGTTATCGACAGGAATATTTCATCATTATCCTCTGGATTTTTTCTCTACTTTTTATTGAGCGTGTCGATCAGAGAATGTTGGTCGATCGTGAATTTCTCAAGCCTTCTTTCCATCCTCAACGACAAAGCCACTCGCGAACAGCAGCGCCCTCCTCCATGACACTTCCATGACACTCCCTGTCACAAACGCGTCACACAAAACCCCCAAATGGCGCTCAGCGAGTCGCCGCGGGGGTGGCGGCTTGGTTCGGTAACGACCCCCGACAGGATCATTTCATGGTGAAGAAATTTGCCCGCACCACCGGCCTGCTCGCCTGCGCCGCGACCGCCGCGCTGGCGCTTTCGGCGTGTCAGGATCAGGCGTCCTCGGGCGGCGCCGCGCGCGATTATATCAGCGCCGTCGGCTCCTCGACCGTCTATCCCTTTGCCACCGCGGTCGGCGAAAAATTCGCCGAAGCCACGGGCAACAAGACGCCGAAGATCGATTCGACCGGCACCGGCGGCGGCTTCGAACGATTTTGCCAGGGCGTCGGCGGCGACACCCCCGACATCTCGAACGCCTCGCGCCGGATGAAGAAGAAGGAATTCGACACCTGCGTCAAGAATGGCGTCAAGGACATCGTCGAAATCCAGGTCGGCATCGACGGCATCGCGCTGGGCGAAGCGCAGCGCGGCCCCGGCTTCAAGCTGACCGAGGAAGATGTCTATAAGGCGCTCGCGGCGAACCCTTATGGCAAGCCGAACACCGCCAAGACGTGGAAAGACGTCAACCCGGCGCTGCCCGCGGTCGGCATTTCGGTCTTCGGCCCGCCGTCGACCAGCGGCACTTACGATGCGTTCAAGGAACTCATCATGGGCAAGGGCTGCGACGCCGACCCCGCGATGAAGGCGCTGAAGGACAGCGACAAGGACAAGCATGAAGCGGTGTGCACCGGCCTGCGCGGCGCGCCCTTCTATGTCGAACAGGGCGAGAATGATAATCTGATCATCTCGAAGCTCGACAAGAATCCCGACAGCCTGGGCATCTTCGGCTTTTCGTACCTCGATGCGAACAAGGACAAGATCAAGGCGGTGCCGGTGCAGGGCGTCAGCCCGACCTATGACACGATCGCAGGCGGCAGCTACCCCGGCGCGCGCCCGCTGTTCATCTATATCAAGAAGGCGCATGTCGGCGTGATCCCCGGCCTGGCCGAATATGTCGCCGAATTCCTGAAGGGTGCGGCGAAGGACGGCTATCTGGCCGCCAAGGGCCTGGTGATCTCGCCCCCCGACGTGTCGGCGAAGGCCGCCGCCGCGGCGAAGGACATGACGCCGCTCGACGGTTCGGAGCTTAAGTAATCTCCCCCGCCGGCGGCCGGGACGCGGGGGGCCACATCCCCCTGCCCCCGGCCGCCGCTTTTTGGGTCGCTCCCATCCCGTTCGTGTCGAGCGAAGTCGAGACACCCGTCGGGTCAGCGCATGGTCGAGGGGCATCTCGACTTCGCTCGATGCGAACGGACCAGAATGCGGGCGGATCGGAAATTATGACGCCGAGTCATCAAATTGCCACGCGCGGCCGCTTTGGGTTGCGGCGGGCCAGACGATAACGGGGACGATGTGACTTTCAACGCCGCCGCCTTATTGCTCCTGATCGGGGGGCTTGCGCTGATCGGCTGGCTGGCCGGCCGGGCGCGCTCGGCGCTGCTCGCGGGCCGCACGGGCACCCGGCTGCATTCGCGGCCGCAATATCATGGCTGGTATGTCGCGCTGTGGCTGTTCGCGCCCGCCGCGATCTTCCTCGCCGTCTGGTCGAGCATGTCGCCGGCGCTGATCACCAACGCGGTGCTCGCCAGCCCCGAGGCGCAGAGCCTGCCCGCCTTCGGCTTCGAACGCGGCGCGATGCTGTCCGACGCGCGCGCCGTCGCGCAGGGCAAGCAGGCGGCGGTGCGCATCGCCGAGGCGGCACCGCTCGTCAAACCCTATGCCGACGCGACGCACCGTTTCGCGTGGATCGGCATCGCGGCGATGCTCGCGCTGGCGCTCGCCGGCGGGCTTTATGCCTTTACGCGGATCAAGCCCGATTTCCGGGCGCGGACGCGGGTCGAGCGGATCGTGATGGCGCTGCTGCTCATCGCCTCGCTCGTCGCGATCCTGACGACCTTCGGCATCGTGCTGTCGCTGCTGTTTGAATCGATCCGCTTCTTCCGCCTCGTCCCCGCGACCGAGCTTTTGTTCGGCACTTATTGGAACCCGCAGAGCGGCGCGCCGCAGCCCGGCACCTTTGGTGGCATCCCGCTGTTCTGGGGCACGGTGTTGATCGGCGCGATCATTGCGATGATCGTCGCGATCCCGATCGGCATGATGACCGCGGTCTACCTCACTCAATATGCGGCGCCGACGGTGCGCAAATGGGTGAAGCCCTGCCTCGAGATCCTCGCCGGCGTGCCGACGGTCGTTTACGGCTATTTCGCGGCGCTGACCGTCGCGCCGGCGCTGCGCAATTTCGCGGTGATGCTCGGCGTACCGAATGCGAGCACCGAAAGCGCGCTCGCCGCGGGTATCGTGATGGGGGTGATGATCATCCCCTTCGTTTCTTCGATGGCCGACGACAGCATCAACGCGGTGCCGCAGGCGATGCGCGACGGCAGCCTCGCGCTGGGCGCGACGCCGAACGAGACGATCCGCCAGGTGCTGATCCCCGCCGCGCTGCCGGGCGTGATGGGCGGCATCTTGCTCGCGGTAAGCCGCGCGATCGGCGAGACGATGATCGTGGTGATGGCCGCGGGCCTCTCCGCCAACCTCACCGCCAACCCCTTCGCCAGCGTCACCACGGTGACGGCGCAGATCGTCAAGCTGCTGACCGGCGACCAGGAATTCGACAGCGCCAAGACGCTCGCCGCCTTCGCGCTCGGCCTCGTGCTGTTCATTGTTACGCTGCTGCTCAACATCGTCGCCCTGCGCATCGTCAAAAAGTATCGCGAAGCCTATGAATAGAGACGCTTCTTCCCGTTCCACGGCCCCGACCGACTGGAAAGGCGCGGCGATGCAAAAGCGCATCGCGGGCCGCTACGCCGCCGAACGCCGGTTCAAGGCGATGGGGCTGGGCGCGGTGCTGCTGTCGGGCTTTTTCCTCGCCTTCCTGCTGTTCGTGATGGTCGGCAACGGCGCGCGCGGCTTTACCTACACCCATGTCGCAGTGCCGATCGACTTCAAGGCGATGCCGCTGACAGTCGACAAGGCGCGATTGTCGGACGCCGACGCCGATCAGGTGATCGCCAACGCCGGGCTCGCCGACATCGTCGCCTTTGCCGCCGACGAGGCGCTGGGCAAGGACGGATCGCAGCTGATCAGCGAAAATGCGTGGAAGGAAGTCCGCACCCGGATCAAGGCCGATCCCGAACTGCTCGACGGCAAGTCGCTGTTCGAACTCCCCGCATCGAGCGCGGTCGACATCGCGGCCAAGGAAGGCGCGAAGGGCGCGCTGGGCGAACGGGTCGATGCGCTCGAAAAGGAAGGCAAGCTGTCGACGGGCTTTCACACGCCCTTCTTCAAAAATGCCGACGCGACCGATCCTGCCGTCGCGGGGATCTGGGGGGCGCTCAAGGGATCATTGATGACGATCTTCATCGCCTTTCTGATCGCCTTCCCCACCGGCGTGCTCGCGGCGCTCTATCTGGAAGAATATGCGCCGAAGAATCGCTGGACCGACCTGATCGAAGTGTCGATCAACAATCTGGCCGCGGTGCCCTCGATCATCTTCGGCCTGCTCGCGCTCGCGGTGTTCATCAACTGGTTCGGCCTCTGCCAAGCCAGCCCGCTCGTCGGCGGGCTGACGCTGGCGCTGATGACAATGCCGGTGATCGTCATCGCCAGCCGCAACGCGATCAAGTCGGTGCCGCCGTCGATCCGCGACGCCGCACTGGGCGTCGGGGCCAGTCCCGTGCAGGTGGTGTTCCACCATGTCCTGCCGCTCGCCCTGCCCGGCATCCTGACCGGCACGATCATCGGCATGGCGCGCGCGCTGGGCGAGACGGCGCCGCTGCTGCTCGTCGGGATGCGCGCCTTCATCGGCGACGTTCCGGGCGGCCTCTGCTCGCCCTCGACGGTGCTGCCGATGCAGATTTTCCTCTGGTCGGACGAGGTCGACCGCGGCTTCGTCGAAAAGACGTCGGCGGCGATCATCGTGCTGCTGTTCGTGCTGCTGTCGATGAACGCGCTTGCCATCTATCTCCGTAACAAGTTCGAAAAACGCTGGTAAAAATGAGCTCCCTGACCATGACCAACGACGACCTGATCATCGCCGATCCCAAGATGCGCGCCGAGGGCGTCAACGTCTTCTATGGCGACAAGCAGGCGATCAAGGACGTGTCGATCGACGTCGGCACCGACCTCGTCACCGCCTTCATCGGCCCCTCGGGCTGCGGCAAATCGACCTTTCTGCGGTCGCTCAACCGCATGAACGACACCGTCGCCAGCGCGCGCGTCACCGGCCGGATCGAGCTCGACGGCGAGGACATCTACGCGCCGTCGATGGACGTTGTGCAGTTGCGCGCGCGCGTCGGCATGGTGTTCCAGAAGCCGAACCCCTTTCCCAAGTCGATCTATGACAATGTCGCCTATGGCTCGCGCATCCACGGGCTTGCCGCGAACAAGGCCGACCTCGACGTCATCGTCGAGCGCGCGCTGACCCGTGCCGGCCTGTGGGACGAGGTCAAGGATCGGCTCAATGAAAGCGGCACCGCGCTGTCGGGCGGCCAGCAGCAGCGCCTGTGCATCGCGCGCGCGATCGCGGTCGACCCCGAAGTCATCCTGATGGACGAGCCCTGCTCGGCGCTCGACCCGATCGCGACCGCCAAGATCGAGGAGCTGATCCACGAATTGCGCGGCAAATATGCTATCGTGATCGTCACGCACAATATGCAGCAGGCGGCCCGCGTGTCGCAGCGCACCGCCTTTTTCCACCTCGGGACGCTGGTCGAATACGGTAAGACGACCGACATCTTCACCAACCCGAAGCAGGAACGCACCAAGGATTATATCACCGGCCGCTATGGATAAGGCGCGCGCCCCTCTCTTTCGTCATGCTGAACTTGTTTCAGCATCCATGGCCTGCGCTCTCCTGAGACGCTGCGTCGATCGGGAGGACCCACCATGGATCCTGAAACGAGTTCAGGATGACGAGGCAAAAAGTCGGGCGCTGATTTCCAGAGCGGCCGCCTAGGTAGGAAAAGAACGATGGCAGTTGTGAACGATCATACGGTCAAGGCGTTCGACGAGGACATCAATCGCCTCCGCGGCCTGATCAGCGAAATGGGCGGGCGCGCCGAACAGGCGCTCCTCCAGGCGATGACCGCGCTCAGCAAGGGCGACCTCGCCCTCGCGGCGCAAGTGGTGGAGGGCGACAAGAAGATCGACGCGCTCGAAGCCGAAGTCGAACAGCTCACGGTGCAGACGATCGCGCTCCGCGCCCCGATGGCCGACGATCTGCGCGAGATGATCGCGGCGCTCAAGATCGTCTCCGTCGTCGAACGGATCGGCGACTATGCGAAGAATATCGCCAAGCGCGTTGCGCTGATGGATCAGACGCGATCGATCGAATCGATCCCGGTGCTGATGTCGATGTCGGCCATCGTCGCCGAGCTGATCCACGACGCGCTCGACAGCTTCGCGGCGCGCGACGCCGACCTCGCGGTGCGGGTCACGGTGCGCGACAAGAATGTCGACGATTTCTACAACAGCATCTTCCGCACGCTCGTCACCTTCATGATGGAAAATCCGAAATATATTACCGAGAGCGCGCATCTGCTGTTCGTCGCCAAGAATCTGGAACGCATGGGCGACCATGCGACCAACATCGCCGAGATGGTCTATTATGTCGTCACCGGTGAGCGAATGGAGGAGCGCGAACGCGGCGAAACGCCCGAAGACAGCGCGACGGCGGAGAAGGAGCAAGGCTGATGCCGCAGCCCGACCTGCTGCTGATCGAGGATGACGAGGCGATCGCCGAACTCATCGTCTGGCATTTCGCCCGCGAAGGTTTTTCGGTCCGCCAGACCCCCGATGGCGAGCAGGCGCTCGTCCTCGTCGAGGAACGCGTGCCCGACATCGTCCTGCTCGACTGGATGATCGAAAGCCTGCCGGGGATCGAGGTGTGCCGCCGCCTGCGCCGCAACCCGAAATCGGCGAATGTGCCGATCATCATGCTGACCGCGCGCGGCGAGGAAGAAGATCGCATCCGCGGCCTCGAAACCGGCGCCGATGATTATGTCACCAAACCGTTCAGCCCGCGCGAACTGGTAGCGCGCGTCTCCGCAGTGCTGCGCCGCTTGCGCCCGGCGCTGGCCGGCGAGATCCTGGCCTATGCCGACATCGAACTCGATTCGGTCGCGCACAAGGTGGTCCGCGGCGGTCAGGTGGTCAGCATGGGTCCGACCGAATTTCGCCTGCTGCGCCACTTCATGGAGCATCCCGGCCGCGTCTTTTCGCGCGGACAATTGCTCGACAGCGTATGGGGCCAGGACAGCGACATCGAACTGCGCACCGTCGACGTCCATATCCGGCGCCTGCGCAAGGCGATCAACCTGCCGGGCACCGCCGACATCATCCGGACCGTGCGATCCGCGGGCTATGCGCTCGACGCGGGGAAGAGCGTCTGACCCTGCAGAATGTTCGGTTGCGGGGCGGCTCTGCGAATGTCGGCTAGCGACCGATTGCGGACTTATTCTCCTTCGTCATCCCGGACTTGATCCCGGATCCATTCGTCCGACGCTGCGTGAATGGATCCCGGATCAAGTCCGGGATGACGAAGGTATGAAAGTCTCGCGTTGATATTGTGTGCCCCGGCGAAGGCCGGGGTCCAGGGCTTCACAGCACCAACACCGACTTTTTAACTCTCTGGACCCCGGCCTTCGCCGGGGTACACAATGCGGTTAACCGTAACGTCCGCTTCCCTCCCCAAAGCAGACTCCCCCAATCAGAAGTCGATCTGCGTCCGCAGGCCGAAGGCGTCGGCCGAATAGTTGCGGTCGCCGCTCGTGCTGCCGATCGCGGCGTCGTCATACATCAGATGGCCGTAATTGGCGGTCAGGCGCAGATAGGGGATCGGTGCCCACACGACCGCGACGCCCAGCGTGCGCTGGCGCCCGCCGGCGATGCCGGCATCGCTGAGGTCGAGATGGTCGTACCGGGCGTTGATCTCGATCGCGCCGGGGCCGCCCGCGGTGATCGGGCGCGACGGTGCGAGCCGGTCGAAACTGCCGTCCTTGTACCCGCGGCGATCGCCGCGCGTCAGCACATAGCCGACTTCGGCATAGCCACCAAAGAAGGTCGGGTCGGCAAGGCCCGGACGGCGCGCGGTCTGCCAGAAGCCTTCGCTGGCGACGTGGAAGGGGCCGGCGATCAGCGCGCCCTCAAGCCCCAATCCGCGCTCGCTCGTCGCGGTGAAAGTGCCGGTGTCGACAAGGCGGCTGTTGGTCGTGTGGACAAAGGGTCGCGCGGCGTAGCGCACCGCGCTCGGTCCGTCGTTCGCCTTGCGCCAGTGCGCCGATGCCCCGAGGTGAAGCTGGGTATCGCCGAAGCGGGGCATCCACACCACCCGGCCGTCGACGCTCACGCTATTATCCGAATCGCTCAGCAGGTCGTTGGCATTGTCGCCGAACACCCCGCCCTGCACGAGCAGCGCCTTGCCCTTATACTGGCCCGACAGGCCGACGCGCCGCTCGAATCCGAACGCTTGGGTAAAGGCGGCGCGCTCGGCAAAGCTGGTGAAGAGGTCGCTCGTCATTTCCTCGAGCGACCAGAAAGGTTTGATCTGCCCGGCGGTGATCGAGAGCGGGCCGGTGCCATAGGTCAGATAGACGTCGGTCAGTTCGACCGAGCTGTTCGCGACATCGGCCTCGACGCGGTAGCTGATTCCGCCCGGAATCTTGCCGTCGACGCCCAGATAGACGCGGCGGAATTCGGTCGCGAGGCCGCCATGCGTGTCGGTAACGCCCGGCGGCGCGTCGATGCTGGCAAGATCGAGCTGGATGCGGCCGCGCGGCTTGAAGCTCCAGCCATCGGCGGTCTTGATCTCGGGCGCGCCCTTCCACGCGATGTCCGCGCCGGGTTTCGCTGGGGCTGCCGCGGCCGTTACCGGGGCGAGCGCTGGCGTCGCTGCGGTCACCGTGCCCGATGGAACGGCGCCCGGCGCGGTCGCGGCATCGAGGCGGTCTTCGAGCGTCTCGACCTTGGCCTTGAGGGCAGCCAGTTCGGCGCGCAGCGCGGCGGCTTCCTCCGCACTCATCGCCTGCGCATGCGCGGTCGTGGGGATGCAGAACATCGTCGTCGCCAACAGGGCGGCGGTCAGGGTCGGACGCATGCAGAAGGCTCCATTGCGAAAAGGTGACGATCCGGTGGCGCTGTTATGACGGTCAAATGACAGTCGCACGTCATTTTGGTTACATTTCGATGACAGATGACATTTTGTTGCACCCGCCAAAATTGCCCTTCCCCCCTTGCCTGCCCGCCGCGAGCGGTTAAGGACGTGCCAGTTTTCTTGGGCAACCTTTTGCGGGACGCCCCCGATGGGAGATCAGCATGACGATCAAATTTGACGGCCGCGTTGCCATTGTCACCGGCGCCGGCGGCGGCCTGGGCCGCGCCTATGCGCTCGAACTCGCCCGGCGCGGCGCGAAGGTCGTCGTCAACGACCTCGGCGGCGCGCGCGATGGCACCGGCCATTCGGACGCCGCACTGCAGGTCGTCGAGGAAATCCGCGCCGCGGGCGGCACCGCCATGTCGAACGGCGGCAGCGTCACCGAATATGAGCATATGGTCGAAATGGTGGCCAAGGCGAAAGAGGAATGGGGCGGCGTCCACATCCTGATCAACAACGCCGGCATCCTGCGCGACAAGAGCTTTGCCAAGATGACGATGGAGGATTTCAACCTCGTCGTGCAGGTCCATCTGCTCGGCAGCGCCAACGTCACCAAGGCATGCTGGGATCTGATGCGCGACCAGGCCTATGGCCGCATCCTGATGACCGCCTCGTCGACCGGCCTCTACGGCAATTTCGGCCAGGCCAATTACGGCGCGGCGAAGCTCGGCCTTGCCGGCCTGACCAAGACGCTGCACCTCGAAGGCGCGAAATATAACATCCGCTGCAACACGATCGCGCCGGTCGCGGGCACGCGCATGACCGAAGACATTTTCCCGCCCGAACTGTTCGAGAAATTCACCCCCGAAAATGTTGCGCCGGCCGCGCTGTTCCTGGTGAGCGAAGATGCGCCGTCGAACATGATCGTCGGCGCGGGCGCAGGCGCCTATCACGCCGCCTATATCACCGCGACCCCGGGCGTCGCCCTGCCCGAAGACCAGCGCACGCCCGAAGGCGTTGCCGCAGCGTGGGACAAGATCATCGACCGCACCGGCGAAATCGTGCCCCAGTCGGGCAGCGAACAGTCGATGGTGGTGATGAAGGCCTTGCAGGCGCTCGGCTGAGTGGTTGCTCCTCCCTGCCGCGCAGCGGTGGGGAGGTGGCAGCCCGCAGGGCTGACGGAGGGGCGAGGGCGCATCGCCCCCCCACCACCCTTCGGGCGGTCCCCCTCCCCATCGCTTAGCGACAGGGAGGATATGGCGCCCCACTGTATTGACACAGCAATACGCTTTCGCTATGCCCTGCATGGGGCAAGGGGATCGGTCTAAGAAGGACGACCCCGATGTATAGCGAAAGCGACCTGCAAGCTGCGGTCGATGCAAAAGTCTTGACGCCGGAGGCGGCCACCGCCTTTCGGACGCATATTGCATCGCTGCGCGACGCGCCCGGAGCGGATGAGGAATCCTTCCGGCTCATTACCGGTTTCAACGATATTTTCGTCAGCATTGCCGCGGTGATCCTGCTGGTCGCCGTGGCGTGGATCGGCGAATCGATCCATCCGGCGCTCGCGGGGGTCTTCGTCGCCGGGTCGGCGTGGCTGCTCGCCGAATATTTCACCCGCCGCCGCCGCATGGCGCTGCCCAGCATCCTGCTCGTCCTCGCCTTTTCAGGCGGCGTCGCCGCGACGATGATCGGCTTCCTCGTCAAGCATGGCGAGGCAATCTTCGGCAATCATCTGAGCGAAACGACCGGCGCGCTGATCGCCAGCGGCATCGCCTTCGTCACCGCGGGCGCGACATGGCTGCACTGGAGGCGGTTCATGGTACCCGTGACGATTGCCGCCGGCACCGCCGCGCTTGCCGCCACGGCGGTTGCGCTGATCCTTTCGGTCGTCGGGATGCCCGATCCGTCGCAGACGCTGTTGATGGCGCTGATCCTCGTCGCCGGTGTCGGCGTCTTCACGCTCGCGATGTGGTGGGACCGTAGCGACCGGACGCGCACGACGCGGCGCAGCGACGTTGCCTTCTGGCTCCATCTGCTAGCCGCGCCGATGATCGCGCATCCGGTGTTCCATCTGCTCGGTGTCACGAGCGGCGACAATATCACCAGCGGCGCCGCGGTGATGGTCGTCGGCATCTATATCGTCTTCGGACTGATCGCGCTCGCGATCGATCGCCGCGCGCTGCTCGTCTCGGCGCTGGCCTATGTGCTGTTCGCGATGACCGAATTGTTCCGTACCTTCGGCGCGGTCGAACTCAACGTCGCGCTCACGGCGTTCGTCATCGGTTCGGCGTTGCTGATGCTGTCGGCCTTCTGGCAGAATGCGCGGGCGGTGGTCGTCGGCATGCTGCCCGCGGACGTGGCGAACCAGTTGCCCGCTACGATCCGTCCCCAACCAGCTTCATAAGCTTGCGCTCGACGGGGGCGAGCACGTTAGAAAGCTCGTCCCCGCGCTTGAGCACTGCCCCGCCTTCGGAGACAAGGGCCCACATGCCCTGGCGACTCCGCAAGGCGGGGCGCTTTTCTATGCGATATTCGGGGCGTTCCGCGGTGCGCCGAAAGGCCGAAAAGATCGCGACGTCGCGGTGGAAATCCATCGCATAGTCGCGCCACTTCCCCGCCGCGACCATGCGGCCATAGAGGTCGAGAATGCGCATCAGCTCGTCGCGGTCGAAGCCGGTCTGTTGCGGCAATGCCCGCCCCGCATATGGAAGGGGCGTCACCGTCCCCATCAGGCGCTTTTCCGGCCTCCCTTGCGGCGCGGCGCATCATCGCCCTCACCCGGTGCGGCACGCTCTTCGAGCAACGCCTTGAGCTGCTTCTGCAGCACTTCGAGCTGGCATTGCAGGATTTCGAGCTTCTGCGTCGCAGGGTCGAAAGCCTCGCTGCACGGGGTGCCATAGGGCACGAAGTCGCGCGCATATTCGGTCGCATCGAGCAGCGTCGAACGCGCCGGAATGCCGACCATCACGGCGCCCTCGGGCACATCCTTGGTCACCACCGCATTGGCGCCGACGCGCGCGCGCGGATTGACGATCACCGGGCCCAGAATCTGCGCGCCCGACCCGACGATCACATCGTCGCACAGTGTCGGGTGGCGTTTGCCGCCGATGCCGTTCGCGGGATCGGTGCCGCCCAGCGTCACGCCCTGATAGATGGAAACATTGTCCCCGATCTCGGCGGTTTCGCCGATGACGACGCCAAAGCCATGATCGATGAACAGGTGGCGGCCGATCGTGGCGCCGGGATGGATGTCGATGCCCGTCAGCCAGCGCGACAGATGATTGACGAAGCGTGCGAGGAAGAACAGGTCCGCCTCGAACAGCCAGTGGGCAATGCGGTGCATGCCGACGGCGAGCAGCCCCGGATAGAGCAGAATTTCCCAGCGCGAACGCGGCGCGGGATCGCGCGCCTTGATCGAGTCCAGATAGGCGACGAGCCCGTTAAACATCGCAATTTCCCCTGCGACCCTATCTCGTGTGCGCCAAGATAGAGGCTCGGGGGCGGCATTTCCACCCCCGCCACGACACTTTCCCGTCAAAGGCCAGTCAGGCCGATCCGGAAAAGCAGCAAGCCTTCGCTGCGCCAGCGCCGTTCGCCGCCACGTGCCGCAATGGCCGCCGACCAGCGATCGAGCATCAGCAGCGCCCTGCCGCCGAGCAATCCGCGCGGCGGTGCCGCCCGGTTACAGGCATCGCGAAAAAGCTGCGCCGCGGCGTCCGCCGTTTCCTGCTGCCCGGCCAGCCAGACCAGCCCCCAACGCGCCCCGCCCGCGCCGCCCGACAGCGCGAACAGCGCCTCGCCGAACGCTGCGCCGGCCGCGGTCCGCGCTTCGGCGTCTTCGGCAAGCAGCACCGCCTCGGCGGCATCGACCAGCACCTCGAGCCCGTCCTGCCCCGCCCAGCTCTGCTGCAATTCGGCGAGCAGCGGCTCGCCCTTCGGCAGCGCGGCGGGATCGGACGCAAGCAACCCCGCCATGTCGCGCCACCAGGCGAGCTTGATCTGGCCGATCATCGGCTCGCGCGCATCGGCCAGCAATTTGGTCAACCGCTCCGCGAGCGCCCACAGCGCCGCCAGCGCCTCGCGCCGCGCGCGCGGCACCGCGACCATCACGCGCGGGTCGCGGATGTCGGGGTAGGCGCTGGGTTCAGCCGTCGCCCCCGCGAAGGCGGGGGCCGATGTCGGTTTACTCGGCATGGAAGGGTAAGGCCGATGACGGCCCCCGCCTTCGCGGGGGCGACGGACTAGCGATTGCAAACCGTCTTCGCCGCCGCGATCACGCGCGGGACATCGACCAGCGCCGCCTTTTCGAGATTGGCAGCATAGGGCAGCGGAACGTCCTCGTCGGTCACGCGCAACACCGGCGCATCCAGGTCGTCGAAGCCCTGTTCCATCGCCACCATCGCAAGTTCGCTGGCGATCGAGCAGGTCGGCCAACCTTCCTCGACGACGATCATGCGGTTCGTCTTCTTGAGGCTGGCGAGCACGGTTTCGGTGTCGAGCGGGCGCAGCGTGCGCAGGTCGATCACCTCGGCCTCGATCCCCTCACCCGCCAGCGCGTCGGCGGCCTCGAGCGCAAGCCCGACGCCGATCGAATAGCTGACGATGGTGACGTCGCTGCCCTCACGCATGATGCGCGCCTTGCCGATCGGCAGGACATAATCCTCGACGTCGGGAAGCTCGAAGCTGCGGCCGTAGAGCAGTTCGTTTTCAAGGAACACCACCGGGTCTTCGCTGCGGATCGCCGCCTTGAGCAGCCCCTTGGCGTCGGCGGCGTCATAGGGCGAGATCACGATCAGGCCGGGGACGCTGGCGTACCAGGGCGCATAATTCTGGCTGTGCTGCGCCCCGACACGGCTCGCCGCGCCATTGGGGCCGCGGAAGACGATCGGACAGCGCATCTGGCCGCCCGACATATAGTTGGTCTTGGCCGCCGAGTTGATGATGTGGTCGATCGCCTGCATCGCGAAGTTGAAGGTCATGAATTCGATGACCGGCTTCAGCCCGCCCATCGCCGCGCCGGCGCCAAGGCCCGCAAAGCCATATTCGGTGATCGGCGTATCGATCACGCGGCGCGGGCCGAATTCGTCGAGCAGACCCTGCGTCACCTTGTAGGCGCCCTGATATTCGGCGACTTCCTCGCCCATCACGAAGATGCGGTCGTCGGCGCGCATTTCCTCCGCCATCGCATCGCGCAGCGCCTCGCGAACGGTCAGCTTGACCATCGCCGTGCCCGTGGGGATCGACGGATCGGCGGCGCGCATGGCCGGCGCCGGCTTTTCGGCCGCCGGAGCGGGCGTGGCGGCCGGAGCCGGAGCCTCGGTGGGTGCCGGAGCGGCGGCAGGCGCGGGCGCCGGAGCCGCCTCTTCGCCCTCGCCCGAAATCGTCGCGATCACGGTGCCGACCTTCACATTGTCGGTACCTTCGGGAACCAGGATCTGCGCGATCGTGCCTTCGTCGATCGCTTCAAATTCCATCGTCGCCTTGTCGGTTTCGATCTCGGCGAGAATATCGCCCGATTTGACCGCGTCGCCTTCCTTGACGAGCCACTTGGCGAGCGTGCCTTCTTCCATCGTCGGCGACAGCGCCGGCATCTTCAATTCGATGGCCATCTCAATATTGCTCCACCAGCACGTCGGTATAAAGTTCGGACGGATCGGGTTCGGGCGCGCTTTCGGCGAAGTCGGCCGATTCCGCGACAACCGCGCGGATTTCCTTGTCGATGTCCTTGATGCGATCCTCGCCGATGCCGGCGTCGATCATCGCCTTTTTCAGATGCTCGATCGCGTCGCTCTTGTCGCGCACCGCCTGCACTTCCTCGCGGCTGCGATATTTGGCGGGGTCCGACATCGAATGGCCGCGATAGCGATAGGTCTTGAGTTCGAGCAGGATCGGTCCCTTGCCCGCGCGCACCCATTCGAGCGCCGCCTCGGCCGCGCCGCGCACCGCGAGCACGTCCATGCCATCGACCTGCATACCCGGAATGCGGAAGCTCTCGCCGCGGCGATAGAGCTGATCCTCGGCCGACGAGCGGTTGACGCTGGTGCCCATCGCATATTGGTTATTCTCGATCACGAAGATGATCGGCAGCTTCCATAGCTCGGCCATGTTGAAGCTTTCGTACACCTGGCCCTGGTTAGCGGCGCCATCGCCGAAATAGGCCATCGCAACGCCGCCGTCCCCGCGATATTTGTGCGCGAAGGCAAGCCCGGTGCCCAGCGCGACCTGCGCGCCGACGATGCCGTGCCCGCCGTAGAATTTATGCTCGACGCTGAACATGTGCATCGAGCCGCCCTTGCCCTTCGAGATGCCGGCCGCGCGCCCGGTCAGTTCGGCCATGATGACCTTCGGATCGATGCCATAGGCGAGCATATGGCCATGATCGCGATAGCCGGTGATCACGCTGTCCTTGTCGCCGTCGAGCGCCGACTGCAGACCGACCGCCACGGCTTCCTGCCCGATATAAAGGTGGCAGAAGCCGCCGATCAGGCCGAGGCCGTAAAGCTGGCCCGCCTTTTCCTCGAAGCGGCGGATGAGCAGCATCTCGCGATAGAATTTCTCGAGCTCTTCGGGCGTCGCCGCATAGGGGACGGGCTCGCGCGGGGTTTCGCGATTGCTCGCGGCAGCTGGGGTGGATGCAGTCTTTTTTGGCGCGGCAGTCTTGCGCGCGGGTGCTTTTGCCAAGGCGATATCCTTTGCGTTTGGCCGTTACGGCAAGGCCCCTATAGGAGAGCGACGCCCCGCTTGGCAACGCCCCGCGGGCATGGCGCGACTGCGTGGCTACCTATGCATTTATCGGCGGGAAAGCGCCGGTCAGCGCTGGCCGTCGGCCTTGGGCGCGGGGGCCGCGGGCTTTTCCGCGGGGTCCATCGGAATGGCGATCTCGTCGGGGTGCATCACGCCCAGCTTTTCGCGAACATATTCGTCGGCCAGATCGGGATCGACGCGCTGTCGCCCGAGCAGGTTCACCCGGTTCTGCAGCTCGTTCTGCTTCTTGGTGAGCTCGGACAGGATGACGCGCTTCTTTTCGACCGACTGGCCGTAATCGCCCCACGCATAAAGGCCGGTGGGCCCGAAAATGATATAGCCGATCATCGCCAGCACCGCGATCAGCGCCACCGTCGGCCCGACCGCCCGGCTCATCGATTTACGGAATTTGTGGCGCTGCGTCATTTCGGTTCTTGAATCAGAGTTGATTCGCGGCGTCAAGGCGGCAAACCGTAGTTTTCCAATATCATTTGCTATTCGAAAATGCAGGGTCGCAGACGAACCATCTCAAAATGATGCTTCCGACAGAAAGCACTCATATTAACAGCGCCACGTTCGCATCCTTCACGACGACAACGAGATGCCGCCCTTTCCTCACCCAAAGAGTCGTAAAACTCCCTATCCAGCTCTCGAAGAACAATATCTGCAGGGAGCGGATCAGGTGCGCCAAGGGACGGAAGATACGCGTCAAACTTCCAATAATATACGAACGCCTGAACGTAGACTTCATCGTCGGGAGAAGCGGACAACCTAGCAGCTGCATCGCAAACATCTTCAACTGTTTGCGTGTCCAGCCCCTCCCTCGGAAACCCGAGCTGACGCCCAATAACCCCCAGTTCCTCTTCATCCTGATACGCCTCATCGGCAATCAGGACGCAATCGGACGCGACGGTAATTTCGCCGTCAGGAAGATACACCCAACCTTGCGGAAGGCCCCTGCTCACTGCCGCCCTCAACATGTCGGGTAGCGACTTGCGAATAATTCCTTCCGACATACATGGTCACCCCACCCAAGCCATCACCCGAAAATCGCAGCCCCCGGATAGCGGGCCATGTCGCCCAGCTCTTCCTCGATGCGGATGAGCTGGTTGTACTTCGCAAGCCGGTCCGAACGCGCAAGGCTGCCGGTCTTGATCTGGCCGCAGTTGGTCGCGACCGCGAGGTCGGCGATCGTCGCATCCTCGGTCTCGCCCGAACGGTGCGACATCACCGCGGTATAGCGCGCGCGGTGCGCCATATCGACCGCGTCGAGCGTTTCCGACAGCGTGCCGATCTGGTTGACCTTGACGAGCAGCGAGTTGGCGAGGCCGGTCTTGATGCCCTCCTCCAGCCGCACCGGGTTGGTGACGAACAGATCGTCGCCGACGAGCTGGCACTTGTCGCCGATCAGGTCGGTCAGCGCCTTCCAGCCGGTGAAATCATCTTCGCTCATCCCGTCCTCGATCGACTTGATCGGGTAATCCTTGACCAGCGCGGCAAGATAGTCGGCCATCTGCTCAGGGCTGAGCGACAGGCCTTCGCCGCTGATCTCATATTTGCCGTTCTTGAAGAACTCGGTCGCGGCGCAGTCGAGCGCCAGCACCACGTCGCTGCCAAGCTTGAAGCCCGCCTGATCGATCGACGCGGCGATGAAGTCGAGCGCAGCGCGCGTCGACGCGAGGTTCGGGGCGAAGCCGCCTTCGTCGCCAACCGCGGTGGCGAGGCCCTTCGCCGACAGGCCTTTTTTCAGCGTGTGGAATATTTCACTGCCCCAGCGCACGGCTTCGGCGATGCTGCCGGCGCCGACGGGCATGATCATGAATTCCTGGACGTCGATCGGGTTGTCGGCATGTTCGCCGCCGTTGATGATGTTCATCATCGGCACCGGCAGCGTGCGGGCGGAGACGCCGCCGACATAGCGGTAGAGCGGCAGGCCGCGCGCGTCGGCCGCGGCCTTTGCCGCCGCCAGGCTGACGCCCAGGATCGCATTGGCGCCGAGGCGGCCCTTGTTGGGCGTGCCGTCGAGGTCGATCATCGCCATGTCGAGCTCGCGTTGATCCTCGGCATCGAGGCCGATCAGCGTCTCGGCAATCTCGCCATTGACGGCGGCAACCGCCTTCGTAACGCCCTTGCCCAGATAGCGGCCCTTGTCGCCATCGCGCAGTTCGACCGCCTCGTGCGCGCCGGTCGAAGCGCCCGAAGGAACCGCGGCGCGGCCGAAGCTGCCGTCTTCGAGCAGCACGTCGACTTCGACGGTCGGATTGCCGCGGCTGTCGAGAATTTCGCGGCCGTGAATGTCGATGATGGCGGTCATGGGTCGGGTCCTGCTGCGGGGCCGAAGGGGCGGCCGGTTGGAAAGGCGCCCGCCTGTTATCGGCGCCCCGCCGCCAAAGCAACACGTCGCATAGGAATTTCACGGGATTTTCGGCGCGCTATGGAACCAAATCGCCGCGCTTGCTATATAGATTGAGGTAGGACCGCGGACGGCGCGACGCGTGCGCGCCCCCAACAAGAATGAAGAGGACGATGTGATGGCCAAAGCCGCTACTCCCGCGACCAAGAAGGCAGCTCCCCGCCCCAAGGCACCCGCAAAGCCCGCCGCCACCAAGGCAGCGCCGGCCGCGAAGGCGAAGGCGGCGGCAAAGGATCATCCGATCCGCGACCAGCTCGCCGTGACCCGCGACACGATCAAGGCCGAAGCGTCGAAGAAGGCCGCATCGATCAAGGAAGATGCGACGAGCTTTGCCAATCAGGCATCGGCAAAGGCGCGCGAAGCCGCGACCAAGGGCAAGGACAAGGCGGCCGAAACCGTCGGCAGCCTCGCCAAGATGCTCGAGGATAGCGCTGACACGGTGGATTCGAAATTCGGCAAGCAATATGGCGATTATGCCCGCTCCGCCGCGACCACGGTGGCCGGCCTTGCCTCGTCCCTCGATCAGAAGGATCTCGACGAACTGGCGGGTGCGACCCGCGATTTCGTCAAGAAGAGCCCGGCGGTCGCGGTTGGTGCGGCGGCGGTGATCGGCTTCGTGCTGGCCCGTATGCTCAAGGGCGGGTCGAGCAACGACTGATCGCCCCTTGCCCGCACAGAAACCGACCCCTCCACCGACCTCTGCATCGGCGTCCGATCCGCACGGCTTCGGGGGCGTCAGCCACGGCTATGCGCCCGACGGGCCGCCCAGCACGCCGCCGCCGGTACCGCTCGAAGATATCGTCCGCGATCTCGTCGACGATGCCAAGCAGACGGTGCAGGCCGAACTGGCGCTTCTCGAAGCGCGCGGTGCGCTGGCCTCGCACGGGGTCAAATGGGCGTCGGCGTGGGGCTTCGTCGCGGCCTGCGCGCTGCTCGTGGCGTTGCTCGCGGTTGCCTTCGGCGCGATCCTGGTGCTCGCGCCGCACGTGGGCCCGCTGCTCGCGACGCTGATCGTGGTCGCGGCGCTCATCGGGCTCGCGGGCTTCGCCGGCTGGCGCGCAAAGCGAAGTGCGGGCGATGTGAAGCTTGCCCTGCGCAGCGACCTGTCACCGCAAGGGAGTGACGACTGATGTCCGCCGCCCGCAACCGCCTCGTCAACGCGCTGCGCCGGTCGATGCTGCAGCGCGCGGCCTTGCGGCGTCAGGCCGACACGGCGCGCGCCGCCTTCAAACCGAGTGCGCTCATCGATCGCGGCAAATATCGCTTGCAGGCAAAGGTCGACGACACCGCGCAGGCGGTCCGCGATGAATTTCGCAGCAACCGCCTGCCGATCGCGCTGGCCGCGGTCGCCGGTACGCTGTGGCTCCTGCGCGAGCCGATCAAGGAGCATGCCCCCCGCCTCGCGCGGCGCATCCAGAATGTGGCGAGCGATCTTGCCGACCGGCTGCGTCCCGCTACCGCGGGCGCGGCCGAAGATATCGAACAAATGGAGGAAGATGATGAAGCCCTTCGGTGAAACCGCCCGCGACGCGCAGGCAAAAGCGAGTGAACTTGCGGAGAAAACCGCCGAAAATGCGCGTGCGACCGCCGAGGCGGCCAAGGCGCGCATCCAGGAAGGCTATGGCCGCGCCCGTGCTGCGACGAGCGACCTCGCAGACCGCACCCGCGCCGCGTCGAGCGAGCTTGCCGCAAAGGGGCGCGAACAGGCCGACGCCGCGCGCGAAGCCGCCGGTCACGCCTATGAAAAGGGCAAGGCGCAGGCGACCCGCGCCAACGGCAAGCTCAAGGACATCGCGAAGGACCAGCCGCTGACGCTGCTCGCCGGTGCCGCCGCGATCGGCGCACTGCTCGGTTCGCTGCTTCCGAAGGGTCGCAAATCCGACTAAAGCCTATGCCGGGCCTACTTGCCCGGACGGCGCGGTGCTGTTAGGGGCCTCGGCCTCTCCCCTCCCCACGCCGTAGCGGCAAGGAACCTGAAAATGAGCAAACTGCATCTGGTGTTCGGCGGGCGCGTCAGCGATCCGCAGGGCCTCGATTTCGTCGACCTGTCGAACCTCGACGTCGTGGGCCTGTTTCCCGATTACAAGTCGGCCGAAAAGGCCTGGCGCGCCGCCGCGCAGCGCACGGTCGACGATGCCGAGATGAAATATGTCGTCGTCCACCTGCACAAGCTGTTGCAGCCCGACGCGGAATAAGCGCCGACAGGCGAATGGCCCGCGTCGCCCCCGCAAACCCGGGGACGACGATCAATCAACGGAAATTGTCGGCGTAAGCCTGGATCTTGAGCGTGCGCACCGGGGTCGGCATGACTTCGACCTCGATCCCGTTCTTCGCCGCATAGGCAATCGCTTCGTCGCGCGTTGCGAAGCTCAGACGAAGCTGCCGCTGCGTATCGCCGCTACCCGCCCAGCCCATCAGCGGATCGGCCTTGCGCGCTTCGGCAGGGGCATATTCCAGGAACCAGCGCTGGGTGCCGGCACGGCCCGACTGCATCGCATTCTTGGGCTTCTGGAAAATACGCGCTTTCATCGGAGAGTCCCTGACTGGATTGCTATGCCGTCGCCTTAGCGGCTCTGTCGCGCCGCGAAAAGGGGGCTATTGCGCATCGCGCCGCGCCTGCGCCGCCTTGGTCAGCAACGTCGGGCGCGCGGTCGCCGGATCGTCGGGCCAGCTATGCTTGGGATAGCGGCCGCGCATTTCCTTCGCGACCTCGCGCCAGCTTCCGCTCCAGAACGACGCGATGTCGCGGCTCGTCTGGATCGGACGGTGCGCGGGCGAGGTTAACGCCAGAACCAGCGGAATCGGCGGGTCGCCGACGGTCGGATGGCGCGCCAGCCCGTACATTTCCTGCACCCGCACGCTGACCGTCGGGCCGCCCTCGGCGCCATAATCGATCGCATGACGGCTGCCGGCAGGGGTGGTGTAATCGGCGGGAGCGAGCTTTTCGAGCAATTGCCGCGCCGGCCAGTCGAGCAACCCCATCAGCGCATCGGTAAGCCGGCGATCGCCAATATCGCGCAGCCCGCGCGCCCCATCGAGCAACGGTTCAAGCCACAGGTCGAGGCTGTCGGCGAGCGCGCCCGTCGACAACGCGTCGAGCCCGGCAAAGGACGCGCGCTGGCGCAGCGCCTGCGCCGCGGCCCCCCAGCCGATCAGCCCCAGCCCTTTGTCGCGAACCGCGGCAAGCCGGACCGCCACATCATCCTCCGCGCCCGCATCGCGCCCGGCCTTGCCGCTTGACAGCGCGATCGCGCCCAGTCTCCGCTCGCGCCGGTGATCGACGCGGTCGTTCGCGGCGTCATAGACGCTTGCGCTCTGCTGGACGATGCGATCAGCGAAGATCGCCTCGACCTCGGCCGCCGCGATCGGCGCAGCGGCGAGGATGCGGACGCCGGCGGCATGGCCCTGCGCATCGGCGATGGCGAGCCATTCGGCATTGGCGAGCGGGTCGACGGGATCGATCTTGTAGGCCCGTCCCCCGACGCTGAGATATTCGCCGCGCTGGCCGGCGCGCTGGCGCGCAACGCGGTCGGGCCAGGCGGTGGCGATCCAGCCGCCGATCGAGCGTGTTTCGTCCGTTCGCGGACCGGACGCCAATCGCCCGCCAACCCCGGCAAGCCGTCGCGCGAGCCGCCGCGCACCCTCGGCACGCTCGCCCCTGATGCCGCGCCAGCGCCCCAGCCGTGCCTCGACATCGGCGCCGCGGCCGCCGAGGCCCGGCTCGGTCAGCAGGACCGCCAGTTCCCCTGCCAGATCGCCCTCGCCCGCCGCCGCCGCGTCGAGCAGCATGTGCGCAAGCGGGACCGGCAGCGGCACCGCCGCGAGCGCCTTGCCATGCGCGGTAATCCGCCCATCCTCGCCCAGCGCACCGATCGCCTGCAACCGCGCCTTCGCCTCTGCGATCGCAGCGGGCGATGGCGGATCGAGCCAACCGAGCTGGCGCGGGTCGACGATCCCCCAGCTCGCGCAGTCGAGCACCACGGGCATCAGGTCGTTCTCGTGGATTTCGGGCGGATCGAAGGGGGGCATCCCGGCGGTCGCCGCCGCCTCCCACAGCCGGTAGGCAACTCCCGGCCCCTGCCGCGCCGCGCGCCCCGCGCGCTGCGTCGCCGACGCCTGACTCGCGCGTTCGGTGACCAGTCGCGCGATACCCGCCGCCTTGTCGAAGCGCGGACGCCGCGACAGGCCGGCATCGATCACAATTCGCACCCCGTCGATGGTCAGGCTGGTTTCAGCAATGCTCGTCGCGAGGATCAGCTTGCGCGCGCCGCCGGGGTCGCGGACCAGCGCCTTGCGCTGCATCGCGGGGTCGATCTGCCCATGAAGGCGATGAACCACGAGTGGCAGACCCGCCGCCTCGACCGCCGCCGCTGCGCGCTCGATGTCGGCGGCGCCGGGCAGAAAGGCGAGCATGTCGCCTTCCTTCTCGTCGGCCAGCGCCTGCCGCACCGCCGCAAGCACGCTCGCTTCCAGCCGATCCTCGGCGCGGCGCCCGATATGGCGCAGATCAAGCGGCCAGCTCTTGCCTTCGCTCTTGACCACCGGCGCATCGCCGAGCAGCGCTCCGAAGCGCGCGCCGTCGAGCGTCGCCGACATTGCGACGAGCCGCAGATCGTCACGCAGCCCCTGCTGCGCATCGATTGCGAGCGCGAGCGCGAAATCGCCGTCGAGGCTGCGTTCGTGGACTTCGTCGAACAACACCGCCGACACGCCTTGCAGTTCAGGATCGGCAAGAATGCGGTTGCGGAACAGACCCGGCGTCATCACCAGAAGGCGCGTCGCCGCAGACTGCTTGCTGTCGAGGCGCGTCGCATAGCCGACCGTCCCGCCGACCGCTTCGCCCATTTCCTCGGCAATGCGCTCGGCCGCCGCCCGCGCCGCGAGGCGCCGTGGCGAGAGCAGCCACACCGCGCCCTTGCACCATGGCTCGCGCAGCAAGGCCGGCGCGACGCGCGTCGACTTGCCCGCGCCCGGCGGCGCGACGACGACGGCGTTGGGCTTCAAGAGCAGCGCCGCCATGATGTCGGGCAGCACCGCGTCGATGGGCAGGAAGGGCCCGGCGGTCGTCATCGCCGCCTCAATAGGCGCGGGCGACCGCAAAGGCGACGGCTTCGGTCAGCGCCGCCTTGGCCTGGCTGCTGCGAAAGCCCCCGATGGCATCGACCGCGCGCTGACCATAATGCCGCGCGCGCGCCAGCGTGTCGGCGATCGTGTCGTGCTTGAGCAGCAGCGAGGTCGCATAGGCGAGATCGTCGTCCGAAGCGCGGTGGCCGACGATGGCCTGCTTCCAGAATTCGCGTTCTTCGGCGCTGCCGCGCGCGTAAGCGAGGATGACCGGCAGGGTGACCTTGCCGTCGCGGAAATCGTCGCCGACGCCCTTGCCCATCGTTTCGGCGTCCGAAACATAGTCGATCGCATCGTCGACAAGCTGAAAGGCGATGCCCAGATTGCGGCCGTATGCGTCGAGCGCTGCCTCGGTCGCCTCGTCGCGCTCGGCAACGACCGCGGCGATCTTGCACGCGCTGGCAAACAGTTCGGCGGTCTTGGCGTTGATGATCGCGAGATATTGGTCCTCGCTGGTTTCGACACGGCGCTGCGCCGAAAGCTGGTTCACTTCGCCTTCCGCGATCACCGCCGAAGCATGGCTGAGGATCTTTAGCACCTTGAGCGAGCCGTCCTCGACCATCAGTTCGAACGAACGCGCGAACAGGAAATCGCCGACGAGCACCGACGCGCTGTTGCCCCAGATGATGTTGGCGGTCTTGCGCCCGCGGCGCAGGTCCGATCCGTCGACGACATCGTCGTGGAGCAGGGTCGCGGTATGGATGAATTCGACCGCGGCGGCGAGCTTGCAATGGCGGCGCCCGGGATAGTCGAGCAACTGCGCGCAGGCGAGCGTCAGCATCGGGCGCATCCGCTTGCCACCGCCCGCGATCAGATGGCCGGCGAGTTCGGGAATGAGCGGAATTTCGGACTGCATTCGGTCGAGGATGACCGAATTCACCTCGTTCATGTCGGCGGCGACAAGCGCCATCATCGGATCGAGCGAGGGCGGACGGTCGCCGTGGAGCTGATGGATTTCGGCAGTCATGACACGGGCTGCCTTGGCCGTGCGCCTGCAATTTTGCAACGACTTTCGGCTTGCCACCCGCCCCCCGCCGGTGCCAAGCGTGCCCGACGCAAGAGGAGCCGCGCATGGACGATCAACTCAGCCGCTACCGCCAGAGCATCGACAATATCGACGCGGCGCTCGTCTATATGCTCGCCGAACGGTTCAAGGTGACGAAGGCGGTCGGCGAACTCAAGGCGAAGATCGACCTGCCCCCCGCCGACCCCGACCGCGAGGCACGGCAGGTCGAACGGCTGCGCACGCTGGCGCGCGAGGCCGACCTCGATCCCGAATTCAGCGAAAAATTCCTGCGCTTCATCATCGACGAGGTGATCCGCCACCACGAACATCTGAAGCGGGAGGCCGGCGCATGACCGCTGCACATCCCGTCTTCGCCAAATGGCCCGCACAGCATCCCGAGCGGCTGCAGCTTTTCACCGCGCCGACCCCGAACGGGGTCAAGCCCAGCATCATGCTCGAGGAATGCGGCCTGCCCTATGAAGCGCAGCGCATCGACATCATGGCCAACGAAAGTCATGACCCGGCCTTTCTGGCGCTCAATCCGAATGGCAAGATTCCCGCGATCTACGATCCCGACGGACCGAACGGCACCCCGCTGGCGCTGTTCGAATCGGGGGCGATCCTGATCTATCTCGCCGACAAGACCGGCCAGTTCCTGCCCGCCGAGGCGAACCGGCGTTACGAAGCGATCCAGTGGGTGATGTGGCAGATGGGCGGCATGGGACCGATGTTCGGCCAGCTCGGCTTCTTCCACAAATTCGCGGGTCGCGACTATGAGGACAAGCGCCCGCGCGATCGTTACGCGGCGGAATCGGCGCGGTTGCTGGGCGTCCTCGACGCGCGGCTCGATGGCCGGGACTGGGTGATGGACGCCGATTACAGCATCGCCGATATCGCGATGCTCGGCTGGGTGCGCAACCTGATCGGTTTCTATGGCGCGGCCGACATCGTCGGTTTCGATCGCTTCAAACATGTGCAGGCATGGCTCGACCGCGGCCTTGCGCGCCCGGCCGTCCAGCGCGGGCTGGAGGTCGGCGCGAGCTGATAGCGGCGCAGGCGGCATCCGGCCGAAACCCCCAAGGATAAAGAAAAAGCCCCGCCGGATCGCTCCGGTGGGGCTTTTCTTCGGTGGCGTATCTGCAGCCCCAGGGCGCGAGGACTTAGTCCTCGTCGCTCTGGATCAGATAATCGCCGGCATCGGCGTCGGTGCCGTGGGTTTCCCCTTCGACCGCGCCGAGCGGATCGTCGCCCATCGCCGCTTCGGGGCCCTGCGCCAGTTCGGCGGCATGCTCTTCGGCCGCGGTCTGCGGCGCGATGAGATGCGCTTCATTGGCAGCGCGCATGGCGGCACGCAGCGCCGCGTCCTTCGACGAGGCGGTGACGCGGATGCGGTTCATCGCCGCGCCGGTACCCGCCGGGATGAGGCGGCCGACGATGACGTTTTCCTTGAGGCCCATCAGCGAGTCGACCTTGCCCTGCACCGATGCTTCGGTGAGGACGCGGGTCGTTTCCTGGAACGATGCCGCCGAGACGAAGCTGCGCGTCTGCAGGCTCGCCTTCGTGATGCCCAGGAGAACCGGGCGCCCTTCGGCGGGCTTGCCGTTCTTCGGCAGCTTGGCGTTATATTCCATCATCTCCAGATAATCGAGCTGTTCGCCCGGCAGCAGCGTGGTGTCGCCGCCATCGGTGATCTCGACCTTCTGCAGCATCTGGCGAACGATCACCTCGATGTGCTTGTCGTTGATCTTCACGCCCTGCAGTCGGTAGACTTCCTGGATTTCCGCGACGAGGAATTCGGCCAGCGCTTCGACACCCATCACGTCGAGGATGTCGTGCGGATTCGGCGAGCCCGAGATCAGCGCGTCGCCGCGCTTCACATAGTCGCCTTCCTGCACTTCGAGCACCTTGGATTTTGGGATCAGATACTCGACCGCATCGCCCTCTTCCGGAACGATCGCGATCTTCCGCTTCGCCTTGTAATCCTTGACGAATTCGATGCGGCCCGAAAGCTTTGCGATGACCGCATTGTCCTTCGGAATGCGCGCTTCGAACAGCTCGGCAACACGCGGCAGACCGCCGGTGATGTCGCGCGTCTTCGACGCTTCGCGGGTGACACGGGCCAGAACGTCGCCCGCCTTCACTTCCTGACCGTCTTCGACCGAGATCATCGTGCCGACCGCGAGCAGATAGCGCGCTGCTTCACCCGAAGCATCGTCGAGCAGGGTCAGGCGCGGCTGAAGGTCTTCCTTCTTGCCGCGACCGGTGGTGCGATATTCGATCACGACGCGCTGGGCGATACCTGTCGCTTCGTCGACCTGTTCGGTCAGGGTCTTGGCATCGACCAGATCCTGATATTTCACGATGCCGTTCTTTTCGGTGATGAGCGGCATGGTGAACGGATCCCATTCGGCAATCCGGTCGCCCTTCTTCACCTTCTCGCCGTTCTTGTGCATGATCTGCGCACCATAGGGCAGCTTGTGCGTCGCACGTTCGCGGCCTTCGCTGTCGATGACCGCGATTTCGCCCGAACGGGACAGCGCCAGACGGCGACCGCGCTGGTCGACGATCGTTTCCATGTCGCGATATTCGATCGTGCCGTCCGAAATCGCTTCAAGGTTCGACTGTTCGTTGACCTGCGCCGCACCGCCGATGTGGAAGGTCCGCATCGTCAGCTGCGTGCCCGGTTCACCGATCGACTGCGCCGCGATGACGCCGACCGCTTCGCCGATGTTCACCGGCGTACCGCGCGCAAGGTCGCGGCCGTAGCATTTGGCGCAGACGCCCAGGCTGGCTTCGCAGACCAGCGGCGAGCGGATCTTCACCGCCTGCACTTCGGCTTCCTCGATCCGGGCGACCGTGGCTTCGTCGAGCAGCGTGCCGACGGGAGCGATGACATTGCCGTCCTTGTCGGCAACATCCTCGAGCGTCGTACGGCCCAGGATGCGCTCGCCCAGCGAGGCGATCGTCGAACCGCCCTGGATGATCGCGCGCATTTCCATACCACGGGTCGTGCCGCAATCATCCTCGATCACGACGCAGTCCTGCGACACGTCGACCAGACGGCGGGTCAGGTAACCCGAGTTCGCCGTCTTGAGCGCGGTGTCGGCCAGACCCTTACGGGCACCGTGGGTCGAGTTGAAATACTCGAGAACGGTCAGGCCTTCCTTGAAGTTCGAGATGATCGGCGTTTCGATGATCTCGCCCGACGGCTTGGCCATCAGGCCGCGCATGCCGGCGAGCTGCTTCATCTGCGCCGGCGAACCACGCGCGCCCGAGTGTGCCATCATGTAGATCGAGTTGACCGGAGCAAGCCGGCCGTCGTCGAGCTTCGGCGTCGCCCGGATTTCGTCCATCATCGCGTTCGCGACCTTGTCGCCGCACTGCGACCACGCATCAATGGCCTTATTGTACTTTTCCTGCTGCGTGATCAGGCCGTCCTGATATTGCTGCTCGAAATCCTTCACCAGCGCGCGGGTCTCGTCGACCAGCTTTTCCTTGGCGTCGGGGATGATCATGTCGTCCTTGCCGAACGAGATGCCGGCACGGAACGCGTGGCGGAAGCCCAGCGCCATGATCGCGTCGGCGAACAGCACCGTCTCCTTCTGGCCGGTGTGACGATAGACCTGATCGATCACATCGCCGATTTCCTTCTTGGTCAGAAGGCGGTTGACGACGTCGAAGGGCACGGTGTGCGACTTCGGCAGGCATTCGCCGATCAGCATGCGGCCCGGCGTTGTTTCGAAGCGGCGCAGATATTCATTGCCGGCTTCGTCGGTCTGCGGAACGCGGCTGGTGATCTTCGAGTGCAGCGTAACCGCGCCCGTGTAGAGCGCCTGGTGCACTTCGGCCATGTCGGCCAGCAGCATGCCCTCGCCCGGTTCGCCTTCGCGTTCCATCGACAGATAATAGAGGCCGAGGACCATGTCCTGCGACGGAACGATGATCGGCTTGCCGTTCGCGGGGCTGAGGATGTTGTTGGTCGACATCATCAGCACGCGCGCTTCCAGCTGCGCTTCGAGGCTCAGCGGGACGTGCACGGCCATCTGGTCGCCGTCGAAGTCGGCGTTGAACGCGGCGCAGACCAGCGGGTGAAGCTGGATCGCCTTGCCCTCGATCAGCACGGGTTCGAACGCCTGGATGCCGAGGCGGTGAAGCGTCGGGGCGCGGTTCAAGAGGACCGGGTGCTCGCGAATGACTTCGTCGAGGATGTCCCAGACTTCCTTGCGTTCCTTTTCGACCCACTTCTTCGCCTGCTTCAGGGTCATCGACAGACCCTTGGCGTCGAGGCGCGCGTAGATGAACGGCTTGAACAGTTCGAGCGCCATCTTCTTCGGCAGGCCGCACTGGTGCAGCTTGAGTTCGGGACCGGTCACGATGACCGAACGGCCCGAATAGTCGACGCGCTTGCCGAGCAGGTTCTGACGGAAGCGGCCCTGCTTGCCCTTGAGCATGTCGGACAGCGACTTCAGCGGACGCTTGTTGGCACCGGTGATCGTGCGGCCGCGGCGGCCGTTGTCGAACAGCGCGTCGACGGCTTCCTGCAGCATGCGCTTTTCGTTGCGGACGATGATGTCCGGCGCACGCAGCTCCATCAGGCGCTTCAGGCGGTTGTTACGGTTGATGACGCGGCGATACAGGTCATTGAGATCCGACGTCGCGAAGCGGCCGCCGTCGAGCGGCACCAGCGGGCGCAGTTCGGGCGGGATGACCGGAATGACTTCGAGGATCATCCATTCGGGCCGGTTGCCCGATTCGATGAAGCTTTCGACGACTTTCAGACGCTTGATGATCTTCTTGGGCTTCAGCTCCGACTTGGTCGTCGCCAGCTCTTCCATCAGGTCGACGCGTTCCTGTTCGAGGTCGAGCCCTTCGAGGAGCACGCGGATCGCCTCGGCGCCGATCCCGGCCGAGAAGGCGTCCTCGCCATATTCGTCCTGCGCGTCGAGCAGTTCGTCCTCGGTCAGAAGCTGGAACTTCTCGAGCGGCGTCAGGCCGGGTTCGAGAACGATATAGGCTTCGAAATAGAGGACGCGCTCAAGCTGCTTGAGCTGCATGTCGAGCAGCAGGCCGATGCGCGACGGCAGCGACTTCAGGAACCAGATGTGCGCGACGGGGGCGGCGAGTTCGATATGGCCCATGCGTTCGCGGCGGACTTTGGTCACCGTGACTTCGACACCGCATTTTTCGCAGACGATGCCCTTGTATTTCATGCGCTTGTACTTGCCGCACAAGCATTCATAATCCTTGATCGGACCGAAGATGCGCGCGCAGAACAGGCCGTCGCGTTCGGGCTTGAACGTACGGTAGTTGATCGTTTCGGGCTTCTTGATCTCGCCGAACGACCACGAGCGGATACGCTCCGGGCTCGCGATGCCGATCTTGATCATGTCGAAGGTTTCGGGCTTCGCGACCGGGTTCATGAAGTTGGTAATCTGGTTCATATTCTAGCTCCACTCTTCCCCCCTCCGCCGCTGGCGGAAGGGGGTGAGGAAAATCATTCGGCGGCTTCGGGAAGAGCGTCCGGACCCTGATCGTCGTCATCGTCCGAATAGGACGACAATTCGACGTTGAGGCCCAGCGAGCGCATTTCCTTGACGAGCACGTTGAAGCTTTCGGGAATGCCGGCCTCGAAGGTGTCGTCGCCTTTGACGATCGCTTCGTAAACCTTGGTGCGGCCGATCACGTCGTCCGACTTCACCGTCAGCATTTCCTGCAGCGTGTAGGCGGCGCCATAAGCCTGAAGCGCCCACACTTCCATTTCACCGAAGCGCTGGCCGCCGAACTGCGCCTTACCGCCCAGCGGCTGCTGGGTGACGAGGCTGTACGGCCCGATCGAGCGCGCGTGGATCTTGTCGTCGACAAGGTGATGGAGCTTCAGGATATACATATATCCCACCGTCACCTTGCGGTCGAAACGATCGCCCGTGCGGCCGTCGTACAGATCGACCTGACCCGACCGGTCGAGCCCGGCGCGTTCGAGCATCGTCGACACATCGCCTTCGCGCGCACCGTCGAACACCGGCGTCGCGAACGGAATGCCGAGCGACAGGCGGCCCGCCATCTCGACGATCTGATCATTGCTGCGACCCTTGATGTCGTCGGCATAATCGTCGCCATAGGCGGTGAGCAGCGCCTCACGCACCGCTTCAGGCGGCGCGCCCGCTTCGGGGTTCGGGTTTGCCGCACGCCAATCTTCGAGCGCCGCGGTGATCTGACGGCCGAAACCGCGCGATGCCCAGCCGAGGTGCGTTTCGAGGATCTGACCCACGTTCATACGCGAAGGCACGCCCAGCGGGTTGAGCACCACGTCGACATGCGTGCCGTCTTCGAGGAACGGCATGTCCTCGATCGGCAGGATGCGGCTGATGATACCCTTGTTCCCGTGGCGGCCGGCCATCTTGTCACCCGACTGCAGCTTGCGCTTGATGGCAACGAAGACCTTGACCATCTTGAGCACGCCCGGCGCGAGTTCGTCGCCGCGCTGCAGCTTTTCGACGCGGTCTTCATACTTCGCGTTGATCCGCTTGATCGCGTCGTCATACTGCGCCTTGATCGCTTCGAGCGCGGCCTGCGCCTTGTCGTCGACGACGGCGAGCTTCCACCAGTCGGCGCGATCGAGTTCGGCAAGCTGATCTTCGGTCAGCACGTCGCCCTTCTTCATGCCCTTCGGCACCGCGCTGGTGGCCTGGCCGACCAGCAGTTCCTTGAGGCTGGAGAAGGTCGCGCGGTTGAGGATCGCGCGCTCGTCGTCGGCGTCCTGCTTCAGACGCTCGATTTCTTCGCGTTCGATCGCGATCGCGCGTTCGTCCTTGTCGATGCCGTGACGGTTGAAGACGCGGACTTCGACGACGGTACCCGAAACGCCCGGCGGCAGGCGGAGCGACGTGTCGCGCACGTCGCTGGCCTTTTCGCCGAAGATGGCGCGCAGAAGCTTTTCTTCCGGCGTCATCGGGCTTTCGCCCTTCGGCGTGATCTTGCCGACCAGGATGTCCCCCGGACCGACTTCGGCGCCGATGTAGACGATGCCCGCTTCGTCGAGGTTGCGGAGCGCTTCTTCGCCGACGTTCGGAATGTCGCGCGTGATGTCCTCCGGCCCGAGGCGCGTGTCGCGGGCGGTGACTTCGAATTCCTCGATGTGGATCGAGGTGAAGACGTCGTCCTTCACGATACGCTCGGAAATGAGGATCGAGTCCTCATAATTGTAGCCGTTCCACGGCATGAACGCGACGAGCACATTCTTGCCGAGCGCCAGTTCGCCAAGCTCGGTCGACGGACCGTCGGCGATGATGTCGCCGGTGCGGATCACGTCGCCCACCTTCACCAGCGGACGCTGGTTGATGCAGGTGTTCTGGTTCGACCGCTGGAACTTCTGGAGGCGATAGATGTCGACGCCCGACTTGCCGGGTTCGACAAGGTCGGTCGCACGGATGACGATACGCGTCGCATCGACCTGGTCGATGATGCCGCCGCGGCGTGCCGCGATGGCCGCACCCGAATCGCGTGCGACGGTGCCTTCCATGCCGGTACCGACGACGGGCGCTTCGGCCCGCAACAACGGCACGGCCTGACGCTGCATGTTCGATCCCATCAGCGCGCGGTTGGCGTCATCGTTTTCCAGGAACGGAATGAGCGAGGCCGCAACCGAAACCAGCTGCTTCGGCGACACGTCCATCAGCGTGATCTGTTCGCGCGGCGCCATCAGGAATTCGCCGGCTTCACGCGCCGAGATCAGCTCCTCGACGAAGCTGCCGTCGGGGTTGAGATCGGCGTTCGCCTGCGCGACCGTGTGCTTCGATTCCTCCATCGCCGACAGATAGACGACTTCGCTCGTCACCTTGCCGTCGACGACGCGGCGGTACGGGGTTTCGATGAAGCCATATTTGTTGACGCGCGCGAACGTCGCGAGGCTGTTGATCAGACCGATGTTCGGCCCTTCCGGCGTTTCGATCGGGCAGATACGGCCATAGTGCGTCGGATGGACGTCGCGGACTTCGAAGCCCGCGCGTTCGCGGGTCAGACCGCCCGGCCCGAGCGCCGAGACGCGGCGCTTGTGGGTGACTTCCGACAGCGGGTTGGTCTGGTCCATGAACTGCGAAAGCTGCGACGAGCCGAAGAATTCGCGCACCGCAGCAACCGCCGGCTTCGCGTTGATCAGATCGTTCGGCATCACGGTCGAGACGTCGACCGACGACATGCGCTCCTTGACCGCACGCTCCATGCGCAGCAGGCCGACGCGATACTGGTTTTCGAGCAGTTCGCCGACCGAACGGACGCGGCGGTTGCCGAGATTGTCGATATCGTCGATCTCGCCCTTGCCGTCCTTCAGGTTCACCAGTTCCTTGACCACGGCGAGGATGTCCTCGCTGCGCAGCGTCGTCACCGTGTCCTCTGCATCGAGGCCGAGGCGCATGTTGAGCTTGACGCGGCCCACCGCCGACAGGTCATAGCGTTCGGGATCGAAGAACAGGCCCGCGAACAGCGCGTCGGCGGTTTCGCGCGTCGGCGGTTCGCCGGGGCGCATGACGCGATAGATGTCGCTCAGCGCCTGATCGCGATCCTCGGCCTTGTCGGCCTTCAGCGTGTTGCGGATCCACGGACCGGTGTTGTTGTGGTCGATGTCGAGCAGCACCAGCTTGTCGATGCCGGCGGCGTCCATCTTTTCCAGATTTTCCGCGGTCACTTCGTCACCGGCTTCGATGTAGATCTCGCCGGTCGATTCATTGATCAGGTCATAGGCGCTGTAACGGCCGAAGATTTCCTCGGTCGGGATCAGCAGCGTTTCAAGACCGTCCTTCGCCGCCTTGTTGGCAAGGCGCGGGCTGATCTTGTGGCCGGCAGCGAACACGACTTCGCCGGTCTTGGCGTCCACGATATCGAACGCCGGCTTCGCGCCGCGCCAGTTTTCGAGGACGAACGGAATCTTCCAGCCATCGGCCGCACGTTCGAAGATCATGCGGTCGTAGAAGAAGTTCAGGATTTCTTCGCCCGACATGCCCAGCGCATACAGCAGGCTGGTCACCGGAAGCTTGCGCTTGCGGTCGATACGGACGTTGACGATGTCCTTGGCGTCGAATTCGAAATCGAGCCACGAACCGCGATACGGAATGACGCGCGCGGCAAAGAGATATTTGCCCGACGAGTGGGTCTTGCCGCGGTCATGGTCGAACAGCACACCCGGCGAACGGTGCATCTGGCTGACGATGACACGCTCGGTGCCGTTGATGAAGAAGGTGCCGTTCTCGGTCATGAGCGGCATGTCGCCCATGTAGACGTCCTGCTCCTTGATATCGAGAACCGAACGCGTGTCGGTTTCGCTGTCGACTTCAAAGACGATCAGGCGCAGCGTGACCTTCATCGGCGCCGCATAGGTGATGCCGCGCTGACGGCATTCCTCGACGTCATATTTGGGCTCTTCGAGTTCGTAATGAACGAAGTCCAGCTCCGCGGTCCCGGCGAAGTCGCGGATCGGAAACACGCTGCGCAGCGTCTTTTCGAGGCCCGAGACGTAACCGACCGACGGGTCGGAACGCAGGAACTGTTCATAGGATTCGCGCTGCACCTCGATGAGGTTGGGCATTTCCACGGCTTCGTGGATGTTGCCGAACAGCTTGCGGATTCGCTTGGTTGCGGTTGCTTCGAGGGCCTTGCCCACCGACTTCGCCTTGGTCGCCATAAAGGATTGTCTCGCCTGTAAAAATTCGACTCGCGAGCGCGATAGAGACGCAAAAAAGCCGCAAGCAACCGTTGCCGGTTTACCGCAGCTTTCCAACGCATCTCGAAATCCCGACCGCCCTATTCGTGCCGCCTGCCGCGCAAAGTCAGGCCGCTTCCCGGACGGAAAGGTGTGCGGCGGATATAGGATCGGGGTCGGCCGCTGTCAATTGGCGGACACCAAGATAGCATTTCCTATCGCATCCATCCGTTCCCTGACGTCGCTGCGGGGCGAATATTCCGTGCCTGTCGCGCGCCGCGGCTCGCTTCGTCCCGGCTCTGCCACGGTTCGGCAGCTTTGGCATGGCCTTCGCGTCGCCGGGTGCGTTCAAGGTCCATGTCAATCCAAAAACCACCAAGGAGAAAAGAAGCTATGCGCAAGATCGCAGGCATTGTCACGTCCCTCTCTCTCGGCCTCGCGATGGCCGCCGGCGCGCCGGCATTCGCGCAGAGCGCGCCCGCCGCGGCGCCGACCATCAATCTCGCACCCGGCACGACCGTCTATGATTCGGCCGGCAAGGCGATCGGCCCGATCGCCAGCGTTGCCGACCCGAATGTCGTCATCACGGTCGACGGCAAATCGGTCGCGCTTCCCAAGACGTCGTTCATGGAAACCGACAAGGGTCCGGCGATCACGCTGACCCTCGAACAGCTCACCGCCTGGCTCGACCAGCAGGCCGCCGCCGCCACCGCGGCGCTGAACGCCGCGCTCGTCCCCGGCGCCGACATCCGCAGCGCCAAGGGCACCGCTATCGTTGGCAAGGTCAAGGTTGTCGAAGCCGACGCCGTCGTGCTGACGACCGCCGAAGGCGACATGCGCTTGCCGAAGTCGGCTTTCTTCCAGTCGCAGCAGGGTCTGGCGACCAGCTTCACCGCCGAGCAGTTTGCGGCGGCGATTGCCGAAGCCAAGGCTGCTGCGCAGCCCGCGGCGACCGCCGAAGCGGCAGCCGATCCGGCGCCCGCGGAAGCGACGGCAAAAGAAGCCAACTGATCGCAGCGCGATTGGTTAAAGGTGGGCGCGAGGGACATCCCTCGCGCCCTTCTTTTTGTCCGCGGATCAGGCCGCCATGCGCAGCCGGTTGCGCCCTTCGCGCTTGGCGAGATAGAGCGCCTTGTCGGCGCGGTGCAGCAATTCCTCGACGCTGGCGTCGGCGGCATAGGCCGCGAGGCCGATGCTGATCGTGACATGCGCCGGGCCTTCGGCCTCGACATCGGCCTTTTCAATCGATGCCCGAATGCGCTCGGCGACCAGTTCCGCCGACCGGGCGCTCGGCCCCTGAAAGATGCACACAAATTCCTCGCCGCCATAGCGGCCGACGACATCCTCTTCGCGCAGCGTAGCCTTCGCGCGCTGCCCCACCCAGCGGATGACCTCGTCGCCCACTGCATGACCGTGACGATCGTTGATCTGCTTGAAATGATCGATGTCGAAAATCGCCACTGCGAGTTGCGTCCGGCCCTCGCCTGCCGCCAGCAAGGCACGATTGAGCAGCGCGAGTGTCGAGCGCCGGTTGGGCAGACCCGTGAGCATGTCGGTGTTCGCAGCTTCTTCGGCGATGCTGCGCGCGGCTTCCAGGCTGCGGGCGTTTTCGACCGTCGCGGTGACATCCTGCACCGTACCGAAAATGCCGATGCTGCGCCCGCCGCGCCCGCGCTCGATCGAACCGTGCGATTTGACATAGCGTATCGCGCCGTCGGCGCGGATGATCCGTCCCTGATATTCGAAGGGTTCGCCGGTGCGCACCGCCTCTTCCAATATCGTCCTCACCGCGGGCTGATCCTCTTCGACATATTGCTCGACGCTGGTCGTCACACTGACCGGCGCGCCGGGTTCGAGCCCGTGGATGCGATAGGTCTGGTCCGACCAGTGGATCGTCCAGCGCATCAGATCGACGCGCCAATGGCCCACCAGCGCAGCCGCTTCGGCCTGCACCAGCCAGCGATTGCTCTGCTCGAGCCGTTTGGCGAGCCGGCGCTGGACGACGAGCGATGCAGCGAGCGGCAGCGCGGTCGACTGAAGCGCCAGCAGATAGAATTGCAGGAAGAAGACCTGCTCCTTGACGCTGGCCTCCATCGCCGCGACCGGCCCGTGCCCCTGCCCGGTCAGCCAGGCCGCGATGCCGGCGATGATGAGCATGCCGGCCGCGGCGCCGAACGGACCGACGCGATAGGCGGCGACGATCACCGCGATGACCGGAAGGAATGTCGCCGGAAAGTGCGATTGTTCGAAGCTGACCGCGGTAATCAGCGCCGCAAGCGCGAGCACCGAGATCGCTTCGATCTTCATGCGCATGGTCGCATTGTCGAGCGCCTTCGACGCGACAAGCCGCGTCAGCATGATCAACGGCGGCGCCACGATCAGCATGCCGAGCGCCACGGTCGTCATCCACGAGAGGAAGAAGTCGAGGCCGATGCCGCCGAAAGCCAGCATCGTACCGCCCCCCGCGATCAAGGCACTGGCCATGCTGGCCACGATCACCGCAAGGCAGAAGCTGGCGACGGCGCGCGGCACCATGAACGAGAGGTCCTCGCCCTCGCGGCGGCGAACGATCCAGAAGGCGAGCCCCGCCTCGACCGAATTGGCGAGCGTGAAAATCGCCGCCATCAGGAAGGGCGCCCCGCTCAGCATGTTCGCGGCAAGGCTGGCCGCCGCTGCGGCGCCGATCGCCGCCGGTCGTGCGCGCCCCGGCATCAACAGCAGCAACGCCAGGAAATAGCCGCTCGGCGGCCAGATCGCGGCGATATTGTCCTCCCCCTTCGTCGCATGCAGCGACAGGCTGGCGAGCATGAAATAGCCAAGCGCCATCAGCAGCGACCAGAACGTCGCTTCTACTCGTGGGGGGAGTGTCCGCGTCATGCCCGTTATCTGGCAAAAACTGGAAAACAAATGGCTAACATCGCCACCTGTTTAGCCGGGAACGGGCGCGAAATCTCTGCAAATCATCGCGTTAGTCGAACCCGCCGAAAGTCATTGCGACGACCTGTTCGACCCGCGCTTCGTCCCATTCGATCCGGCGGTCGAGAATCAGCATTGCCAGCCCGTGCACCAATGACCAGGCGTGGAGCGCCGCGACGTCGGGCGCATCGAGCTGCGGCAGCGCCTGCGACACCCCGACGCGCAGCAGGTTGAAGGCGGTTTCGCCGCCATCGGTCCCCGCTTCGCGATAGCGTTCGGGCATCTGGCGCGTGAAGCTGAGCCGAAAGATAGCGGGGTCTTCGTGCGCAAAGCGGACATAGGCGATACCGATCGCAAGAAAGCCCGCCTTGCCGCCGCCCGCCTTGAGCCACGCCTGCGCCTGCAACGCCCCCAGCCGCCGCAATCCTTCGTCGGCCAGCGCGTCGAGCAGCGCCTCCTTGTCGGGGAAATGCCGGTAAAGCGCGGTCGCGCTGACGCCGACGTCGCGCGCCAGCGCGCGCAGGCCGAGTTCCGCATCGTCGCCCTCGGTCAGCCGCTTCATCCCGGCGGCGATCACCGCAGCGCGCAGGTCGCCATGATGATAGCCCTTGCCACGCGGCGTCGCCACCGCATCGACATTTTCCATGTTGACACTGTTATCTTCGTCGATCATGTTTGCACTGTAAACATCGCGAGTCGGTCGCGCAAGCGAAAGGAGAAGGGCATGGCGAGCAATATGGAAACGCTGATCCGCGGCGCGGTCACCAAAGGAATCGGCAAGGTCGCCGATTTCAACCGCAAGCGCCTGCCCCGCCCCACCGACGCGCATCCCTATCTGACCGGCATCCACAAACCGATGACCGAGGAATTGACGATCGAGGCCCTGCGCGTCGACGGGGACATTCCCGCGGCGCTTTCGGGGCGTTATCTGCGCAATGGCCCCAACCCGGCTCTCCCCCCCGATCCCGCGAGCTACCACTGGTTCACGGGCGCCGGCATGGTCCACGGGCTGCGCATCGGCGACGGCCAGGCGCACTGGTATCGCAACCGCTGGGTGCGCGGGACCGAGGCATGCGCAAAGCTCGGCGAGCCGATCCCCCCCGGCCCGCGCACCGACGGCTTCGATGCCCCCAACACCAATGTCGTCGGATTGGCGGGACGTACCTTTGCGATCGTCGAGGCGGGCGGCAAGCCCGTCGAACTCGACGATCAACTCGCGACGATCGCCCACAACCCCTTTGATGGCACGCTCGCCGGCCCCTATACGGCGCACCCGCATCATGACCCGCTCACCGGCGAGACGCATGCGATCACCTACCGCGGCGACGAAATGAACAAGGTCTGGCACGTCGTACTCGACGACAAAGCGCAGGTGATCCGCGAGGAAGCGGTTGCAGTGAGCGACGGTCCGTCGATCCACGACTGCGCCATCACCGAAAATTACGTGCTGGTGTTCGATCTGCCGGTCACCTTTTCGATGAAGTCGCTGCTTGCGGGCTATCGCTTTCCCTATGCGTGGAACGAAGCCCATCCCGCGCGGGTCGGCCTCCTCCCCAGGAAAGGCCGTGGCGACGAGGTGGTGTGGGTGCCGGTCGATCCCTGCTATGTCTTTCACCCCGCCAATGCGTTCGAAACCACCGACGGCAAGGTCATCGTCGATGTCGTCGCGCACGACACGATGTTCGCGCGCTCGAAGCGCGGCCCCGACAGCGAACGGTCGCGCATGGAACGCTGGACGATCGACCCGGTGGCGGGGACGACGACGCGCACGGTTCTGCACGATCATCCGCAGGAATTTCCGCGCTACGACGAGCGCCTGACCACCCGCCCCTATCGCTATATCTACAGCGTCGCCATCCCGGGCGGTGACGCGGTCGAAATGGCGATCGCCGATACCCGCCTCTTTCGTCACGATCTGGAAAAAGGCACGACCGAAGCCCGCAATTTCGGTGCGGGACGCCACCCCGGCGAGTTCGTCTTCGTGCCGCGCAGCGCCGCGGGCGCCGAAGATGACGGCTGGCTGATCGGCCTGGTGGTCGACATGAACAAGGAAACGAGCGAACTCGTCATCCTCAACGCCGACGATTTTGCCGGCACGCCGCAAGCGGTGATCCATCTGCCGCACCGGATCCCGCCCGGCTTTCACGGCAATTGGGTCGCCGATTAGGACGGCCAGCGGTTGACGCGGCGGAGTCATTTCCACATTGATTGGGGAAAGGAGACAGACATGAAGCACTTTGCAGCCGCGTTTGCCGTCTTGGCGTTCCTCTCGTCGCCCGTCGCGGCCGACGAGAATGCGAAGACGCTCAAAGGGACGCTCACCCTTTTCAAGGGTCAAAAGTTCGACGGCGAATCCTATCGCATCGCCAAAGATAATCCCAGCCTGGGGCATGATTTCCTTGTCGGCAGCATAGCCGTCTTTCCCGGCGACGTCTGGGAGGTATGCGATAAGCCTAAATACAAGGGCAACTGCCTGACCCTCTCGGCAGACGAAACCGGTATAGGCAAGGCAATGCTGCAGTCCGCGCGCTTGATCAAAGCCGCAGGAGATTAAGCAGAGAAGCGGCAAATGGTGCTTGTCGTACATGTAAAGACCAGCACTAGACGCCAAGATTCTTCGTCCAATCGCCGGGCCGCCACGGCTCGTCGTGAAAAGCGCTGTCATTTGGCAGCGCTTTTCACGCGCGGTTCGTTTTCCTTTCACTATGACGAAGAAGCTCCCCCTCCTCCGCCCTGCCACGAGCGCGATGGCCGCGTTCCTGGTCCTGTCCACCCCGGCCGCCTTTGCGCAGACCGCGCCGGCCGAAACCACGCCCCCCGCGATGGCGCCCGAACCCGTCGCGCCGCCGGTTGTGATGGTGCCACCGGTCGCCGCACCGGCTCCGCAGACGACGCAGGCTGCGACGCCCGCACCTGCGCCGGTCATCCGCGTGCCGCTCGACGTCGCGCCCCCAGCTACCGAAGCAACGCCGAAGGTGGCGGAACCGCAGGCGGAGGCCGCTCCTGCGCCGCGCGCCGAACGTCAGGCGAAAGCCGCACCGGCCGAGCGGACCCGCGAGCCCGCGGCCGCCCCGGCAAGCCCGGCAACCGAACCGGCCGCACCGACTAGCGCAACCGCATCGACGCTCGCCGAAGACAGCGCGCTGACGCCGCCGCTTGCGACGCCGGTCGCCGAACCCGCAGATCCTATGGTCGCACAGCGCGCCGACGCGGGCGGCGACGCCTTCCCCTGGGAAATCGCAGGCGGTGCCGCAGCGCTGCTACTCGCTGGCGGCGCAGCGTTCGCCTTGATGCGTCGCCGCCGCACCGACTTTACTGTCGAGGACAAGCGCTACGAAGACGTCGCCACCGCTCCGGCGCCCGAAGCCAATCGTGCGCCTGTCTTTACGGCCCCTCCCGCCAAGCCGCGTTCGACGCCCGCCTTTGCCACGGCGCCGCACGGCAGCATGGGCCGCCATGAGGCGCTGGCGATGGCCGGGCCGAGCGAAGACAATCCGTTCCTGACGCTCAAGAAGCGGCTGAAGCGCGCGCGCTTTTATGATCGCCGCGAACGGATGGATTATGATGCGCTGCTTGCCGGACAGAAGGACATGCGCCGTCAGCCCGCCAGCGCGTGGGATATCGCCCAGCGTCCCGAACCGGCCCCGGCGCAGCAGGAAGTGCATCGTCCGGACACCCGCCCCGCGCTCCCGGGCCTGCGCCCCGGTTTCGCCAAGGGCTGAGCCAGAGGCTGACCAGCCGCGCGCGTCCGGTTCGTTCGTCGCTCAAGGAAAAAGGGCGGCGCCGCAAGGCACCGCCCTTTTTCTTGTCGCCATGGTTCCGCCGGGAGCCGGCGGCAACCGCTGCGAACGACAGCGAACTTACTTGAGTTCGACGGTCGCGCCGGCAGCTTCCAGCTTCTTCTTGATGTCTTCGGCTTCGGCCTTGTTGACACCTTCCTTGACGGCCTTCGGCGCGCCTTCGACGAGCGCCTTGGCTTCGCCCAGGCCCAGGCCGGTGATCGCGCGGACTTCCTTGATGACGTTGATCTTCTGACCACCGTCGCCGGTCAGGACGACGTCGAATTCGTCCTTTTCTTCAGCAGCCGGAGCGCCAGCGCCAGCAGCCGGAGCGGCAACGGCGACAGCAGCGGCGGCCGAAACGCCCCACTTTTCTTCGAGCATCTTCGAAAGTTCAGCAGCTTCCAGAACGGTCAGCGCCGACAGGTCTTCAACGATCTTAGCAAGATCAGCCATTTTCATTCTCCATCAGAACCGGGATAGCCCGGTGAATTGGTAAGGGTAGGTAGGGTTTATGCCGCTTCCTTGGCGCCATAGGCACCAAAGACCCGCGCCAGCTGACCAGCCGGGGCTGCCGCAATCTGGGCAACCTTGGTGGCCGGAGCCTGAAGCAGGCCGATAAGCGTGCCGCGCAGCTCGTCGAGCGACGGCAGCGAAGCGAGCGCCTTCACGCCTTCCACGTCGAGGACCACATCCCCCATGCCGCCGCCAACGATTTCAAGCTTGTCGTTGGTCTTGGCAAATTCCACGGCGATCTTCGCAGCCGCCACCGCATCGGTGGAAGCGGCAATAGCCGTGGGACCGGTCAGATAATCGCTGATGCCGGTGTAGGGCGTGCCTTCGAGCGCGATCTTGGCCAGGCGGTTCTTCGCGACCTTGAAGCTCGCGCCCGCGTCGCGCATCTGCTGGCGAAGCACCGTCGACTGGGCGACGGTAAGACCAAGGTTGCGAACGATCACAACCGAAGCCGCATTCGACAGCGTAGCGTTCAGCGAGGATACGGCATCGGCTTTTTGAGCACGATCCATGCCTGTTTCTCCACTCTGTGCCCGGATGCGCGCAACAGGGCGCGCCGCCGGGCGGCTAACGAACGCAAAGGCCAGAAAGGACGCATCCCGTCTGTCCGTTGCGTGGCGATGTCCGATGGGGTCGGTCAAGCCGCGGGCGCCTGGATACAGGCGGGCGACCGAAAAAGACTGTTCCCCGTCTAGGCTGGAAATTAAGCGGAGCAAATCCCCCGCACCAACTGTCTCGGACGGAATTGCCAGGATCGGAACCCTGACAACACGGGGGCGCCTAATAGCGGCGAGCGGCCGCGAGTCAAGGGAAATAGCCGCTCCGGCCACAGAGCGCTCGCGCATAAAATCGCAAAACCCCTTGCGCAATTTTATTTAAGATATATCTTAGAGCTATCTAAACACAGTCTGAAGGATAAAGACATGCACTTTCATGGACATAGAGGCGATCGCGGATGCGGCATGCGCCATGGCATGCGACACGGCGGGCGCGGATTCGGACCCGGCTTCGGCCGCGGGCGCGGCTTTGGCGGCCGTCACGGCCACGATGACGAGGGCCGCGGCCGGCGTCGCCGGATGTTCGACAGCGGCGAACTGCGCCTCGTCCTGTTGCGGCTGATCGCCGACGAACCGCGCCACGGCTACGACCTGATCCGGCGGATCGAGGAACTGACGGGCGGCGCCTACGCGCCCAGCCCCGGCGTGATCTACCCTACCCTCACCTTGCTCGACGACATGGGCCAGATTGCCGCTGCCGACAGCGAGGGCGCCAAGAAGCTCTTCGCGATCACGCCGGAGGGTCAGGCCGAACTCGACGCCAATGCCGCGCTCGTCGACGAACTGCTGGCGCGGCTGGCGGAAGTCGGCGATGAGCAGCAGCGCACCGACAGCGCTTCAGTGCGCCGGGCGATGGGCAATTTGCGTGCCGTATTGATGAACCGGCTGCGCGACCGCGAGCTCGACGAAGCCACGCTCCACGAGATTGTGGCGCGGATCGACGAAGCGGCACAGAAGATCGAGCGGCTTTGATGGAGGCTCAGATGACCCATACCGCCACCGCGCAGGTCCCCACGGCGCATGCGAGCAAATATCTGCAGCAGCTTTGCAAGCATTGGCAGCATAATCTGGCGGTCGCCTTCACCGCCGATCACGGCACCGTCACCTTTCCGCGCGACGCGCGCGGAGCGGACTGGCCCGGCGACGGGCTGGTCACCTTCGACGCCGGCGAAGCCGCGCTGTCGGTTCGCATCGATGCGAGCGCCGAAGGCCAGCTCGAGGCACTGGAAGGGCGCGGTCGCGCGTCATCTCGACCGCTTCGCCTTTCGCGAAGCGCCGCTGCGTGTCGACTGGCAATAGGCAAGGTCGAGCCGGGCGCGCGGTCTATACCGCCGGCCCGGCCGGTCAGCCGATGGTCTGCGTCATGTCAGTCGGCGCGCGCGGGAAGACCGTTGACGAGCTGATGCAGCTCACCGGCTTCCCACATTTCCATCATGATATCGCTGCCGCCGACGAATTCGCCCTTCACATAGAGCTGGGGGATCGTCGGCCAGTCCGAAAATTCCTTGATGCCCTGCCGGATTTCCATGTCCTGCAGCACATCGACGCTGGCATATTCGACGCCAAGCCGGTCGAGCATCGCAATGGCGCGCGACGAAAAGCCGCACTGCGGGAAAAGCGGCGTGCCCTTCATGAAGAGCAGGACGGGATTGTCGGCGACCAGCTTGGCAATGCGGTCGTGAGTGGCTTCGGTCATAACAGGTCTCCGGCACGGGCGCGGGCGCGCCGCATTGGGGTCATACCCCTATGAAGGGATGGCGGTGGTCAATTGCAAGGCGTGAAGTTCGCCGCCCATGCGCCCGCCGAGCGCGGCATAGACCGCCTTGTGCTGCGCGACGCGGCTCAACCCGCGAAAGGATTCGCTGACGATATGCGCCGCATAATGATCATTGTCGCCGGCAAGATCGGTGATCGTCACCTCCGCGTCGGGAAGCGCCGCCTCGATCATCGCCCGCAAATGGGATTCGCGCATGCCCATGCCGGATGTCCTGCCCGATTCCGCGATCAGTTCTGCGTGTCGATGAACTGGCGGCGCGCCTCGGCCGTCTTTTCGTTGAGCATCGAGCGGATTTCGGCGTCGCTGATCTCGACCGCGGCGGCGGTCAGGTCGCCAGCCAGCTTGCGGATCACATCCTCGTCGCCGGCTTCCTCGAAATCTGCCTGCACGACCGCCTTGGCATAGGCGTCGGTTTCCTCGGGCGTCAGCCCCATGCGCTCGGCGGCCCATTCGCCGAGCAGGCGATTGCGGCGTGCGGTGATGCGGAACTGCACCTCCTGGTCGCGGGCGAACTTCGCCTCGAAAGCCCGTTCACGATCGTCGAATCCGCTCATTTCACCCTCTTTTGGAAATTGACCCTGTCGGGATGGCAGATAGGTGGCCGCGCCCCGGCGCGCAAGCCGCCTGTGCGGCAGATCACTTCCCTTTTCGCCACAAGGGGTTTAGGGTCCGCCGCAACGGGAATGGGTCGTACCGCAGCAACAGACTGCGCCTTGCCGCCAACCAGATGGCCAGGTGCCCGATGCCGTGACCCTGGGGGAATATCGTGATGACCGTACGACCTGCGTTTCGCCTGTCCTTGCTGGCGCTGCTCGCCGCATCGGCGCCTGTCCCGGCCTGGGCGCAAGGCGAAGACCCGACGCTCCGCGACAGCTTTTCGATCGGCAGCCAGGGCGGCTCGCTGTGCGAAGTGCAGGCGACGGTCCGCGACGCCGTCGTCAAGGGCATGTTCGACCGCGCCTGGGTGATCGTCTGCCGCGACGCGAGCCAGCCCGTCGGTTATATCCGCGCGCTGCGTGCCAGCGAAGCCGACGCGGTGCAGCGGCTGGCGGCGGCGCGCGATCCCAACATTGCCTGCGGCGCCGACGGTCGCTGCACGATCAAGGGCAGCAGCGTCGAATGGGCGAGCCGCATCGAAATGGACGGCGCGACCGCCTACACCGCCGAAGGCTTTGCCGCTTATGGCGACGCGCTGACGCTCGCGCTCCAGTCGATCCGCCAGCACAAGGTCGCACCGGGCGTCATCAAGGTCGCGACCACATCGGTTGGCGGCGGCGACGAAGGCTTCGCGCGCACGCTCGCCGGGACGATCGACCTCGACCGGGCGCTCGCCGAAGGCTATCGCCGCAACCACAGCGGCGACTATGCCGAAGCGGCCGAATTTTTCGAATCGCTGTCGCGCCGCACCGCGAACGATGCCTCCACCGGCGACATTGATCCGAGCGAATTCACGCTTAACCGCGCGCTTCAGAAATCGAACCTCGGCGAATTTGCCGAAGCCGCGCGCCTGTTCGCCGAAGTCGATGCGATCCCGACGAGCGACCCGGTGCAATTGCGGCTGCGGCGCAATTTTCAGGCGATCGATGCGCTCAACCAGCGCGACTATGCGCGCGCCGCCGAAATCCTGCAGCGTCCGGTGCCGCCGACCACCGCGTCGATCGAAACCGCCGACGGCAGCGTCACGCTGACCCCTGCGATCACCGCGGGGGTCAACAGCGGCAGCAACGCCCGCGCCATCCGCCAGACATCGGACAGCGAGCGTCTGAGCCCGCTCGAGCGCGCGCAGATCATCGACGCACAGGCGACGCATCTGCTCGGCACCGTCGATCGCCTCCGCGGCGATGCGAAGACCGCCAAGCAGCTCCAGCTCAAGGGTCTGACCGACGCGCTGGCCGTGCGGCAGGGGCGTGTCACTTCGATCGTCCGGCTGCGTTCGCAGATGCTCGGCGAGCTTGCGCTGACCGAAGAGGCACTGGGCGACATGGGCGCGGCGGATGCGCGCTTCCGCGAATCGGTCGATGCGCTCGCGATCGAATATCCCGAAACCAATGCGCTCGCTTCGGCCCGCGCGCGCTACGCCGCCTTCCTGACCCGCCAGGGCCGCGACGACGAGGCTCTCGCCCTCTATCACGCGGTGGTAAAGGCGCTCGCCGACACGCAGCGGTCGTCGACCGGCATGGCGAATATCATGGCGCCCTATTACCGCCTGCTTGCGGCACGCGCGCCGACCGATCCCGCCGCCGTCGCCGATTTCTTCGTCGCCAGCCAGCTCCAGGTTCGTCCCGGCGTCGCCGATACGCAGGCCGTGCTGGCGCGCGAATTGTCGGGCGGCGACGGCGACGGCGCCCGGCTGTTCCGTCAGGCGACGACGCTCAATCGCGACATCGAACGCGCGCGGATCGAGGAAGCTCGCCTGATCCAGCTCCCCGCGACCGGCGAGGTCGCCGCACGGCTCACCGACGTGAAAACACAGATCGACAATCTGTCGTTCCAGCAGGCCGAAACCGTCGCCAAACTGTCGGCGTTCCCGCAATATCGCGTCGTATCGTCGGGCAAGCTCGATCTCGGCGAATTGCAGCAGGTACTGCGCCCCGACGAAGCCTATCTGAAGATGCTCGTCGTCGGCGACGCTGTCTATGCGATGCTGATCGAGCCGGGCAATGCCCAGCTCTGGCGCGCCGACATCGACGCCGACGGCCTAGAAAACGCCGTCGATGCGATCCGCTCGACGATTTCCACGGTCGAAAACGGGCGCCGCGTCACTTATCCGTTCGACGCGGCCACCGCGCGCAAACTCTATGTCCAGCTGTTCGGCCCGGCCGCTGATCACCTGCCGGCGGTCAAGCACCTTGTCTTCGAACCCGATGGCGCGATGCTGAAACTTCCCGTCAACCTGCTCATCACCTCCGACACCGGGCTCGCCGCCTATGAACAGCGGGTCAATGATCCCGCCGCCGACCCCTTCGACATGCGCGGCATCGCCTGGCTCGGTCGCTCGACCCGGCCGAGCACCGCGGTATCGGCGCTCGCTTTTCGCAACGCGCGCCAGGCGCCGCCATCGACCGCGCGGCGGCAATATTTCGGGCTTGGCGAAAATCTGCCGCTCGCCGGCGGTGTCCTGCCCTCACTCGGCATCCGAGGCGCGGCGAGCGACAGCGTCGATGGCACCTGCCAGTGGAGCGCCTCGCAATGGGCACGTCCGATCTCGGCCGCCGAACTCGTGACCGCAAGCAGCACCATCGGGCGCGACAGCTCGACCCTGCTCACCGGCGGCGCCTTCACCGATACCGCGGTCAAGGAGCGCGGCGACCTTAGCGACTATCGCATCATCCATTTTGCAACCCACGGCCTCGTCACCGCGCCGAAGCCGTCATGCCCGGCGCGCCCCGCCCTCGTCACCTCGTTCGGCGACAAGGATTCGGACGGCCTGCTCACCTTCCAGGAAATCTTCGACCTGAAACTCGACGCCGACCTGGTGATCCTGTCGGCGTGCGATACCGCGGGCGCCGCCTCGGTCGCCGCAACGCGCGAAGCCGGCGTCGCCAGCGGCGGCGGCAGTGCGCTCGACGGTCTCGTCCGATCGTTCATCGGCGCCGGTGGGCGTTCGGTCATCGCAAGCCACTGGCCGGCGCCCGACGATTTCGACGCGACCAGGCGGCTGATCGGCGGCCTGTTCGCGGCCCCTCATGGCGAAAGCGTCGCCGATGCGCTGTGGACGACGCAAAGCCAGCTGATGAACGACCAGCAAACCTCGCATCCCTATTATTGGGCCGGGTTCGCCATCATCGGCGATGGTGCGCAGCCGCTGCTGCACGGCCTCCCCACGACGACCGCAGCCGCCCCCGCCACCGGAGTTTCGACCCGACGCGCGGCGCGCTGAACCGATGGCCGCGAGCATCGCCCCGGACGCCGCGCCCGACGCGATGCCAGCTGCCGACGGCCCGGCGGCGATCCCGCTGCGCAAGCGGGTCCGGCGTCTCGTCATGCAGCTCGGTCCGTCGCGGATGGCGGCGACGATCCTGTTCCTGATCGTCGCGACGCTGTTCGCGCGCTTCAGTTGGGACATGCCGCTCGTCAACGATGCCGAACGCGCGCTCTACGATGCGCGCGCGACCCTGATGGCACCGCATGTCGCGCAGGATCAGCGCATCGTCATGATCACCTATAATGACGAAACGCTGTTCAACACCGGCATCCGCTCGCCGCTAGACCGGACGCTGCTTGCGCGCGCACTCGCCAATATCGACCGCATGGGCGCGAAAGCGATCGGCATCGATATCGCTTTCGATTCGCCGCGCCCCGACGACGATCTGCTCAAGACGCAGTTGCGCGCCATGACGACGCCGACATGGCTCGCCTATGCCGAACAGGCGAGCAATCCGAACACCATCTTCTACGAACAGCAGAGATTCCTTCAGTCCTTCATCGCCGACGTGCGCACCGACAAGACCCGGCCGACGAGCGTCCTGTTCCGCACCGACGGCGACGGCGTGATCCGCCGTTGGCCCGACCGGCCGAAGAATCTGCCGCCGCTGATGGCGAATGCGCTGGCGCCGGTCGACGCCGCCCACGCCGATTATCAGGGCAATATCCGCTTCCTCCTGCCCGCCCGCGCCAATGCCGGACAGGAGGAGCCGGTCTTCGCCAACATCCCGATCGACACATTTGCGGTGCCGATGGACGATGAAATGCTCGCCGGCCTCGCCGAGCTGGTGCGCGGACGCTATGTCCTGATCGGCGGCGACATCATCGACAACGACCAGTTCAACACGCCAATGAGCCGCTTTGTCGATCCGATCACCGGGCTGCACGAAACGATGATCGGGCTCGAAGTTCATGCGCATATGCTGGCGCAGCAACTCGACGGCGACTGGCCAGCGCCGGTGCCGGGGCCGTCGCTGTGGGTGCTGGCCATCCTCGTCGTCGTCGCCGGGGGACTGACCAGCCTGATCGACATGCGTGCGCGCTGGGTCGCGCTCGCCTTTCTGGGGCAGCTTGCCTTCTTCGTCGCCTTCCCTTTCTGGCTGCACCGCCACGGCATCGACACGACGACCCTGCCCGCCTTCGGCTGGGCGGTCGGCTGGCTGCTCGGCTATGCCGCGGTCGGCACCGCGGCGCGCACCATCGGCTCGCGTCAGCGCGCCTTCGCGCAGTCGGCGCTCGGCAAATATCTGCCTGTCGATGTCGCCGCGCAGATCATGCGCGATCCCGACCAGCTTTCGCTGCACGGCGAACGGCGCAACATCTATTGCGTCTTTACCGACCTCGAAGGCTTTACCAAGCTCAGCCATGCGGTGACGCCGGAGACGGTGGCCCGGCTGCTCAACGAATATCTCGACCGCCTGTCGGACATCGTCCTCGAGCATGGCGGGACGATCGACAAGTTCGTCGGCGACGCGGTCGTCGCCTTCTGGGGCGCGCCGATCAGCCGCCCCGACGATGGCGCGCGCGCCGCGGCGGCGGCGGTCGCCATGTACCAGGCGGGTGAAGCCTTTCGTGTCGATATGGCGGAGGGCGTGCCGCCGATCGGCATGACGCGCGTCGGCCTGCACGTCGGCGACGCAATCGTCGGCAATTTCGGCGGCGAGGACCGCATCCAATATACCGCGCTCGGCGACAGCATGAACACCGCCTCGCGGCTGGAGGCGGCGAACAAGAGCCTGAAGACCGGCGTCCTCATCTCGGCCGAAGCCGCCGAGCGTTCGGGGCGCGACGATCTGGTGCCGATGGGCCGCGTGACGCTGCGCGGGCGGGCGCAGCCGGTCGACGTCTTCACCCCGCGCGCCGACCTCAGCCCCGATCAGCGCGCCGCGATCGCCGCGCTGGTTGCCGCGCATGCGGCGGGCGATAAAAAGGCCTATGTGACCTGCGCCACAGCATTGGCGGCCGAATGGGGTAAGGATTTGTCCATCATGTTCCTGATCGAACGCCTGAACGATACCGACAAGGGAGAAAGCTATGTCCTTTCCTGACTTCCGGACCCGCCGCCTGGGCCTGACCACTGCCGCAGCCGCCATTGCCTTCGCGGTTGCCGGCACCGCCGCAGCGCAATCGATGGTCGTGCGATCGACCGGTCCGTCGGCGTCCAAATATCCGACCGGCGCAAAGCTGAAGGCCAGCGACAAGCTGACCCTCGTGGCGGGCGACAAGATCGTGCTGATGCAGGGCGGCAAGACGCGCACCCTGTCGGGGCCCGGCACCTATGGCGCCAGCGGCCCGATCCAGTCGAACCAGACGATGGGCAGCGCGGTGACGAGGATGCTCGCCAGCGGCCCGTCGATGCGATCGCGCGGCGGGTTTTCGCGCGGTCCCGACGAACCCAAGCCCGCCGAACTGCGTGCGCCGAACCTGTGGTTCATCGACTATCGCGAAGCCGGCACCTTTTGCGTCGCCGATCCCGCGACGCTGATGCTGTGGCGCCCCTATATGGACACCGACGAGCTTCTGAAGATCGAACAGGACGGCAAGACGCAGACCGTTGCTTTCGTCGTCGGCGCCAATTTCCGCAAATGGCCGTCCGATGCGATGCCGGTCAAATATGATGTCGATTATCGCCTGTCGGGCGGTGGTCTCAGCGCCCCCGTCACCATCCGCTTCAAGCCGATGGGAGAGGTGCCCGCGACCCCCGACGCGTCGGTCGATGCGCTGATGGCAAAGGGCTGCACCCCGCAGCTCAACCGGCTCGTCGACACGATGGCGGAAGCCGAAGCGAGCGGCGGCTGAACGCACGGCTGGCGGGCATTGAAGGGGCCGCGCCGGTCTGATATTTGTTGCAGACTATGCGGCCGGATAGAGCCGCAAGTCCTTTCCTTGGGTCGATAAATTGGTCTAGCTGCCCGTGGGGGCGGCAGGATCGCTGGAGCGCGTTCGAAAACGCCTGCGCTCGGGGTTGGGGGTAATATGACGGTCAAGGGCGACAGGACAGGTTTCGGTGCGGCGCTCGCCGGTTCGGTGGCGATCGCCGCCTTGATGGCGCCGGCCGCCGCATCGGCGCAAAGCGCGCCGCCGGTCCCGACGCGCGAGGAAATCGACCGCAGCGCACCGCCGCCGATTGCACCGACGGGCGAGCGCGTCGTATCGGCCGACGACAGCATCGAACACGCCCCCTGCCCGCTCGCCGCGCCCGAATTCGCCAATGTCCGCGTGACGCTGCGCAGCGCCGAATTCTCCGCCGCGCCGGGGATCGACACCGCCATGCTCGCGCCCGCCTGGTCGGACAAGGTCGGCCAGGATCTGCCGATCGCGGTCGTGTGCGACATCCGCGACCGCGCCGCGACGCTGCTGCGCGCCAAGGGCTATCTCGCCGCGGTGCGCGTCCCGCCTCAGACAATCAGCGACGGCATCGTCCGCTTTGACATTCTCTCGGCACGCCTTGCGCGCGTCGAAGTGCGCGGCGATGCCGGCAGCAACGAGCGGCTGCTGCAACGCTATCTCGCGCATCTCGACGATGCGCCGATCTTCAATGTCGAGGATGCCGAGCGCTATCTGCTGCTCGCGCGCGACATCCCCGGCCTCGATGCCCGGCTGACCTTGCGTCCCGGCAATGCGCCCGGCGAAGTGATCGGCGAGGTCACGGTCACGCGCACGCCGTTCGCTTTCGACGCCAATATCCAGAATTTCGGGTCGCACGACGTCGGCCGCTGGGGCGGCATGGTCCGCGCGCGCGCCGCCGGCCTGACCGGCTTGGGCGACCTGACGACCGTCAGCCTGTATTCGACCGCCGATTTCGAGGAGCAGCAGGTGCTGCAACTGTCGCACGAAATGCGTGTCGGCGGCGAAGGTCTGCGGCTTGGCGGCAGCTATACCTATGCATGGACGCGCCCCGATGTCGCGACGCTGCCGCTGAAATCGCATACGCAGATCATCAGCCTGTTCGCCGGCTATCCGCTCGTGCTGACGCAGGCGAAGCGAATTCAGATCGGCGGCGGGCTCGACATCATCGATCAGGACATCGCCATCGGCGGCGTCCCCCTCAACCGCGATCGCGTGCGCGTCTTCAACCTTCACATGGATGGCAACTGGACCGATCCGGCATCGATCGCGGGCCGGCACGGCTACACCCCGGCCGAGCCGCGCTGGGCCTTCGGCGCCTCGCTCGAAGCGCGCCAGGGCGTCGATTTCCTGGGCGCCAGCAAGGACTGCGGCCCCGGCGGCACGGCCTGCTTCCTGCCCGGCGCGGTTCCGCTTACCCGGATCGAGGCGAAACCCGATGCCTTCGTGCTGCGCGCCAACGCACAGGCCGACTGGCGACCGACGCCCAAATTCACCCTATCGGTGGCGCCGCGCGCGCAATGGGCGAGCGATCCGCTCGTCGCCTATGAAGAATTTTCGGGCGGCAATTTCACCGTCGGACGCGGTTTCGACCCCGGCACGGTGATCGGCGACAGCGGCGTCGCGGTGACGACAGAGGCCCGCTACGGCTCGTTCGTCCCCGCCAATACCAAGGCGCTCGCCATCCAGCCCTTCGCCTTTTTCGATGCGGCATGGGTCTGGAACAAGGACAGCAGCTTCAACGGGCTGAATCCGCAAAAGCTGTTCTCGGCCGGTGGCGGCGTGCGGCTTGCCTACGGGACGCTCGGCCGGCTCGACATGACCGTCGCCGTGCCGCTGAACCGTCCGGCGCTGATGGCGCAAAAGCCCGACCCGCGCTTCCTGCTGTCCCTGACGACGCAATTTGGTGTGAGGGCTCGTTGATCATGCAATTCGAACCGGAAACGATCGCCATGCGAAAGACCGCAAACACCGGCATTCCCGCCGCACGCTCGGCGAAGCGCCACTTGTTGCAGGGCTGCGCGATTGCCGCGGGCCTTGCCGCGCTTGCCTATGGCGGGCCGGCACTGGCGCAGGTGCAGGCGAACCCCGTGTTCGTCAATGTCGGGGTCGGCTCTTCGGTGTCGAGCAATGCGGGTACCAGGACGACAACGGTCACCGTCACCCAGAATCAGAGCATCATCAACTGGGTGCCCACCGACACGGCACCGACCGGCGGGGCAATCGACCTCCTGCCCGCCGACAGCACGTGGAATTTCAACGGCAACGGCAATTATGTCGTGCTCAACCGCTTCGTGAACGGATCGGGTGGGTCGCTGAGCCGGCAGATCGCGCTGAGCGGCACGATCAACAGTTTCGATTCATCCGTCAGCGCGCCGGGCGGCAGCATCTGGTTCTACAACGCCGGCGGCATCCTGCTGAACAGCGGCAGCGCGATCAACGTCGGCAGCCTTGTCCTCACCACCAACGATATCGACACTACGGGCGGTCTTTTCGGACCGACCGGCGAAATTCGCTTTCGCGGCGCGCCGGGCAGCACCGCCGCGATCCGCATTGACGCAGGCGCCTCGATCCTCGCCGATACCGGCGCGGCGGGCGGCAGCTATGTCGCGCTCGTCGCCCCGCGCATCGTCCAGGACGGCCGTGTCGAAGTCAACGGGTCAGCGGCCTATGTCGCCGCCGAACAGGCCGACATCCGCATTAACGCGGGCCTGTTCGACATCAACGTCCTGACCGGCGCCGAGGGCGGTCAGGTCATCAGCCACAGCGGCGTCACGACGGGACCGGAACAGCAGGTCAGCGGCGGCGCCCAGCGCATCTATATGGTCGCCATTCCCAAGAATGACGCCGTGTCGATGCTCGTGTCGGGCCAGATCGGCTATCAGGACGCCGTTTCGGCGGTGACCGATTCCGACGGCGCCGTCATCCTGTCGGCGGGCTACAATATCACCGGTGGGGCGATCGACACCGCGTCGGCGAGCGGCGTCGGCGCCAATATCAGGGTCAACGACACGCTGTTCCGCAGCCGCACTTTCGCGCACGCCAGCGGCGATTTTCTGGGCCAGCCCATCGATACGATTCCGCCGGTCGGCGGAGCCTTCGTCCCGCCGCCGCAGCTTGGCCGGATTCTCGTGGAGGGCAATGCCCTGTTCGAGGGCGACAACAGCGCGACGATCAACGTCGGCGCGGTTCAGGCCGTCGGCGCGACCGGCCAGTTCATCGTCCGTTCGAAAGCCGCCTCGGCAATCACCGTCGACGGCGGACAGCTGGCGGCGGGCACCGACATCCTCGTGTCGGCTTCGCGCGATGCCAATGTCGTGACCGGCGTTGGCGAGGGCGGCAATGCCAGTCTGACCGTCCTTAACGGCGGCAGCGTGTCGGCCAATAGCGTGACGGTCAGCGCGCGCGGCCTCGGCGGATTTACCGACAGCGGCGCTGGCGGAACCGGCATCGGCGGAACCGCGAGCATCAGCGTCAGCGGTCCCGGAAGCGCGATGAATGTCGGCTCGTTGATCGTCGATGCCGGCGCGCTCGGCGGCGGCGCCTATGTCGGGCCAAGCGGCCCCACGGTCACCGACGACAGCGGCGACGGCCAGGGCGGCTCAGCCACGCTCGATATCTCCGACGGCGCCACGGTTCAGGCCAGCAACTTCGTTCGCGTGACCGCCGATGGTCAGGGCGAGACCGGCCTTGTCCGCTCGGGCGACGGCGCAGGCGGGACGGCGCGGATCACCGCTGGCGGGCCTGGCACGACCTTCATATCGAGTTCGACCGACATCAATGCGCAGGGTTTTGGCGGCGGAAGCCAGTCGAGTTCCAGCGGATCGATCTTCTCCGCCTCCGCCGGAAACGGCGTCGGCGGCACCGCGTCCTTCGGCGCGAGCGGTGACGATTCGACCCAGATCGCGCCGGGGAACCTCTATCTGTCGGCAAGCGGCCTCGGTGGCGGCGCCAATGCGGACACGGGCCCGCAGGGCGGCAACGGCACCGGCGGCGACGCTTCGGTTTCGGCCGATGGCGCCTTCACGCTCGATCTCAACTCGCTGATCGTTCTCGCCAACGGCGAAAATGGCGGCGCGTCGAGTTCGGGCGGCGATACGGGCGTGTCGGGCGATTCGCTAGGCGGCACAGTCACCGTCGCCGCAAGTAACGGCGCGACGATCGCCAGCACCTTCTATATCCAGCTCGACGCCGGCGGCATCGTTTCGAGCAGCGAGAATATCGGCAACGGCCAGGGCGGCGGCGTCCGCATCGACGCGACGAGTGGCGGGTCGATCACCACCGACGGTATGCTGCAGATGACCGCCGACGGCGGCAGCTTCGGCGGCTTCACGGTGGCGACGAGCGGCGGAACGGGCGACGGCGGCAACATCCTCATCAACGCCGACGGCGGATCGGTCGGTGCGAGCTATTATTATCTGACCGCCAACGGCAGCTCGGCCAATTCGGCGGGCGCGACCGGCGCCGCACAAGGTGGCAATATCGACCTTTTCGCCCGCGGCGGCGGCAGCATCAGCGCTACCGACCCCAGCCAGTTAAGCAGCTTCAATGCCGATGGACAGAGCGGCTACAGCGTTGGCGGCGCCAACGGTTTCGGCGGCTTCATCGGGCTTCACGCCGACGGCGGGACGATCGATCTGGCCGGAACGATCCGGCTGTCGATGGGCGGCTATTCGGGCGGCAACACCGACCCCGCCGGTGGCGCGATCCCGGTGGGCCTCGGCGGCTATGCGCTGATCGAGGTGCTGAACGGCGGCACGATGACCCTCGGCGATTTTGCGGCCGATGCCGAGGGGCGCGGCTATGGCAATGTCGAATCGCCCGGCGGAGCGGGCACTGGCGCGGCCAATGGCGTCGGCGGCGATGTCGTCATCACGCTGAGCGACGGCACGCTGAGCGCAAGCCGCTTCGCCCTGTCGGCCAACGGTTTCGGCGGCCAACCCGGGTCCGGTAGCGGCACCGGCCAGGGCGGCACAATCAGCTATACGCAGACCGGCGGCGACGCGAGCTTCGGCGACATGTCGATCACCGCCAACGGATATGGCGGCTCGACGCTGACCGGCACCGGCAACGGTATCGGCGGCACCGCGACCATGACCCTGTCGGGCGGCAGCTTCGGCGCATCGACCGCAGCCGCCTATGCCGAAGGTTTCGGCGGCGAAGGCAGTTATGGCTACGACGATTTCTCGAACCCGGTTCAGCCTGCGGGCAATGGCGGCGATGGACAGGGCGGCACCGCGACGATCGTCATCGACGGACCGATCGCGATCGATACCGGCACGTTGGCGGCCTATGCGGGTGGCCGCGGCGGCAGTGGCGGCGATTTCAGCAGCATCGGCGTCGCGGTCGGCAACGGCGGCGATGGCGGTGCGGGCACGGGTGGTCAGGCATCGATCACCGTCACCGACGGATCGATCGACACCGGCGACCTGATCGCGGACGCTGGCGGAATCGGCGGCAATGGCGGCAACAGCTATGATTCGGGCAGCTTCGGCGCCCCTGCGGGTATCAGCGTCGGCGGCCGCGGCGGATCCGGCACCGGCGGGACGGCGACGATCAACCTCGCCGCGGCGGTCGGGGTCGCGGACACGCTGACGGCGCGCGCGGCGGCGTCGGGCGGGCTTGGCGGCTATGGCTCGGTCGGTAACGACGGCGGCGCGGCGACGGGCGGCCTTGCCCAGTTGATCGTGACCGATTTCGACGCCGGACCGCTCGGCGTCGTGCTCGACGCCACGGCGCTCGGCGGCGGCGGCGGAATTGGCTATGACGGCGCGGGCGGAGACGGCGGCGCGGCAACCGGCGGCACCGCGCGCGTCGAGGCGACCGGGGCCAACGGCGCGGCGTCGATCACCCAGGCCAACTTCCTGGCCAGCGGCACCGGCGGACGCGGCGGCGACGGCAATTCCACCTTCTTCCTGAACCCCGTCGGCCCCGATGGCGGCAAGGGCGGCGATGGCACCGGCGGCACGATCGAAGCCATCGCGAGCGAAAATGCGACGCTCACCCTCGCCGGCGCGAACGGCGGGCCGGTCACGCTGGCGAGCGGCGGCACCGGCGGCGATGGCGGCAACGGCGCTTTCAATGGCGAAATACCGGGCAGCACCGGCGGCGATGGCGGCGATGGCGGGGCGGGTTCGGGCGGCGTCGTCCATCTGCTTGCCAATGGCGGCACGGTCAGTTCGGCGGGTGCGCCGGTGAACATCAGCGTGGCCGGCACATCGGGCAACGGCGGCATCGGCGGCGACGGCAATGTCGACGCGGGCGGCAACGGTGGCAACGGCGCGAACGGCGCGATCTTCGCCGACCGCGGCGGGCGTATCGTCATCGAGGCGCTGGCAACCCAATCGGGCCCCGGCGCGATGGACCTTGGCGACACGACGCTGGTCGCAAGCGGCGCGCTCGCTGGCCGGATCGAGATCCGCACCGACGGCACGATCGACTTCGCCAGCCTCGATGCCGAAACCTACGGCATCTCCGATCCGACGAACAATGACACCGACGTTGCGACAAGCGGTATCTTCGTCGCGACGACCGATGGCACGATCAATGTCGGCGGCAACGCATCGCTCCGCAGCGACGGCTCGGTCGGCGTCTATGGGCAGGCCGCAGGATTGTTCGACATAACGGGTAATCTGACCATCGAAGCCGGCGACCAGATCGATATCCGCCACGATTTCGGCGAAGGCACGCCGCCGACGATCCGCACCGGCGGCGATTCCACTGCGACCGCGGGATCGGGCATCAGCGGCGCGACCGGTTCGTTCCTGATCGCGGGCGGCGACCTGTCGTTGACCGCGTCCAACGGCGCGATCGGCGTCGATCGGCTGCAGGGAAGCAATATTTTCGTGACCGCGAGCGGTGCGGGATCCGTCGAACATGCCGAAGCGGACAATGATTTCATCGCCAGCGCGGCAAGTTTCCGTACCGGGCTCAATTCGATCATCACCGGCGGCAATATCATCATCACCGCGCCCGGCGCGGTCGACCTCGGCAACTCCACTGCCGGCGGCTATGTCTCGGTCGACGGGGAATCGATCCAGTTCGCGAACATCGGCGCGGGCGGCTTCGTCACGCTCAACGCCTCGGGCACTGCGCTTGGGGCCGAAGGCATCGCCGGCGGATCGATCGACGCGGGCAGCTCGATCAACCTCTCCGGCAACAGCATCGCACTCACCGGCCCCGTCACTGGCGCCGGGCCGCTGTTCGCGACCGGCACCGGCGGCGCGGTAAGCATCAGCGATGCCGATGTCGCGGGGTCGATCGTCGTCGCCGCGGTGGGCAATATCAGCGGTAGCTATGTCTCGGGCGGCGACATCCGGCTCACCTCGGACGCCGACATCAACGCATCGGCGACGGCCAATGGCGGCTATACCGATCCGGCAACCGGCGCGATCGCCGACGGCAATGTTTTCGCCGATGCGGCGGGCAACGCCACGCTGACCGACAGCGGTGCGGCGCGCATGTTCGGCGTCAACGCGGGACAGGCGGCCACGGTCACCAATGCGACCGCCGGCGAGGATCTGCTCGTCCTTGCCGGTACGACCGCCAATCTGACCAATGTCACGGCGGGTGACGACATCGACGTCCGCGCCACTGGCGCGATCATCGCGAACGGGCTCGACGCGACCGGCGCCGGGCTCGACGGCTTCACGATCAACTATGTGCCAGGCAACGGCTTTACCATCGGTCAGGGCGAAGGCACGTCGAGCATCGACGGGTCGGACATCGATATCACATCGTCGGCGGCCTCGATCGACGCCACCAACCTTTCGGCGGGCGACGATATCCTGCTGTCGGCGGCGACGACGATCGCCGTTGACGGCGGCACGACGCTGGGCCTCGGCATCACCGGCGGCGACAGCAGCATCCGCACGCAGGGAGGCGATACGGTCCTCACCAACCTCGACGCGTTCGACGACATCGTCGCGACTTCGGCGGGTGCGATCAGCGGCGACGCCATCGCTGCGGGCCGCAATCTCGCGCTGACGGCCGTCGATGCCATCGATTTCGGCGCCATCACCGTGGGCGGGACGACCACCCTCACGAGCAGCGGCGGCGCGGTCGGCGTCGATGCGCTCAACGCCGCCGGGCCGATCACGGCAAGCGGCGACAGCATCGGCATTCGCGGCGGCGCGATGCAATTTGCGTCGCTTACCGCCAATGTCGGCAACGCGCTGATCCGCTCGACCGGCAATCTTTCGATCGCAAGCGGCAGCGTGGCAGGCAGCGCCGATCTCGCGGCGACAGGCGGCAGCATCGCCCTGACCGACCTGTCGGCGGGCGGCGACCTCAACGCGACCGCAAGCGGCGCCATTCAGGTGGATGGCATCGTAAGCGGTCCGCGCATCGCGCTAGCGTCGAACGACATCGTGATTGCCGGACAAGGCCGCGTCGGGACCGCCGGCACCACGCAGAGCCTGACGCTAACGAACAATGGCGCCGCGCCCACCTCCGTCGGCGGCAACGGCACACAGAACGGCTATCACGCCGACGCGACCGAGATGACGCGGCTGTTCGCGAAGAACATCATCGTCAACGCGCCCAACGGTGCAGCGGCGACCGACCTGATCGTCGACAGCTTCACGCTGGCGGGCAATTCCAATCTGGGCGCGGCGGGCTCGCTGACGCTGCAGACGCCCGGGCGGGCACGCGTGATCGGCGCGGTCGAACTGACCGGTCTGACGAGCGCGAACCGGCTGACGCTTTCGGGCGACGATCGAGTCGAGATCATTCTGGGTCAGGGCAGCATCCGTCTTTCGGCGAATGGCGCTCCCGAAGGCGTGCTGGATCTGCGCGGAAACGATATCTTCGTCGCCACCGCGGCGGCCATCACCGATGTCGAAGCCGCGACCTCGACCAGCGCGATCGACACGCGCCTCGCACAGAATGACGGCGTCACCAGCGACGAAGGCGCTTTGTTCGCCGGCCGCATCGACGTCACGACGTCCCGCAGCTTCTATGTCCAGAACAGCGGTGCCGGGACCGACTACGCACAGCGGCGCGGGCTGACCTTCGCCGCGGGCGGGCTGAACGTCGATGCGCCGTCTTCGGGCGTGCGGATCGTCATCAACGGCGTCCGGCTCGGCGCCAACGGGCAAGTCACCGGGCTCGACACCATCCCCTTCCTCACCGTCAACGGTTCGGCCCCGACCAGCGGCACGATCGACATGCGGTCGACCTTCAACGGGTGCCTGATCATCAGCACCGGCGGCTGCACCTTCGTCGATCCGGGCAATCAGTTCCCCGTGCAGGATGTCGTCGAGGACGAGGTTGGCGGCGATGAGGACGGCGACGGCGGCGGCACCGGCCTGCCCGTGCCGCTCATCACGATCCGCGGCATCGATCCGCTGAGCGGCGCGCCGCTGCTCGACGATCCGGTTACCGGCGCGGGCAACGACGATCTGTGGACGCCGACGACGCCCTGACGCGCGTGTGCACAGTTGACGCCGACGGGCGGGCCGGGGCATGGGCGCGGTCATGACCGATACCCCCGCCCCCGCTTCCGGCGCACCGCTGCGGCTGTTCAACAGCCTGACGCGCCAGTTGGAGCCCTTCGCGCCCGTCCACCCCGGCGAAGCGCGCGTCTATTCGTGCGGGCCGACAGTCTATAATTATCCGCATATCGGCAACATGCGCGCTTATGTTTTCGCCGACACGCTGGGCCGGACGCTGACCTACAAGGGCTACAAGCTCACCCACGTCATCAACATCACCGACGTCGGCCACCTGACCGACGACGCCGATGCGGGCGAGGACAAGCTGGAAAAGGCGGCGGCCGAACGCGCCCAGTCGATCTGGGACATCGCGCGCCATTATACCGAGGCTTATTGGGCCGACATCAAGGCGCTGAACATCCGCCAACCAGCGCATTGGTCGATCGCCACCGACTATGTGCCGCAGATGATCGACTTCGCGAAAGCGATCGCGGACAGACATTGCTACGAACTCGACAGCGGTCTCTATTTCGACACCACGAGCGTGGCCGACTACGGCCGCCTCGCGCGCCACGGGACTGACGAAGGCGAAAGCCGGATCGACCCCGTGGATGGCAAGCGGCATCCGGCCGATTTTGCGATCTGGCGCAAGACGCCGCCGGGCGAAACGCGCCAGATGGAATGGGATTCGCCTTGGGGCCGCGGCGCGCCGGGCTGGCACCTCGAGTGTTCGGTAATGTCGGAGGCGCTGCTCGGCTGTCCGTTCGACATCCACACCGGCGGCATCGACCATCGCGAAATCCACCACCCGAACGAAATCGCCCAGAACCAGGCGCATAGCTGCTCGGCCGACAGCGGCGCGCGGATGTGGATGCACAATAATTTCCTCGTCGAACGCAGCGGCAAGATGTCGAAGAGTTCGGGCGAATTCCTGCGTCTGCAATTACTGATCGACAAGGGCTACCACCCCCTCGCCTACCGCCTGATGTGCCTGCAGGCGCATTATCGCAGTGAGCTGGAATTTTCGTGGGAGGGTTTGGGCGCGGCGCTCACACGGCTCAAACGGCTGGTTATGGGCGTCGCTCCCGTGCGCGACATTCCCGCCGCAGCGGTCGAAGATCGCCGACTGACCGACCTGCTCGGAAAGTTCGACGCCGCCATCTCGGACGACCTCAACACCTCGGTCGCGTTGACGCTGCTCGAAGACGTCATCGCGATGAAAAAGACCGATGCCGGACAAAAGCGCGCCGCGATCGGGACCATCGACGCGGTTCTGGGCATCGGTCTTCTGGATTTGCTGCGCGAAGATCTGCGCATCCGCCCCAAAGCGGCGACGATCACGGACGAGGAAATCGAAACCGCTCTCGCCCGCCGCAAGGAAGCGCGCGCGGCAAAGGATTTCGCCACGTCCGACAAGCTCCGCGACGAATTGATCGCCGCGGGCGTCGAGGTGATGGACGGCGATCCGCTCGGTTGGGACTGGCGGCTGGAAAATTAAGTTCCCCTCCCGCTTGCGGGAGGGGTTAGGGGTGGGCATGAAGGGCCCGCCCGCAGTGCAGGACTGGCCCACCCCCGGCCCCTCCCGCAAGCGGGAGGGGAGATTTTTATGACCAAGACCGTCACCGTCCTGTCCGGCCTGATCCGCCCGCTGGTCGAAGGCCGCCTGCCCGATTGGGTCGAGCCGCGCTTCTTCACGACGAAGGACGAAGCGATGGCGATGGCGCCCGAGGCCGAGATCGGCTGGTTCGATATGTACGACAAGGACGACATGGCGGAAACGATCACCGCCGCGACGCGGCTGAAATGGCTCAACTCCATCTATGCCGGGGTCGATGGCATGCCGCTCGATCTGCTCGCGGAGCGCGGGACGGTCGTCACCAACGGCGCCGGGATCAACGCGATCACCATCGCCGAATATGTCGTGATGGGAATGCTGACCGTGGCCAAGGGCTATCGTGAGGTCGTGCGGGCGCAGGATCGCCGCGAATGGCTGATGGATTCGCCGGGCAAGGTCGAACTGTTCGGATCGAAGGCGCTGCTGCTGGGCTATGGCGCGATCGGCAAGCTGATCGAGGAGCGGCTGAAGGGCTTCGCGGTCGATGTGACCATCGTGCGCCGGTCGCCCCCTAAAGACTCAGGCGACCCCAACACGCTGACGCCCGACCAGTGGCGCGCGAAACTGGGCGACTTCGACTGGGTGATTCTGGCGGTTCCGGCGACGCCCGAAACCGATGGCATGATCGGCGCCGCCGAACTTGCCGCGATGAAGCCGACCGCCACGCTCGTCAACATCGCCCGCGGCAGCGTGGTCGATCAGGATGCGCTGGTCGCGGCGCTCGACGCGAAGCAGATCGCCGCCGCCTTCCTCGACGTGACGACCCCCGAGCCGCTGCCCGCCGACGATGCGTTGTGGAGCCTCGACAACGCGCATGTCACGATGCACCTGTCGGGCCGCGCGCAGGACAAGATGTTCGTCCGCTCGGCCCAGCGCTTCCTTGAAAATCTGGATCGCTGGCACAAGGGTGAAGCGGTCGAACCGCAGGTTGACCTGACCCTGGGTTATTGATCGCCCGCGCCGTCACCTTTCGATCCTTTCGCGCGAATGGGAAGAGACCTCTCCCATCGTGCAAAGGATTGCCATGTTTCCCCTTCTTCCTCGCCGTACGTTGCTGATCGGCGCCGCGGCTTCGACCGTTGCGGCCGCCCTTCCCGCGCGCGCCGCCGCCGCCGCCGCGCCGATCCGCGCGATCGGCTTCGACGGTTTTCCGATATTCGATCCGCGCGGCGTTGCAGCGCGCGTCAAAGCCATCGTGGGTGACAAGGGAGAGGCCTTCTCGGCCCAATGGTCGGCCAAGCTGTTCGGCTATAGCTGGCTCGAAACCGCCGCCGGCCGTTACCGCGATTTCCGCACGACCGCCGACGCGGCGCTGCGGCACACCGCCGCGGCGATGCAGGTGACGCTGAGCGATGCCGACCGCGCGGCGCTTGTCGGCGCTTACGACGCGCTTGACATCTGGCCCGATGTTCGTCCGGCGCTCGAAACGCTGCGCGGCGCCGGAGTTCGCCTTGCCTTTCTGTCTAACCTCGGCGCCGACTCGCTCACCGCCAATATGCGGCGCAACGACATCGCCCATTATTTCGACGCGCCGCTGAGTACCGACCGCGTGAGTGCCTTCAAACCGTCGCCCAAGGCCTATGCGATGGCGCTCGACGCGTGGGACATTCCGCGCGAACAGATCGGCTTTGCGGCGTTCGGCGGGTGGGATGCGGTGGGCGCGACCTGGTTCGGCTATCGCACCGCCTGGGTCAACCGCTTCGGCGTCCCCGCCGAACCGCTGGGCGTCGAACCGGCGATCACGAGCCGGGGGATCGAGGGCGTGCTTGCCCTTGCCGGGCTCACCTAAACCGGCCGCTCCGCCTTGAGTTCGCGCACCAGCGGCTGCAGCCGCGCGTCATATTTGGCGAGCATCGTGTGCGCGCCGGCATGGTCATAAAAGCTGACGAGCTCACGGCCGTTCCAGCGATGGAGCGCATAGGCCGGATCTTCGGCCACGATCATCGGGCGGTCGTCGGGATGATTTTCGTCGATCGGGCGCAGGTCGAGCGACACTTGCGGCGCGGTCGACGAACAGATCGCGACCGTCCGCCCCTCCCACGCCACGGTAACGCTGCGATGCAAATGGCCGCATATCAGGCCGCGGACATGGGGATGGCCGCGCACGACATCGGTGAAGCGATGCACCCATGGTTCGTCGGGATGGGTGTTCATCCACTCGATGCCGCTCTCGACCGGCGGATGATGCATGACGATATAGGTCGGCTTGGCAGTATCGCGGCCGAGCTCGGCGTCGAGCCATGCGGCGCGCGCGTCGCAAAAGGCGCCGCCGTGGCGCCCTTCCTCCAGCGTGTCGATCGTGACCAGCCGCACATCGGGCAATTCGATCGCATATTGCACGAAACCATTGCCGTCGTCGAAGCCCGGAAACTGCGCGTGGAAATTGTCGCGCAAATCATGGTTGCCGACGCTCGGCCAGACCGGAAAGGGGCAGCGCGAAAAGGCGGTGGCGAGCCGGCGATAGCTGTCGGCATCGCCGCGATCGGTGATATCGCCGGTCGCGAGCAACAGGTCGGGCCGGTTCGGGCCCTCGATGAGCACGTCGAGCACATCGTCGAGCCGCTTGCGGTTATATTCGGCCGGATTGTCCGGATCGAACCCGATATGGATATCGGTGATCTGGGCGATCAGCATATCCGTCCCCTGCTCGGCCTCTGGCGGCCTTCAATATCTCACCCGCCCCGCCTTGCCCCGTGCAAGGAAGGTGTGCGCCACGTCACATCATAAAGGCCCCGCCCCTCGGTGCCTGTGATCAGGCTCACATCATAGATAGCAGCCAGAGGTTTATGCGTGATTGCCGCGCTGTTAACCTTCCGCTGACGGGCGGGCATCCAGGGTTTGCCGCCGTCCGAATGATATTCGTGGCACATGGCGCACGGCGATTCGGTCGCGGTCTCGACCTTCACCAGCCGCCCGCCGCCCTCGCCCACATGGCAGTCGCGGCACTGGCGCAGCCCCGGCACCAGCAGGTCGCTGGCCGCCTTCGAACCCGGCGCGGCGGTATGACAGTCGGCGCACTTCGTCGCCTTGTGCGCATCGTGATCGAACCAGCCCTTTTCCAGATAGCGCGGGGTCTGATTCACCGCCATCACCCGCCAATTGTTGCCCGATGCGGGGGCAAAAATCGTGTGGCAGTCGTAACAGGCCCCGCCCTTGGAAAAGACCGCGCGCACCGCATCGGCGGCGCGATTGGGCCGCACCGCGACCTCGCGGAAATAGATATTGTAAAGCTGACCCTCGGCATATTGGCCGGGCCGCCGCCGTTCCATGCCGCCGAGTTGCAGCGGCCGGCTCGGCGGGGTCGAGCGATAATAGGCGTAGAGGTCCGCCACGACCTGATCGGGCTCGCCATGGCGCAGCGTGCGGGTGACGCCGCCGACGGTTTCAAAGGCCAGGCTGTGGCACATCGCACAGTCGCGTTCCATCACGACGGGTTTGATCCGCACCCCGTCGGCATCGGGGCGGTGGCAATTCTGACATTCGAGCTTCTTGCCGAAATCATATTGGCCGCGGAAACTTGCCGCCATCCGCGCCACCCCGCCGTTCGCGGCCAGATGGACGTCGTGCGGAAATTTCAGGCCGTCATAATCGACCAGCGGCCCCGTGCCGGGCATCGCGCGCGCCGGCTTGGCGCCCGGCGCCGCGCGGACGAGCGGGCGGAATTCGGGGTGCGCGGTGCCGAAATCGCCGGCATCGGCAACATCGACCTTGAAGCCTGCCGCCTTGAGCCGCGAAGCCATGCCGTCGTGGCAATCGGCGCAGAATTTTTGCGGCGTCGGCGGCATCGGCCCCGCGCCTTCATGTTCGGTATGGCATTCGACGCAGCGCCCCTGCGGCTTGTTGAACGCCTTGGCGAAGCCGGCGAGGACTTTCTCGCCGACACCCGGCGGGTGCCGTGCGGCGAGCAGCATCGCGGTCGAGGCATCGGCATGGCTCGCGCTCATCGCCTTATGCTCGCCCGTGTGGCATCCGACGCACGCCTTGTCGGTTACTGCGACGAAGGCATCGACATGGCAGGCCTGGCAATCATTCTTCAGGCTGGCGTGCGCGCTCGACAGCGGCCCCGACAGCCACGCCTTGTCGGCATGATAGCCCTGTGGCCGCGCATCGACGCTGCGATAGCTGTGCCAGGCCCAGATCGGCCCGACCAGAAAGGCAAGCAGCACGACCAGCGCAAAGGCCCAGGCGCCCATGCGGCGCCCCGGCATTACCGCGGCGAGCGAAAAGGCCCGGGCCTCGTCGACATCCTTCGACGATTGCGACAGTTCGTCGATCCGCTCGACGAGCAGGATGATATTCTCCCCCTCGCGCGCGATCGTCAGCCGGTGGCCGCCAAAGCGCAGTTCGGCCCCCGCCGCGCTGTCGATGTCGGCGATGTCGAGCGTCCGGCCGTTGAGGTCGAACCCCAGCCCTTCGCTCGCCTGCACCCGCACATGGCGGCCGTCGGCGCTGCTGATCGTCGCATGCTGCGGGTTCACCGCCAGATCGGCGACGTGGATCGTGTTGCCGCCGTCGCGGCCCAGCGTGATGCTGGCACCGGGCAGCGGCTGATCGCGAACGATCTGCTTGCCCGTCTTGGTCGTCGATATGCGGCGCAGGATGAAGCTCATGATCCCCGCCTCACCAGTAAAAGAAGACGCTGATGATATGTGCCGACAGCGCCGCGATCAGCGCGAAGGTCAGCGGCACATGCACATAGAGCCAGATCTCCAGCATCGCCCGGATGCGCAAATGCGCGCGCAGACGCGCCAGTGCAGCTTCCTTTTGCGAAAGCAGTCCGATGACCTTCTGCCGCGCGTCGGCGTTGCCCCCGTGCGAGAGCGACAACGCGCGCAGCGCCGCCGCCGTCGCGTCCTTCGGATAGCGCCCGGAAAGCCGTGCCCTTATGCCTCCCGCAAAGGGATCTTCGTCGAGCGAGGCGAGCACCGGTGCGGTATCCTCCGGCGACAGCGGCTGCGCGGCGGCGTGCAGTTGGCGGTCGAAGGCGCGGATCGCCTCCAGCATCTGCATCTGCGTCATCTCGTCGCGATTGTTCGACAGCGCCGCGGGCAGCGTCGCATAGACGATGACGCCATAAAGCCCCGACAATATGACGAGCATCATCAGCGCCCAAGCGAGCGTATGGACGTTCCAGCCGAGCTGGAAACCCGTGTGCCAGGTGGCGATGACGATCAGGCTCAGCCCCAGATAGACATGCGCCGACGTCCACGCCTTCAGCGACCAGGCATCGCGCGTCATCTTGCGCTTGCGATAGCCGAGCGCGGTGAGCCAGAGGATCAGCAACGCGCCGATGGTGCCGAGCGTATAGCCGTACCAGCTTCCGCCATTGGGCCGCGGCGTCACGTCGATCAGCGCATAGGAGGTGATGACGAGCAGGCAGAGCCCGCCCGAAATCTTCGCCCAGCGGAAATTGGCGTAGCGCAGAAAGCCCTCATGCTTGCGCTCGCGGACGCGTTCGGTCTGCGTGGCCCGGTTGCGGCGGCCCAAAAGCCTTCTGGGAAACAGACTCGCCATCAGCCCGCATCCTCCTCGAGCCGCGCGATCGACAGAAACTCCTCGGGCGACACGCGGATCGCGGCCCCGGTCGGACAGGCGCGCACGCAGGCCGGCCCGCCGGCAATGCCCTTGCACATGTCGCACTTCACCGCGATTTTCTTGGGCTTTTCGTCGCCGAGCTTTTTCTTGGTCCATTTGGGCGACGGTTCGCCCGGCCCCGGCCCCTTGCCGAAGAGCAGCCAGCTAAGCAGCCCCGGCTTCGGCGGCGGCGCGGCCTCCATGCGGATCACGCCATAGGGACAGTTGCGCATGCAGTTGCCGCAGCCGATGCAGCCCGGTTCCATGAACACCTCGCCGTCGGGGCCACGGTGGATCACGTTCGGCGGGCAGTCGGCCATGCAATGCGGATGTTCGCAGTGGCGGCAGCTTGTCGGCACATGCAGATGCGCGAAGGTCTTGCCCGCCTCGCGGTCGAGCCGCGACAGTCCCTCGTGGCTGTCGGCGCAGGCCTTTTCGCAATTGTCGCAGCCGACGCACAGATTTTCGTCGATCAGCAGCGCGTCGGTCGCCTCGCCCAGACCCTCCTTCATGATGAAGCTGGCGGTGTCCGAATAAAGATCGACCGCGCTCGAATAGCTCGCCTTGCGCGATTCGATGAAGGCGTTCATCGCCGCGCGTTCGGCGACCGCCGCCTCGGTGGCGGCGCGCACCTGCGGCCGCGCGGCGAGCATCTTGCGAAAGCTTTCGCCGGTCAGCTTGATGACCTCGCTGCCGACCGCGGCCTTGACCGTCGCATTGCGCGGCTCGCCGCTGAGCACGCCCATCTCGCCGAAATAGCTGCCGGCGGGCAGATAGCGTAGGAAGATCGGCTTGCCGCCGATATCCTTTTCGACGACCATCGAGCCTGACCGGATGACATAGACATCGTCGCCCTGCTCGCCTTCGGTCACGACCACCTTGCCCGCGGGCACGCGCACGACCTCGGCCTGGTCGACGACCTCCTGCAGATCATCGACGGTCAGGCCGCCCTTGAAGATTTGCAGCAACTGGCGTTCGAGCGAGATGCGGTTGATGACGCGTTTCGCCCCCGGCACCGCGGCCATCAGCTTGAGCGCGGCGGTGCGCGACACCTCGACGAAGATGCTGTCCTCGCCGGCGCGGATCGTCGCGCCGCGCTTGCGGCCCGATATCAGCCCGACCTCGCCGAAAATCGACCCCTGTTCGATCGGCACCGTGACACCGGGCGCCACTTCCACCTCGGCGTGACCGTCGGCGATCGCAAACAGTGACGATCCCGGCTCGCCCTTTTCGAACACCACCTCGCCGCGGCGATAGAAGGCGACCTTCGAATCGAGCATGAATTCGCGCATCTGCAGCGGCGACACATCGGCGAAGATGCGAACCCGCGTCCGCAGATAGTCGAGCCATTCGCTGACCGATTTCTTCTGCGGCAAATCGGCAAAGATCGCCGCCAGATCCTTTTCGTCGGCCGGGGTCAGCGCGCTGTTGCCATTGATGAACTCGACGACGTCATAGCCCTGGTTCATGCAATGCTTGATCAGCGGATAGCCCGCGAGTGCGCCGATCACGAAGATGCCGGGCACCGTCGATTCAAAGGTCGGGGACAATTTTGGAAAGGCTTCGCGGTCCGGGCCGGTGAATTCGATCCCCATCGATTCGACGAAGCCGCGCGGCGCGACCGACCCCAGCCGCGCGACGATCACGTCGCATTCGATCCGCTCGTCGCCGTTCGGCGTTTCCAGCGTCAGCCAGCCGGGCTCGACCAGCTTGGGCTGCGTTTCGGTGCGGATCGACAGAAAGCCGTTCTCGCCCGCCTCCATCATGTCGGAGACATTCTTCGCCTTGGCGCGCGCGAAATCCTTCGACCGGTTGAGGATGGTGACGGTGTTTTCGAGCGCTTCCTCGGCGACGCCGAGCGCATTCTCGATCCCCGCATCGCCCGATCCGACCACGGTGATATGCTGGTTCTTGAAATCCTCGGGGTCGTCGACCTGATAGATGATGTGCGGCAGATCATATCCGTCGCAGCGCAGGCGATTGGGATTGCCCTGCGTGCCGATGGCGAGGACGATATTTTCCGCCGCGATCACCGCGCCCTTGGCGGTCATGATCGAAAAGGCGCCCTTCTGCCCCGATACCTCGACGACCTCCGCCTGATAGGCGACATTGACGCCGTTATTCGCGGCATCCTGATCCCAATTGCCCAGGATCGTTTCGCGCGCGCCCTCGGCGAAACGGCAGTCGGACCGCAAATCGAGCCGTTCGGGCGTCGCAAGGACGCGCTTGCCTTTCTGATATTTGAAGATCGTATCCGAAAGATGGTCGGTCTTTTCCAGCAGCACATGCGCCAGCCCGAGCTGCGCCGCGCGCGCCGCGGCGCTCAGGCCGGCGGGCCCCGATCCGATGATCGCGACCTTGACCGCGTCGCTCATGCGCGATGGCTCCGCGACCCGTCGTCGCGCCCGTCGCCGTCGCTGCAGATGACCATGCGCACCAGCATCCCTTCCCCCTCTCGCCGGCCCCATTTGGCGATCAATTTACGGATGCGACCCGGACTTATGTCCTGGAAGGCGTAGCTATGCCCTTGAATGCGGGAAAAGGTCAATGCGGGAAAAGGTCGACCGGCGACGCGCGCACCGCGGCCGGCGAACATGATATTGAAGCGCTAAAGACGCGTCTTGGTCGGTCAGGCGATCTCGAACATCGCGGCAATGCGATCGGACGCCACGGGCTCGCACCGCGTCCAGCCTTCCGGGCCCAGCTTTTCCAGCGGGCGGAAGCGCGCCTTATACGCCATGCGGGCAGACCCTTCGATCCAATATCCCAGATAGACGTAAGGCAGCCCCGCCTTGGACGCGCGGCGGATATGGTCGGCGATGATGAAGGTGCCCAGCCCCTCGCGCAGCGGATGGGCGGCATCGAAGAAGCTGTAGATCATCGACAGGCCGTCGCCCTGACGGTCGGTCAGGCAGCAGCCGACGAGCCGGCCGCGCGAACCGTCGGTCGTCGGCTCGCGATATTCGATCATATAGCTGTCGACCGGAGTTTGCTCGACCATGTCGGCAAAATCCTGTTCATCCATATCGGCCATGCCGCCATCGGGGTGGCGCGCGCCGAGATAGGATCGCAGCAGCGCATATTGCTCCTCGGTCGCCCAGGGTTTGCACGCGGTGACGACCAGATCGGCATTGCGGCGGATCGTCCGCTTCTGCGATCCGCTCGGCTTGAACTCGCCCGCGCAGACGCGCACCGACACACAGGCGGTGCAATCGGCGCAGCTTGGGCGATAGGCGACCGACTGGCTACGGCGAAAGCCGATCCGGCCGAGCGCGTCGTTCAGCTCATTGGCATTATTGCCGCTCAGTTCGGTGAAAACCTTGCGCTCGGTCTTGCCGGCCAGATAGGGGCACGGCGCCGGGCTGGTCACGAAAAAGCGCGGAAAACGGAACGGTGCGGACACGCGGGCTCAACCTCCGGATTTGCAGAAGCGCCCCCACCGCGGTGCGCCGTCGCCTTCGTTCCAGCGACTATGCCGCGCACGGTCAATGGTGCAAAGTCCATTTACCATTTTAAAGCGTCTCGAACTGAATCAGCGCGAAAATTTTCTGAATCCGCCGCTAACTCTTGTCTCGATTTGAATCGACTCGGCCGCGCCGGCGTCCGGTTCAGCTATAGCCGCGCAGTTCGTCGCCGGTCAGCGTCGCGACGTGCAGCACATTGGTCGAACCCGGCGTCCCGAAGGGCACCCCCGCCATCATCACCAGCTTGGCCCCCGCCTTGCCGATGCCGTGGCGTAGCGCCATGCGCTTACCCTTGGCGATCATCTCCTCGAAGCTGCCGATATCCTTGGTCGGCACCGCATGCGCCCCCCACAGCAGCCCCATGCGCCGCGCCGCATCGCGCTTCGGGGTCAGCACGAGCAAGGGCGCATTCGGCCGCTCGCGCGCGACGCGGCGCGCGGTCGATCCCGATGCGGTGAAACAGATGATCGCATCGGCGGCGATCGTCTCGATGATGCTGCCCGCGGCCTCGGCCAGCGCATCGGCGGTGGTCGCATCGGGCTGCGTCTCGGTGAAGTGCAGCCGCCGGTAATAGTCGGGATCGCTTTCGACCGAGCGTGCGATCGAATCCATCATCGTTACCGCCTCGACCGGCCACGCCCCCGCCGCCGTTTCCGCCGACAGCATGATCGCGTCGGCACCGTCATAGATGGCGGTCGCGACGTCGGACACTTCGGCGCGCGTCGGCGTCGGCGAGACGATCATCGATTCGAGCATCTGGGTCGCAACCACCACCGGCTTGCCCATCCGCCGCGCCGCCGCAACGATTCGCTTTTGCAGAGGCGGCACCGCCTCGGGCGGCAATTCGACGCCCAGGTCGCCGCGCGCGACCATCGCCGCGTCGGCGATCTCCAATATTTCCTCCAGCCGCGCGACCCCCGCGGGCTTTTCGAATTTGACCAGCAGCGCCGCCTTGCCGCCGATCAGCCGCCGCGCCTCGGCGACATCCTCGGGCCGCTGGACGAAGGACAGCGCGATCCAGTCGACATGCTGGTCGAGCGCGAAGGCAAGGTCGCGGCGATCCTTTTCGGTCAGCGCGGCGAGCGGCACGACCACGTCGGGGACGTTGACGCCCTTGCGGTCCGAAATCTTGCCGCCGACCTCGACCAGCGTCTCGATGCGGTCGGGCGCGACGCTCTTGACGCGCAGCACCAGCTTGCCGTCATCGACCAGCAGGCGCGTTTCGGGTTCGAGCGCAGCGAACAGTTCGGGATGCGGAAGGTGGACGCGGCTGGCATCACCCGGCGCCTTGTCGGTGTCGAGAACGAAGGTGGCGCCCGTCGCCAGTTCGGCCGGCCCGTCGCGAAAGGTGCCCACGCGCAGCTTCGGCCCCTGCAGGTCGACCAGGATCGTCGTGGGCCGCCCCGTTTCCTTTTCCAGCGCGCGGATCGCCGCGATGACCTTGGCATGGCCTTCATGGTCGCCATGGCTCATGTTGACGCGAAAGGCGTCGGCGCCGGCGCGGTGCAGCGCCGCAATCATCTCGGCATTGGCGCTCGCGGGACCGAGCGTGGCAAGAATACGCACCTTGCGCTGGCGGGGGGTAAAGCTCTGGACCACGATTGCTCCGCTTGTCTCTTGATCTACAATATCGCTACGGCCGCGTGGCATGGCGCGTTGCCTGCCGAAGCGCAACCGCCGTATAGCTATTCATCCACAGACCGGAGAATGTCATGTCGTGCAGCGATGACCAACCGATGACCGCCGACCCCCTCGACAGCATCGACGATGCCGTCGCCGCGGCGGCCTTCCGCCGCCTTGTCCGCCTGCTCCGCCACCGCAGCGACGCGGCGAATATCGACCTGATGGGCCTCGCGGGTTTTTGCCGCAACTGCCTGGGCGACTGGATCGCCGAAGCGGGCGACCTCGACAAGGAAAGCGCCCGCGCCATCGTCCACGGCATGCCGACCGCCGAATGGAAGGCGCGCTTTCACGTTGCCGCCACCCCTCAGCAGCTTGCCCGCATGGAAGAAAGCATGGCCAAGAATCCCTGACCCCGCTAATCGGACGCCCGAGGCGATTCTCGCCACAACCATTCCAATCCATCGGAGCATAAAATGAGCGAAGCCACGACTGCCGACGAACAACTGCGCCTTTTCATCGAGCGCATCGAGCGGCTGGAAGAAGAGAAAAAGGGCATCGCCGACGATATTCGCGACGTGTATCTGGAATCGAAGTCGCAGGGCTATGATCCCAAGATCATGCGCCAGATCGTGCGACTGCGTAAAATGCCGGTCCATGACCGCAAGGAAATGGAAGCGATCCTCGACGTTTACAAATCGGCGCTCGGCATCGTCTGAGCCCGCCCCAAGCCAAGGAGAGTGACGATGTTCAGCACCACGACCAACGCTGTCGAAGGCCATCCGGTCCGCGAATATCTGGGCATCGTCACCGGCGAGGTGATCGTCGGCGCGAACCTGTTCCGCGACCTGTTCGCCAGCATCACCGACATCGTCGGCGGCCGCTCGGGCAAATATGAAGATGTCCTCGCCCGCGCGCGCAAGGAAGCGATTCAGGAAATGGAAGCCGAAGCCGCGCGCCTTGGCGGCAATGCCGTGATCGGCGTCGATCTCGACTATGAAGTGCTCGGCCAGAACGGGTCGATGCTGATGGTCAGCGCTTCGGGAACCGCCGTGGTTGTCTGATCGGCGCCGCCGCCCGTAGTTGTCTGCGACCGCGCTTCGCGCTAGGGGCGGCGCCAGATTTTTCCGTTAAGGGAGGTAGGCCGTGGCCGGCCATAGTAAATTCAAGAACATCATGCACCGCAAGGGTGCGCAGGACAAAAAGCGCAGCAGCCTCTTTTCGAAGCTCAGCCGCGAAATCACGGTGGCGGCAAAGATGGGCCTGCCCGATCCCGACGCCAACGCCCGCCTTCGCGCGGCGGTCAACGCCGCCAAAGCGCAGTCGATGCCCAAGGACAATATCCAGCGCGCGATCGACAAGGCCGCAGGCAATGATGGCGAGAATTACGAGGAAATCCGTTACGAAGGCTATGGCCCCGGCGGCGTGTCGCTGATCGTCGAAGCGCTGACCGACAATCGCAACCGCACCGCGACCAATGTCCGCACCGCGTTCAGCAAGAATGGCGGCAACCTCGGCACGTCGGGCAGCGTCAGCCACGGCTTCGACCGGCTCGGCATGATCAGCTATGCGGCAAGCGCGGGCGATGCCGACACCGTCTTCGAAGCCGCGCTCGATGCGGGCGCCGACGATGTCGAATCGACCGAAGATGGCCATGACATCTGGACCAGCGTCGATTCCTTGCACGAAGTCGCAAAGGCGCTCGAAGCCAAGCTGGGCGAAGCCGAAGGCGTGAAACTCGCGTGGCGCCCGACGCTGAAAAGCGAAGTCGCCGACGAAAGCGTCGCGCAGACGCTGTTCAAGCTGATCGACACGCTCGACGATGACGACGATGTGCAGACCGTGTGGGGCAATTATGAAATCCCCGACGCGGTGATGGAAAAGCTCGGATGACAAACCCCTCCCCTCCCGCTTGCGGGAGGGGCCGGGGGTGGGCCGATGCACGGCGCGCCGCTTGCCCACCCCAAACCCCTCCCGCAAGCGGGAGGGGCTTCTAACATGATCATCCTCGGTCTCGACCCCTCGCTCAGTTGTACCGGCTGGGGCGTTATCCGCGTCGAGGGCAGCCGGATCAGCCACATCGCCAACGGGCAGATCAAGACCGACGCCAAGGCGTCCCTGCCCGACCGGCTCGCCTATCTCGACACCGTGCTCGCCGCCGTGATCGCCGATCACGCACCGGCTTGCGCGGCGGTCGAGGAGGTCTTCGTCAACGACAATCCGCAATCGACGTTGAAGCTCGCGCATGCGCGCGGCGTCGTCCTGCTCGGCTGCGCGCGGGGCGGGCTGACCGTCGCCGAATATGCGCCGCGCCTGGTCAAGAAAGCCATCGTCGGCACCGGCGGCGCGGCGAAGGAGCAGGTGCAGGCGATGCTGCGTATCCTGCTGCCGGGCGCGAAGGTCGCGGGCGCCGACGCGGCCGACGCGCTGGCGGTCGCGATCTGCCATGCGAACCACCGGCCGCGTATTTGAAGGGTTCACGCGAAGACGCGAAGGCGCGAAGAGGCTGGCTCGGGCCGTCAGGCCCCTTTCTCCTTGACGCCGCGTCATCGCGCACCACCCGACGATGAATGCCGCTTTGCGGCAAATGCAACATCTTCCCGCCTTCGCGTCTTCGCGTGAACCAAATCTGTTCCCTTTTCATTCCTATCACGCTAGCACATCGCCATGATCGCAAAACTCACCGGACGGCTCGATTCAAGCGGCGCAGGCCATGCGGTGATCGACGTCGGCGGCGTCGGCTATCTGGTCGAGGCGTCGGCGCGCACGCTCGACGCGCTCGGTCCGGTCGGCGGCGATGTCACCATCCACACCGAAATGCTGGTGGGCGAGGATTTCCTCCGCCTGCTCGGCTTCGCCCGCGCCGAGGAACGCGACTGGTTCCGCCTGCTCACCAGCGTTCAGGGCGTCGGCGCAAAGGTCGCGCTCGCGATCCTCTCCGCGCTCGAAGTCGCCGACCTGCAACGCGCGCTCGCCAGCGGCGACAGCGCGATGATCGCGCGCGCCAACGGCGTCGGACCGAAGCTCGCACAACGCATCGCGCACGAACTGAAGGACAAAGCAGGCGCACTGGGCGGGATCGCGGGCAGCGGCCCCGCGGCCGTCCCGGCCGCCGGCCCGCTCGGCGATGCCGTGACCGCCCTCACCGGCCTCGGCTTCAAACCTGGCGAAGCGAGCGCCGCCGTCGCCGCGGCGAGCGAGGAACTGGGCGCGGGCGCCACTCTGGATGCGCTGGTTCGCGTCGCGCTCAAAAAGGCGGCGAAATGACCGCCCTCACCCGCCACGCCTCCTGCCGCTGCGGCCAGATCCGCATCGCCTGCACCGGTAAGCCGATCCGCGTGTCGGTGTGCCATTGCCGCGAGTGCAAGGCGCGCAGCGGCAGCGCCTTTGCCGCGCAGGTCCGCTTTCCCGTCGAGCAGGTCCGCATCGAGGGCGAAGCGAGCGCGAAGATGTGGCAATATACCGGCGAGAGCGGCAACACCGCCGACTTCTTCTTTTGCGGCACCTGCGGTTCGGGCGTCTGGTATCGCGCGCGCCCCTATCACGACGCCTACGCGATCCCGCTCGGCAATTTCGCACCCGGCCACGGCTTCGTCCCCGACTATTCGGTGTATGAAGAGCGCAAGGAGCCTTGGGTTTCGATCACCGGCGAGGGGATCGAGCATTATGATTGACCGTCGCCTCATCCATCCCGTCACCCTGAACTTGTTTGGCATATATCGCGCTCAAACAAGTAAGTGTTCCCCCGCGAAGGCGGGGGTCCAGCTTCGACGCGAAGCGTCGAAGGCCGCGCTGCCGCGCGTCTCCCTGTTGGAACTGGACCCCCGCCTTCGCGGGGGAACGCACCTTTCTTGTCGCAAGGGGATAATCGCCAACTTGTTTCAGGGTCCATGGCCTGCCCCTTCCTTCGGCGCAGTGCCGGACGAGAGTTCCGCCCGTGGATGCTGAAACAAGTTCAGCATGACGACAAATATGGGTATCGCCGTATCGTGACCGAGCTCACCACCCCTGTCCGCACCCCCGAGGATGCCGATGCCGCGCTGCGGCCGAAGTCGCTCGCCGAATTCGTGGGTCAGGCCGCGGCGCGCGAGAATCTGCGCATCTTCATCGAGGCGGCAAAGGCGCGCGCCGATGCGCTCGATCATGTGCTCTTCTTCGGTCCGCCGGGGCTGGGCAAGACGACGCTGGCACAGATCGTTGCGAAGGAGCTGGGCGTCGGTTTCCGGTCGACCAGCGGCCCGGTCATCGCCAAGGCGGGCGACCTCGCCGCGCTGCTCACCAATCTCGAGGACGGCGACGTCCTCTTCATCGACGAAATCCACCGCCTGTCGCCCGCGGTCGAGGAAATCCTCTATCCCGCGATGGAGGACCGCGCGCTCGACATCATGATCGGCGAAGGGCCGTCGGCGCGCAGCGTGCGGATCGACCTGCCCAAATTCACCCTTGTCGGCGCGACCACGCGGCAGGGGTTGCTGACGACGCCGCTGCGCGATCGCTTCGGTATCCCGGTGCGGCTCAATTTCTACACCCATGCCGAACTCGAACAAGTGATCGGCCGCGCCGCGCGCTTGCTCGGCCTCGGCATCGCGCCCGACGGCGCGCTCGAAATCGCGAAGCGTTCGCGCGGCACACCGCGCATCGCCGGGCGCCTGCTCCGCCGCGTGCGTGATTTTGCGACAGTGGCGGGGGCGCAGATCGTCGACGCGCGGGTGGCCGACGCGGCGCTCAACCGGCTGGAGGTCGATGCGCTGGGCCTCGACGCGATGGACCGCCGCTACCTTGCCATGATCGCCGACATCTATCGCGGCGGCCCCGTGGGGGTCGAAACGCTGGCCGCGGGCCTCAGCGAGCCGCGCGACACGATCGAGGATGTGATCGAACCCTATCTGCTCCAGATCGGCCTGATCGCCCGCACGGCGCGCGGCCGCTGCCTCAACGCCAGCGCATGGAAGCATCTGGGCCTCAATCCGCCCGCGGGGGTGCAGGACGGATTATTCGATTCTGGCGGCGGCGCGGCAAAATAGGACGGAAAAGTGCGGCTTTGAATCCGTCAACCGGCCCCGCGCTGCGACGAACCGTTCAAGAGGGCTTTGCGACGAGTCGAAGCATCGCTATCGCTCGCAACTATGGTTGACGTTCCGCCTCCTTTCATCCCCGGCGCCTTTGTCGGGGCCGCGCATCATTACCGGCTGCGCGTCTATTTCGAGGACACCGACCTCAGCGGCATCGTCTATCACGCCAATTATCTGCGCTATATGGAGCGTGCCCGATCGGACATGCTGCGCATCGCCGGGATCGACCAGCGCGCGGCGATGGAAGCGGGCGAAGGCGCCTGGGCCGTCACCGACCTTGCGATCAAATATGTACGCCCGGCCAAGCTCGACGACGATTTGCTGGTTATCAGCACCGTCGAGGCGGTGCGCGGCGCGAGCGTGATTATCGCGCAACGCATCCTTCGCGGTCAGGACGAGTTAACCAACGGGCGTGTTACCGCAGCCTTTCTGTCGCCCGAGGGCCGGCCGCGCCGCCAGCCCGCCGGGTGGGCCAGCTGCTTTACCGCGATCATGAATGGAGAGACCATCCCTTGCTAGACAATATCAAGCTGGCCGCCGACGCGGCGACCTTGTCCCCCATCGCGCTGTTCCTGCAGGCCGATATCATCGTGAAGGCGGTAATGATCGGGTTGCTTGCCGCGTCCATCTATGTGTGGGCGGTGATCTTCACCCACGGCCGCGGCGTCGGCAAAATGATGAAGGCGTCGGACAGCTTCGAGCGCGATTTCTGGCGCGCCGACAATATCGACAAATTCTATGACAAGAATGGCAATGAAGAATTGCCGAGCGCGAAGGTGCTGGCTGCGGGGATCGGCGAGTGGCGCCGTTCGACGCGGAGCAAGGTCATCGACCGTGAAGGAACGCGCGAACGGCTGGGCATTGCGATGAACAGCGCCGTCGCCGGTGAGGTCGACCGCCTCGCCGAAAAGATCGGCACGCTGGCCACCATCGGTTCGGTTGCGCCCTTCGTCGGCCTGTTCGGGACGGTGTGGGGGATCATGCGCAGCTTCACCGCGATTGCCGCGTCGAACAACAGCAGCCTCGCCGTCGTTGCGCCGGGGATCGCCGAGGCGCTGTTCGCAACCGCGATCGGGCTGTTCGCGGCCATTCCCGCGGTGATTGCCTATAACGCCTTTTCGCAGCGGCTGAACCGGCTCGAATCGCGGCTCGGCCGCTTTGCCGATGGCCTGCACGCGACCTTCAGCCGCGAACTGGAGGTCGAAGCCTGATGGCGATGACCGGACCTTCGGGCGGCGTCGGCGGCCGGCGTCGCGGGCGCGGCGGGCGCCGGGCGCCGATGTCGGAGATCAACGTCACCCCGCTCGTCGATGTCATGCTGGTGCTGCTGATCATCTTCATGATCACCGCGCCGCTGCTTGCCTCGGCGGTGCCGATCGACCTGCCCGAAAGCCGGGCCAAGCCGATCGAGACCGAGGAGCAGGAGCCGGTGCAACTGTCGATCAATGCCGACGACACGCTGTATATCGGCGATCAGGTCGTCCCCGAGGCCGAACTGCCGGCCCGCCTCGATGCCATCGCGCGCGAAACGAAGGACGGCGACAAGCCGCGACAGATCATGCTGCGCGCCGACAAGGGGCTCGACTATGGCCGCGTAATGCGGGTGATGGGCGAACTCAACCGCGCCGGCCTGTCGCGTATCGCGCTGGTGACGACAGGCGCCGACACCGATACCGCCGCTGCCGCCGAAAGCGCGGTCACGGACGGTTCAGAAACGCGGCCATAGGGTCAAGATCATGGCCGAAACGCGGGCATTTGGGGGGACACAAGGACGCGGCATCGCCGTGGCCGCCGCCGCGCATGTCGTGATTATCGTACTGTTGTCGGTGCAATGGACCGCGGGCCAGCGCCGTTTCGACAATCCGCCGATGGAGGTCGATCTGATCGCGGAGACGGCGCCGCAATCGACCGCGCCGGTCATCAGCGCCAATCCCCCCGCCGCACGGCTGGGCGAGGAGGATGCGGCCGATATCGCCGCGCCGCCCGAACCGGTGCCGACGCCGCCGCTGCCCGAGCCCGTCGTCCGCCCGACCCCCGCCCCCGCACCAAAGCAGGTCGCGAAACCCGTTCCGGCGACACCCAAGAAATCCCCGCCAGCGGCCCAGAAGGCGCCGCCGCGGCCGACACCCAAGGCCGAACCGAAAAAACAGTCGTCGCGGCCCACTGGCCGTCTCGACGGCATCGTCGACGGGCTGAGCCGTTCGCAGCCAAAGGCCTCGGCTTCCAAGGGCGCACCGGCCGCCGCGACGGCGGCCGAGGTCAAGCGCTCGATCGACGTCAGCATCAAGGCCGCCGTCGGTCCGCGCTGGAACGGGTGCCGCATCAGCGGCGTCGAGGTCGATCAACTCAAGACCGTGGTCAAATTCCGCCTGACCCAGTCGGGGGCGCTCGCCGGATTTACCAGCGTCGAGACGAGCGGCCAGAACGACAGCAACAAATTCCAGGTCCAGCGGCATCAGGAATGCGCCAAGCGTGCCATCGAACTCGCCGCCCCCTTCGACCTGCCCGAGGAAAATTACAGCTTCTGGCAGAATTACACGCTCGATTTCATCAAGAGGTAAGAGAGATGCCGCTTCGCTCCATCGCCCTCCCGCTCGCGCTCATGCTGTCCGTCGCCCCGGCGTTGGCGCAGGTCGCATCGCCCACACCCGCCCCTGCGATCCCCACCGAACCGCGCGAAACGATCGAAGGCACGCTGTCCCAGGACCGCACGGTCATCGCGGTTCCCGCTTTTGCCACGCCTGCCGTCACCACCGTCGCCGGGCTGCGCACCGACAATCTGGGGCGGCAGATCGCCGATGTGATCGCCGCCGACCTTGAACGCAGCGGGCTTTACGCGCCGCTCGGCCCCGGCAGCGTTCGCGCGATCAGCATGGCGGAAGTGCGCGCGCCACGTTTCGCCGACTGGCAGGCGCGCAACGCCGAAAATGTCGTCCATGGCTTCGTCCAGACGAACAGCACCGGCGGCTTCGTCGTCGGCTGCTATCTCTACGACACTCAGCTCGGCAGCGAGCTGGTGCGACAGGGTTTCGAGATCCAGCCCGGCGACTGGCGCCGCGCCGCGCACAAATGCGCCGACGCCATCTATTCGCGTCTGTCCGGGGAATCTCCCTTCTTCGACAGCCGCGTCGCCTATATCGCCGAGAGCGGCCCCAAGGGGAACCGGATCAAGCGCCTTGCGATTATGGATTCGGACGGCGGTAATCACCGCTTCATCACCAACGGCCAGGCGCTGGCGCTGTCTCCGCGCTTCTCGCCCGATTACAGGAAGATCGTCTATGTCAGCTATCTGAACGACCGCGTCCGCGTCTTCATCTATGACGTCAATGCGGGCACGCAGAAGCTGGTGACCGAAAGCCGCAACGCGACCTTCGCACCGCGCTGGTCGCCCGATGGCCGGCAGATCCTCTTTTCGATGGCAGTCGGCGACAACACCGACATCTATCGCATCTCGACCGAAGGCGGCACGCCGGTGCGGCTGACCAACGCGCCGGGCATCGACGTTGGCGGCAGCTTTTCACCCGACGGCAAGAAGATCGTCTTCGAAAGCGACCGGTCGGGCAGCCAGCAAATCTACACGATGAATGTCGACGGGTCCGATCAGCGCCGGATCAGCTTCGGCGGCGGTCGCTATGCGACGCCCGAATGGTCGCCGCGCGGCGACCTGATCGCCTTCACCAAAATGGGCGGCGGCGAGTTCCGCATCGGCGTGATGACCCCCAGCGGTAGCGGCGAGCGGCTGCTGACCAACAGCTGGCAGGACGAAGCGCCGACCTGGTCGCCCAACGGCCGCGTGATCCAGTTCTTCCGCACCACATCGGGCCGCGAGGGCAAATCGACGATCTGGCAGGTCGACCTGACCGGCGTGAACCTGCGCCGGTTGCCGACGCCGCAGGACGGGTCCGACCCGAGCTGGGGCCCGATCCTGCCCTGAGGCGCGCCGGCGCGCGCGGAACCAAAGGAAAACCGCGGGGTTCAATCCTGTGTTAAATTGACGTTCATCGCATTTCGCCACGACTGAAAACGCAACAAAAAGGACAGACGACATGACGATACGCAAAACCACCGCGATGATCGCGGCGATCACCATGCTGACTGTGGGTGCCTGTTCGAAGAAAGCCCCCGAAACGCTGCCGCCAGCCCCCGAAGGAACCGACACCGGGACCGGTACGGGAACCGACCCCAATGCGGTCATTCCGGGTTCGCAGCAGGACTTCATCGCCAACGTCGCCTCGGACCGCATCTTCTTCGGCTTCGATCAATATAATGTCGATGCAGAGGATATGGCGACGCTGCAAAGCCAGGCGCAATGGCTGCAGCGCAATCCCGCGGTGCGCGTGACGATCGAAGGTCATGCCGACGAACGCGGTACCCGCGACTATAATATCGCGCTCGGCGAACGCCGCGCCAACGCTGCGAAGAATTATCTCGCCTCGCTCGGCATCGACCCGAGCCGTATGAATGTCATCAGCTATGGCAAGGAACGGCCGGCCGAACTCGGATCGAACGAGGAAGCCTGGGCGAAGAACCGCCGCGCGGTGACGGTCGTTATCGGCCGCTGATCAACGGCCAAAGCGGCACCGTCGCCCAAGCGGCGGTGCAAGCGAACACACCGAAGGGGACGGCCCGCATCGACAGCGGGCCGTCCCCTTTTCGCTGCGCACCAAGCGCCCAGACCAGCCCGCCCAGGCTAGCGAGCAGCAACAGCAGCGGCAGCGCCTGCCACCCGATCCAGCACCCGATCGCCGCGACCAGCTTGGGATCGCCGCCCCCCATCCCCTCGCTCCCGCGCACGTGCCGGTAGGCGGCAGCGATGCCGGCGAGGACCAGCCCACCCGCCACCGCGCCGATCCAGCGATCGAGCAGACTTACTTCGAGCAGCGGCCCGGCGAGCAGCAGTCCGGCGAGCGCCAGCACCACGTTGAGCGGATCGGGCAGCCACATATGCCGCGCGTCGAGCAGCGCGAGCGGCAGCAACAGCCAGCCGAACAGCCCCCATAACCAGCCCGCCGTGCCGGGCATCAGCGCGAGCGCCGCTGCCCCGATCGCCGCCGACAACAATTCGACCCGCCAATGCAGCGCGTCAATCGGCGCGCCGCAATGACGGCAGCGACCACGCGCCGCGATGGCCGACAGCAAGGGTATAAGGTCGCGCACGGTCAGCGCCGTGCCGCATGCATCGCACAGCGAACGCCCGCGCAACACCGACCGCCCCAGCGGCCAGCGCAACACCAGCGTCGCCAGAAAGCTACCGAGCAGCAACCCCGCCAACGCGGCCAGGCCGACGCCCATGCCAAAGGGCAAGGCGTCGAGCGCCGCCATGTCAGAATTGACCCGTGGTCGCCAGCACGTAGCCGTCCGCCGCCGGACGGAAGCCGAGCATCGTCAACGCCGCCGCCATCGTCGGATCGTCGTCGACGGTGATCGCGAACTGCGCGCGCCACGCGCCACGACCGTCAAACCCCAGCGTCAGCCGCTCCATCCCCGACTGGCTGCTCAGCGCCGCCTGTGCACGCCCGTTCGCACAGCTCAGCGGGCCCGACAGCCCGCGCGCCAGATCCAGACCGGCGATCGGCGCCGCGATCGAAAGCTGCACCCGTCCGCTTGCTTCCACGCATTTCCCGTCATTGTCAAAGCGTGTGGTGGCGCCTTCGAAGCGGATGGTGTCGACGGGGATCGCGCCGAGGCCGCCCGCGAGCGTCGTGACGCCGTTGACGTCGGCGGCGCCGCGCGGGTTTGTGCCGTAGAGTCGGCCCGACAAGGCGCCCAGCCGATCGTCCTGGCGCGCAAAGGCGAGTTCGGTGCCGCCCGTCAGCAGCGCGAGCGGCGACAAGCTGGCCTTGACCGTGCCGAGCGGCAGCGCGCCCAATCGCGCGTCGACAAGTTCGCCCGACCAGACCGAGCCGCGCACCGTCCGCGCGCTGAAGCCCGCATCGGAGACCCCGGCGAGCGACAGCGCCAGCCGCATCGGAAAGGTCGCGGCGATCAGCAGCAGCGCGAACAGCGCCGCGGCCGCGATCCAGAGGCGGTGCGAGCGGGCCATCACTGTCCGCCCTTGCGCAGTTCGGCGGTCATGCCCACCGTGCCGTCGGCAGCGGGGGTGACCGTGAGCTGATCGACAACGAACCCCTGCGTCTCGAGCGCCGCGAGCCAGTCGTTGAGGACGGGCGCCTTCGCGGTCGCGATGGCGATGGTTGCCTGCGCCGTTCCGCGCGCTTCGTTACGGTCGAGGGTCAGGCCGATCTCGCCCGCCGATTGCGCCAGAAACTGGTCGATCGCTACCGCATCGGTGGCGGCAGCGACCGCCTTCGCCGGACGCTGCGACAAAAGATGCACCTTGGCCGCGACGCGCCCTTCGCGCTCGATTGCCGCGGCATGGTCGCTGCCAAGATCGACCAGCGCCGCATAGGCCGGACGGGCGAGCGCCCAGACGAGCACCGCCAGCGCCAGCGCCGCTGCAATGCCGACAAGCCAATGCTCGCGCCGTGACAAACCCGCCCACCAATTGCGCATCCTGTCGATCATGGCACCGCCCGAACCGTGATATTTGCCATCTGCTGGCCGTCGGTGCCCGCCATCGGCTGCGCGGTCACGCGATAGCCGCGCGCCTGCAGCGCCAGCAGCACCTTGTTAAGATCATCGACGCGCGGCCCCGCCAGCGTCGTCGTCAGCGTCCCGTCGGTGCGGTGCGACAGCGTCTTGAGCGTCACTCCCGGCGTGTCGCGCATCGCATCGAACAGAGCCGACGCCGGAACCGAAAAGGCGAGCGGCCCGCCGCCCGCGCTGGCCAGCCGGCGATCGACTTCGGCCTCCGCCGCGGTCGCATCGGGAGCTTCGATCCCCAGCGTCGCCGCAGCCGCAACAACTGCGGCATCGGCGCGGCGGGTGTCGGCGGCAAGGCGCACCGCATAAACGACCGGGACCAGCAGGCTGACGATCAGCAACGCCGCGAGCAGGCGCTTGCCGATCCGCACCAGATCCGGATCGGCCGCCCAGCGGCGCTTCGGCTTCCAGCTTCCGCTCAGCAGATCGAGCGGCGGCGCGGCGAGCGAGATCAGCAACGCTTCCCGCGCCGCATCGGCGCCCAGCGGGACGATCGTTCGCTCCTGCGCGACCAGCGCGTCGATTTCCGGATCGGAGCGCCATGCCCGATCGGCCGAGCGCAGGATCGCTTCGCCTCCAAGGTCGGCGGTCCACAAATGATCGGCGTCGGGCGGCGGCAAGATGGCGGCGGCGGGAAGGATCGCCGCAGCGGTCAGCCCCTCTGCCGCGAGCCAGCCGGTCCAGGCCGTCATCGCGGCGTGGGTGGTGACGGCCACCGGCACCGCCTGTCCGGTCTCGGCCGGCTCACCGGCCACGATGTGCAGTCCGGCCGCGTCGCCCAGACTGTCGCGCAGCGCGTCGATCCGCGCCGCCGCTGCCGCCTGCGCGGGGGCAGCATCGGGATAGGCGCGCCAGTGGATCGGCACGTCGCCCGCAGGGGCGAGCGCGACGAGGCGATCGTCGCCCGCGTCGTCCTGCGGTTTTTCCCAGGCGTCGACCCAGCCGTCGTCCTGCCCGCTGTCGACGATCACACCATCGTCGACGCGCAGCCAGGCAGGCCGTGCGGCTTCGTCGCCACCGAGCGCCGCCGCCGACGGCAGCCAGAGGATCAGCGTCCGCGCCACGTCAGTCGGCCTCGCCCCAGTCCCGGCGGACGATGACCGGCGGCGCCTGACCGGCGCCCGGCGCGCCGCCATTGACGTCGATAAGCGAATGTGCCGTCAAAAACCCGTCCCCAATCGTCACTTGCGTCGTCAGCGTGAGCCACCGGCTGGTCACCGCGGCCTGTTCGCCCACGTCGGTGGGCGGATCAAGCCGGGCGAGCGAGCGCGCCTCCCAGAATCGCACGCTGCTGCCATAGCCGCCAGCGGGTCGGGCCGCCAGCGCCGCCCGCGCATCGGCGATGCTGATCTGCCCCGGCATCAGCATCGCGATCAGCGGCGCCTGTTCGGGACGCAGCGTGTTGACGTTCAGCTTCACCGGTTCGGCGCGCGGCAAGGCGCATATCCACGGCTTCAGCCGCGCATAGATTTTGGGCGTCACGCCGCGCACCGTGCGCAATTCGCTGACATCGGCCATCTTGCGGTTTGCGGGCAGGTAGGCGCCGGGGAGCGCGCGATAGACGCCATCTTCGGCGCCGAGCGGCCCGTCGTTGCCGTCGCTGTCGATCCAATCCGCGGTCGCGCCGGAAATCGCCATCGCCTGTCCGCGGTCGATACCGAGCAGCACCATCAGCTCGGTAAATTGCGCGGTAGCGCCCGACCGCTGGCTGAGCTTTCCCGGCGCGGTTTCGGCGGCCAGGCTGTTGAGATTGAAGCAATTGTCGGCATCGCTCAGCCGCGCGCTCCCCTGCCCGCCCGGCAGCGGCAGGATAAAATCGCGGTCGAGCCAATCGCCGTCATTCGACAGTCGCGACGGATCGCGCGCCACCAGATTGGCGACGCGCCGCAGCGCAATCTGTTCGGCGGCAAAGGCGTAGGCGCGTCCCTGATCGACCGTCGCGGCGCTGGCCGCGATCCGCGTCGCAAGCGTCAACCGGTCGAGCGCGGTCGCTGCGATCACCGCCATGACCGCGACGAGCAGCAACACGCTGAGCAGCGCCGCCCCGCGATCGTCCTGTCTCGGCCCGGTCATGGCGTCCCCCCAGTCGGCGAAGGCAGCGGCGGTGGGAGCGTCGGCGCGGTCAGAAACAGCATCGTCAGCGGCGGTCGCCCGGCACGGGTCAATCGCACCTCGACCGCGCGCGGCAATCGGTCGTCAGGATCGCTCGACCAGCTTTCGCTCCAGTTGCCGCGCTCGTCGCGGTAGCGCACCGCAGCCGCCGAAACGTCGCCGACCAGCCGGTCACCGTCGCCGAGCGTCGTGCCGTCGAGCGTCGGCTGCACCGCGCGGCGCCACTCACCTCCGATCAGGGCATAGCCGACGCGTTCGACATCGGGCCGCGCGCCCCCCTCGATCGTAGCCGTACCCGCATGAACGAAGGCGAAGCCGTTCGCCGAGCCGGTGAAGGCCGGAACCGCCTCGCCCGCCGCGCCGCGCGTCGGCCGCTGCACCGCCTGCGCCAGATCGTTCGCCATGACCGCGCGGATGCGGTTCATCCCGCTCATCGCCTTGAGCCGCGTCTGTACCGCCTCTTGTGTGTCAACGCTGCTGCGTAGAAGGCTCACCCCCATCGCCGCGATCGCGGCAAAGAGCGAGAGCGCAACGAGCATTTCGACGAGGGTGAAGCCGTGCTGACCTATCGCAACCTCGGTTCGTGCTGAGACTGACGAATCACCGCTCTTTTCTTTGACGCCGAAGAAAGGACGACCCTTCGACAAGCTCTGGGCAAAGGGAGAAGAAATGCGAATGCGCCTCATCGCGCTACCCGGATGATCGTCAGCGCCGCCTGCCCGCGCCCCGCCTCGGGTCGGACGATCAGGTCGATACGCAGCAGGCTGTCGTCGGCGGTCGGGGCGACGCGTTGTTCGATCCGCCAGTTGCGCCCGGCATTGGTCACGCTGGTCGTACTGGCGCCGATCGTCGGTGGCGCCGGATCGGTCCAGAGTTCGACGGCACGATTTTGCGCGACGATGCCCGCGACGGTGCTTTCGTCGAGATCGCCCGCGGTTCGCACCGCATAGGCATCGAGTCTGACGAGCGTCAGCGCCGCAATGCTGATGATGCTGAGCGCGACGAGCATTTCGAGCAGCGTGAACCCGCGCTGGTCGGTGATGGACTGTCTAGCGATCACGGCTGACCTCTCCGGTTGCCGAGACGCGCACCACTTCGCGCGCGTCGCCGCCCGCCAGCACCACCGCCTGCGGCGTCGGGCTGGTACCGACACGGTCGAATAGGATGCGCGCCGCACCCTGCCCGTCGCCAGCGGCGAAGCGGATATCGGCGGGCCAATTGCGCTGCACAAAGGCCCGGCCGGGCAAGGGCGTCCAGGCGCCGTCGACGCGGCGTTCGAAACCATAGCCCGACGGCGCGAAATTGACCGCGACACTGCGTCCCTCGACCACCGCGACGTCGCGCGCCGCGGCGAGCCGCGCCGCCAGCCGGTCGGCCTCGCTGCGCACGCTGCGTTCCTCGCCCGGGATGGTCAGCACGACGGCGGTCGCGGCCAGCGCCAATATCGTCAGAACGACCATCAGTTCGACCAGCGTGAAGCCACGCGCCTTGCCGCGCCGGAGGCGACCGCGGTCAGCTGTCCCCGTGGATGTCGGCATTTTCGTCGGTCCCGCCGGGCGCGCCGTCGGCGCCGAGCGACCAGACGTCGAACGGCTTTCCGTTCGCGGCGGGCGCCTGATAATTATAAGGGCGTCCCCAAGGATCGCTCGGCAGTTTCTTGATATAGCCGCCGCGGCGGTAGCGTTCGGGCTGCGCCAGCGACGGCGGCGGCGTCGACAGCGCGTTCAGCCCGTCGGTCGTCGCCGGATACGTCAGATTGTCGAGCCGATATTGTTCGAGCGCATTCTCCAGCGTCGCAATATCGGCCTTAGCCTTCGTCACCATCGCCTTGTCCTGGCTGGGCAGGACGTTGATCAGCACGACCGTTGCGAGCAGCCCGATAATGAAGATGACGACCATCAATTCGGTAAGCGTGAAGCCGCGCTCGTCGCGCTTGCGGCGGCGCCGCGGCGGGCGTGAGGGATCGAGCATCAGGCGAAGGAAAAGCTGCATCAGCGACATCTATTATAGCCCTGCAAGGTTCTGCAACTGGAGGATCGGAAGCAGGATGGAAAGGATGATAAGCGCGACGCAAGACCCCATAATGACAATTATGACAGGTTCGAGTAGCGCCATCGAAGCGGCGGTAAAACGGTCGAATTCGCGTTCGAGATAATCGGCGGCGCGTTCGAGCATCTGTTCGAGTCGACCCGCGCTTTCGCCGCTTGCGGTCATGTAGACGAGCAGTGGCGGAAACACCCCGGCATCGCGCAGCGCCGACGACAGGCTGCCGCCCGCGCGCACCTGATCGACGATGCGGTCGGTTGCACTGGCAAGCGCGGCGTTGCGGATTGTCGGCACGGTGAGCCGCAACCCCTCGACCAGCGGCAGCCGGCTCGACACCATCGTCGCGAGCGTCCGGGCGAAGCGGGCGGCATAGAGGTCGCGCAGCAGGCGGCCGAGCAGCGGCAGGCGGAGCAACCGGGCATCGACCCCCGCCTTGAAGGCCGGGCGGCGCATCGCGCTGACCCAGCCGAAAATCGCGCCCGCGATCAGCAGCAGCATCAGCCACCACCAGTTCGCCGCAAAGCTGGAAACCGCGATGACCGCGCGGGTCAGGAAAGGCAGTTGCTGCCCGACGTCGTCGAATTGTTCGACAACGCGCGGGACGACGAAGATCATCAGCGCCGCGACAACCCCGACGGCGACAATCGCGAGCACCACCGGATAGGCAAGCGCGGCGATCAGCTTGCCGCGCACCTGCGCCTGGCGTTCGAGCAGGTCGGCGAGCCGCGCGAGGATCGTCGTCAAACTCCCCGTGGTTTCGCCCGCCGAGACCATCGCACGGTAGAGCGGCGGGAAACTGGCCGGCTGCCGTGCCATCGCATCAGCAAGGCGGCGGCCTTCGAGCAGGCCCGCATGCACATCGCCGATCACCGCGCGCGCGCTTTCGGCCTCGCTCTGGCGCGTCAACGTGCGCAGCGCCTCTTCGAGCGGCGCGACTTCGGCGAGCGTCGCAAGCTGGCGCGTGAAGAGCGCCAGTTCCTTCGCGCTCAACCGCGCGCTGCGAAAGGCAAAAAGCGACCGCGCGGGCGCGGCGCGCGTACCCGCTTCCTCGACCGCGACGATATGGAATTTTCGCGCGGCAAGGTTGGCGCGCGCAGCGTCGTCGTTGGCGGCGGTCAATCGTCCCTTGCGCTCGCGGCCCTGAGGATCGATCGCCACATAGCGATAATCAGGCATCGACATCCTCGCGCCGCGCGATGCGGATCGCTTCCTCCGGCGTCGTGATCCCCTTTGCGACCATCGCGCGTGCCGCGCTGGCGAGCGTCGGCGCCTTCAGAAAGGCGTGCTTCGCGATCATCGACTCGTCGCCGCCAGCGTAGATGTAGCGGCGCACCGTCTCATCGACCTTGATCGCTTCGAACACGCCGATCCGGCCCTTGAAGCCCGTATGTCCGCATTCGCCGCAGCCCTTGGGCCGCCAGATCACGGTGCCGATGTCGAGGCCGAGCATCGCGGCGATGCCATTGTCGGCCTGCACCGGCTCACGGCACGTCGGGCACAGCTTGCGCACCAGACGCTGCGCGAGCACGGCACGCAGCGTCGAGGCGAGCAGAAAGGGTTCGACCTTCAGATCCTTGAGGCGCGTGATCGCGCCGACCGCGTCGTTGGTGTGGACGGTCGACAGGACGAGGTGGCCGGTAAGCGATGCCTGCACCGCAATATCGGCGGTTTCGCGGTCGCGGATTTCGCCGATCATCACGACGTCCGGATCCTGGCGCAGGATAGCGCGCAGTCCTGCCGCGAAATCGAGTCCGACCTTCGCATTGACCTGCGTCTGACCGACGCCCTCGACCGCATATTCGACCGGATCTTCGACGGTGAGGATATTGCGCTGACCGTCGTTGAGTTGCTTCAGCGCTGCATAGAGCGTGGTCGTCTTGCCCGAACCCGTCGGCCCGGTGACGAGAATGATGCCATTGGGTTCGGCCAGCGCCTCGCGCAGGATGCGGTCGGCTTCGCCGGACAGGCCGAGGACGTCGAAATCGATCCCCGCGGTATCCTTGTCGAGGATGCGCATGACGACGCGCTCGCCCGCGCGACTGGGCAGCGTCGACACGCGGACGTCGATCGCCTTGCCCGCCAGCGTCAGCGCGATGCGACCGTCCTGCGGCACTCGGCGTTCGGCAATGTCGAGCCGCGCCATGACCTTGATGCGGCTGACGACGACGGGCGCGACATGCGGGGGCATGCGCAGATGTTCGCGCAGCACGCCGTCGGCGCGCATCCGCACGACAAGCCCGCTTTCATAGGGTTCGATATGGATATCGCTGACCCCCTGGCGCACCGCTTCGGCGATGATCGCGTTGATGAGGCGGATCGCCGGGGCATCATCGGCGCTGTCGAGCAGATCCTCGGCGCTCGGCATGCCGCTCGCAATCAGATCGATGTCGCCGCCATCGAGCGAGCCCGCCATTGCCGCCGCCGACGCGTCGACTGCATAATGGTCCGAGAGCAGCCGGTCGAAATCGGCGATGCTTGCCGTCACGACCCGCAGCGGGGCGGCAAGGTAGCGCTTCACCTCGATCAGCACCGCCGGGTCGCTCCCCTCGCGCAGCGTCGCGAGCCAGCCTTCACCGTCGGGTGCGATAACGACGCCGTGACCGCGCGCGAAGCTATAGGGGATGTCGACCGGCACCGCCTGCGGCGCGGCGGCCGGCACAGCGTCGGTCACGGTTGGCCTCCATCGGACGGCGGCACATCGACGGGCGTGACGCTGCCGTCCGGACGGCGCAGCGGGGGCTGCTCGCCCGGCCCGACCGTCACGTCGGCGGCCGTCGCCGCGCTCGGCAGCGGCGGCGTCGTGCCCATATAATCGCGCACCAGCGTGTCGATCGCGGGTTCCTCGCCGGGATTCCGGCGCAGCTGGAAGTCGCGGATATAGCCATAGCGGCGCGCCGTCAGTGCGGCGTTGTCCTCGGCATTTTTCAGGATCGTCGGGCGGATGAAGACCATCAAATTGGTCTTGGCACGGCTGCGGCTGCGCGATTTGAACAGTTCGCCGATCAGCGGGATGTCGCTGAGCAGCGGAATCCGCTCGATCGTCTTGCGTTCGTCGTCGTTGAGCAGCCCCCCGATCGCGAGGATCTGACCGTCGTCGACAGTCAGCGTCGTTTCGAACGAGCGCTTGTTGAGGATGAGGTCGCTGTTGCGCGACGACACGGGGCCGGCGACGCTCGACACTTCCTGACGCAGGAACAGCTTGACCTCGCCCGCGCCATTGACCTGCGGCGTGACTTCCAGCTTGATGCCGACTTCCTCGCGCTGGACGGTGCGGAAGGCATTGTCGAAATTCTTGCTCAACGCCTCGCCCGTCGTGATCGGCACTTCCTGCCCGACCAAAAATTTCGCGGCCTGATTGTCGAGCGTGACGATGTGCGGGGTAGCGAGGAGGTTCGACGTCGTGTCCGATTTCACCGCATTGATGATCGCGCCGAACACCGTGTTCTTGCCGATATCGCCCGCGAAGCCGGCGAATCCACCGGTTGCCGAGAGCAGCGACGCCGCCGCGGCTTCCTGCAGGCTGCTGCCGAGCGCGCTCGACGTCTGGGTGACGACGGTCGTGCCGTCGACGGTCGTCGAATCCTGCGTCAGCTTGGTCGCGGCATAAGCGCCCCCCAGCGTCAGGATATTGGGCTGGGCATTGCCATAGCTCGTCGCGGCGAAGGGGATATTCTTGCCGCCGAGCAGGAACTGGACGCCGAGGCGCTTTGCCGCATCGTCGCCGATTTCGACCACGATCGCCTCGACAAGCACCTGCGGACGGCGCGCGTCGAGTTGGCGGATCAGTTCGCCGAGCATCCGCTGCACATCGGCATTGGCGGCGACGATGATCGCGTTCGCACCTTCGTAGCGGGTGACGATCGCCGGACCGCGCGTCGCGATGCTGCCGCCCGCCCCGCTGACCGTGGTCGGCGCGGCGCTGGCGGTGGTCGTGGCCGCGGGGGCCGGAGTGCCGCCGCTGCCACCCGACGAAGACGATGAGGATGCCGGCGGCAATCCCGCCTTCTGCGCCGGGTCGCTGCCGCCGCCGACAAGCTGTTGCAGCGTCGGCAGCAGCGTTTCGGCATTGGCATGTTCCAGCCAGTAAACGCGCAATTCGGTCCCGCCCGCCGCGCGCATGTCGAGATCGCGCGCCATCGACACGAAGCGCGCAACCATCGCCTGATCGCCGCGCAGCGCCACCGCGTTGCTGCTGTCGATCGGAACGATCGCGACCGGCGCCTGCGCGCCCTCCCCCGCCGCCGGGACCAGCGCCTGAAGCGCGGCGGCGATTTCGCGCGCGCCGGCATTCTTCAGCGCAACGACCTCGCTGGTCGAGGTGTCGCGGTCGATGCTCGACGCGAGCGCACGGATGCGCCGGATATTGTCGGCGAAATCCGCGACAACGAGGCTGTTCGCATTGCGGTTTGCGGTGAGCGAGCCCTGCGGGCTGACCAGCGGGCGCAGCGTTTCGACAGCCGCCATCGCGTCGATATGGCGCAGCCGGATGATTTCGGTGACAAACTGGTTCTGCGCTGCGCCGCCGCTGCCGATGCGCGTCGGCTGCGTCGCCGCGCCGTCGATCGGCTGGATGCGATAGCTGCCGTTGGGATTGGGCACCGCGACCAGCCCGTTGGCGCGCAGCGTCGAGAGGAAAATTTCGAAATATTCGCTGCGCGACAGCGGCCGGTCGGTGACGACCGATACCTTGCCGTTGACACGCCCGTCGATCACGAACGTCCGCCCCGTGATCCGCGCCGCATCCTGGATGAAGGCGCGAACGTCCGCGTCGCGGACGTTCAGCGTATATTGGGCCAGCACCGGCACGGGCGTCGCCGAGACAAGGGCGGCGGCCAGCATGAGAGAGAGTTTGAGGCGCATAAAACCTATTGTTTCGAAAGGAACAGGGCGACGGGAACGACGCTCGCGCCGCGCTCGACCTCGAGCGAGACGCGCGCACCGGGCGCAAATTGGCTGGCGAGCGCGGCGGCATCGGCGGCCGATCCGATCGGACGGCCGTTCACCGAACGGATGACATCGCCGGGGCGCAGGCCCGCGGCGCGGAAGACGGCGCCGTCGCCCTGCGGCTGGACCGAAAGGCCGGTGACCTTGCCGCCTTCGGTGCGCGGCGCGAAGCCGATGCCGGCCTTGAGCGCGGCGGGCGACATCTCGCCGCTCGCCGTGGTGCCGTTGGCCGCCGCGCCGGGGGATCCGACCTCGGGCGTCGGGGCGGGCAGCGGCGTCGCGGGATTGGCGACCGGCGCGTCGCCGCTTTGATCGAGAAACAGGCTTTCGCGCGTGCCGCCGCGGTCGAGGAGCACATGGTCGAAGGCGACGCCGACCAGCTTGACGCCCGGCGCGATCTCGTCGCCGACGGCATAGCTGTTCTGCAGACCGTCATCGCCCGCGATGATCGCGGAGCCCCCGCCGGTCGCTTCGTTGAGATTGATCCCGAACAGCGTCAGGCCGAGCGACGTGACCGTCGCGCTGACCGGCCCTTGCGGCCCGCTGCGGAAGAAGGGGTCGAAGCTCGAGAAAATCGCGCGGCGTTCGGCCGACGATGCGATGACCGCGGTCTGCGGCTGCCACGCGCCCAGCGGGGCGAGCGGAACGATCAACGCCCAGAGGAGATTGACGCATTGCCAGATCAGCAGTGCGCCGAGGATGACGACGCCGATCAGCGGCGCGGCATCGCGCGGCGCCCGCCTGCCGGCACGCAGCCAGCGCGGCAGCCGAACGGCCGATCCCCTCATCAGCGTCGCCATGACCCTATCTGTCCCCCAGCTGAAACCTGTCTCGCGAATCGCCTAGGCGCCGTCCGTGACAATCAGTTGACGGGAAGATTACAGTTTTTTGTCAGAGGGGCGAGTCCGGGCTGGCGCCGGCACCCGCCAGTGCCGCCCCGGCGCTGCGGCCGGGGCGGCTGGCAAGGGATGCCTCAGAATTTCAGCGACCCGCCCAGCGAGAAGGTCGTGCCGGTCTTGTACAGGTTGTAATAGATGCGGTTGTCGCCGCTTTCCTGCATTTCCTTGTATTTCGTACCGAAGATGTTGCGGGCCTCGAACTTGAGTTCGAGTTCCTTGCCAAACAGCGGGATACCCTGGCGCGCGACGAAATCGACCTGGATTCCCGGCCGTTCGAAGATGTCGGGCTGACCCGACGGGCCGCGCCGCGTGACGCGATCGGATGCATAAGAGATCAGGAAAGTCTGCTGCGACAGCTTGTCGGTGTCTTCGAGGCCGAATTCCAGATTGACCAGATGATCCGACTGGCCGGTCAGCGGCGCGCCGTCGCGGAAGAACTGACTCGCCAGCGTCGCACCGGTGAACGGATAAGCCTGAACGGGATCGTTCGGCCCGACCTTCAGCTTCGATTGCGACCAGGTGTAGTTGCCGATCAGCACTGCGCGGCGGCTGGCCCAGAAAGCCCCGTTCATACCGCTGAGGTCGAAATATTTCTGCGCCTCGAACTCGACGCCATAAAGCGTCGCCTCGGGCGCGTTGGCAAAGCGCGTCGTGACGCTGTTGCCGTCGAAGCTGGCGTAGGTTTCGATCGGATTCTTGATCTTTTTCCAGAAGCCGCCGAGCGACACGCGCTGTTCGGGTGCGAAATACCATTCGAGGCGCGTTTCCGCGTTATAGAGCTGGCTGTCGACGAGCTGCGGATTGCCCTGGAACGTGCGGTTGCTGTCCGGATCATAATAGGTCTGGAATACCAGCTCGCGGAACTGCGGCCGCGCGATCGTCTTCGACCCGCTCAGGCGGAATTGCAGCTGCGGCGAGATTTCGTAGGTCAGCGTCGCGGCAGGAAGCAGATAGTCGCGCTTGAGGTTGGTCGCCGGCGGCAGCGTCGGGTTGACCGTATAGACCTGCACCGCGCTCACGCCCTGATTGGCGCTTTCGTAGCGCGCGCCGATGTTGAGGTTGAGCTGGTCGGTCAGATCGGCCTGGAGCTGGACATAGCCCGCATGGTTGCGCAGCGTCGCCTTGAAGGTCGGGTTCGACCCGGTGCTGTCGACGAGCGCGATCCCCGTCGCAACGGGGTTCGCCGGACAATCGGGCGCAACCGTCGCATCGACGCCGGGGAAGCAGATCACCGCCTGCGAGAGCAGCAGGTCGGGGCGCAGCAGCGAAATGCCGAGCGGGATGTTGTTGTTGCCCTGGAACAGGAAGTCGCGGCGTTCGGTGACGCGGTTGGTATCACTGAAGGCATAGCCGAGGATCAGCTTGACCCGCGCCGCCAGATCGTAGGTGACGTCGATACCGGCCGAATAGAGATCTTCGTTGAGGTCCGAAAAGGCGATCGTCGCGCTGCCCGGCCGCTGGCCCGTGTTCAGCGTGTTGGTGAAGAACTGCCCATAGGGATCGGTCGGGCTGTTCGAACGGCTGTACATGAAGCTCAGCTCGAACGGCGCCTCGCGCTGCGAATTGGCGTAGCCGGCGCGGATATCGACATCAAGGCCGTCCATCGGCTTGAACTCGCCGACAAACTGCGTGTCGATCAGCTGGCGGGCGTACCAGGCAGTGTCCTGATACTGGAAGCTGACGCCGGGGTTGGCGTCGGCGGTGTCGGGCCGGTCTTCGGCACCGAGGCGCGCCTGTTTGATCGTGTCGCGGATATAAAGGTTGGTCCAGCGGATCTTGTTATCGCCGAATTCGAGGCTGAGACCGAGCAGCGCGTTGGCAACGACACGGTTGTCGGTAACGACGCGGCGGACATTGGTGTTGAGCGACGACAGGTCGAGCGCGTTCGCAGTCTGCTGCGCAATATCGCGCGTGCGCCATTTGGTCGTGTAGCCAGCGGTCGCGATCAGGCCGAGTTCGGCATCGCCGATCGTCCACGATTTGCCGCCGGTGACGTTCACGCCCCAGTTGACCGGCATATTGTTGTTCTGTTGCAGCACCGCATTGCTGGCGTTGACGAACTGGCCGGCGATCGCCTGCTGGTTGACGCTGGGATCGTTGATGCGCAGCCCCGATGCGCGCCATGCCGCATAGGCGGGCGGCAGATTGCGGCCGCCGTCACCGAAGCCGGTCCAGTCGCTGCCGGTGCCATAATAGGTGTAGCCGAGCTGTCCGGTGGTTTCCGAATTGCCGCCGATGCTGCCGCCGATGGTCAGAAAGGGCTCACGCGGGACCGCCTTGGTCGTCAGGTTGATGACGCCGCCGCCGAATTCGCCGGGGAAATTCGCCGAATAGCTTTTCTGCACCAGCGACGAGGCAATGATGCTGCTGGGGAAAATGTCGAGCGGGACGACGCGCTTGAGCGGTTCGGGGCTCGGCAGCGGCGAACCGTTGAGCAGTGCGAGCGAATAGCGATCGCCAAGGCCGCGAACATAGACGAAGCCGTTGCCGACAACGCTGAGGCCGGTGACGCGGCCGAGCGCGCCGGCGATATTGCCTTCACCCGTGCGCGCGATGTCGGCGGCGCCGAGCACCGAGACGACCTGCGGCGCGGTGCGCTCGATATTGGCGCTGCGGCGGCCGGTGACGACGATCTCCGCGCCGGGGATCGAAATGTCGGTATCGTCCTGCGGCGCTGCTTCGGCAGAGTCTGCGGGCGCGGCGTCCGCGGCAGCTTCTGCCGCGGGTTCGGCCGGAGCGGGGTCGGTCTGCGCCATCGCCGTGGCGGGCGCGACGAGCGCCGTGGTGATCAAAAGCAGGCTGGCGAGCCGGTACGGCTTGGACATGGCGGTTTCCCCAGAATCCGGATCAGATATGCGGGAGGGGACGGCACGCGCCGCCCCCTCCCCGGTCGACGTTTCAATCTCAGCTGGTCGGCAGCGAGGTGCAAAGACCGCTGTTGCCGGTGCCGAAGCTGGCGGTGCCGCTGTTGCAGGTCCAGCCCTGGTACCAGGTGTCGTTGGCGTCCTTGACCGCACCGATATAGGTCGTCTTGTCGAAGAAGCCGGCGCGGGTCAGTTCGATGCTGTTGAAAGTCTGGCCGTTCAGCGTCGACATATCGAACGGCGTCACCGCGGTTTCGGTCGCACCATTGACGAAGAGGCTGGTCAGCGTCGGAACATATGTGTCGCTGTTGCCGTTGCTGCCGGCGCCGAAGATCGCCTGCACCTCGGCCGCGGTTACGCCGCTGCCGATATATTTGGTCGCCGAACACTGCATGAGCACCGACTGGAACACCGGCGCGCCATATTCGTCGATCGCAGCATTCTGCGTCGCCGAAGCCGTCTGCGCGCGGCTGATGCGCAGGCAGGGGTTGTTCGGGCTGAGCAGCACGCTGTTGTAGATGCCGTAGTCGGTGCCGCCGCGCAGCAGGATCGACGCCTGGTCGGACGAGGCGTTGGGCGAATTCTGGTAGAAAACATAGTTGGCGACGCGCGTGTTCTGGCGCGGATTGTCACCGTCGAGCGCATTGTCGGTATCGGCTTCGATCATCGCGTCGCCGATGTTCGCGCGCTGGACGACGATCCCGTACTGGAAGTTCGCCTTGGTCCCGACGTCGGTGTCGAGATTATCGTCCTCGGCGCCGACCGCGATGAAATATTTCATGTGCGCATGGCCACCGAACACTTCGACTGCGTCGTCGGAGCTGTTGTACGACATGATATGGTCGAGCTGGGTGCCCGAACCGACGCCCTGCAGCGTCAGCGACTGAAGCTCGCTGTTCGCCGACAGGATGTAGCCCGAATAGCGGATCTGGACATAGCTCATCCGGCCGCTGCTTTCGCCATTAGTGGCACCGCCATAGAGCGCCGGATCGACGGCGCCTTCGGTCTGGCGTTCGCACGCCGTCGTGCCCGGGGCCGCACCGCTGGTGCCGCAATCGGTGATCTGCGCGCGGCCGCTCAGCACGACGCCGCCCCACTGGCCCGACGAATTTTCGGTGTTCAGGCCCTGGACGTTGTCGCGGCTGGTGAAGATGATCGGCAGCGTCGGGGTGCCGACCGCCTGGATCGAGTTGCCGCGGTTGACGTTGAGCCACGACGGACCCGATTCGCCGTACAGCATCACGCCCGGCTCGATCGTCAGCACGACGTTGGTCGTGCCCGACGTCGCCGCGCCCTGATCGGTGCCGACATCGACGCGGCCGTTCATGCGATAGACGAGACCGGCGATCTTGGGCAGCGTAACGCTCTTGTTGATGCGCGACGGCAGCGTGCAGACGCGGAATTCGCCGACGGTCGGATTCTTGATCGTGCCGCTGTCGGTCAGGCCCTGCGGATCGGAAATCGTGGGGCAGCCCGCGGCCGGGGTCACGCTGGGCGTCGGGGTCGGCGTCGGGGTCGGCGTCGGCGTGGGGGTCGGCGTGGGATTGATGATGATGGTGCCGCCCTCACCCGGCGACGCGATATTGTCGGCGCCGCAGGCTGCCAAGACAGAACAGGCCACGCCACTGAGCATGACCAAACGAACGCGCGCAAAAGCCGCCATGAAAATCTCCGTTCCCCGTGTGCGCGCCCTCGGCACGCTGCTGAACATTCATCCGCGAACGAGAAAAGGAATCGCCCCTCGCCCCCGGTGACGCCGCCACTAGGGTGATTCGATGACGGTCTGACGGTAGAGCCGTGACAGTTGAGTGACTCTTCGGAGTCGTTTCGATGACATGGCGCGAACGCGCGCCTCTGCGCCGCCGCGCCGATTGCGCGATCCCGAAAAATAATTGCGCGGTGCTCGCTTGCATCGCCAACAAAGCTTTGCTAGGCGCCCGCTCCTACCTGGTGCCGGACCCGATCCGGACCATCATGATGTGCGGTCGTGGCGGAACTGGTAGACGCGCAACGTTGAGGTCGTTGTGGCCGAAAGGCCGTGGAAGTTCGAGTCTTCTCGACCGCACCAAACAGTCTAAGTTCTTGATAAAGAACGACTTTTAATTTTCCTGGCTAGAAAAATTGGCGCCTTTTTGGGGCCAGTTTAGTGCACCCAAAATGGGCGTGCAGTCTGCTGAGGTCTCTGGTCGCCGTATTTTTAGACCAGAAATCAGCCCGGTCTCAGGCCGGCAAAATTCCGACTGCACTGGCTATTGGCAGGTCCGGAGAATTTGAGGGCTGAGTCGTCCTCATCACCGCTGTTACCATCTGCAAGGCCTTCAGCGTGGGGATCACCTCGGTGGCTCGAGCATAGACGAATTCCTTCGGAAGCGCGAGATACAGCTTTTAGAATGACGTACCCGTTGCCTTCATCAGGCCATCAGAAACGGAGCCGAACATGCCCAAGCAATATAGCCGGAAAGAGTTCTACGACTTGGTGTGGTCGAAACCCATTACGCACCTCGCCAAAGACTTTGGCCTGTCTGACGTCGCGATCCACAAGATCTGCAAAAAGCACAATATCCCCAATCCGCCCTTGGGCTATTGGGCTAAGAAGGCCCATGGTAAAGCCGTCACCCAGACGCCCCTTCCGCGCAGCTCGAAAGATGTTGCCGACACAATCCTCATCGTCGAGGGCAGCTTCCTCTCCGAACCTGACAGTCTACGGTCAGCCCGTGAGCAGGCCAGGATCAACGCATCAGCGCCGGAAGCACAGCCCCCTGCCGCGCGCCATTCAATCGTGGAGCGTACAATATCAAGCTTGATAAAAGCCAAGGTAGATGCGCGGGGACTGGTTTCGTCCGCTCAGCAAGGATGCATTTCAGTTGCCGTAGCGCCGCCCTCGATTGAAAGGGTCGGCGCGGCATTGGACCTGCTGGTTGCAGCTGCTTCCGCGCAGAACTTCGAGCTCGCCAAATCGGAAAAGGCCATTGTTTTTATCGGGCACGAGACGACGATCGGTTTCAGCGTTCAGGAGACCGTGAAGCGCGTCAAACATGACCTGACCGCTGAGGAACTTGCCGAGGAGGAGCGTCACAAAAAGAAGCAGCGTCGAGACGAATGGTTCTCGTCATTTCTATTTCGGCGCAGGTTCCCCGAATGGGATTATCTACCAACGGGTCAGCTCGCAGTCGAAATCGAAGGTTCGTACTCTTATAGCGGCTCGGGGCCGCGGAAAAACTTCAGGGATGGAAAGACCCAGAAGATAGAAACGATGGCCGTAGAGATTGCGATCGGCTTGGCGGTCACGGCAGCGGCAAAGAAGGAACGAATCAGAGCAGATCGCGAGCGCGAAGCAAGATGGCAAGAGGAACGTCGACTCCGGCAGGAAGCCGAGCGGCAGAAGCATATTTCCGGTCGGCGACGCGACGAGCTGACATCCGTGCTCGAAGAGGTGGAAAAGTCGATCCGGCTGCAGCGTCTGGTGGCAAGTCTGCGAACTGACGTGGCGGGAACGGAACATCCGCGTGTCGCCGAATTCATCAAATGGGCAGAGGCTTACGTCGATCGCCTGACCGACAGACTTTCAGCCGGCAGTCTGGAAGATCGGTTCACGCTCAACAAGGTCTTTGGATCTGACGACGATCACAATTTCCATCCCAGCAGATGGTAAGCATCGCACTTTCAAAGTCGCACGCCTAAAACCAGTATCAGACTCTTTGCTCTAGCACTCAGTCGTGGCGCGGATTTGTCTCGTAACCGCAATCCCGAAATTCGCGTCGGTAACCGGCGGAAAAGTGGCGACCAAATTCAGCGAATTTGCCCGCTGTGGTGAGACTGAAAAGTTTGTATGTGTCTCCTCGACTGCACCATACAGTCCTGCGGGACTTCAAAAATCGGCAGCAATGTGTGACCGCCCCGCAAGGGCGCGCCTTTCTGCGCGGTTTGTGTCCCTGTCTATCGGCTTTGCAGTCAGAGACCCGCAAAACCTGACATCAAAACGCCAAAAAGGAAGCCCGGTCTCAGCCGGGCATTTTAGTGACTGCAGTCGATAGTTCGGTTCAGAACCCGAGAGCGGCGCGCTGCTCCCGCCAGCACAGCGGCAAGTCAATGCTGTTCAGCACCTTTGCCGTCAGCTTCGCTGGCTGACGCCCTTCGACGATGGCTGTCACAATATCAGGCGCTAGGCACGACAGGCCGACCAGCTTGGTAAGGCGCGTGCGACACCGGCCATGATCCGCCGCGATCGACGCTACCGCTCGTCCCGGGTTCTCCAGGACCAGCTTCCGCGCTGCGTGCGCTTCTGCGACAAGCTGAACCAGCTTCTCATCTCGCGCTCGTGGCGGAATCGCCGGCATCGATGGAGGCAGGATCAGCCGCAGCGCATGTCCGCGCCTTACCTTGATGACCGGGCAATGCAGAACGGTCTCTTCGAGGGCGCCTTCTTCGCTCGGCACCTCTGGCAGCCCAAGTTGGACCCTCAGTCCGACATTGTTGACGGTGATGACTATGTTATCCTGAGCGAGGTCGATGCGTCGAATGATCTGTTCGATGGTGTCCCTGCATTCGCCTGTCGCTTGCGAACGGAGTTTTGCAGCCATGCCGAGTGCAGACGACAATATAGCGTTGATGACTTCAGCGCTGCGACCCCCGGCCATCGCGATGATCGCCTGTTGATCTTCGAGGAAGGCTGCGAGACGGCTGCGGATCAGAGGTTCGATATCCGACGCCGTGACGCGCCACGCGACGCCGCCCTTGGCATCGGGCCGAGTTTGATAATAGCGATAACGCCGCCGCTGGGCGGCCCCGTCGGCGTTGACTGCTTTCCGCGTCGAATGGCTTGGAGACATTGGACGCCCTTCCCCATCGTAGAGAAGGTTGATCAGCAGGCTGGGCCAGCGCGCCGCCTGCCTTGTTGATCCGCCCTGCGACCGGTTGGCGAGCGCACGCTGCACGTCATCCCATAGCTCTTCCGACACGATCGGCTCATGCTCGCCGGGATAGGCCTCGCCCTTGTGAACGATGTCGCCTCGATAGATGCGGTTGGCGAGCATGTGGTAGATGGTACCGCGGCGATAGAGGCACCCACCCTTGTGCGGCCCGCTGGTCCGGTTCTGGACCTTGGTCCGGTAGCCGTCAGCATTGAGTTCATCGACAAGCGACCGAACCGAGCCGAGAACCAGATAGCGCCGCATGATATGGCGGACCTGTTCGGCTTCGATTGGTTCGATGACGAGCTTGCGATCGCGCACAATATAGCCCAGCGGAACCGGACCGCCCATCCACATGCCTTTGCGCTTCGACGCAGCGATCTTGTCGCGGATGCGCTCGCCGGTCACCTCGCGTTCGAACTGCGCGAACGACAGCAACATGTTCAATGTCAGTCGGCCCATGCTCGTCGTCGTGTTGAACGACTGCGTGATTGACACGAAGCTGGCGCCCGCCTGGTCGAAGACATCGACGATGCGCGCAAAGTCCGAGAGGCTGCGCGTCAGCCGGTCGATCTTGTAGAGCAGGATGACATCAATCTTCCTAGCCGCGACGTCGGCGAGCAGATGCTTCAGACCCGGCCGTTCCATATTGCCGCCCGAGAACCCCCCGTCATCGTACCGCTCAGCTATGACCTTCCAGCCCTCATGGCGTTGGCTCGTCGCATAGGCGACGCAGGCTTCATATTGAGCATCTAGGCTGTTAAACTCCTGTTCAAGACCATCCTCGGTCGATTTGCGCGTATAGATCGCGCAGCGAACAACCCGGTCAGCCACGGCGCGTTCTCATTCCGAAGAAGCGCGGGCCCGACCAATGGGCGCCCGTCACCTCACGCGCGATATGGCTCAGCGATTTGTAGGTTCGTCCTTCCCACTCAAAGAGGTCATCGCGAACCAGCACCTCGATGGTGCGGCCATTCCATTCACGGATGAGCCGGGTGCCGTCAGAGATCCTGATCGGCATGACGGGTGGCCGGCTGCTCTCGGCGGCTTCCGGCGCCACCTCGGTGAGCCGCGCAAGCTCACGGCGGATGATCGCAGGGACATCGCCGTAGCGGCGTTCCTGCAACATCTGCGCGGTCAGGCGACGGAAGAGCGGATCGGGGAGGCGTGGCGCCTCCGCTGCCCCGAGTTTGTTCCATTGGGCTTCGACCTCGGAGCGCTGCATCGCCGGCATCGTGGCGATAATGGCGTCGACCTTTGACATCAGGCCTGGCCCGCCGCCGCGGGAGCACTGCCGGTCCAGATCGTCGTCCCGTCTTCCCGCTTCTTGCGCTCGATCGCCCAGCCTTTCTTCCGAAGGCCCGTCAGGAACGCGCGGCAGCTATGCGGCTGCCAACCGGTCGCGGTGGCGAGTTCGTCGAGCGAGGCTCCGTTCTCGCGGGTCAGAAGTTGCTCGAAGGCTCCTGATTTCTTGATGTCGGCGCCGGCCTTGGCCGGCATCTTCTTCGCTGCAGTCTCTTTGGTCATGTCGGATCTCCATTGCGGGGCCGATGATCCGGTCCCACCGATCCGAGGCCACCTGCGCGCTCAGCGCATTGGCCTTACCAGCCCTGCGCTGGCATGAGCAGCAATGCTTCCAGTGCACCACAAGTCCAGTCGAATATGATCGGATTCCAGAAAGATGGTTATCGACTTGCGCGGCACGTCGAGCATGGTCGAAACATGTCCGACAATGACGACATCGAGGAATCAGCGAACATCCCTGCCCTGTTCGCCGAGATCACGGCGCTACTTGAAGACGCGCATGAGATCGCCGTTCGAGGGCAGAAGTCAAAGCTGGCACGAACGGATTATCTAGGGGTTCGCCGACTTCCTCATAACGACGCAGTAGGTTTGCTAGAATTTGACCCGTATCGACAGGGAAGGCGCAGGCCTGCGTCTCCGTTCGACGTGGGTCAGCTCTCGGAATGCTCGCTTCAATCTCTGCACTGGGGTCGTTGTCGATCACCTGCGCTCGTGCCGTTCCGTTAGCAACCGCTTCCATTAGTCCCCCTGAGGCTCCGATGATGCGCGAGCCGATGCTGTCATGCGGTTGATGGCAGTTGCCAGTTATTAAATCCAGCGGAGATACCGCGCTCTTGAAGCGCGAAACGACTGCCGGACAGCTGCGCGATCGATTTATAGTTCAGCAATGGCACATCGCTCGGTCGCCTAGCCAGACCGGCACTGCTACAATGCCCGCGGAGGGGCTTTATGCGCTTTATTTCTGGCGGGATTGATCTACCTGACGAACTGCTGAATGCGCGCGATGCTGGGGAATTATTGCTGTTTTGCGGCGCAGGTATCTCCCAGGCAAAAGCTTGGCTTCCGAACTTTCCAGTGCTTGCACGCACTGTGCTGCAGAGTCTTGGTTCGGCGCTCGATAGTCCAGCGCGACGGCTCTTCGAGGCCAGCGAGAAGCTCGAGGAGGTAAGTGGCCTTACCGGCCTAATTGCAACTGACCGAATTTTTGGGATGCTCGAACAGGAATTCCATCCAAGCGAGGTGCGCGAGGCAATGGCTGTCGCGCTCAGGCCGCCAGTTGGATATGGACTTGGAGCGCACCGGACAATTCTGGATCTCGCCCGCACGCGAGAAGGGGTAACGCGCCTGGTCACAACCAATTTCGACCGGCTGTTCGAGGAGTGCGATGGAAGCCTCGCTTCGCATTTTCCGCCGCGTCTTCCGGATCCGCGGCGCGACAAGGACTTCCGAGGCGTTGTCCACATTCATGGCATGGTTGATCAGGCCTATAGCCGAACGTGCGATGATGAGATTGTGCTGTCGAGCGCTGACTTCGGGCGTGCCTATCTCGCTGACGGGTGGGCCACGCGCTACATCCAGCTGTTACTCGAACGCCACAAGATTCTATTCATTGGCTATTCCGCAGACGATCCGCCCGTTCAGTATCTGCTCGAGGCCCTCAACCAGTCGGGTACGCACACGGGGCGTATTTTTGCTTTTCAGGCTGGGGATTCTGCGCAGGCTGTAGCGCAGTGGGCCCATAAGGGAGTCCTGCCTATCGCTTATAGCCCGGAAAATGGGCACCGTGAGCTTTGGGAAACGCTCGACGCGTGGGCTGAGCGTTCCCGGGACGTGGATGCTTGGTACGAGCGACTTCTCGTTGGCGCTGGGCGCGGCCCCGAAGTGCTTGACCCTGCTGAGCGCGGTAGGGTCGCGAATCTTGCAGCGACACACGAAGGAGCAAGGCGCTTGGCGCTTTCGGCTGGCTCCCTCCCCGCGACATGGCTAAATGTGCTGGATCCAGCGAGGCGCTACGCCAATCCCGATCGGACCGACCTTTACGACGAAGATAGCCCCCGCTTCGATCCATTTAACGCGTATGGCCTCGACCGAGATGAGCCCCCAGCAATTGGCGATCCTGACAATCGCTGGGAGAGCCGGAAGATGCCGTCCGACGCGTGGGATGCCTTCGTGGGCACAGAGATGGATTGGGGCGGGCTCGGCGCCGACGCAGTCGCGCAGTTGCGCCGTCACGGCGATCCAACTGTCAAGCTGCCGCCGCGCCTATGGCAGCTTGGTATGCTGGTAGTTGGAATGGCGCATCAGCCTACGGCGCTTTGGTGGGCGGCGCAACAAGGCGGCTTGCACCCAAGCATCTGCGGGCATCTTCTATGGAAGATCAGAAGGGAACCAGAGAGCTTTCCGGCGGTCGTGCGAGATGGCTGGCGCCTCCTGATTTCGTCTTGGGAAGAGCGGCAGGTCGACGTCGACGGACCGCGCTACGATATCGATGCGCGCGTGACTGCCGAAGGCGGGTGGACCAGCCGTATGGTGCGTGAGGCTGTCGCGCTCTACCGGCCGCGAATTCGTGTGGCAGCATCCTATGGGGTTAAGGCGCCGGAACCCGACCCCGAACTCAAGCTCGGCAACATCGTCCGCGTCGAGATCGAATATCCGCGCCCGCATCTCGCGCTGTCGGTGCCCGACGAGCATCTGGCCCTTTCAGTCGAGCTGTTTGCAGAGAATATTGCGCACGCGATCAGACTGCATCAAGAGGTGAGTCCAGCGGGCGAACTATACTTCGACAGCACACGGCCCGACGATGGCGAGGAAGCCGACGAGGATGCCTTCCAGTTTACCGGCCATCTCAACATCTACCTTGGTCTCGTCGCGCGCCTCGCGCAGTTCGACCGAGCGGCGGCGCGTGCGGCCTTTGCGCGCTGGCCGGCTAACGTCGACGCGGTTCACACGCGATTGCGTATTTGGGCGGCCGGACGGCCCGAGCTTCTTGACCCGGACGAGGCGGCCGATGTTTTCTTTTCGTTGTCTGACGAGGACTTCTGGACCTTCCGTCAGGAGCGTGACCTCCTTTTCGCGATCCGCGATCGCTGGACCGATATGGCGATGGAATCACGGCGCCGCATCGAGGAACGGTTTCTAGGCTCTCCTATCGCTTGGCTGGAGGACCGAGAAGACAGGGGGTTGCTTGATGCGCACTCTCGCCTCAACCGGCTGCAGTGGCTGCGTGACCGCGGCATAGTTTTCACTGATGAAACCCAGACGTCCACCGCTGCTCTCATGGCCGCTGCTGCGGATTGGGAACCGCGATTTGCGGCGCATACGGCTCAGCCACAGGTTGGTGAAGCTTATTCGATCGAAACCGATACTGATACCGCAATGCTTGAGGACGTTCCTCTCTCAGAAATTCTGGGCGCAGCACGTAATCAGACAGGGCACGATTTCGAAAGGCGTGTCGACAAGCAGCCTTTCAAAGGATTGGTAGCGGAGCGGCCCGTGCGTGCCCTGGCTGCGCTGTCAGATGCGGCTCGCCGGTCGCAGTTCGATAAGGAAGCTTGGCGGACATTGCTGCACGCGGACGGTGAGGCACTCCGCACGCCGCGCATGCTACGCCAGATCGCTTACAGGCTCCTGCGCTTGTCTGAGGCTGAGATCGCCGAAATCCGATATCCGCTTTCGGAGTGGCTGCGCGATGTCGCGGAGCCGCTACTAGGAGCGTGCCCTCGACTGTTTGGGGATATCTGGGACCGGATTATCGTAGCGCTCTCGACTAACCCTCCTCCAGAAAAATTCCGCCGTTCCGACGCAAGCTGGGTCGATGAAGGCCTGAACCAACCGCCGGGGCGCCTCGTTGACGCATTATTCAAGGATCCCGCGCGGCACGAGTTCAAGAGCGGAGACGGCCTAGGAGATCTTTGGCGTGCGCGCTTAGACCAACTCCTTGCGCTTCCTGGCAGCCTGCGCCAGCAGGCTCTCGCCATTATAGCCGCGCGGCTCAATTGGCTGTTCGAGATTGATCCCGGCTGGACGCTCGAGAATCTCATTCCTGCGGCCACTGCTGAGGGCGCTGACGCTCATGCGTTCTGGGGCGGATATTTCTGGCCAGCTCGCGTACCACAAGGGCCGCTCTATTCGCACTTAAAGCCCGCGTTCGTCGCGCTCGCACGTGGCGGCCTAGAAAGCCGCGAACAGAAGAACAAACTCGCGGGAATGCTGCTAGCGGGTTGGAAAGGCGCGCCGCGCGCGAATGACGAAGCGTATCGGATCTCGGATGTCGAGCTTCGAGAAATTCTCATTCACGCTGACGACGAACTGCGTTCACAAACGCTGGGTTATCTCATTCGCTGGCCCGGCGATCCCGACAGCGGTTGGGGGGAGTGCGTAATCCCGTTTCTTCGCGACGTGTGGCCGAGGCAGCTTGCCGTCCGCACTCCGCGAACATCAGCCCGGCTCGTCGATCTTGCAGTATCGAATCCCGATCGGTTCGCAGCAGTGGCGGAATTAATCCTTCCGTGGCTAACGACGGTCGAGTCCGGCGGCTTTATGCGTCTTGCAATCAACGACGCCGACCAGGTGCTAATCAACGAGCATCCAGCCATAGTATTGGACATCCTTTGGGCCGTGCTTCCGGCGGATCCGAATCAATGGCCTTACGAGACTGACAAGATCCTCGTCGCGCTTGAGGCTACAGAGGCGCGAAGCGATGAGCGTCTCGCAGAACTACGACGTCGCCATCGACTGCGCTGAGCCGAGGCGATCACGCTCAACGATCCAACCATGTTCGACAAAGGTCAGTCACCCAGCATACCTGTTTGGCGAACTCTGATCGGCAGCGGCTAGTTGTGGCAGAATTGTTCGTTTGCGGCCAGAAAGCCGACAGGTTGCAAACGGCCAGAACGATGGCAACTTTCCGATATGCTAACGCCCTTGCATCAATTTCGATAGCGGACGAATGTCGTCTCTTCTGGGGGAAGAAATTCATGAAGTCCGAACCACCGTTTGTGTCGGCTTCGCTGGTGGAGAACGGCGAAGATGAGGGCCATGGCGACGTACTCCTGCGGCATTTCGGGGACGCGGCCGCCTTCATCGGCATCGTCGCTTTTGCAAAAATGTCGGGCTGGAAGCTGATAAAGGGGGTAGTCAAGGAGCGGGTCGAGAGGGGACTCTGGGCGACGTTCGTTATCGGAATCGACTTCTATCAGAGCGATCCCGAAGTGCTGCGCGCGCTTTTGCGGCTTCGCGAACCTGCGAAGAAGGCTGGCGGTGAGGTCAAGGTCTACATGGGCAGTGAGGCAGGCCGCTACACTCTCCATCCCAAATCCTATTGGTTCAAAGGCCGCGAACGCGAGACGCTGCTCCTCGGTTCGGCGAACATGACTTCGGGAGGCTTTGCCGACAATCACGAACTTTCCGTCGAACTCTCGGACTCCGGACCCGGATGGCAGACATGGTTTACTCGCTGGATTTCCGAACGAATCTCGAATGAGGATATCGTAGAGGCTACTGGTGAGCTGATTAATCGCTATGAAAGTCGGCGCAACATCTACCGCGCCGCGATGAAAGCTGCCGAACGTCGTGCGAACCGTTCCATTGGGGAGCCTCCCGGCCAGATTATATCCTTGGCCGACCTGCTTAGCGAAATGCGCGCCAACGTTGGTCCTGAAGGCTTCGCAGCGCTGGTGAAGCAGCGGCGACGCAACCATCGCATGGCCCGCACGCTCCTCGCCGGACTCGCCCGACAACCCGGCCTTAATCGGCAAAAGTTTCTTACCCATTATGAAGAGTTAATTGGGCACTGGCACTCAGGAGGCCTCCAGCGCGGCAAAACAACAATCGCGAAAAAGGCTCCATCATTCCAGGCTGCCATACGGGGTCTTGCCGCCGAACGCTCGGACGATCCGGCAACGCTTTTCAATCTCCTGAAGGCGCATTTCGACAAGGTTCCACGCGCCGGAATCAATGTACTTACCGAAATTCTCCACACCCGCGACCCCAAGCGCTTTCCCGTCATGAACCGCAACTCGGTCGCGGGAATGGGGCTTGCCAATATCGCAAGATATCCGCGAGCACCGGCCAAAACGACTGTCGATGGCGAATGCTATGCTCGCTTCACGGCTGATGCAGAGGGCCTCCGTCAACGGCTCCAGCTTCGCGATCTCGCCGAACTCGATGTCCTGTTTAACTTCGCCTATTGGAAGCCAGATGAGGATACTGAAGAGGATTAGGCGCGAAAATGGCCAAAGATGATTTCAGGTGTGACGTTTGCGGCGAATATGCTCCGGCGCATGCAGAGGGCTGCGCCGTTCTGGCGCGGCCGCTGCGGCCTGCTTCGGAAGCGACAGCGAAGAAACGGACCAAAACCCGGCGATACTGAGTGGCTGGCCGCTTGCGCCGTTGCGTTTAGAATAGCCATGGTAGGTCCGCTGCTCGCAATTCGTCCCCAGAAGCGGTCAGTCCCCTATCGGCCAAAGTTCAACTTCTTAGGGCGTTAAACCGCTTCTCCAGTTCATCTAGAATTGCGTCTGCATCGGCAATGGCCCGATCCTTAGCGGGTTGCAGCGCGCCGTTCCTGATTGGTCCACCTATGTCGGCGGCGGCGGCTCGAGCCTCTCGATCAGCCGCATCGTTGATCCGTTTGTGCCGGTCGCGCAAAAGCGCCCAAAGCTCTTGATCGGATTTGTCTTCGAACATCGAATGTCCTCGAACAGAAAGCAATTACAGTCAGATACACGCCGGCATAATGCTCGAAAAGGCCCCTTTCAGGCTTCAGCAGCCTTTCGCAACTGCCCCAGAATCGAGGCAAGGTGCTGGCCCTCGCGCTTCAAATCAGCGAGGCGTGACTGGGCTTCGATACGCTCCATCACCACAACGCCGCGTTCCGATTGGCGGGACCGGATGGACAGGCTCCGGATGACGAGTAGCCAGTCGCAGTTCTGATCGACCGTAACCTTGATTGCGCCATGGCAGAGCAAAGCTCGAAAAGATTCCTGGTGCTCGCGGTAGTGCGTCAGTTTTGCAAAAGCGGCGTGGCCCTTTGCAGAAAAGGGCCCTTCGGGTCCGATCGCTGCCGCAAGATCTTCGAAACGCTGGCCGATCAGCTGGCGAAGGCGGATCTTTTCGCTCTGGGAAGAGGCTTTGGCGAGCGTCAACAACGTCTCGGTAACTGCCATTTCAACCGTCGAGAAGTGGTGCATACAGGCGCCACGCCACGCATTTACGTCCGCGAATATTGCGTCCCAGTCAGCACTTGGCGCTTTCTGGTTGGATGGTGCGGCGTCGGTCTCCATGATTACAATTTAGTGAGCAGCATTTAACGTCGCGCTAAGGCCGATCTCAGAAGCTGAGCCATCAGGTCGACACACATCAGCACACCTAATACGATGCCGGATTTTTTAATTGCTTCTATTTAGGTCGACGAACTTTGCAGCCGTAGATCCTATGATCATTCCACGTCGGATGTTTTGGCAATTGAAATAAGAACGTGAGCGTCTCAAACAGGGGCGGATATCTGGGGGAACACGGGAAATCATGAGTAACGAAGGTCCTGCCGCGGTCGAACGAAGGACCGCCGACGCAACCCCGCACGCGGCGTCGCTGATTCAGAGCCTGCGGGATATCGGCTACTCGTGCGAGACCGCACTTGCCGACATCATCGACAATTCCATCACGGCGGGCGCAAAGAGCATCCAGCTCATGTCCGACGCAAGTTCTGCTGAACCGGCGCTTGGGATACTCGACGATGGCCGAGGGATGAGCTTCGAAGAGCTTGTCGAAGCAATGCGACCGGGGACGCGCAGCCCGCTTGTCAGCCGCGACATGAATGATCTCGGCCGGTTCGGCCTCGGGCTGAAGAGCGCCAGCTTCTCCCAGTGCAAGCGGCTGACGGTCGTGACGAGAAAGAACGGTATCTTCTCAGGCGCCACATGGGATCTCGACGTCGTCGCAGACACCAACCGATGGGACATCGCGATTCACGACGACGAAAACGGCATTCCATGGGCGGATCAACTTCAGAACGACGGCACACTGGTTGTCTGGCGATCGCTCGACCGCCTTTCGGGAGGGCTTCAGCACGACCTCGGAAAGCAGGCCGAGCATATAAACCGCGCGATAGCCGGAGCAGAGCGCCATGTTCGTCTCGTCTTTCATCGTTTCATGTCTGAGGGCCGCAGCCCTCTCGTCATTCGATTGAATGGACGACAACTCGAACCTATCGATCCATTTGGCACAAGGTTCAGCACCCATCAGAGTGATCGTCCGGATCAGCTCGAACTGCGAAATGGCATTGTCGAGTTCCAGTCCTTCACCCTGCCCCATCACAAATCGATACCCTTGTCGGACTGGAACGAGCTCGGCGGTCCGGAGGGCCACCTCCGATCGCAGGGCTTCTATGTCTATCGCGGCCGCAGGCTGATCATTGCCGGCAGCTGGCTCGGCCTCGCACGCCAGACCGAGCTGACCAAGCTCTGCCGTATCAAGGTCGACATCCCGAACACTATGGACGCGGACTGGAAGATCGACGTCAAGAAGGCCTCTGCCCAGCTTCCTCCGGCCGTTCGCGAGCGAATGCGACTATTGGTCGAACGTCTCGCAGCAACCTCGAAGCGCACATATCAGCGCCGCGGACAAAGGCTGGTCGATGTCGAATACATGCCGATCTGGCATCGCGTTCAGAAGGATGGCGCCATCATCTATCGGCCTGATCCCGCCCATCCGGTGTTTGCCGACTTCTCGGCTCAGCTTCCCGCGGAGCTGCAACCGGCCTTCGCGAGCCTCGTCGGCCTCATCGGCTCCTCGGTTCCGATCGCGTCGCTCCATTCGGATTTTGCTGGTAGCGCCGAGGATATCGTCGCCGACGCAGCGGATATCGAAGCCATACGGCAGATGGCCGAAGCCATGGTGCCCCGCCTCCTTACGCAGGACACCGACCGAGACCGGGTGCTCGATATTCTCAGACAGGTCGACCCATTTCGTTCGTCTTGGCCAATTGCCCAACCTGTCATCGAAGACGTGATCTCGGCGGAGCCCATTGATGAATGATCCCCTGACCAACCTCGACGCAGTCGTGTCCCAGCTCATTGCCGGGCAGGATCATCCAACCGAGGAAAACATTCGCGCGACAATCGAAGCGATGCGCATTTCTCCGATGTTTTCCGACGTTACCGATCAGCAGGCGGAGCTGCTTGCTCGGCAGATCGAGGAACGCATCGGCATCAGCATGGGCATTGGAGCGATCGTCAGTGACGCCGAATTCAAGCCTTGGCTGAACGATGCGAAGGCCGAGAACCGCATCGATCCTTATTATTGGAACCGCTACCGGCAGCTCCTTCAGAAGAAGCGCTTGCCCCGCGACGTCATCACCTCGACGGACGGAGTGACGGATCGCATTCTCGATCGGATGGGCAACCCCCACGACACGAATTCCTGGGACCGCAAGGGAATGGTCGTGGGCCACGTTCAGAGTGGAAAAACCGCAAACTACACCGGCCTCGTCTGCAAGGCGGCCGACGCCGGCTATCGCCTCATCGTCGTCATCGCCGGCATTCACAACAATCTTCGCAATCAGACGCAAGCGCGCATCGACGAAGGTTTCGTCGGACGGGACACCGGTCGTCTCGAACAGCGGGACACGAGGGAACGACCGAAGGTCATCGGTGTTGGCGCGTTTGATGATCGACGCACGCCTGTCAGTCTCACGACCACACTGAAGGATTTCAACAAGGCAACGGCGACGACCAACACCAGCGAGATATCATCCTACGCGGTCCCGGTCGTACTGGTCATCAAGAAGAACTCGCGCACGCTCGCGAACCTGATCGACTGGCTGAAAGAGCATAGTACGGGACGCTACTCGGAGATGGTCGACCAGCCGATGCTGCTCATCGACGACGAAGCAGACAATGCATCGATCAACATTGCCTATGGAAAAGACGAGGTTTCACGTATCAACGGACAGATCCGAGACCTTCTGGGCCTCTTCCGGCGCAGCTGTTACGTGGGATATACTGCCACGCCCTTCGCCAACATCTTCATTGACCCTGACAGCGACGACGAGTCCTACAGTCAGGACCTGTTCCCCAGACACTTCATCATCGGACTCGATGCGCCGAGCAATTATTTTGGTGCGCGCAAGGTGTTCGTCGATGGTGTCAGCGACGAGGAAGATGTCCGTCCGCGGCACCTTCGCTACATCGAAGACAATGGCGACCTGCTGCCGGTCAAACATCCGATAACGCATGACGTGACCGAAATTCCGGACAGCATGATCGACGCACTTCGGACCTTTCTTGTAGCACGCGCGATCCGCAATCTCCGAGGTCAGAGCAATCAGCACGCATCGATGCTGGTCAATGCATCCCGCTTCACCGGCATCCAGAACACTCTTCGCAATCGGCTGCACGAACATCTGAAGACGATCGAGGATGCAATTCGCGTCGATGGATCGCGGCCCGATGCCCTCGCCAATCCGGTGATCGCCGAGCTTCATCGGTGCTGGGAGGACGAATATTACGACGTCTATCCGGACTGGCATGAAATCCTGAGCAGTCTGCTTTCCGTCGTCGCATCAGCCATCGTGGTTTCGGTGAACAAAGACTCGCCAACCAGCCTCGACTATGACGCTGCGGGCGAGAACGGGTTGACCGTGATAGCTATTGGCGGATTTTCACTGTCGCGCGGCCTTACGCTCGAGGGGCTGACCGTCTCCTATTTTCTGCGCAACTCGCTGATGTACGACACATTGATGCAGATGGGACGGTGGTTCGGATATCGACCGGATTATGAAGACCTTTGCAGGATCTGGATGCTCCGCGACGCGGCATCCTGGTATGCCCATATCAGCGACGCGACCGAAGAGCTTCAAAACGAACTGAAGCGCATGGAACAGCTCAACGCCACCCCGATGCAGTTCGGGCTCGCTGTCAGAAGCCACCCAAGCGCACTCATGATCACTGCGCGCAACAAGATGGGATCCGGTGAGAAGCATGTGCTGGTGGGGCTTTCGAACAGCTTCGTCGAAACAACGCGCCTGGCCCTTGCCCCAGGTTCGATCGACCAGAATCGTACCGCGCGCGATCGCTTCATGGCCGCCTTGGCCGAAGCAGGCCATGATCAATCGTCGGCGAAGCGAGCTCCGGGGGGCCTTCTTCTGTCGGGCGTCCGTGTCGAGCTGGTCGATGACTTCTTGCGTGGTTTCGACAACCATCCGGAATCGCTGCTCACGGCGATCGCTCCCGTTCGTCGATACATTGCTGATCGCCGGACCGATGAACTTGAAACATGGGATGTTCTGGTCACCGCGCTCAAGCCGGCCCCGGACCTCAAGCCCGAGAATCTCGGCGGATGGAAAATCACACCAATGAACCGAAGCATAGGCGCAAGCGATCTCGCCGCTGGCGTGTTGTCGATCAGTGGCAGTCGCGCTCGCGTCGCCTCCCGCGGCATGGAAAAAGCGGGCCTTAGCGATACTCAGATCGAATTGGCCGAGCTGGATTATTGCCAGGAAAAGAAGGACCCCGAGGGCGCGAGGCTCAACTTCCCCGATCGCGTATATCGGCAGCGACGCAGCCGACCGCTCCTGCTGCTGTACAACATTCGGATAAAGGAGCCCGACGATCCCAAGGCTGACAAGACGAGGATTCCTGCCGAGCCGGTCGTGGGTTGGGGGATCAGCTTCCCTCAATCGGCGCGGCCGGATCAGCGCGTAGAATACATGTTGAACACGACAAAGCTCAGGGAACTCTTCGGCGATCCCGACGAAGACGAAGGGGCCGAGGCGGAGGATGATGATGTCTAAGGATCCTTGGGCCGGGCTTGCGATCGGGGGCATCGATGCCCGTCGCGTATCGCCCGATGGTCGGCACGACTTCTTCTGGATATTGGCCGCCAATGGCGAGCCCGGGCTCCTTCTTCGGCTGCGGGATGAAACGGCAGAGGTCCAGCCACTCCCGAAAATGCGCAATCTCGACCTTGCTTATCGCGAGATCGCCGATCGACGATCCCTCATCCTGCTCCTGAAGGACAGCGAGCAGCGCGAGCTATTTGCCGAACTGTGCCGCGACATCGTCCGCGCGGGCGAGGCGGCAACCGAGAATGGCGATGCGCTGAATCGCTCGATCCGCCGCACGATGCGCTGGCACCATCTGTTGCGTGGCGGTCGCTCTGACCAGTTGTCGCTGGAGGAACAGCGAGGCCTTCTTGGCGAGCTGAACTTCCTTGAGCGGCTCATCGGCCTTCTGGGCCACAGGGCCGCGATCGAAGCATGGCGTGGCCCCTCTGGTTCCTCCAAGGATTTCGAGCTCGGAGACTGTTTGGTCGAAGTGAAGGCCCGCCGCGGCGCGGCTCGACCTTACGTTCAGATATCATCCGAAGATCAGCTCTTGGATGTCGAGAATTGCCGACTGTTTCTGATTGTCACTCCGATCGACGCGGTCGTCAAGCCGGCCGGAAAGACGCTCACCGATTATGTCTCGGACCTCGACAGGCAGTTCTCGATGGAAGATGCCGAAGCGTGCATGCTCTGGGAGCAAGCCTTGGCCGAGACAGGCTTCGATTTCGCGCACGACTATTCCGGGCGCCGCTGGATGATTGGCCGGAGCCTCGAATTCGAGGTGATGGACGGGTTTCCTCGCATAACCGGTCCACTGCCGAATGGTGTTTCCGGCGTCCGCTACAGCATCGGCCTCGACGCCTGCGCACCCTTCGCGATCGCGGACAACATTCTCGACCAGCTGATCGCGGACGGGAACTCCTGATGGAAGAACTGGCAGAATATCATCGCGAACTTCTCGCCGAGGTCCAGCGGGACGCCGACGCGATGGGAATGATCACCACCGAGGCCTTTCTTGAAAAGGTATCGGATATTCTGGACGAAGCTGGCGAGGTCGCGTCGCTGTCGCAGGCCTATCATTCCGGCAAGCACGGCGTGAAGAACATCCAGGTTGATGCCTATGCGTGGGACCCGACGGACGACGAAGGCGTCCTCAGCCTCGTCATCTGCGATTTCAATCTGGCCGAAGACCTCCAGTCGATCCTCAAGGCCGAGGCCAACAAGCTCCTGATGCGACTTGTCGATTTCGTGGTGGCGGCAAGAACGAGAGAGTTTCGGGAGAAGCTCGAAGAAACCAGCAACGCCTTCGTGATCTCCGACCTGATCGCGCGAGTCTGGAAGCAGATACGCAAGATCAAGCTCATCCTCGTCACCAACCGCGAGAACAGGGCCACCACCGACGCTCAACCCGTCGGCGCCATCGGCGGCATCCCCGTGACCTCCAACATATGGGATATCTCGCGTCTGCACCGCTATGAGTCATCCGGTCAGACCCGCGGCGAACTCATTGTCGATTTCGCGGAAGAGTTCGGCGAACCTATCCCCGTCCTGAAGGCATCCTATGATGGAGCTCCTCTGGAGAGCTACATCGCGGTCATACCGGGCAAGCAGCTTGCTGCCATTTACGACAAGTGGGAAGCGCGGCTTCTCGAAGCCAACGTCCGCAGTTTCCTTCAGGCACGCAACAAGGTGAACAGGGGGATCCGCGATACGATCCGCGATGCGCCAAGCATGTTCTTCTCTTACAACAACGGCCTGACTGCCACAGCGGAGGGCGTGGAGATCGCCGATATGGGCGAAGGGCTGTTCCTAATGTCCGCCACCAATTTTCAGATCGTGAATGGCGGGCAGACCACCGCCTCGATCCATGCGGCACGGAAGCAGGATGAGCTCGCCGACGTCTTCGTACAGATGAAACTGACCGTCGTACCTCCGCACGAAGCGGAAGACGTCGTGCCTCTCATTTCGCAGTACGCCAACAGTCAGAACAAGGTGAATGCGGCAGACTTCTTCGCCAACCACCCATTCCATATCAGGATGGAGCAGAACTCCCGACAGATCCTGTCGCCCGCCGGTGACGACAACTACCGCGAGACGAAGTGGTTCTACGAGCGCGCGCGTGGACAATATGCGGATGAACGTGGCCGTCGTAGTGCCTCGGACCGGAAGAAGTTCGACGCCGAATTTCCAAAGAGCCAGTTCTTCACCAAGACCGACCTCGCCAAATTCGAGAATTCCTGGCGCCGCAAGCCCCATGTCGTCAGCTTGGGTGCCCAGAAGAATTTCTCGGAGCTGGCGAAGGCAGTCGGTGAGGAATGGAGCCGAAGCGATGCTGGCTTCGACGAAACATGGTTCCGGCGGCTCATCGCCAAGGCCATCATTTTCCGGAACATCGAGCGGCTTGTACCCCACCAGCCCTGGTACACCGGCGGCTACCGCGCCAACATCGTCACCTACGCCTTTGCGAAGCTCGTGCATGATGCCGAGACAAGAAAGAAGGTGATCGATCTCGACAATGTCTGGAGGCTACAGCGCGTGCCTGCCATTCTCGAGAAGGCCAGCCTAGCTGCAGCACAGGCGGCAAACGACATCATTACCAGCCCGCCAGTCGGAGTCAGAAACCTCAGCGAGTGGGCGAAGAAGCAGGCTTGCTGGTCATCTCTGGCGAACCGCCGCGTGGACTATGACGCCGACTTTGAAGACAGCCTGATCGATCCGGACGAGGCGCGCACTGCAAAACGTGACGATCGCCGCGATCGAAAGGCAAAAAGCGGAATCGAAGCTCAGCGCGAGGTCATCCAGTTGGGATCACAATATTGGGAACAGCTCAGCGCATTCGGTCAATCTATCGGAAAGCTTACGCCAAAGGACACCGGCATCCTGCAGGCCTGTTCGCAAATGTCCGTCCGGCCCCCGAGCGAGGCACAATGCCGCGCCGCACTTGCCATCGCCGACAGGCTCGAAAAATTCTATCCTCAGGAGTGATCGCAACAACGCTCGATCTGACCGCTCAATCGTCGGTGTCTGGTTCCAGCAGACCAAGAACGACCTCCGCGATCTGCCTTGCCAGCAGCGGCGGTACGGCGTTGCCGACCTGAACATATTGTTCTGTTCGGTTACCCTCGAAGAAGTAGTTGTCAGGGAATGTCTGAAGGCGAGCCGCTTCCCTGACGGTCAGGCTCCGGCACTGCAGCGGGTCTGGATGGATGAAATAGTGCCCGTCCTTCGAGATATGGCTGGTAATCGTGGTCGACGGCTCGTTCCAAGTCTGTACCCGGAACCTGTCCGCGAACTTCCCGCTTTCCCAATTCTTGTGATCAGGCGCTAGCGCGCTGGGATATTCGCTTGCTTTGGGCGAGCGACCGCGACGCTCGGCGAAGGTGGCGGCGAAGGCATATCGCGACAGGTCGGTGACCATGTGCCCCCGCGTCTCGTGATTGGGCAGCGCCCGGAGACGGTCGTCGATCAGCCAGTCGCTCAGCCAGTTGTCACGAACTGCGGTGACACGGCGATCGCTGCGGGGCAATTTCTCCTTGGCGGCGTCTATCGTGGCACGGTGAGCGTCCAGCACCGGCGCGATGTCGCCCAGTTCCCCCGCACGATCCGCTCTGCATGCGCGAGCGGCCGCCTCGAAGGCATCGACCGCAGCAGCACGCCAGGCGACTTCGGAATCGGCCTGTCGGCTGAGCCCGCTGCGCAGCTTCGGCATGTCACCAAGCACATCCGCGACACTGCGCGTGGTCGCGTCAGCCGAAAGCCAATGGTTCGTGAGGATGGACGGAACGGCCAGTCTGTCCGAGCGAATGCCGACGAGGATGACGCGGTGTCGGCGCTGCGGGATACCGTAGAGCTCGCTGCGGATGATGTGCTCCCCGTGCCTCCCCTTCCCTTCGTTGACCAGCGGCAGAAGCGTATATCCGTCGGGCGCACCTCCCGCGTTGCGAAGATCGGCGAGCACTCGCTCGAAGATGCTCTCACCCTCCACCTTCGATGACAGGATGCCCTTGACGTTTTCCATGATGAAGGCAGCCGGGCGAAGGCGATCGAGAATCCGGATATATTCGCGGTACAGGAAGTGCCGATGATCGGCGGCAGGATCGTATGAACTGTTCCCACGGTTTCTTGCTCGACCAACGAGCGAGTAGGCTTGGCATGGAGGGCCCCCGATCAATACCGTGTCGTCGTTGCCATCTCCACGGATGGCATCCAGTCGCTGGTCGATAACGGCCTTTGCATCATCGCTGCCGAGTTCGAGGAGCGCCGTTTCCTCTTCTGCGGCCTTCCATTCGGCCGGATGCGCCTGGATCAGTTCATCGCGCGAAATCTCGCCGGCAATGTAGCGATAATAGGCATCGGGGATTTCGCGAAACTGACGCGTGAAAGCCCGAAGCCTCAAGGTCCGAAATGCCGAGGGCTCCTTTTCGACCGACAGGGCGATGTCGAAAATGGGTCGCCCTTCCCTTCTGATCGACGAAAAGCCTTCCGCAAGGCCCCCTGGCCCGGCAAACAGATCCACGGTCTTGAAGATACGGCTCATCGTGACGAAATTTCCCTTCACGACGTCCTCATACCAGGACTTACCGAACACGCCAGGGAGAATGCGGATTGGTCGATATTGTCGACTCTGCCACCAGATCAAGGATGATGGCCAGTATCCGCGGCAAGGATACGAAGCCCGAACTCCTTCTACGAAAGGCCATGCATGCACAAGGCTTCCGCTTCCGGCTGCATGACAAGTGCCTCCCCGGCAGCCCCGACCTCGTCCTTCCCCGATACAGGGCAGTCGTTTTCGTGCACGGGTGCTTCTGGCATCGCCACGAAGGTTGTCGGTTTGCGACCACTCCCGCGACGAGGCCTGATTTCTGGGCCGACAAATTTCAGGCAAACGTCGCGCGCGACAGAAAGCACGAAGCTGCTCTACTAGCCGCAAATTGGCGTGTTGCGATCATCTGGGAATGCGACATCAAGAGCTCGGTCGAGAATATGGCAGACGAGTTGGCCAGTTGGCTGAAAACCGGGCAATCAACCATCATGGGATCAGAAGCGAAGAAGAAATCGGCATAGGAGATCAGAAATGCAATTTGTCGAGGCGTTCGAGCATCTGGTATACAATGTTGAAGCTCCACGCCAGGATTGGAGCGCCGAAAAGGAAGATGGCATCTGCATCTCGCTCTGGAAGAAGGAGATGGGGACGCGTGACGGCCTAATGTGGGTAAACACCTTGGTCCACGCCGATCCGATCGAGAATTGATCTGCCCCCTTCTGAGTGGTCCAAAATTGATGATATTTTGGACGACGAAGGAGATATAGAATGCCGAGCAAGAAGCATCGCCCGGAAGAGATTATCGGCAAGCTACGTGAGGCGGAGGTTGTGCTTGCGCAGGGCGCTACGACCGCCGAGGCGTGTCGTCGGATCGCGATCAGCGAGCAGACCTATTATCGGTGGCGCAAGGAATATGGCGGCCTGAAGACCGATCAGGCGCGTCGGATGAAGGATCTGGAGAAGGAGAATGCGCGGCTTCGTCGTGCGATCTCGGACCTGACGCTGGACAAGCTGATCCTGCAGGAGGCTGCCCGGGGAAACTTCTGAGCCCCGCACGCCGCAGGCGCTGTATCGACCACATCAGAATGATGATGCCGGTGTCCGAGCGGCGGCTGTGCCGCGTGCTCGGGCAGCACCGATCGACGCAGCGCAAGGCGCCACGCGGGGCGGATGACGAAGCGGCCCTCACTGAGGATATCATCGCACTGGCCCGGCAATATGGACGTTATGGCTATCGCCGGGTGACGGCGTTGCTACGCGATGCGGGGTGGCATGTGAACCGCAAGCGGGTTGAGCGTATCTGGCGCCGCGAAGGGCTGAAGGTGCCACAAAGGCAGCCGAAGCGCGGGCGTCTGTGGCTGAACGACCGATCGTGCATCCGGCTGCGGCCAGAATATCCCGGCCATGTCTGGTCCTACGACTTCGTCGAGGGCCGGACGCACGATGGTCGCAAATACCGGATCCTGTCGATCATCGACGAGGCGAGCCGGGAGTGCCTGGCGTTGCCGGTGGCGCGTAAGCTCAAGAGCGACGACGTGCTCGCGGCACTGGCCGAGCTGTTCGTCACGCGTGGGCCGCCGGCGCATATCCGGTCGGACAACGGCCCGGAGTTTATCGCGACGGCGGTGCAGCAATGGCTCGCCCAGATCGGCGTGAAGACGCTGTATATCACGCCCGGATCGCCATGGGAGAATGGCTATTGTGAAAGCTTCAACGGATCCCTGCGCGATGAGCTGCTCAACGGCGAGATCTTCTACTCGCTCGCGGAGGCCCGGATCCTGATCGAGGCTTGGCGGCGGCATTACAACACCGTCCGGCCGCACAGCTCGCTGGGAAATCGACCACCGGCGCCGGAGGCCGTTCCATCGCCAGTGTCGCCCGCCGGTTCCGCTTCGCTCCACCTGCGGCCAACACTGGCGATGGACGCGTCAATGCACTAACAATCCCAGCGGACCACTCGGTGGGGGCCGGTCATGGGCCGTGCTCGATTTCGCTGCAACGACATGCAAGGCGCGAACCCCGCTTTGCTCCGCTTGCCCGGTGAAAAGGCGCTGCGCCTTCTACCGGGCCAGCGGACGCTCCCCGGTTACCCGCTAGATAAGATCAGAATCGCCGTGGCATCGCGCTGGGGACGTAACGGTCACATTCGCCCACGTAGTTGCCTGCCTTACCAGAAAGGCGGATTAAACCAGTTCGGCGATCGATGATCATCTTGGGGTTGTTGATAAAATTGACGGCAACGGAACCAGTGATCTCGTCATCGGTCACCTTCAGGTCCTTTATCTTGAACCAGCCGTCCTCACCTCCGCGGACAAGCGGCAACATCACGCGGGGCATTCGCAAACGCCCCTCGTCGCCTTCGATCCAAAGATTCACTTGGTCCGCAAACGGCTCGCTTCGGTTGCCGATCACGTTTCCCCACGCCGAGTTGCCATTTGAATCATATGCGTAGGCGCTGCTGCTCGTTTGCTTGTTGGCAGAGCCCTGCCCAAGACAAACGAGGTCGAGGCGTCCTTCGTATACCGCGGCAAGTGCAAGAAGCATGGTTAGCATTTGGGTCCTCCTATTCGCAGCCGATCCCGTCACCGTCGCGGTCGAGATGGCGAGCATAGCCCGGATCGCCACGCCGCACGGGCGCCGCCCCCGCCGACCTGGCTGCAGCACAATTGGGATAGTAGACAGTACCGCCCGCCGCCCGTTGCGGCCGGTCAGCCGACGGCGCGCTGCGCCCGGGCGGACGGTGGCAATGCCGGCCGCCGTTTTTCCGATCGTTGTGACATCCGTCGGCCGCGAGCCCACCGGGATGCGCCATCGCAGTGGAAAGGCCGAGGATCCAAGTCCACGAAAGGGTAGCAATCAATCGCATGCGGCGAGCCTATAGAAAAAATGGATCAAGAACCGCTTAAAGCACCTGAAGCCTCGCGAGGGGAAAAGAATATTATATCCAAATTGGAAGCAACTCCGCGGCGGCATGAGGTTAAGCTACTCAGTCAGGCTCTCCGCGGCCCGGTGGAGAAAGATTAGCAAGTCTCGCCGCTATTGCTTTCCATGTCTCGACGCCCGCGGTGTCTCCACGGAGCGCGAGCGCACCGATCCGCTCGGCAACAAAGATGGCCGCTCGGGGGCCGTACTGTCTTTCCACCGCAAGCGCGCAAGCCCAAATATGTTGCACAGGCGTCACGGGCTGGACATTAGGCCAATTACGGGCCTTTATGAAGCCGCACGAGGCGCTTTCCTACATTTAAGCTCGATGCCATGACGCGTAAATGGATAACCGCGAACCCAATCGGCGCGATCGAGCGCTCGCCATCGAATTCTGGATCGCTACCGCAGTCGTCGGCGGATCCTTCTTGGTCGGCGCTTGGCGAGCACTCAAGTATTGGCTTTAGCGTCGCTGGAAACGCCCGTTTCGCACACCGCCATGAGATCCCTGGCTAGCGTTCCCTCGGGGGCCACGACTTCGACGTCAACGAGACCTTCGCCGACAACGATGCCGGTTATCCGAACGCGCTTTTCAACATGATCGACAGGAACGCGATAGAGATCGAGCTTCCAACGGCCACCCAGGTCTCGACGCAGCGAAAAACCACCCGCGTCTCGGAGCAAGGTTCCCGTCTCTTCGATTCTCGTGCCGATGGTTGCCATGAATGGTACCTACGAAATGACCCGGGCCGCTGCCAGAAACTTTGACCAAGCCATCTTAATTTGCCCTTCTCTCCCGCGCTATCTACCTCACCAAAGCGGCCTGTAAGCGAGGCCATCGCTCACAATCCATCTCCAGCGGCAACGGCACGACGTGCCGACCAGGCACGTCGTGCCGCGCGGCCGAAATATGCGTTCCGGCCTAGTGGGCTTCTTGCGGGTTCGCCGCCCTTCCCACCTCCGCGCTTGATCCGCCCCACGGTGCGGCGTCTCCCGCGGTCCCCGCGCTTATCGGGTCCGGGTCCCCGTCATGCCCTCACTCGGCGGGTTCAAGGACGCTCGCGAGCGTATCTATCTCCGCGATGCGCTGAAATTCCGCCAAGTATTCTTGCCGGTTGTTCGAGAGCCAACGCACAACCCCGGCGTTTCCAAGGAGCTTCGCGATATAGCCCCGTGCCAACGTCAGGTGCAGGTTGTCGATGCCGTAATTCTCCTCGACCGACTTGATGCGGGTCTGGAGAACGGCGAGTTCTCGTTCCATTCGGGCGAGCTGCTGGCTATTGGGCGCATCAGCACCCTTTTTCTCCTTCCTCGGTTTTGCCAGCTGGTCGTCGGCCGTCGCGGCCAACAGCGCCTTGGCAAAGATCGACGTGAAGTTGTTTTGGCCGATCATGAGCTCGGCGCATTCGACTTGGCGCAAAGGCGACATCCGCCGAAGAACGTCGAACACGGTGATCGGGCAATTTGTCTTCTTGAGCAACTCGGCGGCGTCCGCGCCAATGCCTTCGAGCAGCCGTGACCGCTTCTTTATCGTCTGCTCGTCAAGGCCCAGCGCCTCCGCTATCTGGAAACGCGATACGCCCCTCTCGATCGCGCGCACGATCATCCTGTGTTCCTGGACAGGGGGCAGCCTGTTGAGCCGCTTGTTGTATGTATAGGTGTCTTCTTCGGTGGCCACGAGACATTCGACGGTCGAGGCACCTAGTTGCTTGAGAACCTCGAGGCGCAGGTGGCCATCAAGTAGGAAATATCGCCCGTCACCTCCCGGCCCTGGGATAACGACCGGCGCTTCCACCAGGCCGATCGCGCGAATGGAGCTCACGACCTGTGCGTATTTCTTGCTCTCGTGGAGACCGTCTCGCAGCACCTTGAGCGGTATGATTTTCTGTATCTCCACGGTCACGTAAGCGCCCTCGAAAGCCGCACGCACTTCCGTCTCCGGGGGAACGTCCTCCACCGACCAATCAATCGTCGACATCGCCGTTCATCCTTAGCTGGAGTGCTCTCGGAATGTGTTCTAGGCCCTCGGCTCGTAACAGGGTGGTGAAGCCCTCGTCCGCGACGAGGTCCTTCATGGCTTCGACGACGAACAGCAGGCGCGTCTGCGTGAAGTCCGATTTCTTCACCAACAGCCGCTGCTTCTCGGCTTCACGTTGATAAATCTCCATGAGATCGGCCGCAGAGAGCTTTCGGTTCGTACACTTTCGGCCGAGACGACCGGGGTGCAGGCCTTTCTGGCCTCGACGCATTCGCAACTCGAGGAGACGGCGCACCGCGACCAGCTTCTTGCCGCGCAGCTTCCCGCTCTCGTAAGCATCTAGCAGGAGGTTCTGGGCCTCGGCAGTTTCTGCTCGCGATATCTCGACAGCGAGCGTGATGGGCAAAAGCCCCGTCTCGACGGCCGCCAGCAACCGTTCTTCGCCGCGATCGAGCAAGGTCAGGACCAGGCTAACCCACGAGGTGCTAACGCCGATCCTACCGGCGATTTCGGCTTCTCCGTGGCCTCTATCGCGAAGCGCGCCAATCTCCCTCATGATATCGATAGGGCGATGAATGCGTCGAGCAATATTCTCGACCAAGCTCATCACGAGGCACTCGCTCTCCGACGCCTCGATCACCACCGCGGGTATCTCGGTTTGCCCGAGCATTTGAAACGCCTCGAGCCGGCCTTCGCCACATACGAGGTCATAGCGCGTGCCGCTCGCACCGTTACGGCGACTAACGGTGATCGGGCGCTTAAGGCCAACGGCCTCGATATTGTTCGCGATTTCGCGGTGCTGCCGCTTGTTTCGCGCCCTCGGATTGAGAACGGTGATCAGCGAGATGGGCACCATTTCGATTACGGCTGGGCGGATCGCGTCGGTCATGCCGCCTCCGCGATCCGAACAGGTGCCGCGATCTCATAGAAATAGGCGAGGTCCTCGAAGCGATACGCATCCAGCCCGAGGTCGTTGTCTTCTGCCAGCTTGATGCGCTCAGCTGCCAGGTCAAGGCGTGGAAACAAGTAGTAGTCGAGAGGCACGCGGTTGCATTGGTCCATCCGGACGACCACCGTGATGTCGGGGTTTAGCGACGTATCAAAGCGCAACTTCCAGCGGAGCAGCCCGGTAGGCGTTGACTGGCACCGGGCGATCACGACCGACAGGAAAAACTCGTCGTTTATTCGGAACCTTGCATCGACACCTGCTTTGCTAGCGGTACTTCCCAAGGCCGAGAGCCCACCGAGAACCTCCAAGATAACATCGGCATGCAACCGCCGAAGCGCCCGGTTGATCTCTATGTAGCGATAATCGCGATCAGGCCGGAATCCTACCAAGCTATATGCCCGCAATAAGCTTCCGAACCTACCACTGTAGGCGCTGCTCGATGGCAGGTTTTCGCATTCATCGATGATGAGACCAGAAAGAAGCCCGCGCTGCTCGTACAGGCCACGCAGTGCCCCTAGCATCTCGGCGTCGGATAATCGAAACGAGCGTGCCCCGATGATCGCGTGCGCCGCGTCAAATAGGTCCCTCTCGACGACTGCCTCGAACGCCCCCTTCGCCCGGATCCAATGATCGGGGTCGTTGCGAACGCGCTTTTGCTTGAGCTTGAAGGAACGGCGGTTCCAGACGTTATCGCCGGCATATTTCTCGTTGATCAGCAACTGGTGAACAGTTCCCCGGGTCCAGGGACGACCAAGGTCGGTCATGACGCCGCGCGTATTTAGATCGTCGGCAATTGCCTGCTCGCACTGTCCTTCATGTACGAACGACCGGTAGATCTCGCGCACGATCGCGACCTCTTCGTCCGGTCCCGGCGTAAGGATAACCCGGTCGGTCTGTATGCTCTTGTGCTCGCCTCGCCTTAGCACCCCTTTTTCAGCGCCGAGCTCGTCGATGAGGGTACGCCGGAGCCCGAAGCCCGCGGGACCGCCTTGACGATAGCCCTTCTCGATTAGCCTCCCTTGCCCTGCGAAGACCTTGGCAGACAGCTCGCGACTATATTCTCCGGCCATCGCACGCTTGACGCCCTTGACGATCGTCGCGACCGGGCTCCCGTCATTGTCAAATTGCTCGGCGCAATATTCAACGATTATCCCCGCACGGCGACAGATATACTCGTAATAGGCGCTCTCGTCGGCGTCTTGGAAACGTCCCCAACGGCTCACGTCGTAAACGAGGACCATGTTGAAATCGACGACTCCCGCTTGCACGTCGTCGATCAACTGCTTGAGCGCGTCGCGCCCCTCGATCTTGAGGCCGCTTTTGCCGGCATCCGCATATGTCCGGACGATTTCGATATCTCGCGCGGCGGCATAACGACGGATGGCGTCGGCCTGGTTCTCAGTCGAGTATTTTTGGTGGTCCGTTGACATCCGCACGTATTCCGCCGCGCGAACTGGGGCAGCTTTGCGCCGTTCTGGGTCAAGACGATCACGCCCGCTTGGCATTTCCGCGATCTCCCGCCCGCGCGCCAAAGAGCCCACAAACTTAGGCGCCCCGTGGGCGTTTCTCGTCCGAGTCGGGTGCACGAGCTTCGCCCGATTATAGGCAAGGAGGAGCTGCAACATGTTTCCGAAAACGGGCAGGAAGTTACATGGCGATGGAGACGAGCTAGCTTTTGCAGCCATGATGTCGGAAGCCCTCATCGAGGCCCTTGGTCCCACCCATCAAGCGGTCAAGATCGCCATGCGCTGGACCGGGGCCAGCGAACGGAGCGTCAAGCACTGGCTTGCCGGTACCCATGCGCCGCGCGGCATGCACCTCCTAGGGCTCATGCGAAACTCCGACGAGGTCCTGAGGAGATTGCTAATCGCGTCCGGCCGCCGAGAGGCATTAATCGCGCTGGAGGTGTCTGTGCTTCGAACGAAGCTTACCGAAACGATGGGGTTTCTTGACAAGCTCTTCCCCCCGGAAATGGGAAATGCATCGGGCGAAGTGCAAGGCCGAGAAAGGGCGAACTGGAAGCGCTGATCTCGACAGGCCGAGCTCGCCATTCACGATGACTGAAAAGGATAGCTACCAGGCCCAAATCCATCTCCGGAACAGCCCGGCGCCGCGGGCAACCCGCCTGGCATTCAGGGTTTAGCCACACACGAAATCCTTAGCGGGCACCGTCGGCAGTGAATATTTAATCGGTCCCATATAGTACCCCCTGCCGACTGAGACGGTCTCAAGCTTTGCCGCGCGCGGAGGATTATTTGACAAAAAGCGCCCTTCTGGTCGATTTCGACAATATATTCAGCGCGCTTTGGTCGCTTGATCACCGCATCGCGATAAAATTTGCCTCTGAACCGGCAGACTGGCTTCAAATCCTTGCGAATAGCAACCTAACCGAGGGTACTCGCCGATGGCTATTCGCTCGCTGCTACCTGAACCCGGCGGGCTTTGTCAGCAATCTGGGTGGCGGGGCCGAGCGTTTATATTTTTCGAAGTTTCGACCGGGCTTTGTCAGGGCTGGCTTCGAGGTGGTCGATTGCCCCGCCGTGTCTCGCGGCGGGAAAAACGCTGCCGATATCCGCATCGTGATCGACGCGCTGGACCTGCTGTGCCACCGGACCCGATTTGACGAGTTCGTGATCGCGTCCGGAGACTCGGACTTCACTCCGCTGTTGCACCGGCTACGCGCGGAGGATCGCCACGTCGCGGTACTGTCGCCGGGATATCTTGCCGCGGCCTATGCCGCTGTCGCCACTCGGATTATAGGCTTCGAAGCGCTGGAGAGTATCCTAAACGCTGACATCGAAGGCGACGCCAGCTTGCCGCAGAATGCCACGGCGACCGCCGGAGTTGACACCGAACAGCTGGTTTCCAGCGAAGAGAGAGATTTCTCGTCATTTATCCGGGAGCGATACGAGCAAGCCACTGGTCCATTGAGCTTGGCAGCACTGGCGTTCGAGGCCGCGCGCGCCTGCCCCGCAGCCAAGCAATCAGGTTGGCTTGGCAAGGGTTTCAAAGGCGCGATCGCGGATCTTCGCCTGCCCAATGTCGTCACGTCGCAGCACCATATTTGGGATGACGAGAGGCACCAGCCGCCCTCCTCCGCACCCACGGCAGCCACTCTTATTCCGGACACGCTCGCCGAGATGAGTAGGCAACTCGACCTTCCTTCGCTGGATTCTCACAGTTGGCAGGCGCTATTCGCCGCGTTGCATGCCTATTCCGAACAGCACGAATTCCGTTTCTCGGAAGCCACGCACTGGACGCGCGACCGACTTGCGGAGAAGGGAATAAAGATCGCGCGCGCTTCAATCGCGCAGGTAGCGCGCGGCGCGCAAATCGGCGGGGCGCCGCTGAACGAAAGCGAGGCCCCGAGCGCCATGGCAATTGGGCATGCCTACCTGACGTCGTTGATAGAGCGCGCCGCGACGCTAGGTGTAGCGGTTGATCAACTCGGCGAACAAGCGCTTAGGGCCATGCTTGGTCTGCCTGTCACGCATTGACGGAACGAGCTCCCACATTGCCTTAAAACTAGCCATGCCAATCAAAGCTCGACTGGTTTTCCTGCCTGCCGTGCACACTCAGCGGCCGCGCGAACATCGAAAAGCTCTGCGACATCTACTCCGAGGGCGTTAGCGATTCGCACTAGAACGAGGACGGACGGGTTACGCACGCCTCGCTCCACGCCGCTGATATAGCCACGATCGAACCCGCTATCGGTGGCAAAATTCTCTTGGCTTATCGCGCGCTCCTTGCGCAGTCGCCTGAGATTCCATCCAATGCGCTGTGGGACGTCCATCAACCAGTAAATCAGGCCGTGAGACCAATTAGCCCACGACTTATAAGTCTCATTTCACTGGACTGGGCGGAGCTCTTCGAGCACGACTGTCTCGTCACGCCTTAAGCTGGTGATCGCCGTGTTAGATTTCGTATCACTTCTGCCGTCAATCGACATCGACCCCGCAAGAACACTCGTCGTTCGCCACGTCCCGGTAGAAAAGTCCCTGAAACGCGTTCTTCCGTGGCTAGTCGTAGAGCGACCAGCCTTGTGGCGCGCATATCAGCAAATCCAGTGGGAGAGCCTAGAAAAAGCGATGATCCGCGGGCGCTATGTAGCGTCGTTCATAGGCCAGGAGGCCGGGACAGCGACCTTTGCCGGGCTCTACGAGATAGGCGCTTCTACTGCTCTCGACATAGCCGGTTACAATGATTTCCTTGGCAACAGCGAACTCATGGCGCTCGGCATGGGAGGCAGGGCGGCCGATGCGCCTGACTGCCTGGCGTTCGATCTCCGCCCACTTCCACATTTTGACGACTGGGTCGGCCGGCTCTCTATCCAGTGGCCCAAGCCTTATCAAAAGTGGTGGCGCTGGGGTTCTAGCGGGCGCTTCCCCGTCTTGGCGATTGAACGCGAGAGCCGCTTCGTTCGTGGCATGCCGGGATGGCAGGACATCGTGCTTACCCAGGCAGAAATCCGTAGCTTGCCCGCGCCGTGGAAGGCTGCCCTATCGCAATGGAGGGGAATTTACTTCGTCTACGACACTGGCCGCCGCGCGGGATACGTCGGATCAGCTTATGGGGCCGAAAACATTCTCGGGCGATGGCAGGAATATTCACGCACGGGGCACGCCGGCAACAAGGGGCTAAAGGACAGCGAGCTAGGGAACTTGCGGTTCAGCATTCTGCAGCGAACTTCGCCAGACCTGGTTGCCGAAGAGGTCATAGCCCTAGAATCCAGTTGGAAACAGCGACTCCATACTCGCGAGTTCGGCCTCAACCGGAACTGAACCGCTCCGGTATCGGTGGCCAGACGCCCCCCCATCACGCATGGCTCTCCTAGCGTGGTCCCTTGCGCAAGCGAGGCGGCAAGAGTGAGTTCAGAAGATCAATCTTCGCCGACAGGTCCGCTTGGTGGCGCTTGCGGGCACCGCCACTCACGCGCGGTATTGCCATAAACTCGTCGAATATGCTGATGGCCTTGTCGCGGAGCTTCAAGACCTCGAGCATCTCCAAGTGCTGCGAAGCAGTTGCCGGGCCCTCGATCGTGACCGATCCATCGTGATGGATCACGACGTCACGTGGGTGCGGGAACACCCACGGCAAGGGATCTCCGCGCCTTTCGGCCTGTAAGAACTTAGCCAGAAACCGATCCCGATGATTGATGGCCTTGTAAAGTAGATCGTTGTCGTAGTCGCGTTGCGCATGCCTGCATAATTCCAGGCATTCGTGCGATTACGCCCAAAACGACCCATCATTATGTTATTAATGTGCTTTTCATCGCCGTTCTTGAAGACGGCGATGAACTCCGTTTGCGAACGGTAAAAGGCTCCCTGTCCCCCTTGCTGCTTGATCCAGGTGCAGATGGCCTTGAGCTCGTCATACACGATTGCCCCGGCCCGCAGCATCTCCAGGAGATAGTGCCACGACATGAAGATCATATGGATCGATCCATCGATACTCGCACCGCGCATGCAGCGCATCGCGCTGGTCAAGAAGCGCGTGAACTCGGCTCGCGACATCTCGCCGGCACCTTGGATAAAGTCGCCGTGTTTGATCTTGCCGCTGCCCGAGATGGTCTTCCCGCTCAAGTTGTAGGGAACGTCGCTCAGCACGAGCTGGGCGAAGGACATCCGCCGACAGACCCGGCGCCACTTTTCGGCCGAGGACAAGATCCGCATCGTGCTGGATGGCCTGCGCGGGGAAGACAGCATCGCCGAGCTATGCCGCAAGGAAGGCATTGCCCAGAGCCTGTATTACACCTGGTCGAAGGAGTTCATGGAAGCTGGCAAGCGCCGCCTGGCCGGCGACACCGCCCGTGCCGCGACCACCGGAGAGGTCCAGGACCTGCGCCGCGAAGCCCGGGCCCTGAAGGAATGCGTGGCCGATCTGACACTGGAAAACCGTCTGCTCAAAAAAAGCATGGTCGCGGATGGGGGCAACGACGAATGAGATATCCCGCATCCGAGAAGCTCGAGATCATCAGAACCGTCGAGCAGTCGCACCTGTCGGCCAAGCGCACGCTGGACCAACTCGGCATCCCTCGTCGGACATTCTACCGCTGGTATGATCGCTACCTCGAAGGCGGGCCGGAGGCGTTGGAAGATCGGCCATCGGCGCCGAGCCGGGTGTGGAACCGCATCCCGGTGGGCATCCACGACCAGATCATCGAGCTGGCGCTGGAACAGTCTGAGCTGAGCCCCCGGGAACTGGCCGTGCGCTTCACCGATGGGCAGCGCTACTTCGTGTCGGAATCCACGGTTTACCGCCTGTTGAAGGCCCACGACCTGATCACCAGCCCGGCCTATGTCGTGATCAAGGCTGCCGATCAGTTCCACACGAAAACCACGCGGCCGAACGAGATGTGGCAGACCGACTTCACCTACTTCAAGATCATCGGGTGGGGCTGGATGTATCTGTCGACCGTGCTCGACGACTTCTCGCGCTACATCATCGCCTGGAAGCTGTGCACCAACATGCGAGCCGAGGACGTCACCGACACGCTGGACCTCGCCCTGGCGGCTTCTGGTTGCGACAGCGCCACGGTGCTGCACAAACCCCGGCTACTCAGCGATAATGGCCCCAGCTACATCGCGGGTGAGCTGGCGGAATACATCGAGGCCCGGAAGATGAGCCATGTCCGCGGCGCCCCGTGTCATCCCCAAACCCAGGGCAAGATCGAGCGCTGGCACCAGACCCTGAAAAACCGCATCTTGCTGGAAAACTACTTCCTGCCCGGCGACCTCGAAGCCCACATCGAGGCCTTCGTCGAGCACTACAATCACCAGCGATACCACGAGAGCCTGGCCAACGTGACGCCTGCCGACGCCTACTTCGGCAGGCTCCGGCAATCATCAAACTGCGCGAAAGGATCAAGCGACAGACCATCGAACATCGGCGCTTGCAGCACCGCAAGTTCGCCGCCTAACATCAACCCCCTGACGAGGTCCGCACTCCGCTAATCTACGCCGCGAGTTGTGCCGAATGTTCTGACGACGGACAGTCCCTTGCCGCATGGCAACCTCCCCTCCTTGGCCCCGCCCTCGCTGGCGGGGTCCTTCTTTTAGGCCCGGCGTGCTGACAATCGCGGCGGCAGCCGGCTTCTATCGCGGCCGCACCGCCATTGGCACATAGACGAGCAGGAACAGCAGGAAAGCCGCCGCCCACAGCCCGCCCGCGGCCGCAATGACCGTCAGATAATCGAAGGGCAGCAGCGGCGCGACCACGCGCAGCAGCGCGCCTGCGTGAACGAGAATATAGATGAGGACCGTCGCACGGTCGGCCTCGAGCGGACAACCGGTATGGCCGCGCGTCGCGCGCGTCATCACCGCCAGCGTCATCGCCCCCATCGCGCCCGCCCCGAGCGCATGAATCGCGCTCGACACCGGCAGCACCGGATGCAGCGTCGCGCAGCCGAGCAGGATCAGCCCCGTCGGCAGCCACGCGTAGGAGATGTGAAGGACGAAAACGAGCGGATCGCTGAGCGCCTTCATCCCCGCCCAGCGCGCGAGGCGAATGAACTGGAGCACGCCCGCCGCGATCAGCAACCCGGCTGCGATGGCGCTGGCTGGCTCCGCGACCCACGCCGCGAGCGCGAGCGCGGTGGCGCCGATCACCGCCATGTCGAAGCGGTTCGGCAAGGTCGGCAGGCCCTCGCTGCTCCCCCGTCGCATCAGCCAGTTGCGCGTGAAGGCGGGGGTGATGCGCCCGCCGATCAGCGAGATCAGCAGCAGGATCAGCGCAAAGCCCAGATGCACGCCGAGCGCGGGGTCGGCGAGCGCCCCCATCATCGCGGCATGATCGAGCGCGCAGGCGGCGGCGAACAGGAAAAGGATGATCAGGATCGGCTTGTTGCGGTTGCCCGAGGCGAAAATCTCGCGCGCCGCATAGGCGAGCAGAATCAGCAGATAGACGACATCGAGCACCGCGCCGACGAGCGGCGGCACCGTCGCCGAAAAGAGGATCGCCAGCCGCGCCGCCAGCCACAGGCCGCCGACCGCCGCGACCCGCCAGCCCGTCACCGTCGGCCGCCCGGTCCAGTTGGGCATGGCGGCGCTGACGAAGCCGCCGATGATCGCCCCGAGATAGCCGAACAGCATCTCGTGCTGGTGCCACGCGAGCGGCTCCATCGCGATCGGCAGCGTCAAGCGCCCGCCAAGCGCGCCGACCCACAACGTCACGACGACGACCGCCCACAGCGCGCCGCATCCGAAGAGCAGGCGATAGCCGCCGCGCAGCCAGAGCGGCGACCGCGCTCCGGCATCGGGCGCCGCGGCGGCCATCATCGCCATATTCATGCCCGCGCGCCCTTCCGCCACAGGCCGAGGATCACGACCTGCCACGCGATCGCGACCGCGCCGACGATGAACACCACGTCGCCGAAGGTGCGGACCCAGCGCAAGGTTTCGAGGAAGCCCTGCTGCAGGAAGGTATCGCTGCGCGCATACCACATGCCGGTGGTCACGCTCGCCTCGAACTGGAACAGGCCGACCGGCAGCAGGCTGGTGAAGATCATCAGCACCAGCCCCGCGTTGAGCCCCCAGAAGCCCGTGCGCATCAGCCGCTCGTTGAACGCGATCTCAGGCCGGATGTAGCGCAGCACCAGCAGGGTGAAGCCCAGCGCGAGAAAACCGTAGACCCCGAACAATGCCGCATGGGCGTGAACCGCGGTGGTGTTGAGCCCCTGGAGGTAAAAGAGCGCGACCGGCGTGTTGATCATGAAGCCGAAGACCCCGGCGCCAAGCATGTTCCAGAAGGCGACCGCGACGAAGCATATCAAGGGCCAGCGCAGCGAGCGCATCCACGGCGCGCGGTCGCGCAGGCTCCAATGCTCCCACGCCTCGTAGCCGAGCACGATCAGCGGTACGACCTCGAGCGCGCTGAACGCCGCGCCGACCGCCATCACCGGGGTCGTCGTCCCCGAGAAATAGAGATGATGGAAGGTGCCCGGCACCCCGCCGACCATGAACAGCGAGGCCGAAGCGAGGCTGGCCGCGGTCGCGATCCGTTTCGACACGAGGCCCATCGAGGCGAAGATGAAGGCGATGGCGGCGGTCGCGAAGACCTCGAAGATGCCCTCGACCCACAGGTGGACGACCCACCAGCGCCAATATTCCATGATCGTGATGTGGGTGCGCTCGCCATAGAAGAGACCCGAGCCGTAGAAGAGCCCGATCGCGACCGTCGAGACGGTGAGCAGCAGGAGCAGGCTCCGGTCGCCTTCCTTTTCGCGCCGCAGCGCGGGCATCATGCCGCGCAGCATCAGCACCAGCCAGAAGAGCAGCCCCGCGAACAGCGCGATTTGCCAGACGCGGCCGAGATCGAGAAATTCATAGCCCTGATGCCCGAGCCAGAAGCTCAGCCTCTCGGGCATCGCGTGCGCGATGGCGAGATAATTGCCCGCGAACGAGCCGGCGACGACGAGGATCAGCGCCCAGAAGAGCAGGTCGACGCCGAGCTTCTGATGCTTCGGATCGCCGCCGTGGACCACCGGCGCGAGGAACAGCCCGGCGGCGAGGAAAGCGGTCGCTATCCACAGTACCGCGCTCTGCACATGCCAGGTGCGGGTCAGTGCATAGGGGAACCACTGCGAGACATCGATGCCGTAGAAGCTCTGTCCCTCGATCGTGTAATGCGCGGTGAAGCCACCGATGAAGACCTGGAAGATGAACAGCGCGGCGACGACGAACAGATATTTGCCGAGCGCGCGCTGCGACGGGGTCAGCGCCGCGAGCGTCAGCGGATCCTTGTCGGCAGGGGCGAGCGGCGTGTCTTCGTGGCGGCGCAGAAACGCCCAGCCCCAGATCAGCGAGCCCACGCCCGCGATCAGGATGACGACACAGGCGAGCGACCAGAGAATATTCTCCGGCGTCGGCTGGTTGCCGATCAACGGCTCGGGCGGCCAGTTGTTGGTGTAGGTCGCGACCGTCCCCGGCCGCTCGGTCGACGCCGCCCACGCGGTCCAGAAGAAGAAGTCGGCCAGCTTCTGCCGCTTCTCCGCGCTCGGCAGCGTATCCTCTTTCATCGCATAATTATCGCGCATTTCGCGCAGCGCCGGATCGGTGCCGTAGAGCGCGTCATAATGCGCCGCGACGATCGCAAGCGCGCGGGCGCGGCGGTCCGACACGGTGACGACGCCGGTCGCCGGATCGAGGGCGTTATGCCGATATTCCTGCTTGAGCTGATAGGTCAGCGCCGCCTTCTGCTCGACGGCAAGATCGTCGAACGGCTTGCCATAGCCGTCCTCAGCCGCAAGGCTCAGCCAGGCGGTGAGTTCGCGGTGCAGCCAGTCGGCCGACCAGTCGGGCGCCTGGTAGGCGCCGTGGCCCCAGATCGAACCGAGCTGCATCCCGCCGGTGCTCTGCCACGCCGCCTGCCCCGCCATGATATCGTCGTGGGTCATCAGGAGCGCGCCCGAGGCGCTGACGACCTTCGCGGGGATCGGCGGCGCCTTGCGATAGACTTCGGCGCCGGCCACCCCCAATATGGCGAAGGTCACGGTCAGCACCGCGATCAACGTCCACCAAAGCTTGCGATATTCGCCCATTGCAACCCCCTGTTTCTAAGCCATTATCTGCAGAACATGCGATTAGCCCGCCGGCGCCGCGGCCTCGGCACCGGGTTCGTCGAACAGGATCGTCAGCAGCAGCGACGTGTCCGCGACCGCTGCGAGCGCATGCGGGGTTCCCGGTTCGAGGAATAGCCAGTCGCCCGCCCGAAGCTCGGACGGCGAGCCGCCCTCGAAACGCACATGGCCCGCGATGCAGTATAGCGTCATCGATCCCGTGACCTGATGCGGGGCGATCGAGCTTCCGGCGCGAACGACGAGGTGAATCGCCTCGAATGACGCGGTGCGCGCGAGCGCCACGCTGTGCGTGGCGGCGTCGCCAACCGGTCCGAGCCGGGCAATGTCGCCCGAGCGGCAATGGGGCTGTGCCATCGTCAGGCGCGCACCCAGCGGCGAGCGAGGCGCCTTGCACGCGCGAGCGTCTCACCGATCGACCGGCGCAGGAGCAACACAGCGCCATCCTGTCGTAAGGGCGCGGAGCGCCGCAGATCGAGCGGTCCTGATCCGATCACTTCTCCGCATTCGGGACAGACCATGCCATCCTCCTTCGCCTGTTTTCGCCGGGGTCCTTCCGATCCCCGATGGCGACGCTTCTAGCACAGGCGCGACACGCCGATTTGCGCTGGCGCAAAGAGCTCCACTTTTGCTCCGGCGCCGTTAGAAGCGAGTCATGGCCGCCCGAACCTCCGTCGATCCCAGGACGATCCGCACTCTCGCGCTGCTGGCCGGACTGCCGTCGGCCACGCGCGAAGAGGTGATCGCATCGGGACGGTTGCGCGAACTGCCGCATGACACCCGCATTTTCGGCCAGGGCGAGCGCGCCGGCCGCGCGCACGCGCTGCTCGCAGGCTGTGTGCGTATCTCGCAGGTTGGGAGCGACGGCGAAGAGATACTCGTGCGTCTTATCGGGGCCGGCGAGATTTTCGGCTGCGTCCCGTTCCTCACCGACGGGCTCTATCCCGCCGATGCGACCGCGATGGTCGACTCGGTCGAGATCAGCTGGGATCCCGCCGATCTGCTCGCGCTGATGCGGCGGCAATCGCAGGTCGCGATCAACATGGCCGGCATCATCGGCAAGCGCCTCGGCGAAGCGCAGGAGCGATTGCGCGAGCTCGCGACGCAGAGCGCCGAGCGCCGCATTGCGCGGACGCTGCTGCGCCTGCTCGAACAGGCCGGCTGCCGTGACGACGAGGGCGTGCGGATCGCCTTTCCGCTCCGGCGCAAGGACATCGCCGACATCGCGGGGACCACGCTCCACACCGCGAGCCGAACGCTCGCCGAATGGGATCGAAGGCGGCTGCTGGTCAGCCGGAATCAGCATCTGACGATTGTGTCGGAGGCGGAGCTACGGCGCATCGCCGAACGGACGGCGGACTGAGCGAGGTTGCTGAACCAGCGGCATAATCCGCATCCGTAAGCCGAGGCCCCCGCGCTGCCCGGCCCGGCGGCGCGACGGACCGGGAACCACACCGCTTGCGCGGTTGGAAGGCTAGCCCGCTTTTTCCCGATCGAAACGCCGGCCAATCCGTCAGACAGACCGCGCGCACTTGGTCGCGTTAAAGCACCTCCCTGTCAGCCTAACGCGGCATTAAGCCTCTTTTATCTTTGAAAGCGCCCGTCGCGCGCGCAACCTGCCCGTCTTGGTGTCGTGCCAGAACAGCGGATGCGCGCCGTCTCCTTGACGGCGAAGCCCTCCCAAAAATCGCAACAGCATAGCTAGATAGCAGGAGAGACTGCCATGCCTCGTCACGGCGTATATCCGCGCGACATCGTTCCGCCGCGCTCAAAATATTCCGACGCTGGCCGCTTCGGCCGCATGTTCGGCGAATTGCCCCCCTTCGCCGCCGATACCCCCGATGTCCGCGCCGCGCTGATGGAGATCGGCAAGCCTGGCGGGATCATGGATTCCAAGGACAATCTGGCCAAGACGCCCGCCGAGCTCATCACCAACCCGGCGCTGTCGGCGAAGAACAGCGACAACCCCAACCTGACCGCGGGCTTCACCTTCCTCGGCCAGTTCCTCGACCATGACATGACGTTCGACCCGACCTCCAGCCTCGAACGGCAGGCCGATCCCGAACAGATCGCCAATTTCCGCACGCCGAGCCTCGGCCTCGACAATGTCTACGGCGCCGGGCCGGGCGGCAGCCCGCATCTCTACGACACGCGAGGCGGCAAGGGCGGCAAATTCCTGCTCGAAGCGACGGGCACCGCGAACAAGTTCGACCTGCCGCGCAACAGCCAGAAGGTCGCGTTGATCGGCGATCCGCGCGATGATGAAAATCTCATCATCAGCCAGCTCCAGGTCGCGTTCCTGAAATTCCACAACGAGGTCGTCGATTATGTGAAGACCAAGATCAAGCTGACCGGCTCCGACGAGATTTTCGCCGAGGCGCAGCGGATCGTGCGCTGGCATTATCAATGGATCGTAGTCCATGAGTTCCTGCGCCGGACCTGCGGCGATGCGGTGGTCGACGATGTGCTGCAGAACGGGCGCAAATATTACAGCTGGCACAACGAGCCCTATATTCCGGTCGAATTCTCGGTCGCCGCCTATCGTTTCGGGCACAGCCAGATCCGCCCGTCCTACCGCGCGAACTTCACCGGCAACGGCGGCAATCCCTTCTTCGCGATGATCTTCAAGCCCACCCTGTCGGACCCCGACGATCCCGACGACCTGTCGGGCGGCTGCCGCGCGCCGCGGCGTTTCGTCGACTGGCCGACCTTCTTCGACTTCGCCGACGGCAATGTGAAGCCGAACAAGAAGATCGACACGACGCTGTCGACCGCGCTCTTCCGCCTGCCGGGCTCGGTGGTGCCCAACCCCGATCCCAAGACCAACCCGGCGTCGCTCGCGCAGCGCAACCTGCTGCGTCACCTGACCTTCGCGCTCCCCTCGGGCCAGCGCGTCGCCCGCGCGATGAAGCTGCCTGAGCTGTCGAAGGGCGACCTTGCCGACCTCAAGCCTCACGGCTTCGACGACCGCACGCCGCTCTGGTTCTACATCCTCCGCGAGGCGCAGACGGTGGAGAATGGCGAGCGGCTCGGCCCGGTCGGGGCGCGGATCGTGACCGAGGTGTTCCTCGGGCTGCTCCACGGCGACAAGGGCTCCTATCTGGCACAGGATCCCGAATGGCAGCCCTTCCTGCCGACCGTCGATGCGTCGAAGACGGGCGACGATTTCAGGATGGTCGACCTGCTGCATTACGCGAAGGTTGCGTAGAGAGCGGTCCGCGAAGATTGGCCGCCGGCATCGTGCGCCTATTGCCGGCGGCCAATTTGTGCCCTCCCCCCCCCCCGCCCGGGATTATCGCCTCGCGCGGATGCAGCCTGCCGGGGGAGATCCATGCCGGTGTCGCCGAAATAGGACATCTCGTCCTGAACGTCCTTGGAGTAATTCTCTCGATAATGCCGAACGATTGCATCAAGCTTGCCGCCGCCGGTGGCATTTATCAGCTCTATCGGTGTTCCATGGCAGTCCGTCGACGCTCGATAGCCCCGACCACATTGGGCTCGGGTGTGAGGCGGCCGGCACTCCGTCATTGGCTCGTCCTGTCAGAGTCAAATATATGCCTACATTCGCAGGAATACCTTGTCCCAACAAGAGGTAGTGGCCGTTTGCAGTCGGGCCGCTTTTGGCGGAATGTTGAGAGAAGCGGACTGTCGCCTCGCCCGGGTGACCATGGCTGGCGGCAACCAAAGCTGGCCGCTCGATCTCTTAACGGAGCTTCCGAAAAGCATTCGTTACCGGCTATGACACACGCCGCGAAGGAACGCGCAGGCCCGCGCAGGAAGTCGATCGCTTCCTGCGCAAATGCGACGATGCCGCCAAGGGTTTCCGGTGCGCTGATCTTGAAGAGCTGGCCGGTATTGCGCGCCTCGGGATGGCGCGAGCCTTCCAGGGCCTCGACGAGCAAAGCCCCGTTGCTCTCGGCTGCGCCGTTCACGATCTGCCGCAGCCGGCCCAGATTATGGTCCGACTTGGGCATATCGGTCAGCAGGTGAAACAGCGCCCCGACGAGCAACTGGCGCGCGCGCGCCTGCCAGAATTTGTCGCGGTCATTGGTAAATGCGAGCAATTGATCGATGAGAACATGCGCCTCATCGACGGCCGTCGCCGAATGCGGATCGATCAGATCGAGCGGGTTGAGACAGTCGCCGGGAAAGGATGTAATTCCGATCGGATCGAGCACGATAACCTGCTGCCCGAGCTCGCGCCGACGGCGTGCGGTAATCGCGGCATTCTCGCCCTTGGGGTCGATGACGATCGCGGGTCCCCTGTGCCGAAGCAGCGCCGGGACCACGCAGCCGATGCCCTTGCCGGCACCGGTCGGGGCGATGGTGATCAAATGCCCCTCGCCTTCGAGAAGTATGGGGCGCGCGGCAAGGTCCGACGCGCCTGCGTCGGCGCCGAAGCTGAATCCGATCGGCCGCTGCCTGGGACGGGTCTCGAGCGACCAGCCGACGAGCAAGCCATCGCCTTCGATGGCTTCGGGCAATTTGAGCGTGGAGGGGGTCTTTGCCCCGAACTGGTCGGCCAAGGCGCTCATTGCGATGCTCCTGCGCCGGTCTGACGATAGAATATCCCGTCGAACCGGATAGGATTATCGGGAAGACCGTCGGTCAGCAGCTTGTCGTCGATCATGTCGACGAGGCCGTAGGTCGAGATCAGAAAGGTCGCCTCGAACAGGGTAGCGCCGAAGAGAACGAGCGCGTGAATTTTCCATCCGTCGCGCTGGCGAACGGCCTCCAGCGGCCTCGCGAGCGGGACCGCGCTTTCAGGCAAGTCGAACGGGTAGATGAGCTGCTGGAGCCGGCCGGGCGATTCGATGATATAAAATGGCTTGTCCTCCATCCGGACGGCGCTGCAGAACACCCGCAGATAATCACACACGACCTCGGCCTTTTCGATCCGGATAGATATGAGATCGTTGACATCGTGGAAGATGCGCGATGTGCCATCGAGTATGTGCGGACCGTGAGGGCCGTAGAGAAAGGATATGACCTTCGAGGCCGCACCGGTCTCCTCGATCAGCGCATCCACCCACATCCAGTCCGGCCAGAAAAGCAGCGGATGGACGCGAAACGCGCCGATCTCGCCGGGCGGACATGCCGCGCTTGCAAAGCTGCCATCGCTCTCCAGCACCCCGCGAAACGCATCGGCCACATCTTCGGCGAGTTCGTGCCAGGGCCCGACCAGCGGTGGCGTCGGCCAACGCATATCCAGAATCATGCGAACTTCATCCCCTGCAAATGGCTTCGCCTTGATCGACCCGCGCGCATTCAGAAGGGACCCCATGGCTCCAACGGGCGTCGCGGTTCATTAAAGTTTCTGCCATTCTCTCACGCGGATAGTCGGACGTCCTTGCGCAAGTTTCAAGGATTTCTAAAGGCGTAGAGACCTGAGCGCCGAACCGCAGCGCTACCGCTCGGGCACCGCGTACCGCCCGGCACGCTGATCTCCTCGGCGGTTTCCCGCCTAACCTCATCCCAACTCGTCATCGACATTCTTGACGCGGTACTTCGACTGCTGAATTGCGGCAGCCGCACTCCATTGCTCCAACGGCATCTTGCCGGGCACGACCAGGACGCCACAGAGAGTGTCAAGTTTGCCAACGCCCGCATCGGCGCGCAGCTTGGCAAGATGCCGGCTTGCCGGCACATCGCCCTTGGCGGCTTTCCGCTGCATCGTCATCAGGTTGAGCTCGAGGAGGGTAACGGGCCGACCGTTGATCTCGACCACTTCATTTCCAACTCTTTCAAGAATGGACTTCAGGTCATTGTCTTGCGGAACCTTGGGACGTCGACCTGTTGGATTGCCGGATACTCCCTTTTTGAACTGGTGCTGCTTCGGCGGCTTGCCGTAGCCGACCTTGTAATCATCTTCGTCGTTCATCGATTTCTCCTCGTGCCGATGTCGAAGACGCGTGGCACGAAGTTCCGAGAACTTCACTCACGGCAATAGCAGCACAAATGAAATGAGCGGCGCGGGCATGACGCCCGCGCCGCTCATTCTCATTCTTCCAGGTCCGCGACCATTTCGGACAGCTCGTCGAATGTGCTGTCCGATCCGGCAAGCGTCGCCTTGCCGCCGGCCAGATGCTGCCAGCGCCGGATCGCGACGTCGACATACCGTGGATCGAGTTCGATCGCTCGAGCCCGCCGACCCGTCTGCTCCGCCGCAATGATGGTCGTTCCCGAGCCCGAAAACGCGTCGAGGATGACCCCGCCGCGGCGCGAACAGTCGCGGATCGCGTCGGCAACCATCGCCACGGGCTTCACCGTCGGATGCATCGCGAGTTCCTCGTCGCGATCGGCCTTCAGCGAATTGACGCCCGCATAGTCCCACACGTTGGTCCGGTACCGGCCATGCTGACCGAGCCCGAAATTGTTGATGTGGGGTGCGCTACCGTTCTTGAAGACGAATACGAGTTCGTGCTTCGAGCGATAGAAGGCGCCCATACCGCCATTGTCCTTGTTCCAGACGACAAGGTTCTTGAACTCCGCATAGGCGGAGCGGCCGGCGGCCAGGAGTTCGCCCATGTGCCGCCAGTCCATGCAGACATAGTGGATCGAACCGTCGTCGCTGAAGGCGGCAAGGTTCGAAGTGACAGTGCGGAGGAACGTGGTGAACTGTTCCTCGGTCATTTCCCCCGATGCCATCACGAACTCGTCGTGCTGCACCTTGCCCAAGCCACAGATGTGCCCGTTCACCGGCACATTGTATGGAGGGTCGGTGAAGACCATCTGCGCTTTCCCCTGATCAAGGAGACGGCGATAGACTTCGGGGTCCGTGGCATCGCCGCAGATCAGCGCATGATCACCGAGCTGCCACATGTCGCCGACACGGCTGACGACAGGAGCCTGTTCGTCGATCTGAACGGGCTCTTCTTCCTGTTGCTCGCCGGATTCCAGCCCGTTGAGCAGAGCCTCGATCTCGGCGACATCGAACCCCGTGAGCGCAAGGTCGAAGTCGCTGTCGAGTTCGGAGACTGCAGCCAGCTCCAGCGCGAGCAGGTCGTTGTCCCAGCCGGCCAGCTCGGCGAGCCGGTTGTCGGCAATGACATAGGCCCGCTTCTCGGCCTCCGTCATGTGTTCGAGACGCAACACGGGCACCGTCGCCATACCGAGCAGCTTTGCTGCCTCGATCCGGCCGTGGCCCGCGATCACCTGTCCGTCCCTGTCGACCAGAACCGGGTTGGTAAAGCCAAAGCGTTTGATGCTCGCCGCGATCTGCTCGACCTGTTTCTTCGAGTGGGTGCGCGGATTGCGTTCATGCGGCCTGAGATCGGCAACAGCCATGGATTCGAGCCTTTCCGGCTCGACTATCGTGATATTCTTCATGTCAAAGAGCTTTCCACTGGTTGATGGAAAGGCTCACATGTCACCCGCCCTTGGCGAAAACACTCACGGGATTACCGGCCCTTTATTTGTGAGACGATGTTGCGAACGCGCTCTGGCACCATCCCCATATACCTGCCGATGACGGCATAGGCCTTCTCCGCGGGTGCGAGGTTCACCGCCCACTTCTTTTCACCAGCAGCGCTGCGTTTCCCTGCCCGGGCCTGAAGCCGCGGGAGCAAGTCATCGTACAGCGAGACAATGTAAAGATCGCGCGCGATGCGAGATGGTAGCCGCTTACGGCCTCGCTTCGCGTGCAGTTGGCCTCTCAGCCCCTCGACAATGAGTTCGCGAAGCAGCGGATCCGGAACCAGGTCGACATTGGCTTCCACAATACGTGCAAGATCCTCGTTCAGGATGTCGAGGCCGCGCTCCTTTCGTGGATACAGCCAGCCGACGCTGGATCGATCATACGAGTAGAAGGGACTGCTCTCGTCAGTCATGCGCCTTTGGCCGGTCGCCGGAGCAGCTCGTCCACCTCCATGCCGAGGCCTTGGGCGAATTTCTCCGCAAGAACGATGGTCGGATTCCTCAGGCCGCGCTCGACGCCCGACACGTAGGTCCGGTCGATCCCCGCAACGAACCCGAATTCTTCCTGTGACAATCCCTTCTCCAGCCGAAGCCGGCGCACATTCGTGCCAAAGAGCCGCCGCACATCCATGCGCGCGACACGCCAGAATTTCTGCCTATCGGTCCACGGACAATGAGTCACAATTTGCTCGACTTCCGGGCACCGGGAAGCAATCTGGCGGCAATGCTGGACGAGCGCGCCTCCTATCTGGATTCTTCAGGCCTCGAGAAGGTTCTCGAACATCGGTTCGTCGCCGAACTGGCGACATCGCTGTGGATCGAAGGCTGCCGCAATGTCGAACTGCTGCGTTCGGAAGTTGATGCGCACGGGTATGACCTCGTGATCGAGGCCAGAGGCACGATGCGGCACATTCAGCTTAAGTCGATGGTTGCCGGCGGCAAGAAGCAACATGTGACGGTGAATACCAGGCTTGCAGCCAAACCATCAGGCTGCGTGGTCTGGTTCGATTATGATCCGCACACGCTGGAGCTGGGTCCGTTCCGCTGGTTCGGAGGGTCTCCGGGAGTCGGCTTGCCGGATACTGGCGATACTGTCGCCAGACATTCGAAGGCCAACGCCCTGGGACAAAAGAGCCAAAGAGCCGGGCACCGGGTCATTCGCAAATCCCGGTTCCAGCAAGTCGACACCGTAGGCGCGCTTGTCCAGTTGCTATTTGGTAACAAAACCACGCGCTAGGTTGACGTGCTGGCCGTTGGGCATTCTCCTTGGGCACACCTCCGGGAAGCCGCAGAAGCGCCCTTCCCTGCTCCGCTGAAAACATTCGCTGTTATTCCAGAATGCTTCCCTGTTTCGGGTCGACCAATTCCCTGTTTTCGGCGGTAGGGAATTCCGCTCGAAAAGCGCGGAAATCTGCGTCTCTCACCCGACTACAATCTCGCAAAACTCACCTGAATCGCAAGATTTCCCTGTAAACCTCTACTTATCAGGGAAATCCACGCGAGACCGAAGCTGTCCGGACTGCGTCGCGCACCATTATGTTTTGAGTTCATTGAATAATTTTTGGTCTTGCGCCGACTTTGGCGCAGTCCTTTTCTTAATCGCGGCCAACGAGGCCTTCTTCGCTGCATTCAAATGTGCTGACAATCAACGATTGTTCATAAACCAGCGAAAATCAGGAAATTTTTCAACCTTTGACGACCACCGTCAAACAGAAAAATGGTAGCGGAGGAGGGACTCGAACCCCCGACACGCGGATTATGATTCCGCTGCTCTAACCTGCTGAGCTACTCCGCCCCGAAAGGCCGCCCGTGGGCGAGCGGCGCCTATAGGATGCGCCATGCGTCCGGTCAATATCATGTGCGCGGCCCGCGAAAATTCCTTGCGAATGCGGCCTCCCACGGCCCTCCGCGGTAGTGATGGGCCGCGATTCCGGTGATTTCGATCGGTCGCGGACGAAAGTCGCGCGCGAGCTCGGCGAGCAAGGCGCGCGCCTCGGGCGGCGCAACCTTGTTCTGCACCGTGACATGCAGACGCGGCGTCGCCTGATCCTGCGGCGTCAACAGTCCCGCAAAACGATCAGCGATGCGCGCCCGGATCGCTATCAGGTCCGGGCTGTCGATCCGAAACGCAACCCCGCGCCCGAGCGAATAAACAGCCGACACGGCCGCGCGCGGCGGCGGCGTATCGGCGGCGATGGCGCGGAACAGAGCCGCAAGTTCCTCAAGCAGCGACGGCGGCAGATGATGGAACAGCGTGATATGCGCCGAGAGGTAATTGCGCTCGGGCGGGAAATGCGCGCGGCGCAGCGCATCGAAGTAGCGCTGATCGGCCGCGCCCATCGTTCCAGTGATGACGATGGGCGCGGCGCCAGCGACGCGAGCGGGAGGGGGGGTGTCCGCGCCGCCGCTTGCGAGATGGGATGGACGGAGAGCTCGGGAGGGGAGTTCGCTGTCGTCCATGGGACGCCCTTTCTCGCTGCCGCAGCCTCTGCGCCCAAGCGCGTCCGGCATCCAATCGATTAATTGGTTCAGAATGATCGCCCGAAACGATCAGGAAAAATCGCGTGCGCTTACAGGCTGTTCCAGAAAGCGTGAAGCGCCGCCGCAACCGCGTGCGGCCGCTGGGCAATCGCCCAATGTCCCGCATCCCCGATGATCGTCAGCGGCATCGCCCGATTCGCCGCGAACCGCTGCGCCACCGAAAGCTCGACATAGGGGTCGCCCGCCCCCCAGACGAGCATCCCCGCGCTCGGCAAGCGATCGAGGTCGAGCGCCCAGTCGTGCGCGAAACTGAGCCCGTGCGCCGATCGATAGAGTTTCAGGATCGCGCGCCTTTTGTCCTTGAGCGCCCATTGCGCCGCTTCTTCCTGCGCAATGTCGGCCGGAACGCCTTGGTCGATCAGTCCGCGGGCAAGCGCGCCGGGACGGCTGATCGCCATGAAGGCTTCGCCCAGCAGCGGCGTGTTCCAGATGCGCGCGACCCGGTGACCGCGATAGTCGGGATCGATCACCGCATTGGAAACCGCCCAGCTCCGGATCAGGTCGGGGCGCAGCATCGCGACGCGCTGCGCAATCAGCGCGCCCCAGTCGTGACCGACGATATCGACGGGACCATGCTGCGCCGCCAGCGCCGCGGCCTCGCCGGTCGCCCAATCGGCATAGGCCTCCTTCGTTGCAGCGAAACCGGCGGGAAGCGGCCCGGTGAAGCCGGGAAGCGCGGGAACGGCGACAGGCGTATCACCCAGCGCCAGAGCATCCAGCAGCGGACTCCAGATCGCCGGACTGTCGGGAACGCCGTGCAAGAAAAGCTTTGCGGTCATTCCCCCGGTCATCGCTACATCTCCCCCCTGTCGCGGCGCAGTTCATACCATTTCTGCACATTGGCATTATGCTCGGACAAGGTGCGCGCAAAGACGTGGCCACCGTCGCCCTTCGCAACGAAATAGAGATACTCATTGGGCTCGGGGTCAAGCACTGCGGCGATCGACGCCTTGCCGGGATTGGCGATCGGCCCCTTGGGAAGCCCGGCGATGGCGTAGGTATTATAACCGTTCACCGCCTGGATTTCGGAGCGCAGGATGCGGCGACCGAGCGGCTTGCCCTTGGTGATCGGATAGATGATCGTCGGATCGGCCTGCAGCCGCATCCCGATGGCGAGCCGATTGGTATAGACGCCGGCGACCGTGCGGCGCTCCGCAGCAACACCGGTTTCCTTTTCGACGATCGACGCCAGCGTGATCGCTTCGTTGCGGTCCTTTGCCGCGGTGCGCGGGCTCCGCTTGGCCCAGAGCGCGTCGAAGGTCTTGGTCATCGCCGCCTGCATCCGCGCGACCACGGCTGCACGGCTCTCGCCGGTGGTAAAGGCATAGGTGTCGGGCAGCACGCTGCCCTCGGCGGGCACCGCGACCGTTCCCGTCAGGCGCGGCTCGGCCATCAGCCGCTCCCACACCATGATCGACGGCATGCCTTCGGGGACGGTCACGAAACGCTGGACGGTTCGGCCCTCCTGCATCATCCGCAGGATGTCGCCGGCGCCCATGCCCTTCTTCACCTCATATTCGCCGGGCTTGATCGGAGCGTCGGAGCCGAAGAGGCGCGCGCGGTTGCGAAAGCCGGAGGCCGAGGTTGCGCCCGCCTTTTCCAATATTTCGCCCGCTTTGGCGATGCTGGCACCGGGCGGAATAACGACCACGGTATCGCGCGGCGCGCCGCCGGAGCAGGCCGCAAGCAGCAGCGCGAGAAAGATGGTCAGAAGGGTACGCACCAAAATCCCACCTCGTTCATGCGTCAGCCGGCCTGCCCGGAGAGCAGGCCGGCGCGACAGAGAGATTTAATCGAGTGCCTTGACGATCACGCTCGCATTGGTGCCGCCGAAACCGAAGCTATTGTTGAGCGCGGCCTTCACCGCGCGCTTCTTCGCCTTGTGCGGCACCAGGTCGACGCCCTCGGTCCCCTCGTCGGGATTGTCGAGGTTCAGCGTGGGCGGCACGATCTGGTCGCGGATCGCGAGGATGCAGAAGATCGTCTCGACCGCGCCGGCACCGCCGAGCAGATGGCCGATCGCCGATTTTGTCGAGCTCATCGACACATCGCCGATCGCGTCGCCGAACAGGCGCTTCACCGCGCCGAGTTCGATCGTGTCGGCCATCGTCGACGTGCCATGGGCATTGATATAATCGATGTCGGCGGGCGTCATTCCCGCCTTCTTCAGCGCCATTTCCATCGACCGATAGGCGCCGAAGCCCTCGGGGTGCGGCGCGGTGACATGATAGGCGTCGCCCGAAAGGCCATAGCCAACGACTTCGGCGTAGATCTTGGCACCGCGCGCCTTGGCATGCTCATATTCCTCGAGCACGACGACGCCGGCGCCTTCGCCCATGACGAAGCCGTCGCGATCCTTGTCATAGGGGCGGCTCGCCTGTTCGGGGCGGTCGTTGTAGCTCATGTTGAGCGCGCGCGCCTGTGCAAAGCCTGCAATGCCGATCGGACAGATGGTCGATTCCGATCCGCCGGCGAGCATGATGTCGGCATCGCCATCCTTGATCATCCGCGCCGCGTCGCCGATCGAATGGGCGCCGGTCGAGCAGGCGGTGACGACCGCATGGTTCGGCCCCATCAGGCCGTATTTGATGCTGACCTGACCCGAAATCAGATTGATGAGGCGGCCGTGGACGAAGTGCGGGCTGACGCGGCCCGGCCCCTTTTCGGCGAGCAGCAGGCTTTCGCTCTCGATCCCCGGCAGGCCGCCGATGCCCGACCCGATCGAGCAGCCGGCGCGCAGCTTTGTCTCGTCGTCCATCTCGGTCAGCCCGGCGTCTTCGAGCGCCTGTCCGGCGGCGTCGATGCCATAGATGATGAAGGGATCGACCTGCCGTTGCACCTTGTGGTCGACGCGCTTGTTGGCGTCGAAGCCATATTCATGGTCGGCCGGCTTGACCTCGCACGCAATCGTGCATTTCTGGTCGGAGGCGTCGAAGCGGGTGATCGTTCCCGCACCCGACTTCCCGGCAAGCAGATTGGCCCAACTGGTTTCGACGTCTCCGCCCAGCGGCGTCACCAATCCCAAACCCGTCACCACAACCCGGCGCATAGACTTTCCTTTCGTCGGTTCCGGCCCTTGCGGAACCCGGCATCATTCTTGTCGGGGCATGCCCATAAAAAAAGCTTCCCGGCCACTGCGCGCGAGCGCTCGGGACCGGGAAGCCGGAAACGCGTGGGCAGCGTCGCCGCCGCGTCCGGCTGGGCCGGACCGGACCGCTTTAGCCCTTGTTCGCTTCGATGTAGTCGATCGCGTCCTTGACGGTGGCGATCTTTTCCGCCGCGTCATCGGGAATTTCGACACCGAATTCTTCTTCGAACGCCATCACCAGTTCGACGATGTCGAGGCTGTCGGCGCCCAGATCGTCGATGAAGCTCGCTTCTTCGGTGACCTTGTCGGCTTCGACGCCCAGATGTTCGACGACGATCTTTTTAACCTTTTCGGCCGAATCGCTCATGCACAGTTCCTTTTTTCTGACTGTCTCGTGAATGTTGGGATTTGCCCTAGTGTCCGTCGGCGGGGCTGGCAAGAGGGCTGGCGCGTTGTGGGCGCCGAAGCTCGCATCAACCCGCCCTTTCCTGCCGCGCGGCGGGTCCAGACGCCTCCCCCTTTCGTCCCTTGGGCAACCACCGCATAAATAGGAAACGGCACCGCGGCCTTCAAGCGCCAGGCGCACCGTTCATCGCGCGACCGGCTGCGGTGCCACCACCCCCGATTCCCGCAGCGCCTTCGACGCACGCCGGATCACTTCGGGATTTATCATGAACTGGCGCAGCACCTTTTCGGGTGGCGCATCCTGCGGCTGGCGCGTGTAATCGAGCAGATGCCGCCACAGGCCGCGCGCTTCGTCGACCTTGCCCTGCCGCGCAAAAACGATGGCCCGCACCATCGTATATTGCGGCTCCATGGTGCTGGGCGATGGCATATGATCGAGGACAGCCAGCGCGTCGTCCTGCCGCCCCTGCTGCGAATAGACGAAGGCGAGCGTGACCGCCGGAACGCCTGGCGCCGACGCGTCGAGCGCCAGCGACCGTTCGAGCAGCGCAATGCCCTCTAAGGGCTGGTCGCAGGCAATCTTGAACACGCCCTGGAATCCGGCCGTGTCGGCGTCATAGGGGTTGAGCCGTACCGCGGCATCGCCAATGCCAACGCCGCCGCGGCAATTGCCGGCATAATATTGTGCGCGCGCCATCGCGAATGTCGCCGCCGCAGTTTCGGCGCCGCTGTCATAAGCGCGCTGGGCGAGCGAGACGGCTTCGGCATAGGCCTTGTCGCCCGCCGGTGTGCCGCGCAGCGGCTGCCAATCCCCGAAACGCACGAGCGAGAGCGCGGCAAGCGCCGCCGCGTCGCGTGGATTGCGAAAGATCGTCGCGCGCAGGCAGGCATCGACCTTCTTCGCGGTGTCCTTGTCGCGCAGTTGTCGCAACCGGTTGAACTGCGCCAAGCACGGATAGCCGGGCGCAAAATTCTCTGGCTGCCGCGCCAACTGATCGCGAACGATCACGCCATAATCGCCGGCAATCTGCGCGATCGCCGGATCGATCGCTTCGAATCCGGGCATCTGATCGCGCGCCAGGTGAAATTGCTGCGACCAGATGGTGCGCTGATCCGAAACGCGGTTTAGCACCAGCGTGACATCGGCCGGCCCCGCGAGCGTGCGGACGAGCGAAACATCGAGGCGATAGTCGGCACGCTGCGTGGTATCGACCTTGCCCGCTGATGCTGCACTGCGGAGGTCGATGAGGTCGAAACGGCGCAGACCGTCGCGCAACCGCGCGTCGAGCGCCCGGGCCAGCGCGCGCGAAACCGGCGTGCTGCCCGATTGCGGAAGCGCAATCTCGAGCAGCGGCGGCGGCACGGCCGATGGCGCGAACATCCGTTGCCAATTGCCGGCAAGCCACCAGCCGCCCGCGAGCATGGCGACGGCGACGATGACCAGCACCGTCCACCAGCGCGCCCGCGACGATGGCGCTCCAACGCCGGGATGACGCGTTGACGTCACACCGGCCCCCCCCGCCTCCGCAGCCGCCGCATCTTCGCCGACGCCGGGGGTTACAGCGGCGCTACGTGCCGGCGGTGCGGTCCGGTGCTGCACCACAATCTCGTAGCTGCCCTGTGGGACGCGCAGGCGATGGACCCACGGCGTTTCGGCATAATAGCGGTCGAGAAGATTGCGCAGGCGGCCCACCATCACGCGTGGATAGCTGTCGACCGCGGGATCGAAATCGGCGTTACGCCCCAGCGCCTCGGTCGCGATCGCATAGGCCTTCGGAGCGCTGCGGCCGCCGCGAAGCCGGTGTTCGACCAGATATTGCAGCAGGCGCGACAAGACCGGCGAGCGCAGGAACAACTGGGACTCGCGGAGCCTCTCGAACTCCTCGGCGATGATCTGGTCGGTTTCGCCGGCCTCGAGTGTCTTGTTCGCTTTCGCGCGGTCCATGCAACCCTCTTATACCCTCTGGCGGGGTGTGTCCGCTAGATACGCAAATCGACGAATGCGGCCAGCCATATTTGTTTCAATGTAACGGTAACAGCCCGGATTGGCCATATTTCACCGGGTTTAACCCCTCCCGGAAGGGTGAAAGGACAGGACGAAAAGATTAAGAAAATCCTAATTTTGGGCGACATGCCGCAACGTGACCCCATGTTACTGTCATCTTCCCCGACGCCATGAGATCGTTCGATTGTCGTGATGCGCGCTTGCGCGGTCACGGCCCGGTTCGGGCTTTGCCTGCCGGGCAATTGAGGTTTCAGGATCGAAGCGCGCGAGCTGGTCCCTGGCGCACTCCGGTATATCCCGAGACCTCATGAACAAGTGACTTCGCCGGGCGGGATTGTAGCCCCACCTGCACCTCGCCCGGCAAGTCCGCACTTACCCTATTCAACAGAATGGTCGCTCCCAAGCGTCAGGCCAGTGCGATCCAGATGGGGCCGTCGGCCGAAGTCTGCGCTCGTCGCGTCAGACGTCGCCGGCCTTGCAGGCGCCGGTGCGCTTGGCCGACATCTGCATCTTCATCGACATGCCCGCAGGCCCTTCGCCCTGCCCCGTGCTCGCCATTTCCATCTGGTAGCTGTCGCCGCTGTAGGTGCCCTTCATCGTCATCGTCCGCGGACCAGCTTCGCTGGTGCAGCTCATCTTCGCTTCGATCACGCCATGCGCCATCTCGAAATGATCATAGGTGCATTTGCCGCCCGAATTTTCCGCCATTCGCGCCTTCGGATCGCGCGCGTCTTCCGGGGTCAGGCAGTTTTCGAAACTATGCCCCTGTGCCAGCCGCGCCTTCATCTGCTCCTGCATCTGCGGCGGCAGTTTTTCCATTCCGGGCATCGTCATATCGGTGATCTTCACCGTGCCGGCCCATTGGCCGGGCTTCATGAACTCGCCCGAAGCGACCGCATCGGCGACCTTGTTCTGCACCGATTCGACCGATTCATTCTTGGCCGACACGCCCTTGCCGCTGTCGCATGCGGACAGCGCGAGCAGCGCGCCCGTCGCCAACAGAATATTGCGCTTGAACATCATCCAGACTCCCGCCGTTGCCGATGCGCGGCATCCTCACCATATTGGCAGCGATGGCAATTCAGATTCGCACCTCGCTCGACGAAATCGACACGGCGCAGGACTATGTGCCGCACCGTCCCGCTCGCCCCGACAAGGTGGAGGGCGGCAAGCGGTTCGAACTGGTCAGCGACTATTCCCCGGCGGGCGATCAGCCGACCGCGATCCGCGAGCTGGTCGACACCGCCAGGGAGGGCGAACGCGATCAGGTGCTGCTGGGCGTCACGGGATCGGGCAAGACCTTTACCATGGCGAAGGTGATCGAGGAATTGCAGCGCCCGGCGCTGATCCTCGCGCCGAACAAGATCCTCGCGGCGCAGCTCTATGGCGAGTTCAAGAGCTTCTTTCCGAACAATGCGGTCGAATATTTCGTCAGCTATTACGACTATTATCAGCCCGAGGCCTATGTGCCGCGGTCGGACACCTATATCGAGAAGGAAAGCAGCGTAAACGAGGCGATCGACCGCATGCGCCATTCGGCGACGCGCGCGCTGCTCGAACGCGACGACGTGATCATCGTCGCCTCGGTGTCTTGCCTTTACGGCATCGGATCGGTCGAGACCTATTCGGCGATGATTTTCGACCTCAAGAAGGGGCAGGTCGTCGACAGCGGAGAGATTATCCGCAAGCTCGTCGCGCTACAGTACAAGCGCAACGACCAGGCCTTCGCGCGCGGCAATTTCCGCGTCCGCGGCGACAGCCTCGAAATTTTCCCGTCGCACTATGAGGATATGGCGTGGCGCGTCAGCTTCTTCGGTGATGAGATCGAGGAGATCACCGAATTCGACCCGCTGACCGGCAAGAAGATCGCCAGCCTCAACTATGTGCGCGTCTATGCCAACAGCCACTATGTCACGCCCGGCCCGACGCTGAAGCAGGCGACCGAAGCGATCCGCCACGAACTCGCCGAGCGGCTGAAGGAGCTCGAAACCGAAGGCCGGCTGCTCGAAGCGCAGCGGCTCGAACAGCGGACCAATTTCGACCTCGAAATGATCGCCGCCACCGGAAGCTGCGCGGGAATCGAGAATTACAGCCGCTTCCTGACCGGTCGCCTGCCGGGCGAGCCGCCGCCGACCTTGTTCGAATATCTCCCCGACAATGCCTTGCTGTTCGTCGATGAAAGCCATCAGACGATCCCGCAGATCGGCGCGATGTCGAAGGGCGACCATCGCCGCAAGATCACCCTCGCCGAATATGGCTTCCGCCTGCCCTCCTGCATCGACAACCGGCCGTTGCGTTTCGCCGAATGGGACATGATGCGCCCCCAGACGGTCAGCGTGTCGGCGACCCCGGGGCCGTGGGAAATGGACCGCACCCAGGGCGTTTTCGCCGAGCAGGTCATCCGCCCGACCGGGCTGATCGACCCGCCGGTCGAGATCAAGCCGGTCGAGGAGCAGGTCGACGATCTGATCGCCGAGGCGAAGAAAACCGCCGCGGCGGGTTATCGCACCCTCGTCACCACGCTCACCAAGCGCATGGCCGAGGATCTGACCGAGTTCCTGCACGAAGCGGGGCTCAAGGTCCGTTACATGCACAGCGACGTCGAAACGCTCGAGCGCATCGAGATCATTCGCGACCTCAGGCTCGGCGTGTTCGACGTGCTCGTCGGCATCAACCTGCTGCGCGAGGGCCTCGACATTCCCGAATGCGGGCTCGTCGCGATCCTCGACGCCGACAAGGAAGGCTTTCTGCGCAGCGAAACCAGCCTCGTCCAGACGATCGGCCGCGCCGCGCGCAACGTCGATGGCCGCGTCATCCTCTACGCCGACCGCATCACCGGCAGCATGGAACGCGCGCTGCGCGAAACCGACCGCCGCCGCGCCAAGCAACAAGCGTATAACGAAGAACATGGCATCACGCCGACGACGATCAAGCGCAACATCGGCGACATCATCGCGCATGTCGCGTCGAAGGATCAGGTCACCATCGACCTCGGCGACGACAAGCCCGACCATATGGTCGGCCACAATCTGCGCGCCTATATCGCCGACCTCGAAAAGCGGATGCGCGACGCCGCCGCCGACCTGGAGTTCGAGGAAGCCGGCCGCCTGCGCGACGAAATCCGCCGCCTCGAAGCCGACGAACTCGGCCTGCCGGCGGACGAACAGGTGGCACCGCGTGTCGGCCGGAGCAACGAAGGGAAGCCGGGAACGAGGAAGGGCCGCTTCGGGAAGCAGAGCAAGACGAAGTGGGGGCGGTAACGCCCCCTTCGACCAAAGCCCGATTGTAACCGACAAGTAGCCTTGTCTCCCCTTTACGCGCGGCCTAGCGTCCGCTCCGCAAACGGGGAGAATATCTATGAAAACGGGTCTGTCGCTGATCGCGCTGGCGCTTGCCGCTGCGATTCCTGCCACGCTTGCCGCGCAGGACGCGCCGGCCGAAAAAGCCAAGCCGGAAAAGGCCGAGGACATCGTGCCGCAGGTGCACACGACGCGCCTTTCGGGCACGTTCGGCGGGCAGAAGATCGGCTATGCCGCGACGATCGGCGAGACGATCCTGAAGAACAAGGATGGCGTGCCCGAAGCGGCGATCGTCACCACCTCCTATATCAAGGAGCCGCGCGATCCGGGCCGCCCGGTGACTTTTCTGTTCAACGGCGGGCCCGGGTCGGGCACCGTCTGGTTGATGATGGGTGCGTTCGGGCCGAAGCGCGTCGCGATCCCCAGCGATGCCAAGGATGACGGCGCCCCGCCCTATCCCATCGTCGACAATCCCGATTCGCTGCTCGACGTGACCGACATCGTCTTCATCGACCCGCCCGGCACCGGCTTCTCGCACCTGATCGGCAAGGCCGACCCCAAGGATTATTATGGCGTGACGCAGGACGCGAAAGCCGTCGCCGAAGTCATCCGGCGCTGGCTCAACGACAATGGCCGCTGGAACAGCCCCAAATTCCTCGGCGGCGAAAGCTATGGCACCACGCGCTCGGCCGCGGTCGCGAACCAGTTGATGAATGTCACCTTCAACGATGTCGGCCTCAACGGCATCATCCTCATCTCGACGGTGCTCGATTTCGCGGCCGGGTCGGATACGCCAGGCAACGAGCTCAGCTATATCACCAACCTCCCTTCGATGGCGACGACCGCCCTCTATCACGGCAAGGCAAGCGCGCCGTCGGTCGAACAATTCGCCGAAGAGGCGCGCCAGTGGGCGATCGGGCCCTATGCCGCGGCGCTGCTCAAGGGGCAGAAGCTGCAGGGCGAGGAACGCGCCGCGATCCGCCGCGAGCTTGCCCGCTTCACCGGCCTGTCCGAAACCTATCTCGAGCAGGCTGATCTGCGCGTCACGCCCGGCCGCTTCTACAAGGAATTGCTGCGCGACCGCGGCCTGACCGTCGGCCGGCTCGACAGCCGCTACACGGGCAAGGACTATGACAATGCCGGCGAAGAGCCCGACAATGATCCCAGCTTCTATGGCATCGACGCGGGCTACACCGCCGCGATCAACAGCTGGGCGCGCGATACGCTGGGGTTCAAGACCGACCGCGAATATCAATCGATCAGCGGTATCGGCGGCCAGTGGGACTGGCGCATCGGAGGCCGCGACACCAACGCCTATCTGAACGTCGCGCCCTATATCGGGCAGGCGCTGCGCGAAAACAGCGGACTGCGCGTCTTTGTCGGTCAGGGCTATTATGATTTCGCGACGCCCTTTTTCGCCGCCGAATATTCGCTGTCGCGCACCGGCATCCCGCAGGATCGGATCGAGTATAAATATTATGACGCGGGACACATGATGTATATCCGCGACGAGGATCGCCACAAATTGTCGTCGGACATCCGCGCCTTCATTCGCGCGCGGTAGAAGAGCGACCGGTTGCGGACCATGTCCTCCCTGTGGCGCAGCCATGGGGAGGGGAACCGCCGCCGCAGGCGGTGGTGGAGGGGCCGCGATGCTTGCGCAATCGCCCCTCCGTCAGCGCTGCGCCGAAGGCGCGGTTTATCCTGAGCGCCTGCAAGGCAGTCGAAAGGCGCTGCCACCTCCCCATCGCTGCGCGACAGGGAGGAGCGTCAACACCCGCTCTCCACCTCAAAAGCCTTTGGGTTCAGCGCAGCACCCCGGCCGCGGCCTGTTTGCGTGCGTAGAGAAACAGCGCGATCAGGATGACCCAGATGACCGCGGTGAAGACCATCGGGAAGGTTCCGAACATCCGCATCAGGTCGCCATAATGCATGCCGAACTGGTAGACGCAGCTAACCGCCAGTCCGGCAAGCGAGACCATGAAGGCCGCGACCGCATGGCGGCTGCGGACCAGCAGCAGAAGCGATCCGATTACCGAGCCCCAGACGCCGAGCGCCCATCCCGCGTTCGCCCAGACCGGAAAGCCCGTAAACCACGCCTGCTGCTCGGGCGTGAAAGCGGCCAGATAATCGGGATTCTGGATCTTGGTCATCACATAGTCCATCGCGCCGAAGGCGTTCCAGACGAGCGATACGGCCCCGACGACCCACAGGTGCCACGGCGTTTTGACGGCTACATTCATGTTGATCTCCCCCTCCAGAAAGATGGGGGCAGACTATCATCCATTCGCGCGCTGGACAATTGGTGATGTAGGCGCGCAACACACCGTAAACGCTTGGCAAATCCGCCGCGCTCTCCGATAGGCAGCGCATGTGTGTCGTCGCCCTTGCTCGCCGCGTCCATCCCGACTGGCCGCTGATCCTGATCGGCAACCGTGACGAGTTTCACGCGCGGCCTGCGGCGGCGCTCGCCGAATGGGACGATGACAGCGGCATCGTCGCAGGGCGCGACCTGCAAGCCGGCGGGACATGGCTTGGCGTGCATCGACCGAGCGGACGCGTCGTCGTGGTGACCAATGTCCGCGGCGCGATGCCCGATCCGGCGAAGGAATCGCGCGGCGCGCTCGTCGTCGACATGCTGCGCGGCGACGGGCGTTTCGGCGATCCGTCCGAACCCGATCTCGACCGGTTCAATGCCTTCAATCTGTTCGCCGCCGATGGAAATGCCCGCCTGCTCACCAACCGGCCCCAGCCGCTGATCGCGGCGCTGGCGGACGGCGTTCATGCCCTTGCCAACGAACCCGCCGACCGCCCCTGCCCGCGCGCCGAACGGCTGCGCGCTGCGCTGGCCGCCACGGTCGAGGCCAGCGCCGACCCCGAAGGGCTGCTCGATACGCTGACCGCCGAAGGAGACCCGGCACTGTTCCTGCGCGGCGAGGTCTATGGCACGCGCGCCTCGACGCTGGTCATGATCGGCGCGAGCGGCCATGTCCGCATGGTCGAACGCCGATACGAAGCGGGCGGCCGCTCCGCCGGAACGACCGCCCTCGATTTTCGTATCGGCTGAGCCGCAAATCCTACTTAGGTGCGAGCACCATCAGCATCTGCCGCCCTTCGGTGCGCGGATGCGCCTCGACCTTGGCGATCTCTGCCGTCATCTCCGCCACGCGCTGCAGCACGTTGAGGCCGAGCTGCGTATGGCTCATTTCGCGGCCGCGGAAGCGCATGGTCATCTTGACCTTGTCGCCTTCCTCGAGGAAGTCGAAGACCTTCTTCATCTTCACTTCGAAATCATGATCGTCGATGTTCGGACGCATCTTGATCTCTTTGATTTCCTGGGTCTTCTGCGTCTTGCGGGCCGCATTGGCTTTTTTCTGGGCTTCGTATTTATACTTGCCCACATCCAGGAACTTGCACACCGGCGGATCGGCGTTGGGGGATACTTCGACCAGATCGAGGCCGACTTCGGCCGCCTGTTCGATCGCTTCAGCAGTCAGCATTACGCCCAGATTTTCGCCTTCCTCGTCGATCACACGGACCTTGGGCGAGGCGATGAATTCATTGTATCGCGGGCCGTTCTTCGGCGGCATTGGCGCCAGCGGGCGGCGGGTCATGGGCGGGCGTATAGCTGTATCTCCTGTGTCGTTTCAGTTCATATGCGCAGCGGGCGCGCAAACGCGCGCGCGGTGCACATATAATGAACATTGGCGCGGCGTAAAGGTTGCCGTGCGCAATTTACCGGCGGTTTTCGTCCGACTGTGGCGGCTATGCCACGCCCGCCGCCCCTAGGATCCGGACCCTACCATTTGGCGGGCGCGGGGTCGATCACGCGGAAGCCGCCCGCCCCCACCTCGCTGACCTCCAGCGCGCGGATCGCGATGCCGCGGTCGTTGAAGCGGAAGATGCCGTCGATGCCGCCGAACCCGTCCGCCGCCATCAGGCGCCCGGCAGGAAAGTTGGTCCCCGGCTTCCAGTCACGCGCAATGCGCACCGTCAGCAGCACCGAATCATAGCCGAGGCTGGCCAGGCGATAGGGCGCCTTGCCGAACCGGGTGCGATATTTGGTGGCGAGCTGGCCGTAGAGGCCGTCCGAAACGCTGGCGAACCATGCACCGCGCATCGCCGGGTTGCCGCCCAGTGTCGCATCGGTGTTCCACAATTCGGTGCCGAGGATCTGGCGCTGTCCCGCGCCCTTGATGATCGGAACCGCGCGCACCGCATTGCCGCCGACATCGGCGATCAGCACCGCGTCCATCGCACCCGCGCTCGCCAGACGGCGCGCCGCGCCGGTCAGCGCCGCGGCGCTGCGGTCATAGGTTTCGGTCGCGACGAGCGTTCCGCCCGCATTGGCGACCGCCGCCTTGAACGCCGCCATCGAACGCTCGCCATAAAGATTCTTGGGGATCAGCGCGCCGAAGCGCTGCTGCCCCTTGGCGCGGGCAAAGCTCACGACCCGCTCGACCGACTGGCCGGGAACGAAGCCCATGATGAAGACGCCGTTGCCCGCGACGCTGCTGTCGTTCGAAAAGCTGATGACGGGCACCTTCGCCGCCCGCGCGATCGGCGCCACCGCGGTCACATCCTCGCTGAGCAGCGGGCCGAGGATCAGCTTGTTGCCGTCGGCCACCGCCTGCTTCGCAGCCGCGGCGGCGCCCAGCGCGGTGTCATACGTCGTGATGCGGACCTTGTCAGCCTTGGTATCGAGCAGCGCCATCGTCGTCGCATTGGCGATCGCCATGCCGACATCGGCGTTGGTTCCCGTCTGCGGAACGAGCAGCGCGACGCGGTGGCGGTCGGTATCGGTCGGCAGGCCGGGGCCGACATTGTCGGTGGGCTTGTCGGGCGGCGGTGGGGTGGCCGGACCGTTGGTCTTTGGCACCACCTGGCATGCGGCGAGCAGCCCGCCAAGCGCCAGCGTCGCGATACCGCGCAGCAATTGCCGCCGCGGCGACGCATTCCCTTGGCGCTCGCGCGTCGTTTCTGCCATCTCTGCCGCCATGCCGGATTCGACCATCTCTATATCTCCCTTGCCCGGTCTCTATATCGTCGCGACGCCCATCGGCAACCTTGGCGATATCACCCCGCGCGCCGCGGCGGTGCTTGCGCGCGCCGACGTGATCGCGGCGGAGGATACGCGCGTCACGGCAAAGCTGCTCGCACATCTGGGCTTGCGTGTTCCGATGACCCCCTATCACGATCATAGCGACGAACGCGCCCGTGCGGCGCTGGTTGCCCGGATGGCGGACGAAGTCGTCGTGCTGGTGTCCGACGCCGGAACCCCGCTGATTTCGGACCCCGGCTACAAGCTGGTGCGCGATGCGCGCGCGGCGGGACGGGCGATCACCACCCTGCCCGGCCCCTGCGCCGCAATTGCCGCCATCACCTTGTCGGGCCTGCCGAGCGATCGCTTTCTTTTTGCGGGCTTCCTGCCGAACAAGGCCAAGGCACGCGCCGACACGATCGCCGAATTCGCCGCTCTGCGCGCCACACTCGTCTTCTATGAAAGCGGGCCGCGCCTCGTCGCGACGCTGGCCGCGCTCGCCGCCGGCCTCGGCAATCGCGAGGCTGCGGTCGCGCGCGAAATCAGCAAATTATACGAAGAATGCGTCACCGGCCCCCTCGAAGCGCTCGCCGCGCGCTACGCCGACGCGCCGCCCAAGGGCGAGATCGTCGTGATGGTCGGCCCACCCCAGGAGCAGGCGGTCGAAGCCGCGGACGACGACGCGATCGACGCGGCGCTGCGCGAGGCGCTGGACGAGCAGCCGGTGGCCAAAGCGGCCAAGGCCGTCGCCAAGCGCTTCGGGCTCGACCGTCACGCCGTTTATGCGCGCGCACTCGCGCTTAAGGATCGCGCTTGAACCGCGCCGCCGCCGAAGCGCGCGGACGCCGGGCCGAACGGCGCGCTGCCTGGTGGCTGCGCCTGCATGGCTGGCGTATCCTGGGCGAACGGCTGCGCGTTCCCGCGGGCGAAGTCGATCTGGTGGCGCGGCGCGGCCGCACCCTCGCTTTCGTCGAAGTGAAATGGCGCGACCGCGCCGCCGATCTCGATATGGCGATCGACGAATTTCGCCTGCGCCGCGTCGCCGCAGCCGCAGAAATGCTCAGCGCGCGCTTTGCGCGACCCGATGATGATATTCGCATCGACGTGATGCTCCTTGCGCCGGGGCGCTTGCCTCGCCATCTGGTCCACGTCTGGCAGCCCTGAAGGAAGACGGAATGACCCTGTGCGCGGCGGTTCAAATGGACCCGATGGATGGCATCAACATCGGCGGCGACAGCAGTTTCGCGTTGATGCTGAAAGCGCTCGAACGCGGCTACACCCTCTATCACTACGATGTGCGCGGGCTGACCTGGGAGGCCGGACGGCTGACGACACGGGCGCACCCCGTTCTCGACGTCAAGCGCGAGTCCGGCGCGCATTACCGCTTCGGCGATCCCGTAACGATCGACCTCGGCCGCGATGTCGATGTCGTGCTGATGCGGCAGGATCCGCCCTTCGACCTCGGCTATCTTACCGGTACCTGGCTGCTCGAACGCATTCGGGGCGAGACGCTGGTGGTCAATGATCCCGTTTCGGTGCGCAACGCGCCCGAAAAGGTTTTCGTGCTCGATTTTCCGCAATTCATGCCGCCGACGATGGTCACGCGCGATCTTGACGCGGTGAAGGATTTTCAGGCGCGCCACGGCGCCGTCGTCGTCAAGCCGCTACACGGCAACGGCGGCAAGGCGGTGTTCCGCATCGACGCCGACGGCAGCAATCTGGGCGCACTGGTCGAACTGTTCGGTCAGGTCTGGCCCGAACCCTTCATGGTCCAGCAATTCCTGCCCAGCGTGTCCAAAGGCGACAAGCGGATCGTGCTGGTCGACGGCGACGTGGCCGGCGCGATCAACCGCAAGCCCGGCGAAGGCGAATTCCGGTCGAACCTTGCCGTCGGCGGCTATGCCGAAGCGGCGGAATTGACGCCGCGCGAGCAGGAAATCTGCGCCGCGCTCGGCCCGCAGCTCAAGGAACGCGGCCTGATCTTCGTCGGTATCGACGTGATCGGCGGCGAATGGCTCACCGAAATCAACGTCACCTCGCCGACCGGCATCGTCGCGATCGACCGTTTCAACAACAGCGATACGGCCGGCATGATCTGGGATGCGATAGAACGCCGGATCGCTTGAGCCGCCACCGCGTTTGCCATCCATGACCGAATTCATCCTCGATCTGATTCAGGCGTGGGGATATTGGGGCATTGCCGTCCTGATGTTCCTCGAAAACGTCTTCCCGCCCGTTCCGTCCGAAGTGATCATGGGTCTGGGCGGCATCGCGGTCGCGCAAGGGCGCTTCGACTTCTGGACCCTCGTCGCGGTCGCGGTCGCCGGCACCACGGCGGGCAATTGGGTGTGGTATGCGATCGGGCGCTGGATCGGCTACAAGCGGCTGAAGCCCTTTATCGACCGCCACGGCCGCTGGCTGACGCTCGACTGGCACGAGGTCGAGCGGCTGCACGCGGGCTTCGTCCGATATGGTCCGGGCATCGTCTTCGTCGCGCGCTTCATGCCCGTCGCGCGGACGATGGTGTCGCTGCCCGCGGGCATGGTCCATATGAATCAGGCGAAATTCCTGCTGTGGACCGCCGCCGGATCGACGATCTGGATCGCCGCGCTCGCTGGCGCAGGCAACTGGTTCGGCAAACAGTTCGCCGATATCGAACAGTTCGTCGGCCCGCTCGCGCTCGTCGCGATCGGCTCGCTGGTCCTCCTCTATTTCTGGCGCGTCTTCACCTGGAAACCCAAGCACCGTCGCGACTAGCCGGCGCGCGGGTGAGCGCTGCGATAGACGTCGAGCAGATGCGCGGCGTCGACGGCGGTGTATATCTGCGTCGACGCCAGACTCGCATGGCCCAAGAGTTCCTGCAGGCTGCGCAAATCGGCCCCGCCCGCGAGCAGATGCGTTGCGAAGCTGTGGCGCAGCGCGTGCGGCGTCGTGCGCTCGGGCAGGCCGAGCGCGCGGCGCGCCTGCCGGACGCTGGCCCGCACCACACCCGGCTGCAGCGGCCCGCCGCGCGCGCCGACGAACAACGGCGCGTCCTTGCCCATCGACCAGGGGCAGGCCGCGACATAGCGCGCCACCGCCGCCGCGACCGCGGGCAGGATCGGCACGATCCGCGTCTTGCCGCGCTTGCCGGTGATGCGCAGCGTTTCGCCGAGCGGCAGCGCCGCGCCGGTCAGCGACAGCGCCTCGCCGATGCGCAGCCCCGCACCATAAAGCAGCAACAGCAAGGCAAAATCGCGCGCGCCGACCCAGGCTTCGCGGGCATTGTCCTCGACATCCTGTGCAAGCTGCATCGCCTCGGCGGGCGCGACCGGGCGCGGCAGCCCCTTTTTGACGCGCGGTCCGCGCATCTGCGGCACGCTGGCGTTCGATCCGCCGACAAAGCGCAGGAAGCTGCGCAGCGCCGACAATTCGCGCGCCGCCGAGGCATTGCCCAGCCCGTCGGCGCGGCGATCGGCCAGGTAAGAGCGCAGGTCGTTCGGGGTCAGGCCTTTGAGCATGCGCGCATCGACCGCGCCGCCGCGATGATGCGCCAGAAAGCCGCAAAAGCGCTCGGCGGTCGCGATATAGGCGCGCCGCGTATGGTCCGACCGGCGCTTTTCATGCGCCAGATGGGCGTCCCAGTCGCGGATCAGGACGTCAAACAAAACCCACTCCGTTCGGGCTGAGCTTGTCGAAGCCCCGTCCTTTCTTTCAGCCTCCAAAAGGGAAGAACGGCCCTTCGACAAGCTCAGGGCGAACGGGCTTTGCAGTCGTCTAGCCTGTTCGCACCACTTCCGAAAGGATGCTGTCGAGCAGCAATATGCCATCGTCGGTCACGCTCAGCCGGTCGCCGGTCTGCTGCATCAGCCCCTGCCCGGCCAGCCGCGCCACCGCATCGGCATCGACGAACGCGTCGCGCGCCAAGCCGCTCCGCACCTCGATCCGCGCCAGATCGATGCCCTCGGTCAGCCGCAGGCCCATCAGCATCGCCTCGGTCGCGCGTTCGTGCGGCGGCAGGTCGGTCTCGACCTTCAGGCCGTGGCCGTTGCGTTCGACCGCCGTGATGAAATTCTCAGGCTTCTTGTGGCGCTCGGTCGCCTGCGCCAGCCGCCGCCCATGCGCCCCCGGCCCGACCCCCGCGTAATCGCCGTAGCGCCAATAGGTCAGATTATGGCGGCTTTCCTCGCCCGGCCTTGCATGGTTCGACACTTCGTAACGCGGCAGCCCCGCCGCCCGGGTCATCGCCTGCGTAGCGTCGAACAGGTCGGCGGCCGCATCGCCGTCGGGCAGGACAAGCTCGCCCTTGGCGGCGAGCGTCGCGAAGCGCGTGCCGGGTTCGATGGTCAGTTGATAGAGCGAAAGATGCCCGGTGCCGAACCCCAGTGCATCGGCAAGCTCGCGCTCCCAGTCGGCGAGCCCCTGCCCCGGCCGCGCATAGATAAGGTCGAAGCTGGCACGGCGGAAATGCGCCTGCGCCGCCGCAATCGCCCGCCGTGCCTCGTCCCCGCTGTGCGCGCGCCCCAGAAATTCAAGCACTTGCGGATCGAAGCTCTGCACGCCGATCGACACACGATTGACCCCCGCGACCGCCAGATCGGCGAAGGCGGCAACCTCGACCGAATTGGGGTTGGCCTCCAGCGTGATCTCGCAGTCGTCGGTCAGGCCCCACAGCGCCGCCGCCTCGGCGATCACCGCCGCCACCGTCGCGGGCGGCATCAGGCTCGGCGTGCCGCCGCCGAAGAAGATCGACGACACTCGGCGTCCCGGCAGCAGCGTCGCCTCGTGCCGCAGATCGGCAAGCAACGCATCGCGCCAGACCGCCTGATCGACGCTCTCGCGCACATGGCTGTTGAAGTCGCAATAGGGGCATTTCGACACGCAGAACGGCCAATGGACATAGAGGGCGAGCGGTTCGGTCATGGGGGGGCGACGGGGGCGACGAAGGATCTAAAACACCCCCGCCACCAGCTTCGCGAAGGCATCGGCCCGGTGGCTGATCGCATGTTTTTCGGCCGGATCGATCTCGGCATAAGTCAGGGACTTGCCTGTCGGCACGAAGACCGGATCATAACCGAACCCCAGCGTACCGCGCGGCGGCCAGGTCAGGCTGCCCGCGGCGCGCCCCTCGAAAACCTCCGCATGGCCGTCGGGCCAGGCGATCGCGAGGGTGCAGATGAAGGCGGCGCTGCGGTCGACGTTGGGCCCCTGCTCGGCGAGCAACCCCTCGACCTTGCCCATCGCCATATACCAGTCGCGGCCCTTTTCGCCTTCGAACCACTGCCGTTCGGCCCAGTCGGCCGTATAGACACCCGGCCGTCCACCCAGCGCCGCGACCGCCAGCCCGCTGTCGTCGGCAAGCGCGGGAAGACCCGCGCCGGACGCACTCGCATGTGCCTTGAGCAGCGCATTTTCGCAGAATGTCGTCCCGGTTTCGTCGGGTTCGGGAAGGCCGAGGTCGCCCGCCGACACCGGTTCGATGCCATAAGGCAACAGCAGCGCCCGAATCTCGCGCACCTTGCCCGCATTATGGCTCGCGATGACGAGTTTACCCGGAGCGAGTTTTCGATGTGACATTCGACAACCTCATTTTTCGTCATGCCGGACTTGATCCGGCATCCATGAGCGCGTGGACCCCGGATCAAGTCCGGGGTGACGAGAGGAAACTACCTACCCACCGCCTTCGCCTGCGCCGCGAAAATCTCGCCGCAGCCGATGCGCGCGAGGCGAAGGAGGCGCAGCAGGCCTTCCTCGTCATAGGTCGCGCCTTCGGCGCTCGCCTGCACTTCGACGATCTGGCCCTTGCCGGTCAGCACGAAATTGCCGTCGGCTTCGGCGTTCGAATCCTCGTCATAATCGAGGTCGAGGACGGCGGTGCCCTGATACATGCCGCACGAAATCGCCGCGACCTTGTCCTCGATCGGGTCTTCGGCAATCGCCTTGGCCGCGATCAGCTTGTCGACCGCGAGCCGCAGCGCGACCCACGCGCCCGAAATCGATGCGGTGCGCGTGCCGCCGTCGGCCTGGATCACATCGCAATCGATCACGATCTGGCGCTCGCCGAGCTTCTTCATATCGACGACGGCGCGCAAGCTGCGCCCGATAAGCCGCTGAATTTCCTGCGTTCGTCCCGACTGCTTGCCCTTCGCCGCCTCGCGGCTGCCGCGCGTGTGCGTCGCGCGGGGCAGCATGCCATATTCGGCGGTCACCCAGCCCTGCCCCTTGCCGCGCAGGAAGGGCGGCACCTTCTCCTCGACGCTGGCGGTGACGAGCACCTTGGTGTTGCCGAAGCTTACCAGCACGCTGCCTTCGGCATGGATGGTGAATTCGGTTTCGATAGCGATGGGGCGCATCTGGTCGGGCGCGCGGCCGGAGGGTCGCATGATATTCCTTTCATCGTTGAAGGCGCGGCTCTTAGGCGCGCGCCGTCATCCACTCAACCGCATCTTGAAGAAATCGAGGATTTCGTCGCGCGCCTGCACCGTCGGCTGGCCTGCCTCGTCGATCAGGTGGATGGTGACGACGCTGTGCGGGTTTTTCATCGGACTGTCGGGGTTCGCCGCCGCATCGGGCAGGACGCGCCCGACGAAGCGATCGCCGAGCGCATCCTCATACGCCGCAAAGCGCGCCGCTTTGCAGAATTTGTCGCCCGCGAAGCGATAGGCGAGCACGGTCAGATCCTCGGCCTCCATCCGCGCCTTCACCGCCGCCAGCTCATCGGGCGCGATATGCATTCCCGCAGGATCGTTGAGCGGCAGCGAGGGCTGCGCGAGCACCGGCGCGAGCACCGCGGGCTCAAGCATCATCGACAGCGCAAAATTGCCGGTAAAGCACATGCCGATCGCGCCGACGCCGTTGCCGCCGCATTCTTCGTGCGCGAGCGCCGCGAGCGCGCGCAGCCACTGCGTCGCCGGCGAGCTTTCGTTCGCCTGAAAAGCGCGGAACTGGCGGCTGATGCACCCGCCGATCATCGTGAACAATGCGCCCGGCATGCGCGGCACCGCGCCGTCCTTCCCGAAGATATGCGGCATATAGACGGTGAAGCCCGCATCGCGGACCCATCGCGCGAACCGCGCGACATGCGGGCTGATCCCCGGCATCTCGGTCATCACGATCACCGCCGGGCCGCCGCCCGTCACATAGACGAGCCGGTCGGTGCCGAGCAGCCGGATCGTCCGCCGGTCGAAATCGTCGAGCGGATCGTCGCGATCGAGCGGACGTGTCGTCATGCTTTTCTCTCCCCGCGGCCCAGACCGCTCGAACCTTGACGAAGGCTAGGCATAAGATTCATCCGATGCACCTGTTTTCATCGCGCAGCTCGGCCCGATTTCGGCAAAGCAGGGCGACAAAGCGGCATCGCGCCATTCGACTAGCGCCGCGAAGGGTGATAATCAGTCTCTTTGGTGGGAGATGCCTATGCTGCGCTGGTTGCGCGAACGCTATCTGCTCGTACTCGGGTCGATCTATATTTATAACGAACATCGCGGCTATACCGCGATCGACCGGGTTATCGAAGCGGTTCGCGCGCGGACGCCCGACGATCTAGCCTTGATCGCCGCGATCGAAAGCCACCGCGGCGACGAGCGCAAACATTATATGATGTTTCGTCGCTGGTTCGAACGGCGCGGCTCGATGCCGCTCGATGTCGATCGCACCTTCGGGCATATCGACCGCTTCGTCGAAATCGTCTTTCGCACGCCGATCGACAAGCTCGATACGCAGGCGGTCATCGATCGTGACGAGCTGTTCGAACGGCTCTGCCGCGTTATCGCGCTGACCGAACGGCGCGGTTACAAGCAGGTCGAAACCCTGCTGAAGAACCGCTTCGTGCTCGACGATCCGATCCTGACCCGGATTTTCCGGATCATCCACAAGGACGAACCGAGCCACTGGGCCCCCTATGAGGCATGGCTCGTCGCCCACGGTCGCCGCCGCCCGCGCTGGTGGGAACGCGCGATCGATGCCTTCATCCATTCCGAATTGCTGTTCATCAAGCTGCCGTGGCTCTTCCTCAACCCGTGGGTTGGGCGCCGCACCGCCTGGCCCGATGCGCGCGATGATGAAGCCTATGGCAATCGCCCGCTCGCGGCCCACGCCGCTACATGACCGACTATAGTGCAGGGGCGGAATTGCCCGCCAACGGACAGGCCCCGGCGGGCGAAGCCGGGCTGGCGTCGCGCCTGTTCAATCGCCGCGTCGGCGGCATGCTGCTCAAGAACACGGCGGTCAGCAGCGCCGTCTTTCTGGTCGGTCTCGCCGTGCTCTGGGGCCTGGTGCAATGGGGCAGGATGCAGGCGGTGCCCGCGGCGGCGATCGGCTTTCTGACCTCCAACAGCCTGCACTATGCGCTCGGCCGTTCGTGGATATTTCGCGGCACCGATCGTGCCATCGGGTCGGGCTACCTGATCTTTCTGGTCAACGCGGGGGTGGGCATGGCGATCACCATCCTGCTCTTTGCCGCCTTGCTGAAATGGACCGCCATCCACTATCTCGTCGCCCGCGTGATCGTGTCCGTCTTTGCCGGGCTCGCGATGTTCGTGCTCAACGCGGTGCTCAATTTTCGACAGGTGTAAGGTGCGGATCGCGTTATTTACGGGAAATTACAACTATGTGCGCGAAGGCGCGAACCAGGCGCTCAACCGCCTTGTCGCGCATCTCGAGCAGCATGCGGGCGCCGCGGTGCGGGTCTATTCTCCCGTCACCGACACGCCGGCGTTCGAACCGGCGGGCGACCTGGTCCCGGTGCGGTCGATCGCGCTGCCGGTGCGCAGCGAATTTCGGCTCGCGCTCGGCCTGCCCCGCGCGACCCGTCGCGACCTGACGCGGTTCGCGCCCGACATCATCCATGTCGCGACCCCCGATATTCTCGGCACCCGCGCGCAGACCTTCGCCCTCGATCGCGGCACGCCGCTTGTCGTCAGCCTGCACACGCGGTTTGAAACCTACCTTGGCTATTACGGCCTCGACTGGCTGCGGCCGGTGGTCGACCGCCACATCCATCGTTTCTATCGCCGCGCCGATCATGTTCTCGCCCCGACTCCGGGTCTTGTCGATGAGATGCGCTCGCTACGCGGCGACGACCGGGTCAGCCTGTGGAGTCGCGGCGTCGATCGCGACCTTTTCGCGCCGTCGCAGCGCAGCCTGGAATGGCGCCGCACGCGCGGAATCGCCGACGACCGGATCGTCATCCTCTTCTTCGGCCGCCTGGTGCTGGAAAAGGGCGTCGAGGAATATGTCGCGATATTGCGCGAATTGCTGTCCAGCCACCCAGTCACGCCGCTTGTGGTCGGCGCAGGACCGGCGGCCGAGGCCTTTGCAGCGCTGCCGTCTGCGGTGCTGACCGGCCATCTCGACGGACAGGAACTCGCGCACGCGGTTGCCAGCGCCGACATCATGCTCAACCCGAGCACGACCGAAGCCTTTGGCAATGTCGTGCTCGAGGCGATGGCATCGGGCCTGCCCGTGGTCAGCGCCGATGCGCCGAGCGCGAGCGCGCTGATCGTGGAGGGCGAAACGGGTCATCTATGCACGCCCGGCGACCGCCGCGCCTATTCGGACGCGCTCGTTCGGCTCATTGCGGACGGCGACGCGCGGCGCGCAATGGGCGCCGCCGCACGCGCAAGAAGCGCCGCCTTTTCCTGGCACGCCGCATCCGAAAGCGTCGCGCGCCTCTATCGCGCGATCCTCGCGCCGCCTCGGCAGGCCCAGCCGGACGGAGCCGCGGGCAGCGCGATGCTTGCCCCCGCCCCTTCGCATCCCTAAGTCCATGCCATGACGACCCCGCCGATCACCGAATTGACGACACGCGCGCGCGATGTGTTCCGGCTCGTCGTCGATGCCTATCTGGAGAATGGGCAGCCGGTCGGGTCGCGCACGCTGTCAAAGCTGGCGACGCTCAACCTGTCGCCCGCGTCGATCCGCAACGTCATGCAGGATCTCGAAGAGCTCGGCCTGCTTGCGAGCCCGCACACCAGCGCCGGACGCCTGCCGACCGAACAGGGGCTGCGCCTGTTCGTCGACGGGATGATGCAGGTCGCCGAACCCTCGGCCGAGGATCGCGCTCAGATCGAGGCAAGCCTTGCCGAAGGCGGCCCCATCGAAAGCGCACTGGCGCAGGCGACGGCCACGCTGTCGGGGCTTTCGGCCTGCGCCGGCCTTGTCCTCGTTCCCAAGCATGAACGCGTGCTCAAGCAGGTCGCCTTTGTTCCGATGGCCGACCGTCAGGCGCTCGTCGTCCTCGTCGCGGGCGATGGATCGGTCGAAAACCGCGTCATCGACCTGCCTGCCGGATTGGGTCCGTCGGCGCTGGTCGAGGCGGGCAATTATATCTCTGCGATGCTCGGCGGCCTGACGCTGGCCGAGGCAATGGCGCGGGTGCGGCGCGAGATAGAGGACGAACGGATCGCGATCGACCGCGCCGCCGCCGATCTCGTTTCGCGCGGGCTGGCCATCTGGTCGGTCGACGGCGCCGACCGGCCGGTGCTGATCGTGCGCGGGCAGGCGAATCTGCTCGACGACAGCGCGGTCGGCGATCTCGACCGGGTGCGCCAGCTGCTCGACGAGCTCGAAACAAAGCAGGACATCGCCGGCCTGCTCGACAGCGCGCGCGAAGGCAGCGCGACGCGCATTTTCATCGGGTCGGAGAACAAGCTCTTTTCGCTGTCGGGTTCGTCGGTTATCGCCGCGCCCTATCGCGGATCGGATGGACGGGTAGTCGGCGTCGTCGGGGTTATCGGCCCGACCCGCTTGAACTATGCGCGCATCGTTCCCATGGTGGATTTTACAGCACAATCGCTCTCAAGACTGATACGATAGGGTTATGACGAACATCGAAAACGAAACGCCGGTCGAAGACGGCCAGGCCCCGGAAACCGAAGCCGCAGCGGCTGCCGAAGCCCCCGCGCAGGACGAAGCGGCAAAGCTCGCCGAACAACTCGCCGCGGTGCAGCAGGATCTGCTCTACGCGCGCGCCGAAACGCAGAATGTGCGCCGCCGCGCCGAAAAGGAAGTCGCCGACGCGCACGCCTATGCAGCGACGAAATTCGCGCGCGATATCCTGTCGGTCGCCGACAATCTCGGCCGCGCGCTCGCTTCGCTCAGCGAAGAACAGCGCGCCGACGAGGCGATCAAGCCGCTGCTCACCGGGCTCGAGGCGACCGAGCGCGAACTGATGAGCGTGTTCGAACGCCACGGCATCACGCGCATCGCCGCGATCGGCCTGCCGCTCGATCCGAACCAGCATCAGGCGATGCTCGAAATCCCCAGCGACAAGGACGCCGGCACGATCGTACAGGAAATGCAGGCTGGCTATATGATGAAGGACCGCCTGCTGCGCCCCGCGATGGTGGGAGTCGCCAAGAAGGCGGATTGATTTTCCGCCCTACACCCATTGCGTGTGTCCCCGCGAAGGCGGGGACCCATCATCCGATGGCGGAAATCCGAAACGGCCGGTGATGGGCCCCCGCCTTCGCGGGGGAACAGGTCACAAAATTTGGGCTCAGGCCGCCTTGCGCAGCTTCGCGAGCTTCTTCAACACCATCTCACGCTTCAGCCGCGACAGATGGTCGATGAACAATATGCCTTCCAGATGGTCATGCTCGTGCTGGATGCACGTCGCCATCAGGCCGGTCATGCGCTCCTGATGATGCTTGCCGTCCACGTCCTGCCAATCGACCGTGACTTCGGCGGGGCGCGTTACATCGGCATATTGCTCGGGGACCGACAGGCAGCCTTCCTGATAGACGCTATGCTCCTCGCTCTCGTCCGAAAAGACGGGATTGATGAAGACGCGCGGCTCGCGGATTACCTTCTTGCCTTCCTCGTCCTCGGGATCGGGCTCCTGCAGATCGATGACGAGAATGCGCTTCGGCACCCCGACCTGGATCGCGGCAAGCCCGATGCCGGGGGCGTCATACATCGTCTCGAACATGTCGGCGACGAGCTGCTTCAGCTCGGCGTCGAACGTCTCGACGGGCTTGGAAATGACGCGCAACCGCGGATCGGGGGTCTCTATAATGGGTAGAATGGCCATGCGTGCGAGGTATGATCGCGCGGGCGCCCGGTCAAGGGGGTCAGGCGGCTCTCCACGCGGTTAACGCTCGCCTCAGTCTTACGTACCCTCTTGCGGATCGATTCCAGTCGGCAGTGGTGTAGTGGCTAAACTCGTAGAATAGGTTGTCGACAATATGCTCTTGATTTCTCTTCGCCCAAAGCCACTCTAAATCATCGAAGCAATCGTTATCGATTATCTGGGTATCTCGGAGACGCGCAATTCTACCCCTGAATCCAGCGCCTCGACCTAGACCGTATTCCCCTGGAAATACCGTGATGCTTTCACACACCGAACCTAGCAAGCAGACCGACTCCTTGATCACCATTTCCTTGGCTTGCCCGGAAATATCCGTTCGATTGACGATCCACCGCAAGACGTCGTGGGTCATAAGGGCATAGCTAATATTCGCTTTTAGTCGGCGATCAGAAATGAATGGAAGGCTTGCCCGTTTCTGCACAGCTGTGCCGATGAAGCCCCGAGGAAATCTCACCCGACCTAAATGCTGCTGTTCAGGATGATCGTTCAAATAGTCGCTAATTGACTGGAGAAGCGTACTAGCCTCGGTGACCGCAGCAACTAAGCTCTGTTCGTCGGCAATTGGCATCCTTAACCCACCGGCCTTCTAGCCCGCAGCGCCTGCGCCAGCGTTCCCTCGTCGAGATAGTCGAGCTCGCCGCCGACCGGCAGGCCATGCGCCAGCTGCGTCAGCCGCACCGGATAGCCCTCCAGCCGCTCGGCGAGATAATGCGCCGTCGTCTGCCCCTCCAGCGTCGCGTTCATCGCCAGCACCACCTCGTCGATGCCGCCCGCCGCGACGCGCGCCACCAGCGCGTCGATGCTCAGATCCTGCGGCCGCACGCCTTCCAGCGCCGACAGGCGGCCGCCCAGCACATGATATTTGCCGGGAAACAGCCGCGACTTGTCGAGCGCCCAAAGGTCCGACACTTCCTCGACCACGCACAGGCTGCGTGGGTCGCGGCGCGGATCGGCGCAGATCGCGCAGGGGTCGCTGGTATCGACATTGCCGCAGATGCCGCACGTCACCAGCCGCTCGGACACCGTCTGGAGCGCCGCGAGCAAGGGCGCGAAACTGCTCTCGCGTTTTTTCATCAGATGCAGCACCGCGCGCCGCGCCGACCGCGGGCCAAGGCCGGGGAGCCGGGCGAGTTGCTGGACGAGGGCTTCGATTTCGGTAGACGCCATGCGGCGGTGGTAATGGGTGTGCAAGATATGCACAACATTCCCCGTGTTCCTGCGAAGGCAGGAACCCATCTCCGGACGGTGCAAGTTGGAACCGGCGGAGATAGGCCCCTGCCTTCGCAGGGGCACTGGAGCTTGATGGGCTTGAATGTCGCGCCTGCCTCCTCCAAAGGCGCTGCCCATGCGCATTGCCTTCATGGGAACGCCGCCCTTTGCGGTGCCGACGCTCGCCGCGCTCCACGCGGCGGGGCATGAGATCGTGGCGGTTTACACCCAGCCGCCGCGCCCGGCGCAGCGCGGCAAGAAGCTCCAGCAGAGCGCGGTCCACCTCTGGGCAGAGGCGCACGGCCTGCCCGTCCGCTCGCCGAAGAGCCTGCGGACCGAAGAAGCGCAGGCCGAATTCGCCGCCCTCGACCTCGATGTCGCGGTGGTCGCGGCCTACGGCCTCATTCTGCCGCAGGCGATCCTCGAGAGCCCACGCGAAGGCTGCCTCAACGTCCATGGCTCGATCCTGCCGCGCTGGCGCGGCGCGGCGCCCGTGCAGCGCGCGATTCTGGCGGGCGATACCGAAACGGGCGTCACCATCATGCAGATGGATGCCGGGCTCGACACCGGCGGCATGCGCCTGATCGGCCGCACGCCGGTCGCGGGCAAGAGTGCGGGCGAATTGACCGACGAACTCGCCGCAATGGGCGCCGCGCTGATGGTCGAGGTGCTGGCCGACCTGTCCGCCTGTCTGCCCGTGCCGCAGCCGGATGACGGCGCCACCTATGCCGCCAAGATCGACAAGAGCGAGGCGCGGCTCGATTTTCTGGTCAGCGCGCCCCAGACCGAGCGCCAGATTCGCGCGTTCAACCCGGTGCCCGGCGCCTTTTTCGAGCTGGAGGGTGAGCGATACAAGATCCTCGCGGCCGATGTCGTGCATCCCGCCGACACCGTCGCCGGCGCCGCGCCCGGCGTCACGCTCGACGATGCGCTGACCATCGCCTGCAACCCCGGCGCGATCCGCGCCACCCGGGTGCAGCGCGCGGGCAAGCCGGCAATGGACGCCGCCGAACTGCTGCGCGGTCGGCCCGTAACTGCGGGGACGCGGCTGGCATGACCCGCTTCGCCCTCACCATCGAATATGACGGCCGCCCCTTCATGGGTTGGCAGCGCCAGTCGCATGGCCCCAGCGTTCAGCAGGCGATCGAGGAAGCCGTCACGCGCATCACCGCCGAAGCGGCGCCCGTTCACGGCGCCGGGCGCACCGACGCCGGGGTGCATGCGATCGCGATGCGCGCGCATGTCGACATCGAAAAGGCCATCCAGCCCTTTCGCCTGATGGAAGCGCTGAACGCCCAGCTTCGCCCCGCGCCGGTGGCGATCCTCGCGTGCGAGACGGTCGCCGACGACTGGCACGCGCGCTTTTCGTGCGTCGGCCGCGCCTATGAATATCGCATCGTCAACCGCCGCGCGCCGCTGACCTGGGACAAGGGGCTCGCCTGGCAATTTGCGAAGCCGCTGGATGCCGAAGCGATGCACGGCGCGGCGCAGGCGCTGGTGGGGCGGCACGATTTCACCACCTTCCGATCGGTGCATTGCCAGGCCGAAAGCGCGGTGAAGACGCTCGACCGCCTGTCGGTCAGCCGCCATGGCGACGAAATCGTCATCGAAGCCGCGGCGCGCAGCTTTCTGCATCATCAGGTTCGATCGATGGTCGGCTGCCTCACCCTCGTCGGCGAAGGCAAATGGTCGGCGCCCGATTTGAAGGCCGCTCTCGACGCCGCCGACCGGCAGGCTCTCGGCCTCAACGCACCGCCCGACGGCCTCTATTTCATCGAAGCAAAATATCCCTGACCCACGAAAAAGGGCGGCCCTTGCGGACCGCCCTTTTCACGTCTCGGCAGAAAGGCTCAGAGCGCCTTTTCGGCGTAATAGAGCGGCGCATGCTCGTTGAGGATCTGAAGGATCTTCGCCTGCGCGGTCTTTTCGTCGCTTTCTTCCATCGCGGCGAGTTCGCGCGCGAGGCGGCTCGACGCCGCTTCGAAGATCTGACGCTCCGAATAGCTCTGTTCGGGCTGGTCGTCGGCGCGGAACAGGTCGCGGGTCACTTCGGCGATCGACACGAGGTCGCCCGAGTTGATCTTCGCTTCATACTCCTGGGCGCGGCGCGACCACATGGTGCGCTTTACCTTCGGCTTCGTGGTCAGGACCTGAAGCGCTTCCTTCAGCGTCTTGTCCGACGACAGCTTGCGCATCCCCACGCCCTCGGCCTTGTTGGTCGGGACGCGCAGGGTCATTTTTTCCTTTTCGAAGCGCAGGACATAAAGTTCGAGCTGCATGCCGGCGATTTCCGACTTTTGCAGTTCAATGACGCGCCCCACGCCATGTTTGGGATAAACGACATAGTCACCGACTTCAAAGACGAGCGTGTTTGCGGACATGCAGGTTCCTTTCATTTGCCCCGTCGGGACCGGAAAAGCGCGAAAAGGCCGGGTACGTCCGCCCTCGTCGGAGGGGGATCGAAGCAAGGCGGTCGGCGCTAGCCAGTCAAAGTGACAAGGGATATGGCTCCATCAGGACGCCGCAGGGTGCCTTTCCGGCGATGGAAAGAGGCAAGCTGTCGACGCGTTGATATTTATTATATCAGATTCGCAACAAAATTGCCACCCCCGCACGGAAATCCGCGGGTCGGCGGCTTGACGCCCCCCGAAACGCGTTTCACCTTGAGACGGAAACACAGATGGGGATGCCAAGATGAAAGATCAAATCTGGTGGGTTACAGGGGCTTCGTCGGGTATCGGCGCGGCACTGGCGCGCGGCCTTTCGGCGCGCGGCGCGCGGCTGATTCTGTCGGGCCGCAACGTCGCCGCGCTCGAAGCGGTGGCAAAGGATTGCGGCGCGGGCACGATGATCCTGCCCTTCGAGGCGACCGACTATGACGCGATTCCCGGGCTTGTCGAACGCGCCTGGGCCTGGGGCGGCCGCATCGACGGTCTCGTCAACAATGCCGGAATTTCGCAGCGCAGTCTGGCGGTCGAAACCGATTTTGCGGTCTATCAAAAGATCATCGCGGTCGACCTGCTTGCGCCGATTGCCCTCACCCAGGCGCTGCTTCCGCGCATGATCGCGGCCGGCGGCGGTCAGATCATCGCCATATCGAGCGTCGCGGGAGTCGCCGGCGTGCCGCTGCGCAGCGCCTATTCGGCGGCCAAGCACGGCATCATCGGCTATCATGACAGCTTCCGCGCCGAAAATGAGCATCTGGGGTTGAAGGTGCTGGTGGTCGAACCCGGATCGGTGCGCACCAACGTCAGCCGCAACGCGCTCAACGCCGACGGCAGCGTCCGCGGCGCGAGCGATGCGGCGATCGACAACGGCCTGTCGCCCGACGATGCTGCGGCACAGATGCTCGCTGCAGTCGATGCCGGAACGCGCGAACTGGTGGTCGCCGAAGGCGCCGAAGCCGCCATCGCCGCCCTGCGCCGCAGCGACCCGAACGCGCTGTTCGACCGGATGAGCGCCATGGTGCAGGCGGGCTATGCCCAGCAGATGGGGGCGCAGCGCTAAATCAGATACTTCGTCAAAAGAAAAAGGCCCCGCCGGATCGTTCCGGCGGGGCCATTCTTTCACCCTGACGGACGCGATGCTTACATCGCGTGTCCCGCCAGCGCCGCGAGCAGCAGCAGCGCGACGATGTTGGTGATCTTGATCATCGGGTTGACGGCCGGACCCGCGGTATCCTTGTAGGGATCGCCGACGGTGTCGCCCGTCACGGCTGCCTTATGGGCTTCACTGCCCTTGCCGCCGTGGTTGCCGTCCTCGATATATTTCTTGGCATTGTCCCACGCGCCGCCGCCCGAGGTCATCGAGAGGGCGACGAACAGGCCGCCGACGATCACGCCGAGCAGCAGGGCGCCGAGCGCGGCAAAACCGTTCTCCTGACCCGCAACCGCCGAGATCACGAAATAGACGACGATCGGCGCCAGCACCGGCAGCAGCGAGGGGATGATCATCTCCTTGATCGCCGCCTTGGTGACGAGGTCGACCGTGCGCGCATAGTTCGGCTTCGACGTGCCCGCCATGATGCCGGGATCGCCCGCGAACTGATCGCGCACATCCTTCACCACGTCACCCGCCGCGCGGCCGACGGCGGTCATGCCCATCGCACCGAACAGATAGGGAAGCAGCGCACCGAGCAGCAGCCCGACGATGACATACGGGTTTTCGAGGCTGAAATTGACCGTCAGGCTCGGGAAGAATTCCCGAAGGTCGGTCGTATAGGCCGCGAACAGCACCAGCGCGGCGAGGCCCGCCGAACCGATGGCATAACCCTTGGTCACCGCCTTGGTGGTGTTGCCGACGGCGTCGAGCAGGTCAGTCTTTTCGCGCACACTGTCGTCCAGCCCCGCCATTTCGGCGATGCCGCCCGCATTGTCCGTCACCGGGCCATAAGCGTCGAGCGCGACGACCATGCCGGCGAGCGCCAGCATTGCAGTCGCAGCATAGGCAATGCCGATCAGCCCCGCGAGTTGATAGGCGATGATGATGCCCGCAACGATGACCAGCGTCGGCAGCGCGGTGGCTTCGAGGCTGATCGCGAGGCCCTGGATCACGTTCGTGCCATGGCCCGTTTCCGAGGCCTTGGCGATCGACCGCACTGGACGGAAGCCCGTGCCGGTATAATATTCGGTGATCCAGATGATCAGGCCGGTGATGACGAGACCGAGCAGCGAGCAATAGAAAAGATCGCGCCCGGTAAAGTCGGTGCCGGTGACCGCCGTTTCCATCCCGCCCAGCGCGTGGCTGGTCGCGAACCAGATCGCCGGGACCGCGAGGATCGCCGAAACCAGGAAGCCTTTGTACATCGCGCCCATGACATTGTTCGACCCGCCGAGGCGGACGAAATAGGTGCCGATGATCGAGGTGATGATGCACACCCCGCCGATCAGCAGCGGCAGCGACATCAGGCCGGGCAGCAGATCGCCCGCCCCTTTCAGCAGCAGCGCGGTCAACACCATGGTGGCGCCGACGGTGACGACATAGGTTTCGAAAAGGTCGGCCGCCATGCCCGCGCAGTCGCCGACATTGTCACCGACGTTATCGGCGATGACCGCGGGGTTGCGCGGATCATCCTCGGGGATGCCCGCTTCGACCTTGCCGACCAGGTCGGCGCCGACGTCGGCGGCCTTGGTAAAGATGCCGCCGCCAAGACGCGCGAAGATCGAAATCAGCGAGGCGCCGAAGGCCAGCGCGACGAGCCCGTCGACGACCGTGCGGTCGTCGCCGCCCACCGTCTTGCCCATCTGGACCGTCAGCACCCAATAAAATACCGCAATCGCAAGCAGCGCGAGCCCGGCGACGAGAAGGCCGGTGATGGCACCAGCGCGAAAGGCGAGCGTCAGCCCGGCCTGCAGCCCCTTTTGCGCAGCGGCCGCGGTGCGGACGTTCGCGCGTACCGAAATATTCATGCCGATGAATCCGGCGACACCGGACAGGACGGCGCCGATGACGAAACCCGTCCCCGAAACGGGTCCGAGTGCCCCCGCGACGATCACCGCGACGACGACGCCGACGATGGCGATGGTGCTATATTGCCGTTTCAGATAAGCCTGCGCGCCTTCCTGGATGGCGGCGGCGATTTCCTGCATCTTGTCATTCCCCGCCGAGGCGCCGAGCACCTGCCGCGAGGTAATGAACCCATAGAGCACGGCCAATAGGCCGCACGCTATCGCGATCAAAACCGGATTCATGCGTGTCTGTTCCTTCCCCAATGAAGGGGGCGGACACAGGATAGCTGTCGAACGTCCGACTTATTGATGCCGGTTCGCTCTCTCCCCTGATGCGACCGCCCCAAATTCTGGACGCCGCGTTATGGGAAGAAACCTCGCCCTTTGGCAAGCCCGGTTTTTTCGCCCTTTTCCGCGCCTAGTGCGCGAAACCGAGACGCTCCGGCAGCGCGACGCGCTGCGCCCGGTGCGTCAGCAGCAATCCGGCGCCGACGGCGGCATGGCCGATCGCCGTGACGGCGACGCCTTCGGCGGCCGCATGCGCCCGGATTGCATCGGCTTGCCCCGGGTCGGCGGCGAAGAGCAATTGATAATCGTCGCCTGCCGTTGCCGCAGCGAGCCGCGTGTCGAGAACGTCGGGACGCACCGCGAGCAGCGCCGCCGACAGCGGCACCGCCTCCAGCATCAGCGCGATCTGGCAATCGCTTGCCGCCGCCATCCGCTCGGCGTCGATCAGCAGGCCGTCGGAAACATCCATCATCGCATGAACATGCGGCGCGAGCGCCGCGCCCAACGCCAGTTGCGGCAAGGGCCGGGCATAGGCGGCCATGCAGGTTGCGCCCGGTTCGATCTCGCCGAGCCGCATCGCCAGGCCGACGCCCGCGTTGCCGATCGTCCCCGTCACCCAGATCTGATCGCCCGGCCTTACTCCGCTGCGCGCCGGCGCTCCCGTCGCGGGCGCACGGCCGATCGCGGTCAGGCCGAAACTGCGCGGCGCCCCGGCGGGTGGGCGCACCGTGTCGCCGCCGAGCAACGGCACATCGAACCGGCGCAGCACATCGTCGATCCCCGCGACAAAAGCGGCGTCCCACGCCGCATCGCCCGACAGGCTATAGCCGAGCAGCACGCCGAGCGGCGCTGCGCCCTTCGCCGCAAGATCCGACAGATTCACCGCAACCAGCTTCCACGCAATGTCCTGCGGCGTGTCGTCGGGCAGGAAATGGACACCCTCGACGATCATGTCGTGCGTCAGCACAAGATCGCCGAGCAGCGCCGTATCATCGGCCAGCCCGCGCGCCGCAGGATCGGTCGCGATCGTGCGCAGACGCGCGATGAAATCGGCTTCGCTCAACGCAATTCCTCTTCCGTTCGCCCTGAGCTTGTCGAAGGGCCGTTCTTCCTCGACCTATACCAGAAAAATGCGGTCCTTCGACAAGCTCAGGACAAGCGGCTCTCTGGAAGCGTCAATCGGAAGAACGCACATCCTTGCCGATCGCATCGAGCAGGCCGTTGGCAAAACCCGCCTCGCGGCCGTCGAAAAAGGCTTTCGCGACATCGACATATTCGCTCACCACCGCGCCCACCGGTACATCGCCGCGCGCGATCAGTTCATAGGCGCCGGCACGCAATATCGCCTTCATCGTGCGGTCGAGCCGGTCCATCGTCCAGCCGCTCGCCAGCCGCGCTGTGATCGCCGCGTCGACCTCTTCCGCCCGCGCCAGCGCGCCCTTCACGATATCGTCGAAGAAGGGAACGTCGGCTTCGGCATATTCGGCGTCCTCGATGATCGCGCCGATGCGGTGCTGGTGGAATTCGTGGATCAGCTGCGCCACCGGGGTGCCTTCCATCTCATGCTGATAGAGCGCCTGGACGGCGGCAAGGCGGGCGGCGGAGCGGGATTGGGCGCGTTTGTTCATGGCTTTTCGTTTCAGTTGAGGCGCTGGCTGACCGACAGCGCATGCGCGGGAAGTCCCTCGGCACCGGCAAGCGCGACCGCTGCGGGTCCGATGGCCGCAAGGCTCGCTTCGTCGAGCGCCAGGAAGCTGGTGCGTTTCATGAAGTCCGTGACCGAAAGCCCGCTCGAAAAACGGGCGCGGCGTCCGGTCGGGAGGACGTGGTTGGGCCCGGCGACATAGTCGCCGATCGCTTCGGGAGTCTGGCGGCCAAGGAAGACCGAACCCGCATGGCGCACGCGCGCGAACAGCGCGTCGGCCTCGGCAGGATCGACCGCGAGCTCCAGATGTTCGGGCGCCAGCCGGTCGCAGAGCGCGATGGCATCGGTCAGGCGCGGCACGACGATGATCGCGCCATTGTCCGCCCAGCTTACCCGCATCGTCGCCGCGGTGCTCAGCGTCGGGATGATCGCGGCGACCGCGTCGGCGACCGCATCGGCAAAGGCGCCATCGTCGGTGAACAGGATCGACTGACTCGTCGGGTCATGTTCGGCCTGGCTCAAAAGGTCGGCGGCGATGACGTGCGGCGCGTTGCGGTTGTCGGCGACGACGACGATCTCGCTCGGCCCGGCGACCATGTCGATCCCGACGACGCCGTAAAGCTGGCGCTTCGCCTCGGCCACCCAGGCGTTGCCGGGGCCGGTGACGACATCGACCGGCGCGATCCGGTCGGTGCCATGGGCGAGCGCCGCGATCGCCTGCGCGCCGCCGACGCGCCAGATTTCGTCTACTCCGCCGATATGCGCCGCCGCCATCACGACGGGATTGGTTTCGCCGCCGGGCGTCGGCGTGACCATCACGATCCGCTCGACCCCCGCGACCTTGGCGGGCAGGATGTTCATCAGCACCGACGACGGATAGGCCGCGCGGCCGCCGGGGACATAGACGCCCGCGGCATCGACCGCACGCCAGCGCGCGCCGAGCCGGGCGCCCGCGGCATCGCGATAATCGCGGTCCTCGGGCAATTGCGCGGCGTGATAGGCCCGGATGCGCGTCGCCGCGAGATCGAGCGCGCTCCGCAATTCGGGTGCCAGCGCGGCATAGGCCGCGGCACAATCCTCGGCGGTGATGCGCCATCCGCTGCTGTCGAGGTCGAAGCGATCGAAGCGCGCGGTATAATCGGTCAGCGCCGCGTCGCCTTCGGCCTTTACGCGCGCGATGATCGCCGCGACATCGGCCGACACGTCCGACGCACTCTCGCGCCGGTCGTCGACCAGCGCATCGAACGCGGCGGCAAAGCCGGGGTCGGAGGCGTCAAGCCGCCGCATCGCGAACGGCCTCGCGGAATTTCTCGACCAGCGCCGGCACCTCGGCCGAGCGCAGCTTGAACGCCGCGCGATTGACGATGAGCCGCGCCGAAACCTCGCTGACGATCGTCTGTTCGGCGAGCGCGTTTTCGACCAGCGTCCGCCCCGTCGACACAAGGTCGACAATGTGCGACGCCAGCCCCAGCTTCGGCGCAATCTCCATCGCACCGTTCAGCTTGATGCATTCGGCCTGGATACCCTGCCCTTCGAACCAGCGGCGCGTCGTCGCGGGATATTTGGTCGCGACGCGGATATGGCTTTCGCCAAGCCCCGGCGGCGCGCTGCCTTCGGGGCCAGCGAGCGACAGGCGGCAATGACCGATGCCGAGGTCGACCGGCGCGTACAGCTCCGAATAGTCGAACTCGTCGACGACGTCCGACCCCACGATGCCGAGCTGCGCCGCACCATGCGCGACGAAGGTCGCGACATCGAAGGCGCGCACGCGGATCAGCGAGATATGCGGCTGGTTCGTCGCAAACACGAGCGCGCGGCTCTTCTTGTCGAAGAAGTCGGCGGCCGGCTCGATGCCCACACGGGCGAGCAGCGGCAGCGCCTCGTCGAGGATGCGTCCCTTGGGGATGGCAAAGATGATCGGTTCGGGCATAAGCGAGGGCGCACATAAGCGCCAGCGGGAGAAAGGGCAATGAGCGAGCGGTACAAGTTCGTCGACATGAACGAAACCGGACCAGGCGCCGTCCGCACCGCTTTTGCCAATCAGGTCGCCTATTGCCGCGCGGCCGAAGCGCCGATCACGGCGCGCATCGTCGCCGCCGTCGCGACGCTCCTCGACCGGCCCGAAACCGGCTTCGCACGCCGCATCGCGGACTGGCCCGGCGCACCGCTTGCCGACGCGCTGCCGCTGCGCGCCGCCGACGGCCTTCACGCGCTGCACCTCTCGGGCGCCGCCGACGATCTCGCGCCGATCTATGCCGACGCCGAGGACATCAACGATGCCGCCATCGTGGCGGGCGTGGTGCGACGGCACGAGGCGGCGCTGCTGCCATGGCTCGACGGCCCGCCGCAGACCAACGAGGCGGGTCGGTCGGCCAATTTCATCGCCGCGATGCTGTGGCTCGCCGATCAGGGCCTTCCGCCGCGTTTCGAGTGCCTGGAAATGGGGTCGAGCGCGGGGATCAACCTGATGCTCGACCGTTATCATTACGACCTCGGCGGCGTTCAGGTCGGCCCCCAGCCCGGCGTCATGGCCTTCACCCCCGACTGGCAGGACCGCCATCCGCCGCAGCATGCGATCGAAATCGCATCGACAAAGGGATGCGATGTCGCCCCGGTGGACCTCACCGATCCGGCGCAGGCGCTGCGCCTCAAAGCCTTCATCTGGCCCGAACATGCCATTCGCTTCGCGCGAATCGAGGCGGCAATCGCTGCCGCCGAAGCGCGGCCACCCGACCTCGTGCGCATGAACGCGGCCGATTTCGTCGAACAGGAACTGGTGAAGCCGCAGGCCGCGGGGACGACGCGCCTGCTGATGCACTCGATCGTCTGGCAATATGTCCCCGCCGACCAACAGGCGCGCATCACCGCCGCGATGGAAGCGGCGGGCGCGCGCGCGACCGCCGACCGGCCGCTCGCCTGGGTCGCGCTCGAGGCGAATCGCACCGTTCACGGCCACGAACTTGTCGTGCGCCACTGGCCGGGCGGCGCGGCGCCGGTGATGCTGGCGCGCGCGCACCCGCATGGCGCGTGGATCGAGTGGTTGGTGTAACCCCGCACTTTCCGTAAACGTAAAGTGATTGCGCGGGCCGCCGCGACGCGATAGGCATATGCCATGTTTTTCGGCTTCCTCGACGAGCTTCGCGCCGCGGGCATTCCCGCCAGCCTGAAAGAGCATCTGATGCTGCTGGAGGCGCTCGACCGCGAGGTGATCGATCGCAGTCCCGAACAATTTTATTATCTCAGCCGCGCCATCTATGTGAAGGACGAAGGGCTGCTCGACCGCTTCGACCAGGTCTTCAACAAGGTCTTCAAGGGGCTGCTCACCGATTACGGCCAGAACCCCGTCGACATCCCCGAGGAATGGCTGAAGGCCGTTGCCGAGAAATATCTGACGCCCGAGGAGATGGAGGCGATCAAGTCGCTCGGCGACTGGGACGAGATCATGGAGACGCTGAAGAAGCGGCTCGAAGAACAGCAGAAACGCCACCAGGGCGGCAACAAGTGGATCGGCACGGGCGGCACATCGCCCTTCGGCAATTCGGGCTATAATCCCGAAGGCGTGCGGATCGGCGGCGAAAGCAAGCACAAGCGCGCGCTGAAGGTGTGGGAAAAGCGCGAGTTCGCCAATCTCGACAACACCAAGGAACTCGGCACCCGCAACATCAAGATCGCGCTGCGCCGCCTGCGCAAATTCGCGCGCGAGGGGGCCGCCGACGAACTCGACATTCCCGGCACGATCGAAGGGACCGCGCGGCAGGGCTGGCTCGACATCCGTATGCGTCCCGAACGGCGCAATGCGGTCAAGCTGCTGCTTTTCCTCGACGTCGGCGGATCGATGGACCCGTTCATCAAGCTGTGCGAGGAATTGTTCAGCGCCGCGACGAGCGAATTCAAGAATCTCGAATTCTTCTATTTCCACAACTGCCCCTATGAAGGCGTGTGGAAGGACAACAAGCGCCGCTGGTCCGAACGCACGCCGATGTGGGATATCCTCCACAAATATGGCCATGATTATAAGCTGGTCTTCGTCGGCGATGCCTCGATGAGCGCCTATGAAATCACCCATCCGGGCGGCAGCGTCGAACATTTCAACGAAGAATCGGGCGCGGTGTGGATGCAGCGCATGACGCACGTCTATCCCGCCGCCGTTTGGCTGAACCCCGTTCCTTCGGCGCAATGGGGCTACACCCAGTCGGTGAAGCTGATCAAACAGTTGATGAATGACCGCATGTACCCGCTGACACTGGCGGGGCTCGACGACGCGATGCGCGAGTTGACGCGCAAGCATTGAGCCACGGTTTTCTTTAATCGTCATTGCGAGGGCCGAAGGCCCGTGGCAATCCAGAGCCTGCGTCAACCGCTCTGGATTGCTTCGCTCCGCTCGCAATGACGAGAAACTAGGCCACGAATGATCGACCTCCCCCTCGTCACCATCCTTCTGCTCACCGGCTTCATCAACCTGATCGGTGCGCTGGCCTATGCCGCGCGCATCGCTGGCGTGCGGACGCGGCGAATCGCGATGTCATTCGCGCTGTTCAACATCCTCGTGCTCTTTTCGCGCACCTCGAACAGTTTTCTCGGGCCGTTCCTCGCGAAGCGGATCGAAACGCGCATCCATGACGGCAGCGGCGCCTCGCTGTTCCTCGACATGCAATTGGTGCTGGCGGCGGCAAGCGTCGCGACGCTGCTCGGCATCCTGCTCGTTCCCACCGGCCAACGCATGTTCGCCGCGGCGATCGGCTGGTACCAGAACAACCGCTCGACGACGCGGCTCGCGATGAAGGCGGTCAGCCCGAGCGGCCTGCGCACGATGCGTCAGTCGCTCCGACTGCCCAGCCTTGGCCACCTCAAGGTCTGGCGCATGCCCAAGGGGATTGGTTGGAGCGTCCTGATCGCCAACTGCCTCGCGCAATCGCTCCTCGCGGTCGGCGTCGTCGCGTCGCTTTATGCGGGCTATCTCGCCCCCGAATTCCGCGTCACCGCTTCGCAGCTTTCGGCGCTCATCAACGGTTTCGCGACGATCCTGCTCTTCGCCTTCATCGACCCGCAGCTGTCGGTGATGACCGACGACGCGGTCGAAGGCAAAGTCGACGAGGGCGATTTCCGCCGCGCGATCACCTTCATCTCGCTGAGCCGGCTCGCCGGCACGATCCTAGCGCAGGCGCTGTTGCTACCCGCTGCGACGCTCATCGCCTACGTCTCCGTGCATGTCTGACGCACCGATGCGGCACAGCCGCTTTCACGCCGTCCGCACGCGGCTCGAGGCGATGGCGGTCGAGCCGGGACCGCGCGGTTGGTTCCTCGAATTTCTGGTGTTCGGCTTCAAACAGGGTTGGGCGTGCCTGTTCGGCGCGCTGATGCTCGCGCTTTTGCTCGGCACCCATCTATTCTGGCCCGATAGCGCCCCGATCCACCGCTATGACGCGATCACCATCGGCGCGGTGCTGATCCAGCTCGGCATGCTCGCGTTCCGGCTCGAGACACCGCGGGAAGCGATCGTCATCCTGATGTTCCACATCGTCGGCACGGTGATGGAATTGTTCAAGACCGCCGCGGGGTCATGGCAATATCCGGAAGGCAGCCTGCTCCACATCGGCGCGGTGCCGCTGTTTTCGGGCTTCATGTACGCCGCGGTCGGCAGCTATATCGCGCGCGTCTGGCGCATCTTCGATTTCCGCTACACCTTCTATCCGCCGATGTGGACGAGTTACGCGCTGGCGGCAGCGATCTATGTCAATTTCTTCGCGCACCACTGGCTGCCCGACATCCGCTGGCTGCTGTTCGCGGCGACCGCTTTGCTCTTCTGGCGTTGTCAGGTGTGGTTCCGCCCCTTGCATAAGCACCGCCGCATGCCCCTGCTCGTCGGCTGGGGGCTCGTCGCGCTGTTCATCTGGTTCGCCGAGAATATCGGCACCTTCGCGCGCGCCTGGACCTATCCCAGCCAGGCCGATGGCTGGCACATGGTCGGGGTCGAGAAACTGGGCAGCTGGTATCTGCTGATGATCATCAGCTTCGTGCTGGTCAGTCTGGTGCAGCGACCGAAGGGGCCCCGACGCCAGATGATATCGTCGTCGCCCGCGAAGACGTGAGCCGCGGGCCGTCTACACCGCGATGCCAAGTGGCAATCCATTGGCTCTCTTCGTCATCCCGGCGAAGGCCGGGATCTCACCCTATCGGAGTAACGCACCGGCGAGATCCCGGCCTTTGCCGGGATGACGGTGGAATCCAATTGCTCCCTGCCCCTAGCCGAACGGCTGATCGATCGAGGGCGGCGGTTCGCTGAACCATTTCGGGCCGCTGTCGGTCATGTAGAAGCAATCTTCCAGCCGGATACCGAACTCGCCGGGGATATAGATGCCGGGTTCGTTCGAAAAGCACATGCCCGGCGCCAGCTTCGTGGTTTCGCCGCGCACCAGATTGACCGGTTCATGCCCGTCGAGGCCGATCCCGTGGCCCGTGCGATGCGACGTGCCGGGCAGGCGATAGCCCGGCCCCCAGCCGAGCTTCTGATAATAGGCGCGCACCGCATCGTCGACCGTTCCCGCCGCCGCACCGATCCGCGCCGCGGCGAAGGCGACGTCCTGCCCCTTGCGCATTTCGTCCCACACCTGCCGCTGGCGCGGGCTCGCCTTGCCGTAGACGAAGCTGCGCGAGATGTCGGACTGATAGCCGTGCACGGTCGCACCGCAGTCCATCAGCACCACCTCGCCCGCCTTCACCGCCTGCGGCTTGCCCGATCCGTGCGGATAGGCGCTCGCTTCGCCGAGCAGGATCAGCTCGAATTCGCTGTTGCCGCCCAGCGCACGCGTCGCGGCGCGCATGATCGCGCCGATGTCGGCCGGGGTCATTCCCGCCTCGATCCGCGGCGCGGTGTGGCGATAGGCGGCGATGGTGATGTCGCTCGCGACCTGCATCAGCGCGAGTTCGGCCGCCGACTTGATCATCCGGCAACCGCGCACGACCGGCGCACCATTGACGACGCGCGCCTCCGGCATCGCCTTTTGCAGTCCGTCGACCGCGAAATAGCGCACCGTCTCCTCGACGCCGACCCGGCCCTTGGCAAGTCCGCGCTTCGCCAGCCAGTCGGAAACGAAGCGGAGCGGATTTTCATCCTCGTTCCAGGTCAGAACATCGGCGGGAACGCCCAGGCTTTCGCGCACCGACGGTTCCTCGAAAAAAGGCGTGACGATCGCCACTTCGCCCTCGCGCGTCAGCACCGCGGCGGTCAGCCGCTCGCTCCGCCACCATTCGACCCCGGTGAAATAGATAAGACTCGACCCCGGCTCGATCAGCAGCGCGCCGATATCGTTCGCGCGCAACAGCGCCGCCGCCTTCGCAATCCGCGCCTTGCGCTCCTCGGCGCCGATCGGGACGGCCTTCGCGGCGAGGTTGGGAAGGCCGGCGGTGTCTGCAGCGAACGCGGAAACCGGCATACTCGCCGCCAATCCGGTCAGCGCCGCCGTACCCAGAAATTGCCGCCGCTGCATCGCCATCGCCTTCCCCCTAATATATCATCAAATCCGCAATCTCCTCGCGCCACGCCGCCTCGTCGGGCAGCGCCAGCGCGTCGAGGTCGCCCGGCGCTGCCGCCGCATCATCGACCCACAGGCGCAAGTCCGGCCCGCCGTTGATCACGTCGATCGCGAGCACATCGTCGGTATATTCATATTTGAAATCCTTGCCGCGCCAGATCGGATAATCGGGATAGAGCGCGCGGATCGCCTTGAAACCCAGCGCCTGCACGCGCCACGGGCGGAAGGCCGCATGGTCGTACCACGGGCCGTCGGCGTGGATATGGATGCCGCTGTTGAGCTGTCCCTTATGCTTGTGAAAGGTCGGCTCGAACCAGATGTCGCGCAGTTTGCAGCCCGTCAGCCATTCGGGGGCGAGCCGGTGCATCTCCGCGATCACCGCCCGCGCATCGATGTCGGGCGCGCCGAAGAGTTCGAGCGGGCGCGTCGTCCCCCGCCCCTCGCTGAGCGTCGCGCCCTCGACCATCACCGTCCCGGCATAGGCGCGCGCCATGTTGACGTTCGGCGCATTGGGGCTGGGGTTGATCCACGCACGGTCCTGCGGCCAGCCGAAGCCCGGCCCGTCGGGCTGCCACCCCTCCATCGCGATGACGCGATAATCGACGTCGAGGCCGAAGTGGCGAAGGAACCAGTGCCCCATTTCGCCCAGCGTCAACCCGTGGCGCATCGCCATCGGCCCCGCACCGACGAAGCTTTCCCACCCGGCGCGCAGCAGCGTGCCTTCGACCGGGCGCCCCGCGGGGTTCGGCCGGTCGAGCACCCACACCGCCTTGCCGTGCGCCGCCGCGGCCTCGAGGATGTAGAGCAAGGTGGTGACATAGGTGTAGATGCGGCAACCCAAGTCCTGAAGATCGACGAGCATCACGTCGAACGTGTGCATCGCCTGCCCGGTCGGCCGCCGCACTTCACCGTAGAGGCTGAACACCGGCATGCCATAGGTCGGATCGGTGAAGTCGGGCGACTCCATCATATTGTCCTGCAGGTCGCCGCGCACGCCATGCTGCGGCCCGAACACCGCGGTGACATTCACCCCCGCCGCGACCAGCGCGTCGATGCTGTGCGTCAGGTCGGCCGTCACCGACGCGGGATGCGCGAGCAGCGCGACGCGGCGCCCCTCGAGCGGTTTGCGAAGCGCCGGATCGGCGAGCAGGCGGTCGATGCCAAATGTCACGGTCATGCTGCGCCGGGTGCCCCAAGCGTCAGTTGAAAGCAATCGGGATGATGGAAGTCGGGCTTGCCGGGCGGGTGCCGCAGCGCCCAATAGCTTTTGGTGCCGTCCAGCTCCTCGATCACCGCCGACAGCGCGAGCCTGCTGCCGCGATCGGGATAGATGCCCGGTTCGATACGCAGGATATAAAGCGCGGCGCCGCGCTCGCACGTCATGTCCCACGGTGCCAGATCGTCGCTTTTCAAGAGCGAGCGATAGTCGTCGAATTGATAACAGGCCCAGCGGCCATCGGGCGCATAGTTGAATTCGGTATAGTCGGGCTGTCCCTCTTCGGTCAGAAACGCCTCGAAGCAGCTGCTCTGCCACAGTCCGTCGGTCGCCGTGTCGGCGATGACGAGCTGGCCTTCGCAGGGCGGCAGCACCAAGGCGCCGATATCGCCCTCGACCCCGAAGCGCAGCGAAAAACCGTCTTCGAACGACAGCGCCACCTCCGCCCACACCGCGCGCACCGCTTTCGCGGGCGTCCCGGGGTGACAGATCAAGTGACGCCGTTCACCGGACTGCACCGCCATTCAGTCCTCTCCCGTTCGTCCTGAGCTTGTCGAAGGACCGTTCTTTCCTCTCGCCAACCGCGAAATTTGCAGCCAGTCGCCACGAATGAGTGCCATTTTCTTCGCTCTGCTCCACCCTTTTATGCGACGCTCGGCCTCCAACGCCTCCATCCGTGTCGAGAAGTCCTGGCTCCACACGAGCGCAACCGGCAATTTGTCGGAAGTAAATCCAGCTACCGCGCCCGATGCATGCTGCGCCATCCTCCGTTCCAGATCATCCGTGTGGCCGGTATAGAAAGCGCCGCCTCGACAGTGCAACATATAGGTCCAAAAGCGCATTGCCCGATGTAGAAGGAAGGGCGGCCCTTCGACAAGCTCAGGGCGAACGGGTTTGGGTTGTTTTCATCGGATAGGACGCATGCTATGCGCCCGCCCGCCATGACGAACTATAAATCCGACCTGCTGCGCCTGCTCGACGAGCGAGGCTATATCCATCAGATGACCGACGCGGAAGGGCTCGATGCGCTTGCCGCCAAACAGGTCGTCCCGGGATATATCGGCTTCGACGCGACCGCGCCCAGCCTGCATGTCGGCAGTCTCGTCCAGATCATGATGCTGCGCCGCCTGCAACAGACGGGGCACAAGCCGGTCGTGCTGATGGGTGGCGGGACGACGCGCATCGGTGATCCCACGGGGCGCGACGAGAGCCGCAAGATGCTATCGGACGAAACGATCGCTGCGAACATCGCGTCGATCCGCACGATCTTCGAACCCTTTCTGATCTTCGGCGACGGCCCGACCGACGCGGTGATGGTCGACAATCAGGACTGGCTGGGCAAGCTCGGCTATATCGAACTGCTTCAGGAAGTCGGCACCCACTTCACGATCAACCGCATGCTGACCTTCGATTCGGTCAAGCTGCGGCTCGAACGCGAACAGCCGATGACCTTCCTCGAATTCAACTACATGATCCTTCAGGGGTACGACTTCCGCCATCTGTCGAAGGCGATGGACGTGCGGCTCCAGATGGGCGGATCGGACCAGTGGGGCAATATCGTCAACGGCATGGAGCTCGGTCGCCGCATGGACGGCGCCGAACTCTTCGGGCTGACGACTCCGCTGCTGACGACCGCTGCGGGGGCCAAAATGGGCAAAACTGCCGCCGGCGCCGTCTGGTTAAATGCCGATCAACTGTCCCATTTTGACTATTGGCAATATTGGCGCAACTGCGACGACCGTGACGTCGGCCGCTTCCTGAAGCTGTTCACCGACCTTCCGCTTGCCGAGATCGCGCGGCTCGAAGCGCTCGAAGGCGCCGAGATCAACGAAGCGAAAAAGATCCTCGCCAACGAAGCGACCGCGCTGTGCCGCGGCGCCGATGCGGCTAAGGCTGCGGCGGAAACCGCGACGCAAACCTTTGAAAAGGGACACATCGGCGGCGACCTGCCGCGCGTCGCGGCCCCGGCCGAAGGGATCGGCATCCTGAACGCGCTGCGCGAAATGGGTTTTGCGGCGTCGAACAAGGAGGCGCGCCGCAAGCTCGACGAGGGGGCGGTGAAGGTCGACGGCACGGTGATCCGCGACCCCCATTATCTGGTCGTGCCCGGCGAAAACGATGTGCCGGTCAGCTTGGGGGCAAAGAAGCACGGGCTCGTCACGCGCTGAATCCGCAAAAAAGCGTTTACGGATTCTTCAGCAATCGCGATGATCTTCTCCGGCAAACCACAAAGGTCCGGGACGTATGCGTAAGATTGACACGAGCAAAGCCCACTATGTCGGGCTCGACCAGCGAATTGCTCCGCGCAGCGACGTTTACTGTCGCCTGCCCTTCGTGCTGCCCGACGGGCGGCAGGAAATGTGCACCTGCGTCAACATCAGCGCCGACGGCTTGCTGATGCGCTACGAGCGCGGGCTGGAGCCAGGCGATCTGGTCGTGTTCCGCATGCCCATCATCGGCCGCACGGCGGCAAAGGTCGTCTGGTCCCTCGGCGGCAAGACCGGTGTGCAGTTCGAAAAATCGATCACCGCCGAAGATTATCTGCCGATGATCCGCGCCATGGGCGCCCGCGGCGACGTAAACTAACGCTTCCCGATAGCGTCGCCCCCGCGTAGGCGGGGGCCGTTGGAGGCCTGTCTCCTCGTCGTTGCGTAAACTGCCAGCGGCCCCCGCCTGCGCGGGGGCGACGCTTGCTCACCCACTCCGCAGCAGCGGCACCGCCGCATCGCGCTCGAACAGATACAGGCAAAGCCGCACCGCTTCGCCGCGCGCGCCTTCCATCCCGCCGTCGCGTTCGACGAACAGCCGCGCATCGTCATGCGCCACCGACAAGAGGCGAATGAGCTGCTCGGGCGTCGCCAGCCGATAGTCGGCGTCGCCCGACTGCTTGAGCCCCAGCAATTCGCCGCCGCCGCGCAGTTCCAGATCCTTTTCGGCGATCACGAAGCCGTCGTTCGTCTCGCGCATCAACGCGAGCCGCTCGCGCGCCGTTTCGGACAGCGTCTGCGATCGCAGCAGCAGGCACACCGACTTCGCCGTGCCGCGTCCGACGCGGCCGCGGAGCTGGTGGAGCTGGGCCAGCCCGAAGCGGTCCGCATGCTCGACGATCATCAGGCTGGCGGCGGGGACATTGACCCCGACCTCGATCACCGTCGTCGCGACGAGGACGCCGATCTCGCCCGCTTCGAACCGCGCCATGACGTCATCCTTGTCCGGCCCTTTCATGCGGCCATGGACCAGCCCGACGCGCGCCTCGCCGAAACGGGCGCGGAGCAGCGCGGCGCGATCTTCGGCCGCGGCCAGTTCGCTCGCCTCGCTCTCGGCCACCAGCGGGCACACCCAATAGGCCTGCGCGCCGCTCGCCAGATGCCGGGCCAGGCCGTCGATCACTTCGTCGAGCCGGTCGACCGACACGACGCGCGTATCGACGGGCGTCCGCCCCGGCGGCATTTCGTCGAGCCGCGATACGTCCATCTCGCCATGGTTGGCGAGCAGCAGCGTGCGCGGGATCGGCGTCGCGGTCATCACCAGCAGATGCGGCGGACGCGCCGCCTTGTTCGTCAGCATCAGCCGCTGGGCAACGCCGAAACGGTGCTGTTCATCGACCACGACGAGCGACAGATCGCGGTAGCTTACCGCGTCCTGAAAGATCGCATGCGTTCCGACCAATATGTCGATGCTGCCGTCGGCAAGGCCCATCAGCGTCGATTCGCGCGCCCGCCCCTTGTCGCGGCCGGTCAGGATGGCGAGATTGACGGGGAGCCCGGCGAGCATCGATTGCAAGGTCGCATAATGCTGGCGGGCCAGAATCTCGGTCGGCGCGAGCAGCGCCGCCTGCGTTCCCGCTTCCACCGCCGCCAGCATCGCGCGCAGCGCGACAAGCGTCTTGCCCGATCCGACATCGCCCTGCAGCATGCGCAGCATCGGCGTGTCCTGCGCCATGTCGCCGGCGATCTCGCGCCCGACGCGCTCCTGCGCGCCGGTCAGGCCAAACGGCAGCCGCAACGCATCGACCAGCCGCCCGTCGCCGCGCACCGCCCTCCCCCGCCGATTGCGCAATCCCTGCCGGATCAGCATCAGCGCGACCTGACTGGCGAATATCTCGTCATAGGCGAGCCGGTCGCGTGCCGCTTCGTCGCGCGGGCTAGCGTGGGCGCGTTCCATCGCATCGCGCCACGCCGGCCAGTTGCGGCTCGCCAGCAGCGGCGCGTCGATCCATTCGGCAAGTTCGGGTCGCCGCTCGAGCGCCACCGCCGCCAGCTGCGACAGCCGCGCATTGGTCAGCCCTTCGGTCAGCGGATAGACGGGTTCATGTTCCGCAATCCCGGCCTCATCCCCCGGTTCGGCGACATGGTCGGGGTGCACGATCTGGCGCATATCGCCATAAAGATCGAGCCGCCCCGACACCCGGCGCGTCTCCCCCAGGGGGAACAGCTTGCGCGCCAGACCCGACGTGCGCCCGAAATAGACCAGCCGCACATGGTCGCCCGCCGCGTCGAACGCCTCGACCCCGAAGGGCGCGCGCGGGGATCGGCCGGGGCGGTAATCCTGCGCGGTCAGGTCGACGATGATCGTCTGTCCCGCCTGCGCCTGATCGAGCCGGTCGACGGGCACGCGCGAGATGAGGCCGGTCGGGAGATGGAACAGCACATCGACGACGCGCTCCAGCCCCAGCCGCGCCAGCGGCTTGGCAAGCTGCGGACCGACACCCTTGAGGTCGGTCAGCGCAGCAAAGAGCGGGTTGAGGATTTCGGGTCGCATGGCTAGGGCGTGTCTAGCCTCGTCTTTCCGTTCGTGTCGAGCGAAGGAAACCCAACCTCTCTTCCGTTTGTGCTGAGCTTGTCGAAGCACCGACCTTATTTCCAGCGGCGGAAAGAGAGAACAGCCCTTCGACAAGCTCAGGGCGAACGGTGAGTGGGGGCGATGTCCGTTTTCACTTCATCGCTTGCGCGATTAAAAGGCCCGCCATGCAAGACCGCCTCAAACGCCTGAAATTCCGCGCCTGGCACCGCGGCACGCGTGAGGCCGATTATATGATCGGCGGCTTCTTCGATCGCTATGCAGCGGTGTGGGGCGAAGACGAAATCGCGTGGTTCGAAGCCGTCGTCGAAGAGGATGACGTCGACATCATGGCGTGGGCGCTCGGCACCGGGCACCCGCCCGCGCATCTCGACCGGCCGGCAATGATCGCCGCGATGCGCCGGCTGGACTATATTCCGCTGCCATGACCCGTCCTTCCGCCGACATTTTCGCCGCCATCGCGTCGGCGTCGGCACCGCTGACGCTCGCGCGCACCGCGGACGGCTTCCTGCCGCTGCTGCTCGCCGATCTGGCGCGCGCCAGCGACAAGCGGCTCGTCTATGTCGCGACCGACGATACCGCGATGCAGGCGGTCGCCGATGCCGCGCCTTTCTTTGCGCCCGACCTGGTCGTCCATCGCTTTCCCGCCTGGGACTGCCTGCCCTATGACCGCGCCGGGCCATCGATGCGCGTCAGCGCCGACCGGCTCGCCACGCTGTCGGCGCTGCAGGCGCCGCCGAAGCGCGGCGAACTGATCCTGACCACCGTCGCCGCGATCACCCAGCGCACCCTCACGCCCTTCCGCATCCGCCAGCTCGCGACCACGCTCGCACCGGGGCAGCGGATCGATCGCGACGCGCTTGCCGAACTGCTCGTCGCCAACGGGTTCAACCGCGTCGATACGGTCGCCGATCAGGGCGAATTCGCGGTGCGCGGCAGCCTCGTCGACCTTTTCCCCGCCGGCGAGGACGCGGGGCTGCGCGTCGATTTCTTCGGCGACGAGATCGAGAGTATCCGCCGCTTCGATCCCGCCGACCAGCGCAGTCTTGGCCCCGCCAAGTCGCTGCAACTGCTTCCTGCGGCCGAAACGCTGCTCGATCAGGACACGATCAAGCGCTTCCGGTCGAGCTACCGCGAGATGTTCGGCGCGCAGGCAACCGGCGATCCGCTCTATCAGGCGGTCAGCGAGGGCCGGCGGCAGGCGGGGATGGACCATTGGCTGCCGCTGTTCGAGGAACGGCTAGCGACGCTGTTCGACCATATCGACCCCGCAACCCCGGTGCTGCGCGGCCACCGCACCGACGCGACGGCGGAGACGCGCTTCGATGCCATCACCGACTATCATGCGAACCGCGTCGCCGCCGAGCGCGAGCAGGCGGGCAGCTATCGCCCGCTCGCCCCCGACACGCTCTATCTGACCTCGAGCGAGTGGGCGGCTGCCGAGCGCGACCGGCCGGTGCATGTCGTCTCCCCCTTCGATGTCCCGCCCGCGCCGAGCGTCATCGATCTCGAAAGCTTTGCCGCCCGCGATTTCACGCCCGAGCGCGCGGCCGACCTCAACGTCTATGACAAGGTCGCCGACCATCTGTCGGACGAACGCCGCAAGGGCCGCCGGACGATTATCGCCAGCTATTCGGCGGGCGCGCGCGACCGCTTGTCGGGGCTGCTCAGGGACCATGGCGTCAGCGCGCTTGCCTCCGCCGACAGCTGGCAGGAAGCACTCGGCACCGCTTCGGCCGATGCCGGCGGCGCGACCGCAATGGTCGTCCTTCCGCTCGACCACGGCTTCGCGAGCGACGCGATCAGCCTGCTCACCGAACAGGATATTCTCGGCGAAAGGCTGGTACGTCGTCAAAAGCGCCGCAAAAGCGCCGACGCCTTCCTCGCCGAACTCGCGACGCTCAGCGTCGGCGATCTCGTCGTCCACCTCGATCATGGCATCGGCCGCTACGAAGGGCTGACGTCGATCCCGGTCGGGAAAAGCCCGCACGATTGCGTCGCGCTCACTTATGCGGGCGGCGACAAGCTCTACGTCCCCGTTGAAAATCTGGACGTCCTCTCGCGCTACGGCGGCGAGAGCGACGGGGTTGCGCTCGACAAGCTCGGCGGCGAGGCATGGCAGCGCCGCAAGGCGCGGATGAAAGAGCGCATCCGCGAAATCGCTGGCGAACTGCTCGCGACCGCAGCGCAGCGCGCGCTCCGCCCCGGCGAAGTGCTGGCGCAGGACGCCGCTTATCCCGCTTTTGCCGACCGTTTCCCCTACCAGGAAACCGACGATCAAGACCGCGCGATCGGCGACGTGCTGGAGGATATGGCGTCGGGCCGCCCGATGGACCGGCTCGTCTGCGGGGACGTCGGTTTCGGCAAGACCGAGGTTGCGCTCCGCGCCGCCTTCGTCGCGGCGATGGCGGGGGTGCAGGTCGCGGTGGTCGTGCCGACGACCTTGCTCGCGCGCCAGCATTACACGAACTTCGTCGAGCGTTTCAAAGGCTTCCCGGTCAACATCGGCCGCCTGTCGCGTCTCGTGCCCGCGGGCGAAGCGCAGAAAACGCGCGACGGCCTCGCCAGCGGGCAAATCGATATCGTAGTAGGCACCCACGCGGTGATCGCTAAATCGGTGGAATTCCGAAATCTCGGCCTCGTGATCGTCGACGAAGAACAGCGTTTCGGCGTCGTCCACAAGGAACGGCTGAAGCAGCTCAAGGCCGACGTCCATGTGCTGACGCTGACGGCGACGCCGATCCCGCGTACCTTGCAGATGGCGATGTCGGGGCTGCGCGAACTCAGCGTCATCCAGACGCCCCCGGTCGACCGTCTGGCGGTGCGCACCTATGTCGCGCCATGGGATCCGGTGGTGATCCGCGAAGCCCTGCTGCGCGAGCATGACCGCGGCGGCCAAAGCTTCTTCGTCACCCCGCGCATCAAGGATCTGCCCGACATCGAGGAGTTCCTGCGCACCCGCGTCCCCGAAATCAAATATGTCGTCGCACACGGCCAGATGGCACCCGGCGAAGTCGAAGAGCGCATGAGCGCCTTCTACGATCGCAAATATGACGTGCTCGTATCGACCACGATCGTCGAAAGCGGCCTCGACATTCCGAGCGCCAACACCTTGATCGTGCACCGCGCCGACCGTTTCGGCCTTGCCCAGCTTTACCAGCTCCGCGGCCGCGTCGGCCGGTCAAAGACGCGCGCCTACGCGTACCTCACGACGCCCGAGGGCGGCGCGATCACCGACACCGCCGAAAAGCGGCTCAAGCTGCTCGGCGATCTCGACACCTTGGGGGCCGGCTTCCAGCTTGCGAGTCACGACCTCGACATTCGCGGCGCCGGCAATCTCGTCGGCGACGAACAGTCGGGACATATTCGCGAAGTCGGCTTCGAACTCTATCAATCGATGCTCGAAGAGGCGATCCTCGTCGCCAAGGCCGAAGGTGCCGGCGTCGCGCCGCCGCGCGAGGCCTTGTCGCCCGTTATCACGGTCGATGCGCCGATCCTTATCTCTGAAGATTATGTGCCCGATCTGCCGCTACGCATGGCGCTCTATCGTCGCCTCAACGAGGCCAAGGACCGTACCGGGCTCGACGGTTTCGCGGCGGAGATGATCGACCGCTTCGGCCCGCTGCCGCCCGAAACCGCGAACCTCATCCAGCTTATGGAGATCAAGGCGAACGCGAGGGCGGCTGGCATCGCCAAGCTCGACGTCGGCACCAAGGGCGCCCTCGTCAGCTTCCACGGCGACCAGTTCGCCAATGTCCCCGGTCTGATCGCCTATGTCGAGCGGCTGAAGGGCCGCGCGCGCATCCGACCCGACAACAAGCTGTCGGTGAGCGGCGACTGGATCAGCGCGGGCGCGCGGCTCAACGGCGCACTGCAACTGTCGAAAGGTTTGGGGAAACTCGCACGGCAGGCGAGCTAGAACGGCCGCTATTGCGGATTTATTCGATCAGCCCCGGCAGTTCGCTTCCCGGCACCGGCCCCGATTTCAGGAAGCCCTGCCACGTCGCAACGCCCAGTTCGCGCAGCCGCTCGAGCTGGCGCTTATTCTCGACCCCTTCGGCGACGACGAGCAATCCAAGCGCCCGCGCGAGGTCGACGATCGCGCGTACCACGATGCGGTCGCGGTCGCTGCCGTCGATCGTGCGCGTAAAGCCGTTGTCGATCTTCAGATAGTCGATCGGCAGCCGGGCGAGCAGCGACAGGCTGGAATAGCCCGTTCCGAAATCGTCGATCGCGATCGCGCAGCCGAGCGCCCGGATTTGAGCAAGCTGTGCCGCTGCGCTGGCCGGATCGCTGAGCATCGCCTGTTCGGTGAGTTCGAGCGTCAGCCGGTCGGGATCGACACCAGTGGCCTTCACCATCGCCGCGAAACGGTCGGCGAAATCGGGATCGCCGAGGTCGGCGGCGGTGATGTTGAGCGACACGCGAAGCTTGCCGAGCGCGCGCGGCCAGCCGGCAATCTCGGCCAGCGCGACGCGATGCGCATGTTCGGTAAGCTCGCGTTCCATGCGGGCTGCGCGCGCCGCGGTAACCAGCGGCCCGGCGCCGAGCAGGCCGAGTTCGGGGTGTCGCCAGCGCAGCAACGCCTCGACCCCGATCATCGCTCCCGTCGCAACCTCATATTGTGGCTGATAGAAAATCGCGACCTCGTCATTGGCGAGCGCCGACTTGACCATCACCCCGTCGCGCGCCGACGCGGGGCGTGCAAGCTGGTCGGCCGCGGCGCGAAGCTGCTCCTCGACGGGTTCGTCGCGCGTGATCAGCGCCGTGACGATGCGAATCGCAAGCCGGCCATTCGGATCGCCGACCATCGGTTCGGCTAGCGCGACATGCAAAGCCCGCTCCTGCGCGCGCAGCGCTCCGAGCGATAAGGGCACCGCAGGCACGATCAGGAAGCGCGGCCCCTCGAGCCGGCCGACGAACGAGCCATGACCGAATTCGTCAGCGGCAAAGGTTTCGAGCCGGCGCGCGACTTCGTCGAGCAGCGCGTTTCCGGTCTCGGTACCGGCGCTATGGTTGATTCGGGCGAGCTGGTCGACCTGGACCAGAATGACGCCCGCATCGGCGCCGTGCCGACCGTGGAGATTTTCAAGGTGCCGAACGCTTTGTGCGTTCGTGTCAACTGTGCGATTCATTGGCGCCCCCTAGCAGGCTTTGCTTGCCAATCTCTTCCCTTTTGCACCATCATTCAGGCGATGGCCGCAAATTCCGCCCCGCCTGTCGCTCCACTCACCGACGGTCACGGTCGGCGCATCACCTATTTGCGCCTGTCCGTTACCGATCGCTGCGACCTCAGATGTCGGTATTGTATGGCCGAGGAGATGCAGTTTCTGCCTCGATCCGCGGTCCTCAGTATAGAAGAAATGGGCGCACTTGCCGAACGCTTTGTTGCGCGCGGCGTCCGCCGTATCCGCCTCACCGGCGGCGAACCGCTCGTACGGCGCGGAATCGATCTGCTCGCGGCGCGGCTCGGCGCGCTCATCGGCCGCGGGCTCGACGAACTGACGCTGACCACCAACGGCATGCGGCTGGCCGACCATGCTTCGACGCTTGTCGAAGCAGGGATTCGCCGCATCAACGTCAGCCTCGACACGCTCGACCCTGACGCCTTTCGCCACATTACGCGCGTCGGCGAACTCGCTACGGCGCTGCGCGGCATCGCCGCAGCCCGGGCCGCCGGGTTGGCGGTGAAGATCAACATGGTCGCCTTGGCGGGGCTCAACGAAGATCAGCTTTTTCCGATGCTCGACTGGTGCGCGGCGAACGGCTGCGATCTGACGCTCATCGAGACCATGCCGCTGGGCGAGGTCGCCGATGACCGCAGCGATCATTATATTCCGCTCCACCATTTCATCGCGCCGCTACGCGCCGATCGCGCGATCTTTCCGGTCGATCGCTACACCGGCGGCCCGGCGCGCTATTTCGGGATCGAGGACAGCCCGGTCACACTCGGCCTCATCACCCCGCTCAGCGATAATTTCTGCACCAGTTGCAACCGCATCCGCCTGACGGTCGAGGGGCGCATCTATATGTGCCTCGGCCAGGACGACCATGTCGACCTGCGCGCCGCGCTGCGTGAAGGGGGCGATGTCGATGGCTTGATTGATGCCGCATTGGCTGGCAAACCCCGCGCGCATGACTTTCAGATCGAACGAAAGTCCACACCGGCGGTCGCGCGTCATATGAGTGCAACGGGCGGTTAGATCACGCCCCAGGGGGACCAGATGCAACGCAAGATCGCGCTCGTCGCGTCGAATGCGCCCGCGGCGATGGAGGCGGAGGCCGAGCTTCGCCCGCTCTACGATTTCGTCGAGCTTGGCGAAGCCGACATGCTCATCGTGCTCGGCGGCGACGGCTTCCTGCTGCACATGCTGCACCAGCTCCTCGATCAGCGGCGCAGTCTGCCCGTGTTTGGGATGAACCGCGGCACCATCGGCTTCCTGATGAACGAATTTCGCGTCGAAGGGCTGCTCGACCGTATCGCGAGCGCTCGCCCCTTCCTGATCCACCCACTGCAGGGCGATATCACCACGATCAGCGGCGAACGGCACATCCTGCCGGCGATCAACGAAATTTCGCTGCTGCGCGAAACGCGGCAGGCCGCGAAGCTTGAGGTGCTGATCAACGAAAAGCAGATGCTCGAGGAACTTGCCTGCGACGGCGTGCTCGTCGCGACCCCCGCGGGTTCGACCGCCTATAATCTGTCGGCGAACGGCCCTATCCTGCCGCTCGAATCCGAAATGCTCGCCCTGACCCCGATCAGCCCGTTCCGCCCGCGACGCTGGCGCGGCGCGCTGGTTCCCGAATCGACGCGCATCCGTTTCAACGTCCGCGAAGCGGCCAAGCGGCCCGTCAGTGCGGTCGCCGACCAACGCGAAATCCGCGACGTGAAGACCGTGCTCGTCACCACCGACCGAAGCCGGCCGCTCACGCTGCTCTTCGATCCCGATCAGGGACTCGACGAACGTATCGCGATGGAACAATTCATCGTTTGACCGCTTGCGTGGCCGCCGGGCGCGGCTAGCATCGCCCTTTCACATGAATGGGGGAATTTCATGCGTCTGACCATGCTTGCTCTTTTGCCATTGCTCGCGCCGCAGCCGGCCTTCGCCGAATCGTGGCGGCTTGCCGCCTATTCCAACAGCGCGCCGCAGCTTGTTTATCTCGTCGATATCGATTCGGTGCAGCGGTCGGGCACCACCGTCACCTTTCGCCAGCAGACGCTCTACGAAAGCACGACCGATACGCGCGATTTCGACCGCACGATGACCACGCGGCAGGCCGACTGTGGTTCGAACACGTCGTTCATGCGCGACAGCAGCTTTTACGTCGCCGGCAAATATCTGGATACCGAAGCGGGGCCGTCGGACACGACCACCGCGCAGTCGGGATCGGTGCTGCGGCAGTTGGTCGATACGGTCTGCGGCCGCTCGGACTATTTCTCGCCCATCCTCCCGGCGCCCGAAAGCTGGGTGCGCGAAAAATTTCGGACGGGCTTCTGAACTATCCGTAAAAATTGCCGTACAACCCCCTTGCAAAATGATCCGCATGGCGGCAAAGGGGCCGCCTTGCCCGCCTCGGCGGGCTGCTCCTCGGTAGCTCAGCGGTAGAGCAATCGACTGTTAATCGATCGGTCGTAGGTTCGAATCCTACCCGGGGAGCCATTCACTTAAATCGCTGAAGCGGGAAGCCGAACCGGACGACAAGCCGATGTTCGTCCAGTATCGCGCCTCCAGATGTGCCGCCTATCGCGTCTGCCGGCGATATTCTTGCGGCGTCATGCCGGTGTCAGCCTTGAAGGCTCGGTTGAACGGGCCGATCGATCCGAATCCGCAATCCAGTGCAATCGTCAGGATCGGCAAGTGGGCGAGCGCCGGATCGACCAAGCGGCGCTTTGCCTCTTCGATGCGGTAGCCGTTCACCATCTGATTGAAATTGGGGTAGCCAAGCGCGCCGGTAATGCACTGGGTCACCTTATATTCGGGTTCGCCGGTGAGTCGTGCCAGGTCGGCAACGCGCAGATCGGCCTCCGCGTAGAGACTGTTCTCGCGCATGAGCGTGATCAACTGCGCTTCGAGCCGGGGGTCCGACGCAACGGGTTTCCGCGAAGCGCGCGCCTTCGGATCGACGAGCGGATGCCGTTTCCGATGGCCGAGGGCCAACCCATAGCCGAACACCGCCGCGATCGCGCAAACGACCTTGACCGGAATGCTTAGTTGGGATGCGGTCGACCCGTCGGGCGCCCCGTCGACAGCCAGGACCGCCACCGCCAATATGGCTGCGTAGATGCCTGAATACAGGATGCGGAAGCGCCGTTCGGATTTGTCGCTTTGTTCGCGCAGATCAAGCAACGGCGCGGCCACCGCCATAAGCAGCATGGCGGAACTGCCTAATCTGGCAAGATTATCCAGGATCCTGAGGGGCATGCCGTCTGCCGGCACTAGCGATGTCACAGCGGATGCGATCATCACCATCAGCACCGCGGCGATCGGCCACCAGTCGCCTCGGGACGGAGATTCACGCCGGAAAAGCGATCGGGTTGCCAGCCACGACCATCCGCATGTCGCATTGCCAAGGATCGCAACAGCATCGACGGCCATACCCAGCCGCGATGCCAGCACGGACTTGAGGCAGAATGCGAGCGACGCACAACAAAAAGCCGCGCCGTAGAGAAGCGAAATGTCGATCCTCATCGGGTCCGGTCGCTGCGAACGAATGCCAGGCTGCAAAATCGACGCCATCAACGCAGAACCCTTAAAGACTCCGAACAGAAACCACGACGCTCACCGGGTCGGTTGGCCTCGCATGCCCCCCATCGGCAATCGCACCCTGCAACAAATAAACCGCGGGGGGCGATCGGCAAGCATATTCGGCGACCCGCTAGCCTGTGCGGCGGATCCGATGCCGAAATTCCATCGGCAATGTGAGGCAATCGACGCAAAAAACATCGCCGAATTCCAAACCGGCAAGACGAGCAGCGCCAAAATGACCGATCCGGCGGGTGGCCCGAGCGGAAACTGGGACGAAGGAGGGATGGCCGACCGGCCCGCCTCTTTGCAACGACCCGACGATCCGTGGCCGCACATATTTTGGACATAACAAGGTCATGCGATGAAAAGCCTCACCGACGCCCCGGTCCCTACCCGCCTCAAGCTGTCGACGCTCTGGACAGCAACAATGTTCTGCTATGTCTATGGCGACTATTTCGGCCTCTACGCCGAAAACAAGCTGGCATCGATGGCGCAGGGAAACATCGGGCCGCTTGGACCCGCAACCCCTGAAACGCTGGTTGCCGTTTCGCTGATGATGGCGATTCCCGCGCTGCTGATCGCGGCGACGCTCTATCTCCCGGCGGCGATTTGCCGCTGGAGCAATATCGCCTTCGGCCTTTTGTATACCGCTATCATGGCGATGACGCTGCCGGGTGCCGCGCCATTCTACATCACTCTGGCGGTCATCGAAATGGCGCTCACCGCCGCGATCGTCATCGCCGCCTGGACGTGGGCCACCGCCGAGGGAGGATCGGAATGAGCGCGGACTCTTCGCACGCCCGCCTCGCCGGATTCCTGTATCTGGGAACGATAGGCTTTGGCGTCTACGCAGAAGTCGTCGCCCGCGGCGCCTTGATCGTGCGCGGCGATCCTGCCGCAACGGCACAAGCCATCTTTGCATCGGGATCGACGTTCCGGATCGGGATGATCGCCGATCTCGCGATGCTGGGTTGCTATATCGGCGTCACCATCCTTCTGCATGGCATCTTCCGCAAAAGAGCGCCCTTGGCCTCGGCAACAGCCGCTTCTTTCAGCCTGATCGGCATCGCGATGCTCGCATGCGATACGCTGCTGTCGGCAATGATATTGCGGCTGCCGGATTTGGGGCAGCCGTCGTCATCGCTCGCCGATTGGGTCTATCTGCTGCTGCGCGTGCATGGCGACGGCTACAAGGTCAGCCTGGTCTTCTTCGGGGCCTATTGCCTGCTGCTGGGTTGGCTCATCTGGTGCGGACGCGCGATGCCGAGAGTTGTCGGCCTGCTCGTCGCTGCGGCAGGTGCATGCAACCTCGTCAACAGCCTCGCCTGGCTCGGAGCGCCGCTCTGGGCGGCGCAGCTTCCGCAATATTTCACCCTCCCGACCCTGCTCGGCGAACTGGCGCTGGCACTGTGGTTGCTGGCGTTCGGCATTCGCGAGCGCGAGGCGTAGCATGCGAGTACAGAGCCACGCCGTTATGCCCGAGCAAAGCCGATGAGCGCGCTCGACAAGCGAGGCGAATTCGTGCGCGACCGAAATACGCCTTTCGAAAGCCCGCACGCGGCGTCGCTCCGCGACGCGCTCCGCGCCAAGGAGAATTCCAAACTGCTCATTGTGGTCGCTGACGACGGGCAGGCGATCGCGCAGATTCGGGCGCTGGCGTCGGCCTGCGTCGAAATCGACGACCATGCCGATGCCGACGCCTATTCCGCAAACTGGTCAGGCGAACCGGACATGAAAGGACTGCGGGACGGTCTAACGCAAAGGCAATTCGAAATTGCCCTGGGCGTCATGCGCGGCCTGTCGAACAAAGGCATCGGCCGCGAACTCGGCATTTCGCATTTTACCGTCCGCAACCATTTGTCGCGGATGTTGCTGCTCCTCGGCCTTTCGTCCCGTCAGGAGCTTGGCGACTATCTGCGCGCGCGATTATTTCGGCCGACGTAGCGGCTCCATGGGCTGGATCACGTAGCGCGCCCAGACATAGCGCCACGGCATGAAGATATAGGCGAGCACGATCCCGATACAGTCCTGGAAAAGCGCTTCGATATCTTGCGTCCATTTGCCCGCCAGCCAAGCCCGAAAGGCGATCAGCAGAAGCCAGATCGTCTTCCACGCAACCTCATAGATCATCAAAGGCAGCATCTGGATCGGATATCGCACGCCGAGCAGGCTAAGGAGCGCGAGCGCCCCCAACATCGATCGGGCCAGACCCTGCTGAACCGGAATGTCCGCGGATTCGAAGATGAGCCGGTACCAGACGAAGCTGCCCATGAAGCCCGCCATCAACAGGAATACGAGGCGAATGACATTGATCCGCCACGTGGCGATCAGCGGGAAAGATGGCTGTTGTCCGTTTTGCATATTGGATTGGCCCCTCCTGTCTTCGACCAGCGAAGTGCTGGGAAGAACGGCATTGTTGACGTCGCTGCCCGAACGGACAGACCCCAGATATGAAGCAGCGTCCTCCGAAGGCGTCTCGCCGGTTTGGAAAACGGCGATGCTTTTCCGGTTCCACCGCTACCGGGACGCTAATCCGCCGAAGTATCGGCTACGAAAGCCCTGATTTCGGTATATATGCGTTCGACATCTTCAAGCTCGGGGAAGTGACCAAGATCCTCATATTCAGCGATGCGGCTAGCTGGATGGTCGCATAGCCAGAGGCTCGATTGCCGATCGGTTTCGCGGTGCGAGCCGTCGCTGTTGCCCCAAATGGCGAGCGCGGGCTGGCTCACCCGTTTCATTGCGGGCTCCTTGTCCGGCAAGTAGTTCTGAAACGCCGTCGCCATCGCCCAGGCCCCGCCGTGATGCAGCGCATCTGTCGCGCATCCGCAGAGACCGGTCAGAGCCTCCTGCTGGCCCACGGCGAGCTTCAGCCAAAGCGGCGCGCGCGCAAGCGCCAGTTTCCGCATCGCGATCTGGCCGAGAAATGGCTTTGCCAAGATATTCTTCGGATCGCGCGCCATCTTCCAGCGTATCTCTTCGGGCCAGCTCGGTGTCTGTATCTGGACCAGGTGCGATACGCGTGACGGGTATCGGCCCGCAATATCGAGCGCGCCCAAGCCGGAAACGCACGAAAAGGCGAGTATCGCCGGTTCCTCTGCGATCAGCCGGATGAACTCCGCGATCGTATCATTCGCCTGAAAGAAACGGAAATCCTGCCAGAACCCGGGGACAGAGAAACCCATTGCGGGCAGTTCGAACACGATCGCCCGGAAGTCCGCGCTGTATATTTCCAAAAGCCGGTCATAGGCCTCGAGCGTTACCGGAGGGTCGGCGGCGAATATGATGGGGCGCCCATACCCCGCCGCGCGGTACCGGAAGGTGACACCGCCCGCCTCGACAAAGGCAATGTCTTCCCGCGTTCGGGAAGGCCAACCTTCACGGAAGGCCCGGGCCCGCTTGCCGGAACCAATCGTGTCGAGCCTTGCGGCCATCCATTTCAACATATGTCGCCTCGTCCATGCGCTGCCGTGCCGACCCGCTGGTCGATACGCCGATACGCGCTACGCCCCGACGCGCGGATTAGAGGCGACTGCTTTGCGAGACGAATCCGATGATGTACTAGTTTGCATGGGCTGCGCCGCCCGACGTTTCGCAGATCGACGGAAGCCGCCTATTTCCCTGCCCGGTAAAATTTTGCCTTGGCGGGCAAGCGATTGGCAGAGCAGAAGGTCCATGCGTCCCCGAAGCCTACAAGCTCGAACGATTGCGGCCCGGTGATCCTGTAATCCTGCGTGGCGGGCATCGGCCGTCCATCGATGTCGGGGCAGCTCTCGGTTTGCCGAAAGGCGTTTGCGCTCGTCATCTTCAGGCTGGTGAACTTGCAGCTGCTCCCACGCTGGACGATCCGGTCCTCGGCCAGATAGATAGCGATGTCGGCGAAGGGCTTTTCGCAGGTCGACATGCGCGCATCGACATAATAGCCGACCGGCAGCGGCAGAATGCGCGACTGGCCCGGACCCGCCGGTCCCTCCGCATTGGCCGCAGCGCCGCGCGGACATTGTTTCTCGAGCGATCGGATCGCCGCCGTCGATCCGGCAAGCGAAAGCGCCGTCAATTCGGTCCATTCATCGCCGCCGTCATAGCTTGCATATAGGGAAAGGTCGCTGTCGGCGCCCATCAGCAGGCCACGCGCCACGGGATCGAGCGCGCCGCTGAAATCGGGCTTTCCGGCTTCGGGGTTCAGGCTTTGCGTCGCCTCGCTGCCTTCGCCGGCGCTTCGAAAGCCGATCAGCAGGGGCTTGCCCGGCGGGGGCAGGCGCAGCCCCTTGGCCGGCGCGATCGTCATCGCCATGCCGCCGCCCGGTTGGCAACGAAGCCCCACCGCGGTGAATTCGGGATGTCCCGTTACCGCGGCGACGGTGCCGGCACCGCTTCCCGCGACTTGCCAGCGCGCGCTGTGAAGGGCGGGCGGCGGCCCGGCGTCTTCGCCGGTTGACGCCGACAGGTCGGCATCGGTGCCGCGGCGCCGTTCGACCACCGCCCATTTGCGTCCATCCCACCGGAGGACTTCCAGGCACATATCCGCCCCGACGCTTCCGCACACCGTCCCGTGAACCGAAAGGCCCAGCCCGGTGCGCCCCTTTCCGTCGAGCTTCACCGCCTGCCAGTCGCGGACATTATCGTTGAAGATTTCGCGATAGCTGTTGCGGTCAGACCCGAAGATGGCAATCATGCACCCGGCAGTGCCGCAATAGGCCGAATAGCCCGCGTTGGAGCATCGCGCGCTGCTGTAATCCACGACCCAGTCGGGCTTGCCGTCGCCCGTCACCTCGGTCTCGACCGCGAAATGCGCGCGATCGGGAATGAATTTGCCGCCATCGGCCCGGCATTCCTGTTTCAGGCTGTCATAGAGGGCCTGCACCTCGCGCGGCCAGACCTTTGGCGGCGCCGCCGGTTGCGACTGGACCAGCGCGAGCAGCGGCAGCAGCATCGATGATGCCGTCATCAACGGGCGGATCATGGGCGCCCCTCCGCCGTCATAACGCACCGATGGCCTGAATGTGCCCGCATGATCGCTCCCTCTCTACCGATCCGGCCCGTCCGCCGGGTTTCGCCAGAGAGCTAGCGAGCGCGATGCCGCAAAGTCTTCACGCCATTCTAAAGATTATCTCAAGCCCGGACCGCCTGCGCTCCCGCCTTACCCGCGCAATTGCGCGCGCAGCCGTTGCAACCGCTGTTTGAGTTCAGGATCTTCCGAGGCCTTTGCCGCAGCCTCCGCCGTATCGAGCAGCGCGGCGGCCTTGGCACGGTCGCCCAGCCCCAGCATCGTCTCGGCCCGTGCCGCGGCCAACGTCGCGGCGAAATCGGCCCGCCCGGTCAATTCGGCAACCTTGGTCGCATCGACAAGCGAAAAGCTGCGGTTCGCTTCGGCGAACCGGTGGTTCGCAAGCTCGCACTCGCCCAGATAGAATTGAATCGTATGGGTCAGGCCGTAATCGGCGCCGAACGCCTGGCGGGCCTTTGCCGCCGCATCCGCCAGGATGGGTAAGGCATCGCGGCGTCGGCTCGTCTGGCAGAGCGCCGACGCATAATCATTCTGGCCGACAAGCGCCTGATGCGACAGCGATCCGGCCTGCGTGGCCGCCCCCTCCCAAACGCGCTTCGCTTCCACCGCAGCCTCGTCATAGCGTCCGAGGGCGGCAAGGCTTTCAAACCGCGTCGAATGCATCGCCAGCGTGAAGCGATGATCGGGACCGAAGCGCCGTTCGAGCGCGGTGAGCAGTGGGCCGCTTTCGCGCAGCGCGCGCTCATGTTCGCCGAGCATCGACAGCGCCGTCACCCAATGCTGCCGCGTCACAAGCGTATCCGGATTATCCGCCCCCCGTATCCGGGTCGAGTCGGCGACGATGGCCCGCGCCACAGGTTCTGCTTCTTTCACCTTGCCTTCGCGCAGCATCACCAGCGCGAGCGAAGACCGCGCCTTCAGCAACTGCGTCGGCGAAACGCGCGACCCCGGCGCCGAACCGATCGCCACCGCGCGGCGGATTGCACGTTCGGCCCGCTCGATGTCGGCGGTGTAGGCATAAGCCCCCTCCGACTGCGCCAGCGCGAAGCCGATACGCCCGCTTTTCGCCCGGTCGCCGAGCGCCTTTTGCTCTTTGGCGATGGCGGCGCCCGCCGCCTCCAACCGCCCCGGCTGGCCCGACGTCGCCTCCATGTGGATGCTGCCCAGCCGGCCCAGGACGGCATCCTCGCTGTCGGCTTCCCCGGCCTTGCCGAACAGCGTGGCGGCGCGCGCATATTCGGCGCGGGCGGTGTCGAAATCGCTGCGCTGATAAAAGGCGCGCGCGACCGCGAGATGGAGCCGCGCGGCGGTGCCCGGCGAGCGGGCATAACGCGCGTCGATATTCGCGCTCGCGCGCTTCATCGCCTCGATGACCGTTTCGTCGGTGCTCGACTTCGCCGGATCGGGGCTGGACAGCACATCTTCGGCGATGAAGGCATAGCTGGTCTCGGCCTGATCGCGTGCTTCCAGTGCCGCACCGCGCTGATGCCAGGCATAGGCAGCCAGCGCGCTCGACGCGATAAAGCCGCCCGCGAGGCTCGCGATGGCGGCGCGGATCCACGGACGGCGCGCGGCCTGTTTTTCCTCGGCCCGTCGCGCTTCTTCGGCGGCGGCCGCCCGCCGCGCCGCCGCCGATGCGTCGGCTCGCCGACGGTCGATCGTCTCGAGCCGGTCGGCGAGATCGGCGGCGCTGGCCAAGCGGAGCGCCGGATCGCCCTCGGCCGCGGCCAAAATGTCCGAGCGCAGGACGGGATCGGCGATGCGGCCTTCCCAACCGGGCGCCAGTGAAGCCGAAAAATCGCCGGCCACGAGCTGATAGAGGATCATCCCCAGCGCATAGATATCGCTTTTCGCCGTCGGCATCGCATCGCCGGTCAGCTCGGGCGCGCGATAGGCAAGCGTTCCCGACCGCGGTTCGTCGCGCGCCAGATCGGGGTCGAGCGACCCCGGATCGGTAATCTGAAAGCTGGCGAGCACACTATCGTCGAGAAGGCGGCCGCTGCCGAAATCGGCCAACCGGATCGTTGCGCCGCCGTCCTCGGTCGCGATCAGGATATTCGCGGGCTTCAAATCCTTATGGAGGACGCCCAGATCGTGCATCCGCGCAACCGCGCGCGCGATCATCGCCGCGACCGCAATACGCGTCTCGACCGCAATCTCCGCCAGCCCGCCCCGCTCGGCCGCCCACGCCGTCAGGTCGCGGCCGCCATAGCTATATTCGAGGAAGAAGGGCGACGCGTCGAAATTCCATTCGAGCAGCGCGGGAAGCGGGGCCGATTTGCCGAGTCCGGCAAAGAGCAGGCGGGTCAGCGCCGCTTCGCGTTTCAGGCTGCGCAGCCGGTCGGGCGCGTCGGCGAATTTGAAGACGCGCGTCTCGCCGGTCTTGTCATGGCGCGCCAGCCAGACGTCTTCGGCGCCGCTGTCGCCGAGCGCTTCGACCAGCCGCCATTGCCGGCGGCCGGGGACCGCGTCGCCGGCCGCAAAAGCAAAGCGCGGCGCCAGCGGGGACTCGACGCTTTCGATCGCAACCGTCGCGGCGAGCTTGTATCCTACCCGCGGCACCGTCTCGACAATCTGCTCGTGCGTTTCGCCGAGCGCTTTGCGCAATTTCGATATGGCCGTGGTCAGCGACCCCTCGACCACGGTGACGCCCGGCCACACAGCATCGAAGATTTCATCCTTCGTCACGACCTCGCCCGCGCGCAGAAGCAGCTCGTGCAGCACTTCGAGCGGCTTGCCCTCAAGCGTTACGGCACGGCCATCGACGCGCAGCGTCCAGCTGGCTTCGTCGAACTCCGCCCCCGCGAACTTCCAGAGCCTGCGCCTCCGTCGGGAAGAGCTTGATTGCGTCATGGCGACCCCCTGTCCGGCCGACTTTAGAAATTCTTTAGAGCGGCTTCAAGACTTTGAGGATGCACCGGAATAGCCGTTCCATCACGCGAGGCATCCTTCGCAGGTGCTTCCGCTTTTCAAGCGTCCGGCGCGTGGTCCCACGGGATCGTCCGCCGACCTTTTTCGGGGGCGGTATATGAAGGGAAAGATACTCGGGTTCGATGAGGCGACCGGCAAGGGCGCGATATCGGCGGACGATGGCACGCGCCACAAATTCGATCGCGCCGATTGGCGCGGCGGCGACAAGCCACCGACGCCCGGGCTCGTCGTCGACTTCGAAAGCGAAAACGGTGGCGCGCGCGAAATCTATCCCGTCGGCGGTTCCGCGATGGCCGCGCTGGGCACGATCGGGGCCGACCTGGGCGCACTGACCGAGTCCGAACAAGGCGCGCGGATCGCCGCGTTAATGACCCGCTCGCTTGCGGTTCCGCTGGCGCTTCTCGTTCTCCTTGCCTGTTTCCTCTCCGCGCTCACCTCACCGGTCCAGAGCGCGACGCTGATCGGCCTTGGCAATGCGATGGACGATCTGGGCCGCGTTGCCGCGGCGCAGGAAATGCTCGGCGGCGGCAAATCGGGCTTCGACACCGTCCAGACGCTGCTCATCCTGCGCTTCGCCGCGCCGATCGCCGCGCTGTGGCTGATCTGGGCCGCATGGTCGGGCAAGTCCGAACGGCTGCCCATGCTGGTCACCGGCGCCGCATCGATCGTCGCGGCCCTGATGGTCGTCATGCTTCGTTCGGCGATCCTCTCGATGGTCCCCGATTTCGTCCGCGACCGGATGGCCGACGGGATCAGCCTCGGCATCGGCACATGGCTGCTGCTGCTCGCCGGCGCGGCCCTGATTGCTGCCGGACTCGGAAAATTGCGCAACCCGCTCGCAAAGGACTGACACGATGCCCCATGCCACGAAATTTCTGGTTGCCGCCGCCACTTTGTCGCTCGCTGGCTGCGGCGGCGGCGATCCCAAGCCGTCTGAAACGCGTGACCTGGCCGCGGGCGAAGGCCCTTCGGGTGCGATGACCTATTATGGCAAGAAGATCGAGGTCGATTGCGGTGGCACCATGATACCCCCGCGTCCCGAAGGAAGCGCGGTCGACGATCTGCGCGGACTCCGGCTCGGCATCCCGCTCGATACCGCAGTCCGCTTCGCCCAATGCCCGGACGGCAAGGAGGCGGACAGCATCCTCCTCGAAGGTGACGGTCCGCAACTGTCGCGCGATCAGGCCGGCCTCAAGATCCGCAGCTTCGTGCGCGTCGCCACGGGCCAGCACAAGGCGCGGTGGAGCTCGACCGACGTGCTGAACTATGACCCGCGCAACCGGCTGGAACAGGTCGATGCCGAATGGAGCCTCTATGCCGACGGTATGCCGGGGCAGGAGAAGCTCTATGCATTGTGGCTGACCCAGCCCTTCCAAAAGGGCGGCGAGCCGACGATCGCTTCGCAGCAGGCGGCGCTTGAACAGAAATATGGCAAACCGTCGCTCACTGGCGATCGCGGCGAGATGTTCTGGTTACGCGGCCCCGATGGCAAGCCGCTGCCCGAATTCGACCGCGAAAAGCTGCGCGAATGCAGCGCCGGCATATCGATCTACGGGACGCAGATGAACTGGCGCCCCGACTGCGGCCTGACCATCGTCGCGATGGTCGAGCCGGCCTATGGCAATCCGCAACTGGCGCAGGCCGTGCGCGTCGCGATGATCGATGCCGCCGCCTATTACGATTATGAGGTCAACCGCTTCCCGCAAGAGCGCGATGCCTATCGCGCGTCGCAAGCCGCCGATGCCGGCGCCAACCAAGGAGGCAAATTCTGATGCGCAGGATATTTCTGACATCGACCGCAGCGCTTTGCGTCGCGCTTACCGCAAGCGGATGTGGCGACAAGCAGGCCGCGGGCGGCACGGATGCAGGCACCGCGACTTCGGCTTCCAGCCAGCCGGTGACCGCTGCTGCCCAGCCCGCCCAACCTGCCGCCGCACCGCCGGCAAAATGCGACAGCTACACCGACGACCTCACCGATCGCGACTGGGCGATCATCTATTATGCGATGATCGGCCTTGCCCCACCGCGCGAAAAATGGGCGGACGAGGCATTGTCCGGCCTCGACCGGGGCCTCGGCGCCGAGGAAGCATGGAAGCGCGCGAACGCGCAGGTCGATACGCAGTGGAATGCGATCAAGGACGTCCGCTGCGTCACCCTGCGCACCCGCGCCGATCCGAAAGACTATGACCCCGGCCTCGGCGGCATCCCGCTAGGTGCCTTCGCGCCCGACGCCTTCTATCCCTTCCGCGACGGCGCGATGCAGATCGCGCTCAAGTTCCGCAACGCGGACAAGGCGCGCGTATGGAAAATGTCCGCCGACAAGGCTGCGGCGCTCAAGGCCGACAGCTGGCTCGGCAATCTCGGCCTCGTCATCCGGGCCCGCCTCGTCGCTTCGCGACCCAGCGGCAACGGCGGCACGATCGAGGCCGAGGTTGTCGGGTTCGATCTGGAGCCTTCCGAATATAGCCGGATCGCTCGCGAAACCGTGACGGTGCAGCCATGAGCCGCGGCCTTTGCATCGCCTTCGGCACGCTGCTGCTTATGGTTGCGGAACCGGCATCGGCGCAGCAATCGGGCGTTGCGGCGACGCTCGAAAGCGGCGGCCAGACGAGCGGCTGTGTCGAATGGAGTCACCAGACGATCGCCAAGCCGGGGCACAAGAGCCCCGACCAGAAACTCGTCTACTTCCGGTTCGTCAACAAATGCGGACGCGAAGTCAGCGTCGTGCTGGTCAGCCAGACCGATGGTTATGCGGGGCGCGTCAGCGATCACGGCAGTATCACGCTGGCGCCGGGGCAGTCCTATGGCGACGCAAAGACGATCCGTAACTATCTGTTTTTCGATCCGCCGAGCGATCATTTCCTCAACTTCTGGGTGTTCCAGTCGGACGGCCGCTACAACGCCGCTCTCATGCCGAACATGAGCCGCTGCATCCCCGGCTTCCAGCCCGTGCGCAACAGCAAGCGCCAATATCCCGCCTGCCCTCCCCATTTCCGCTATTCGCAGGGATGATCCTAATGCGCCCTCTTGCCGTCCTGACCCTCGCCGGCCTTTGCGCCATGCCGACCGCGGCCGCGCCGGCGACCGCGCAAACTGCATCGCCCGCCGCGACGCAGCGCGCCGACATCGAAACGCTGCAGCGCCTGTATAATGAACGCTTTGTCGCGACACCCTTTGCGGGATTATATCAGATCGATCGCCCCATCCCCTATTCGCCGCGCGAAACCGCGCCGATACTGGTGACGCGCGATGGCGAATACAGCTTCAACAACGGCAAGCTCGGCGCGCAGCACGGCGACACGGGGGCGCCGCTTTCGGGGTCCGAATGGGGCGCACTGGTGCTGCGCTGGCGCGACCAGATCCGCTATTCGGATCTGATCCAGCAGGGCGGAAACGGCCCGCTCCGCATGCTGCTGCTATCCGCCTATGACTGTCCCTTTTCGAAGAAGCTGGAGGCCGCCCTTGCCGCCGCCGGGACGCGCTATGCCATCATACCCAGCACGATCGGAACCGCGAACAAACCCTTCCTGCCCGACATCTGGTGCAGCCCCGATCGTGCCGCGACGTGGCGGCGCGCCATCAGCACCGGCGCCCTCCCGCCGCGGGCATCGCGAAGCTGTCGCTACGACCGTCGCTATTTCGAGACGTTGAGCGGCATGTTCGGGGGATCCAAGCCGACGGCGCTGTTCGCCGACGGCACGATCGTCGCGTCGCCCAACCCCGCCTTCGTGAAGCAAAAGCTGGCAACGCTGTCCCGCCAGGGCATCGCCTTTTAGGGTCGGGGCCCAGCGCAGACGAGGCGGCAGGAGGGCGCGCTTCGGACCGCCCCCTCCCGCCCGTGCCAAGCTAGAATTCGCCGGCGATACCGACGCGCGCCGCCGTATTGCGGCTCCCCGCATAGGACACGCCTGCCGTGAAGGCGAAGGGGTTGTCGGTACCGAACCGGTGCGCGATCGACGCGCCCACCGCCTGTTCGCCGCGGAAGGTGGCGAGGTTGAAGGTGTAGCTTGTCTTGCCCGGTTCCGACGGCATCGGCGCGGGGACAAGCGCAACCGCGGCGGCCGTTCCGCGCTGTGCGTCGCGGCGGTCGCGATCGGTGATCGCATAAAGATCGCTGATCTGCGCACTGTGCGTCGCGGCCAGCGACTGGAGCGCGGGAAGCGCGGTTCCGGCCATGCTTTCCAGCGACATCAGCCGATTGTCCTGCACATTGTTCACCGTCTGAATCGCCGCAATCTGGCTGTCCTGCACCATATTCTGCGACACGGCGGCATCGGCGGTGGTCTGTGCCGCCGCAGCGGCGGTCGCGACCGTCTGGACCTGACCGACATTTGCCGCATCGGTCGCCGCGGTGCCCGCGGCGACGTTCACGATACGCCGCTGAAAGCCCGCCGAGCCGACCGACACGGTGTTGGCTTCATCGGCGACCGAACTGGAGCCGATCGCAACCGAGTCTGCACCCGAGGCTTTCGCGTTCACGCCCAGTGCCGTCGCACCGAGGGCGGTGGTCTGACTGTTCACGCCCAAGGCGACCGAATAGCCGCCATTGGCGAAAGCCCCGGACCCCGTCGCCGTGTCACCCTCCTTGATTGCGCGCGCGCCATAGCCCGTGGCAGTCGAGAAATCGCCCCCGGCAGCCGCGCCCTGGCCGAAGGCGGCGCTTGCAAGGCCGCTGGCAAGGCTGTCGCGACCGACCGTCGTCGCATTTTGCCCGCCTGCCGCGGCGTTGGCACCGATCGCCACCGATGCCGGCGACGCGATCGTGTCACGACCGATGGCGATGCTGCCATCGGACAGCGCATTCGCATTGTTGCCGATGGCGATGGCCGACAAGCCAAAGGCGTTGGAGGCGTTGCCCAAGGCGACAGCGCCGTCGCCGATCGCCTGATTGTCGGCGCCGATCGCCACGGCGCCGGTCCCGGTCGCGACATTCGGATCGCCGATCGCGACGGCGCCGTTGCCGGTGGCAGTCTGTCCCTGTCCCAGCGCGACGGCGCCATTGCCGCTTGCGGTGCTGCCGTCGCTTTGCAGGCTGCTATCGCCGCTGGTGCCGCTGCGCACCGCAGAGTTGGCGATCGCGGTCAGCGCCGCGGCACCCATTGCGGTGTTCAATTGCCCCACATTGACGGCGTCGGACACCAGCGTCCCTGCCGCGACATTGGTGATCTGGCGCTGGAGGCCGGCGTTGCCGACCGATACGGTCGCGCCGCGGTCCGCGACCGATCCCCAGCCCAGCGCAACTGATTGGTCCGCGGTCGCGCTGCTGCCCGTGCCGATGGCGGTCGAGCGCGTTTCTTCGGCAGCGGCGATGAAGCCGACCGCCATCGCTTCGTTGGCCGTCGCCTTGGCCCCGCTTCCATAAGCGGTGGCGCCCGGCGCCGAAGCTTCGGCACCCAGCCCGCACTCGATCGTATTTTCGGGGTCGTCGGGCGTGCCGAGAATGCCGTCGGCCCCTGCGTTCTGAACGCACGGGACGGTCGCCTGTGCATAGGCGTTCGGCGCAGCGCCGACAGCAGCAAGGATCGCAAGGGGCGCGGTCGCGCCAATGAGGGTGATCATGCGTTTCATATCGATCTTTCCTTATGGATCGGCGCAATACCGATCGGTTTCCGGGCGACCCCTCGCGACGACCTTTGGTGGCGCCTTGTTTGCGGTCACCTCGTCGACGCCGCCGAACGCGGCGCCGCGGGTGCAGCATTTGGAAAGACGGGAAGGGTCGCCCGATCCGGACAGGCTTCGCCTCCGAAAAAGCGGAAATTATCTCGCCGACCGCAAATAAATCAGGCATCTAGGGTGCGTGCCACATGGCGCGTCATGCGGGGAGATGGGCGATCAACGAGGAACCGGGTCGTGCGGGCAGCATCGACGGCGACGCCGACGCGCTCATCGCCACGCTGTATGACGAACTCAAGATCATCGCGCGCCGCGAACATTATCGCGCGGGCGGCGGACAGACACTGCAAACGACGGCGCTGGTTTCGGAAGCCTATCTGAAACTGAGCAAACGCAACGACTGGGAAAGCGAACGCCACTTCCTCGGCTGCGCGGCGACCGCCATCCGCCACATCCTGATCGACGCCGCGCGCGCCCGCATGACGGCGAAGCGTGGCGCGGGCGACTATGCCTTTACCGAAAGCCTCGATTCGCTCGCCGCGGCGGCGCCCGAGGACGAGGATGTCGTGCGGCTGGGTGAGGCGTTGCAACGGCTGGCGCGCCTCGACCCCAATCTCGCGCAACTGATCGACTGCCGCTTCTTCGCCGGGATGACCGAAGAGGAGACCGCAAAGGTCCTGGGCGTCAGCGACCGGACGGTGCGCCGCTGGTGGCTCCAGGCGCGGGCCTGGGTGCACAAGGAAATGGACGCGGGCTAGGCTGCCAGACGCCGGCGCAATGCCGCGAAGGATTTGAGGTAGGATTCGCCCGGCGCACCGAGCGTCCGGAATATCTGTTCCGATGCGTCGGCCTCGCGCCGCGCCTCGGCGATCCGTCCCTGTTTCAGACGGATGATCGCCCGCGTCCGCGCCGCAATGCCCTGCGGCAGGCCGACCGGCCCCATGGCGGCGATCCGCGGCGCGGCTTCGCCAATCAGCGCTTCGGCCCGTTCGGTGTCGCCCGCCTCGGCCAGAGCTTCGGCAAGCCCCAGCGTGATGACGAGCGTCGGCACCGCATCGGGGCCAAGATTATCGATCGCCATCGGCCGCGCTTCGCCAAGAACATCGCGCGCTGCGGCAAATTTCCCCAGCGCCAGTTCGGCGCGCCCCAGTTGTAGCAGATCGACCGCCAACGCCGCCGATTTGCCGAACACCGCGCGGCGCCGGTCCGCGACGCCGCGGAACAGGCGCTCGGCCTCGGCCAGCCGGTCGAGCTTCATCAGCCGCACACCCTTCAATTGTTCGATCGCCAGCCCCTGTGTACTGCCCTGTTGCCCCGTCCGCGCCAGCGCCGCGTCGGCGGCGGCAAAGACCGCGGGCATCGCATCGAGCCGGTTCGCCTCGACCATATAGACAAGCAGGTTGTTGTAGCGGGTCAGCAGTTCGCGATGATCCTCGGCATAGACGCGGTCGGCGTCGGGCAGGCTCGATTGCAGCAGCCGGATGGCGGTGTCGTAATCGCCCTTGCGCCGGGCGAGCTGCGCCCGGCCGCTCATGCTTTCGAGCCGTTCCTTGCGGAAACGCGCCGGGTCGGCAGCAAAGACGGCATCGGCCGAATCGAGCAACGGCGCCATGTCGTCGGTCCGCCCCATTGCCGCGGCGGTCGAGGCGAGGCGAAGCTTGATCTCTGCGGTCGCAACCGGATCGCCCGCGCCGATCCCGCGCGCAAGCGCCTGACTGAGCAGCGCGTCGGCGCCCGCCGCGTCCTCCAGATTGACGTAAAGATCGGCGAGCGTCGTAATCAGCGTTGCCGATTTGGCGCTCCTGTCGACCGATGCGACGAGTTGCGCCGCCGTCTGATCGAGCATCTGCTTGACCGTCGCCTCTTCGCCGACCGCGCTGCTGGCGGTGTCGCGGAACATGACGGTCAGCATGCGGTTGATCGATTCCGATCGCCGCGCTTCCGCCAAGGCGACGTCGCGCTCGATCGCCGTCTGGCGCGCCTGCCACGCCGCCGCACCGCCGCCCGCCACGATGGCGAGGAGCGCGGCGGCTGCCGCTGCCGTCGCGACGCGGTGCCGGCGCAGGTAGCGCCCGATCGTATAGCCTGCCGAACCCGAGCGCGCGGCAACGGGGCGCAGGGCCATATGACTGCGGACATCGTCGACCAGATCCCCGACGCCGCGATAGCGATCCTGCGGCGCGCGGCGCATCGCCTTGAGCACGATCGCGTCAAGATCGCCCGCGACCTCGCGCCGCCCAAAGGTATAGCCCGGCGGCACGAGCGCGCTGGGCAGGGGCGGGTCGTCGTTCAGGATACGCCGGATCACCGACGGCAGCGCCGATCCCGGCTCGCGCCACGGGCTGCGACCGGTAAGCAGTTCGAACAACAAGACGCCCAGCGCATAGACGTCGGTGGCAACGGTCGGGGCGGCATTGCCGAGTTGTTCGGGCGCCGCATAATCGGGGGTCATCAGCGCGATCGTGGTTAGTGCCTCGCCCTCGCCTTCGACCTCCACAAAGCGCGCGATGCCGAAATCGAGCAGCCGCACACGGCCGTCGCCATCGACCAATATGTTCGACGGCTTGAGGTCGCGGTGGACGATCAGGTGGCCGTGCGCATAGGCCACCGCTTCGCAGACATCGCAGAACAGGCGCAATCGCGTCGCAAGATCGGCGTCATGGGTCCGGCACCACGCGTCGATCGGCTCGCCGGTCACATATTCCATCGCCATATAGGGCCGCCCGTCGGGGGTGACCCCGCCGTCGATCAGCCGCGCAATCCCCGGATGCTCGAGCCCGGCGAGCAGGCGGCGTTCGCGGTCGAACAACTCGCTGTGCGCAACCGATTCGGGACGTAGCAGCTTGATCGCCACCTGCTGGTCGAACATCCTGTCGCTGCGATGCGCGGCGTAGACCTCGCCCATCCCGCCGCGCCCGATCAGGCGGTCGATGGTGAAACCGCCGATGACGGCGCCTTCGGCAAGCGAGCTGTACGCGCGGCGCGGGGCGGTTTCGAACGACGACGGCGCCGCACCGTCCAATATCCCCGAATGGCGCGACGCGGCGAGCAACGACCGAAGCTGGCCGGCGATGAAGTCATCCTCCGCCGCCAGCCGACCGTCCTGCGCCGCCGGGTCGAGATCGATCAGTTCGGCGAACAGGGCCTGGATATGGCTCCATTCGGACCGGCTCGGCTGCCGCACCATATCGCCCCTCCCCTGGCGCATCATCGCGCCTCGGTGCGAACCAGCACCGCCGCGCGGTGGTCGTCAAGCACCAAGTTTGCGTGCGAGCGCCACGGCCTGTTCCCTGGACGCTTCGCTGGCCGGTACCGTGATGATCGCGAATTTATCCTCGCCGATGAAGACATTGAGCGATTTGGTCATCCCAGCCCAAAAGGCCGCCTTGCCGAGCCCGTCGATCGTCTCGACATGACCGCCGAAACCCTTGAGCGTCTGCTCCAGGCCATTGCGGGTCAGGTTGATCGATCCTTCGCTATTGTCGCCGATGGGCGACCAGCGCAGCATCAGGGTGGCCGAACCGCCATCGGCAAGCTGATAGCTGCATTCGGAGGTGACCGCGGTCGCGCCGTCGCTTTGGCTGACATTGCCGAGCCGGGTTTCGGTGACCGCCTGTCCAAGGATCGCCGACATCGCCGCCTTGTCGACTACGGCGCAGGCGTCGGCAGCATTCCAGTCGCGCGGCGGGGCCGTCCCGCTCTTCGCCGCGGCCGACGAAGCCATACCCGCACCACCGCCCTTGTCCGCCGCTTCGCCGCCACATCCTGCAAGCGTCAGCGACGCCGCGACGGCAGCCAGCATGATCGTTCTGCTCATCCCCAAATCCTTTCGTTCGCAAATGATGTCAGCGGCACGCGCCGGGGCGGTTCGCCCGCCGGTCCGCGCTCATATAGGTCGCATAGCCAAGGCGGTCCGACTCGGTGAGGCCGCGCGCAAAGCCGATCAGCTTGCCACCGTCGGGGGTCAGCCCGAAATAACCGCGCAGCCGCCGCGGCGCGCCGTCGGGGCCTGTCTCCACCATGTCGAGCGTCAACACCCGGCCGTCGATCCGGCCCGTGACGCGCCCCGCCTGATATTCGTAACAGCCGGTTACCGTATCGCCGTTCTGCGTCAGGTTGAGCGTGCCCCAGCCGCTCCATCCTTCATAGCGTCCGGTGACATCGGGCAGCGCCGCGGTGGCGGTGAGCTGGCGACCATAGCCGTGAAAGCCGGTGAAGCCGGTATAATCGTCCCCATAATTGCTCGCGATCGTCAGCCGCACCCAGCGGCCGACGGGGCGATGTTCGGGGTCGAAGCCGAAGCTCTGGCCATCCTTCTTCATCTTCAGATCAGCGGCCAGAATCGGCACGAAGCCGCTGCGCGCCGATGTGTCGGACAGTTCGACGCGGATCGCGCGCGGCGACTTTTCGTCGCGATTGAGGAAGGCGGTGTCAAAGGCGATGCGCGACAATTCGGTTCGCTCCGCCAGTTCGAGTACGAACACGGCCGGACGCCCCGCCTCGCCCGTCCAGTCGGTCGTCGCCGATCCATCGATCAGGTTGAGCGGGCTGCTGTCCATCGCCGTAAATTCGGCGTCGTCCGGAACCTGCACCAGCCGCGCCCCTTGCGAAAAGGCGAACAGGTCAGTCGCTGGACCTGTTTGCGCGGCAACGGGCGCGGCGAGCGCAATCGCGACAATTATTGTTCCAAGATATTTCATTTCTTCTGCTTCCTTTTCTTTGCGGTTTCGACGACCGCGCGCAGCAGCGGCGAAACGCCGCCGGCGACGGGCGCCTCGATGCCCACGGCGCCGGTCAGCGGGTCGACCCGGTCGCCGATCCGGCGCAGGCCTTCCTCCGCATCGACCGCTTCCGCGTCGCGTTTCTCACCCAGCAAATCGCCCCCCGCCGCAGCCGCGCCCAGATCGCCGAAGCGCCGCCGCGCCGCCGCCTGACCCACCGGGTCGCTGCCTGCCGACCAGCCTTCTTCTTCGGGGCGATCGGGGGCGCCCGCCTTGGCCGCGCCATCCGAATTGCCTTCAGGTGGCGCGTCGCGATTGCTCCGATCCGATCCGCCATTCTCGTTGGCATTGCTGTCGTTGCGGGCCGAGCGATCTTCGCCATCGGCTCCCGACTTGTCCTTCTGGCTGTTCGGGGCGTCGCGTCCGGAGTTGTTTGCCGGCGCCTCATTCCGGTTTCGATCGACCGACCTGTCCGATCCCGATCCCGCCGAGTTTCCGCGCGCAGGCAGGTTTCTTGCCGATCCGCCGGCGCTGTCGCGGCCGCCGCCTGCATTTCCGTTTTCGGCGGGACCACCGTTCGAGCGCCGGTTGCCGTTGCCATTGGCATTGTCGGACCGACCGCCGCTAGCGCCGCCGAACGAGTTGAGCGCGCCCTCGATCCCGGTGCTGCCCGAATTGCTACCGCCCTGCGCCGAGTTGCCACCGCTGCCGCCGTTGCTGTTGCCGCCCAGCCCCGCCACCGAATTGAGCAAACCGGCACTGGCCCCCAAATTGCCGTCGCCGGCAGAATTGAGGCCAACGCTGCCGGTGGGCCCGCCATTGCCATTATCGGGCATGACGACCGCACGATCATAGCCACGCTCGACATCGGCGGCCGACGCCGCGCCGGTGCCGCCAAGACGGGATTGGGGGGCGCCCGCGGCCCCGCTGCGCTGTCCGCCGGCGCCCCGCAAAGCCCGACCCGACCCGTTGCCCAAGGCCGCAGCGTCCCGGTCGCTGTCGCCTGCGTCCAAGTCCGCGGAAAACTCTGGCGTCTGCCCGATCCCCGCGCGCGCAGCACGATTGGAGCCTTGCAATATCGTAGTCGGCTGTGCCGCGACGGTGGGGACGCCACTTGCCCGGCGCGGCGCCGCCACCGGCCCGTTCGGAGAGCTCGCCTGCGCCGATTCATCTTCTGGTGGCTCGCTCGCTGCGGCGAATTGTGCGCGGCATTCGGGCGCCGAACCAAGCGCGGCAACCAATGCCAATGCGGTCCAATAACCCGGCCTTACCCAGTTCTGCATCGTCTTCCTCCCATCCCGTCCTCTTGTCGGACCGGCGGCACAAGGCATGCGCAGCGATCCGACAATCCGTTAGACGAGACGGCGATGCAAAAGCGGACACAGGCTGGCGAGATCGATGCCCGGCCCGCGCGCCCTTCCGCTGCCACGGGACGTTTCATCATCGGAAGCCCACGGGTTAGGCCCTTGCCGACGCGGCGATAAGGCGTAGGATTTGTCCGGTGGGTCAGGCTTGTCGACCTGCGGGGAGGATAGAATGACGACAGACAGCGGCATGGCCGCAATTCGCCGTGGCGCGCGAGCATGGGCGGGCTCGTGACGGCCGCGATCGGACCGCTTCTGCGCCTGTTCGACCCGGCCACGCTGTCGGGCGCACTGATCCTCGGCGTGATTTTCCTCTTTGCAGGGCTGATCGGCTCGGGGCTGGTGCGCCGCCTGCTCCGGGATGCGCTGGTTCACGACAAGTCCGAGCGTATCGACGAGATCACGCTGCAATTCCTCAGCCGGCTCGCAATCCTCGCGATATGGCTGATCCTCGCGACGCTTTTTGCGCATATCATCCCCGCCCTCAATCGCCTGAGTTCGGCGCTGCTCGCGGGTGTCGGGCTGATGTCGGTGATTATCGGCTTCGCCGCGCAACAGACGCTGGGCAATCTCGTCGCCGGGGTCAGCCTTGTCCTCTACAAGCCGTTCCGGCGCGGCGACCGGTTGCAAGTCGCGGCACCGACGAAGGATGAGTGCGACATCGGGACGGTCGAAGATATCTCGCTCGGCTTCACTCTGCTGAAGACCGACGACGGCCGCGAAATCATCATCGCCAACAGCACCATGGCGCAGCAGACGATGATCAAGCTGCCGCCGCGTCCCGCAACCGATGCGGCGACGCGCAGACACCAGCCTTAGGGCACGACATCGGGTGCCCCGAAAAGCGCCGCGTCCGCAATTGGCGAACCTTTCGACCGGTGCAGCGCCTCATCGGGATCGCCGCGCGACCTCGCCGACAATGGCGCTTGCTACGCCCACGCCCCGCTATACGATCCCGCGGATTGCCCGAGGCAGGAGCCGACGATGAGTTTGCAGTCCGCGGCGCTGCTGGCGCTGGCCATGATCCTGCTGTTGTTCGTCATTGCGGCGCTCGTCGAGACGCGCGGTGCGGCGCTCGCGCGGCGTCCCGCCCTGCGCCACCGTGCCTATACGCTGGCGCTCGGCGTCTATTGCACGAGTTGGACCTTCTATGGTGCGGTCGGCAGCGCGGTTCGCGACGGGTGGAGCTATTTGCCCATCTATGCGGCGCCGATGCTGCTGCTGCTCGCCGCGCCGCGCTTTCTGCGTCGTCTGTCGGAGGCGGTCCACGAGGAGCAAGCAACGACCGTATCGGACTTCATCGCTGCGCGCTTCGGCCACGATGTCGTCGTCGCGCGGCTGGTGACGGTGATCGCGCTGCTCGGCACCATTCCCTATATCGCGTTGCAGCTTCGCTCGATCGGCGCCGCGCTCAGCATCGTGTCGGGCGCCAATGTCGCGGCGCAGGCGATGCTGGTTGCGGCACCGCTGCTGGCGCTGTTCGCGATCCTGTTCGGCGCGCGGCGGTTCGAACTCGCGTGCCGCAGCGAAGGGCTGCTCTACGCGATCGGCCTTGAATCGGCGATCAAGCTGCTTGCGCTCGTTGCGGTCGCGGGCGTGGCGGTGGCCGTACTCGCCGCCACCCCGCCGCAACGCGTGATCGAGGGCTTTTCGGCGCTGCAATCGCGATTCGAGCCGCAAGGGCTGACGCTCAATGTCGCGATCATCTTCCTGATCGCGATGCCCGCCATCCTGTCCTTGCCGCGGCAATTCTACATGGGACTGGTCGAAGCGCGCCAGCCCGACGATCTCGTGCGCGCGCGCTTCGGCCTTGCCGCCTATCTCGGTACGATGGCGATCGTCGTCCTGCCGATCGCACTTGCGGGGTTGACCGTGCTCGGCCCGGCGATCGCCCCTGACGTCTATGTGCTCGAACTGCCCGCGGCCGAGGGCTTCGGCTTCGTCCTCGCTGCGGCGCTGCTCGGCGGGGTCAGCGCGGCGGCGTCGATGGCGATCGTCGATTCGACCGCGCTGGCGACGATGGTATCGAACGACCTCGTCTTCCCGACCCCGATGCGCGGGCCGGCGACGACCGAATCGGGGGCGATCGGGCGGCGGATGCTGACGATCCGGCGGCTGTCGATCCTCGCGATCCTGACAATGGGGCTCGTTTGGGCGCTGCTCGTTTCGGCGCAGGATTCGCTCGCCTCCATCGGCCTCATCGCCTTTGCCGCCATGGCGCAGTTCACCCCGCATCTCATCCTCGCGGCAACCGGCAAGGGGCGCGATTCACTCGCGGCACGCGCCAGCCTTTCGGTGGGCTTGGCGCTCTGGCTCTACACGCTCGCGCTGCCGCCGGTCGTCCCGACCGCGTGGCTCGACGCGCTGGCGGGAACCGCCATCGATCCGCTGCGCCTGCTCGGGATCGGCGGCGCCGCGCCGCTCTCGCACGGCGTCATCTGGAGCGTCGGCGCCAATCTGATCGTCTATGCCGCGATTGCCGCGCGCAAAGTGCAGACGCCGCCGCTGCCGCGCTTCGTCCGCGCGCAGCGACCGATCACCAACCTCGCCGATCTTGCGCAGCTCACCGGAAGCTTCGTCGGTGAGGAACAGGCGGGCAAGGCCTTTCCGGGCGCCGACCGCAGCCATCCGGTGGACCGGCAGGCGGCACGGCGCGCCCGCGAACTGATCGCGCAGGTCGTGGGTGCCTCTTCGGCACGCGCGCTCGTCGCCTCGGCGCTCGCGGGCGGCCAGCTCAGCTTCCACGAAGTCACGCGGCTGCTCGACGAAGGGGGGCAGAGCCTGCGCTTTTCGCGCCGGCTGCTCGCCGCGACCTTCGAAAATGTCGGCGCCGGAATCAGCGTCGTCGATGCCGACCTCAACCTCGTCGCGTGGAACAGCCGCTATCTTGAACTGTTCAACTATCCTCCCGGCCTCGTTCGCGTCGGCGTACCCGTCGCCGATCTCATCCGGCACAACGCCGAACAGGGCGATTTCGGACCGGGCGATGTCGCGCATCATGTCGAAAAGCGGCTCGAACATCTGCGCCGCGGGCAGGAGCACAGCGTCGAACGGCACCGCAACGACGGCCGCGTCATCAAGATCGTCGGCGGATCGATGCCCGGCGGCGGCTATGTCATGTCCTTCACCGACATCAGCGAAGAAGCCCGGATGCGCGAGGAATTGCGCCGCACGCTAGAGGAGCTCGAACAGCGGGTCACCGATCGCACGCGCGAGCTCAGCGATGCCAACCGCCGCCTCGCGCGGACCGATCAGGACAAGACGCGCTTTCTCGCCGCGGCGAGCCATGATCTTCTGCAGCCGCTCCATGCCGCGCGGCTGTTTACCGCCGCGCTCGGGCGCGATGCGAGCGCGGCGCAGCACGACCTGATCGGCCGCGTCGAAAGCGCGCTGGTGGCGGCGGAAGACCTGCTGCGCTCGCTGCTCGATATCAGCCGGCTCGACGCGGGCGGGGTGACGCCCGAACCCGCCGCCATCGCGCTTGCGCCGTTTCTGGGCGATCTTGCCGAAACCTTCCGTCCGATGGCGGAAGCCAAGGGCCTCCGACTGCGCATCGGCGCGATGCCGGGTACCGTCGAAAGCGATGCCGGGCTGCTCCGGTCGGTGATGCAGAATTTTATCGGCAATGCGGTGCGCTACACCGCACGCGGCGGCGTCCTTGTCGGGGTGCGGCGGCGCGGCGACGATTGGCGGATCGACGTCATCGACACGGGCGTCGGTATCGCCGAGGCGCAGATCGAAGACATATTTTCCGAATTCGTGCGGCTCGGCGAGGTCGAGGTCGAAGGCCTGGGGCTCGGCCTTGCCCTCGTGCGCCGCATCGTGCGGCTGCTCGGCGGGCGGATCGAGGTGCGATCGGCGCCCGGACGCGGCAGCCGTTTCAGCCTCTATCTGCCGGCCGCCGAGACCGGAGAAGTGCCGACCGCGTCCCCGAAGATTGCGGCGACGGAAGACCGGGCGCCGCAGTCGCTGCGTATTCTGGCGATCGACAATGACGAGCGCATCGTCGAGGCGAGCCTCGCCCTGCTCGCGCGCATGGGGCATGATGCGGTCGGCGCGCGCGGGCCCGGCGATGCTCTCGCAGCCCCGGGACGTTTCGATGCAGCACTCGTCGATTATCAGCTGGATGACGGCGCCAACGGGCTCGACCTGATCGCGCAGTTGCGGATGCAGCACCCCGGTCTGCCAGCGCTTCTGGTGACGGCGGAGAATGGCGCCGCCATGCGCGCCCGCGCGGCCGAACTGGGGGTGACGATCCTTGCCAAACCCGTCGCGGCGGGCGCGATCGAGGACTTTCTGACGGCGCTGTCAGTGCGCGAGATCGAGCCCGAGTGACCGCGCGACGAGTGCCGCCTGGGTGCGGTTGCGAACGTCGAGCTTGCGCATGATTGCAGTCATATGCGCCTTCACCGTCGCCTCGCTGATTCCCAGATTATGCGCGATCTGTTTGTTGAGCTGGCCGTCGAGTACGGCGAGCAAAACCTTGAGCTGGGTCGGCGTCAGGCTGGCGATGGTTTCGCGGATTTCTTGGGTCGCCGGGTCCGGCGCTGGAGAACGCGGCGCCGGCCGGCGGCCGATCGCTGCCGCAACCGCCGCCTCGATCGCGCCAAGGTCGCTGCCCTTGTGCAAAAATCCGATCGCGCCGAACGCCCGCGCCTCATCGGCGGCCGCAGCGCCTTCGGCGCTCGATACGACGAGGATCGGCACGTCGGGACATTCTGCGTGAAGCAGCGCAATCCCCGAATAGCCGGTGGCGCCGGGCATTTTGAGATCGAGCAAGATCAGCCGGAGATCGGGCGCGGCGGTGGCCGCGGCGACCGCCGTGGCGAGCGTTCCGGCCTCCACAATCGACGCCTCGGGCAATATTTTCTCGACCGCCAGGCGCAGCGCCTGGCGGAAAAGCGGATGGTCGTCCGCGACGAGGACGGTGCCTGTCACGCCTCCGCCAGCAAAGGCCGGTGCGCGAGCAGATGATCGACCACCGCCGGGTCGGCGAGGGTCGATGTGTCGCCCAGATTGCTCACGTCATTCTCCCCGATCTTGCGCAGGATACGCCGCATGATCTTGCCAGACCGCGTCTTCGGCAGCGATGGCGCGAACTGGATGACGTCGGGCGTTGCGATCGGACCGATTTCGTGGCGCACCCATTGGACCAGCTCCTTGCGCAGCGCCTCGTCGGGTTCGACCTCGGCGTTCGTGGTGACGAAAGCATAGATGCCCTGCCCCTTGATGTCATGTGGCATGCCGACGACCGCTGCTTCGGCGACCTTGGGGTGCGCGACGAGCGCGCTTTCGATCTCGGCAGTGCCCATACGGTGGCCCGACACGTTGATGACATCGTCGATACGGCCGGTGATCCAGTAATAGCCGTCGGCATCGCGGCGGCAGCCGTCGCCGGTGAAATAGCGGCCCTTGAAGGTCGTGAAATAGGTCTGGAAAAAGCGTGCATGGTCGCCCCAGACGGTGCGCATCTGCCCCGGCCAACTGTCGGTGATGACAAGGCAGCCGTCACCGGCCCCTTCGATAACGACGCCGTCATTGTCGACCAGCGCCGGCTGAACGCCAAAAAAGGGCCGTGTCGCCGAACCGGGCTTGAGCGCGGTGGCGCCGGGGAGCGGGCTGATCATCACGCCGCCGGTTTCGGTTTGCCACCAGGTATCGACGATCGGACAGCGTCCTTCGCCGACGACCTTGTGATACCATTCCCAAGCCTCGGGATTGATCGGCTCGCCGACGCTGCCGAGCAGGCGCAGCGTCTTGCGGCTGGTCTTCGTCACCCAATCGTCGCCTTCGCGCATCAGCGCGCGCAGCGCGGTCGGTGCGCCATAGAAGATTTCGACCCCGAACTTGTCGACGATTTGCCAGAAACGCGACGGATCGGGGAAATTGGGCACCCCTTCGAACATCACCGTCGTGGCGCCGTTCATCAACGGACCATAGACGACATAGCTATGCCCGGTGACCCAGCCGATGTCGGCGGCGCACCAATATATCTGCCCCGGCCGGTAATCGAAGACATAGCGGTGCGTGACCGCCGCCCACACCGCATAGCCGCCGGTGGTGTGCAGCACGCCCTTGGGCTTTCCCGTCGATCCCGAGGTGTAGAGGATGAACAGCGGATCTTCGGCGTTCATTTCCTCGGCCGGACAATCGTCGCTCTGCGCGGCGACCGCCATGTGCCAGTCGATGTCGCGGCCCTCCACCATCGAAACATCGGCGCCGGTACGCCGCAACATGACAACGCGCTCGACGCCAGGGCAATGGGCCAGCGCTTCGTCGACATTGGCCTTGAGCGGCACATGCTTGCCGCCGCGCAACCCTTCGTCGGCGGTCAGCACGATGCGGCTGTCGCAGTCGGTGATGCGCCCGGCGAGCGCATCGGGCGAAAAGCCGGCGAAGACGATCGAATGGATCGCGCCGATCCGCGTGCAGGCGAGCATTGCCACCGCAGCCTCGGGCACCATCGGCAGATAGATGGTCACGCGTTCGCCGCGCTGCACCCCCTGCGCTTTGAGCAAATTAGCGAAGCGGCAGACGTCGGCGTGCAGCTCGCGATAGCTGATCGCGCGGTGCGCATCGGCCGGATCGTCGGGTTCCCACAGGATCGCGATCGCGTCGCCGCGCTCGGCGAGATGGCGATCGAGCGCATTGGCCGAAAGATTGAGCGTCCCGTCGGAGAACCAGGCGATGCCGAAATCGCTTTCGTCAAAGCTCGTCTCCTTGACGCGGGTAAAGGGGCGCATCCAGTCGATGCACTTCGCCTGATCGCGCCAGAAGGCATCGGGCTGCTCGACCGATTGCCGATACATCGCATGATAGCTGGCGTCATTGACCAGCGCATCGGCCGCCCAGGCGGACGGCACCGGATAAATCGTCTCTCCCATCGCTTGCTCCTTTTGGTCCGCGTGGACTTTTGCCGGTCTGCCTAGCGCAAACATCGCTCGCCGCGCTGTTAGACAAAGGTCGTAGGTCTACGACCATCGTCCGGGTGGCGCCGCGATGGCGTGCGCCGCACTCTGCCCCGATCCCGAGGTGAACATCGGGAACAGGGAGACGTCGGATGAAAAGGCGAATTACAACACCCCTCCATCTTTTGCTGGCCGCCACCGCGCTCGTCGCGCCGGGGACGGCCTTTGCCCAATCGACGCCGCGCGAAGCCGAGCTTGAGGCCCGGCTGGCGAAGCTCGAGGCCGAAATGCAGAGCCTGCGCGCCGATCTTGCGAGCGCGCGCAGCGATCAGGCAGCGACCGCCGCCGTCGCGCAAGAAGCCGCCGCGAAGAGCGACGCCGCGACTACGAAGGTCGCTGCGCTGCAGCCGCAGGCAGCGCAAGCGGCGCCCGCCGACGGTTTCCGTTCGGGCGCAACGACGATCAAGATCGGCGGCTTCATCAAGCTTACCGCCACGAACAGCCGGTTCAGCGAAGGCGAAGTGGCGACCAACTCGCTCGGCCGTGATTTCTATCTGCCGCAATCGATCCCGGTCGGATCCGGTCCGGCTGCTCGCGTGCAGGATTTCAGCGCCAAACAATCGCGGCTGTGGCTCAACCTGTCGACCGATGTCGCGGGCCATGCCGTGAAGGGCTATGTCGAAACCGACTTTCAGACGTCGCCGGGTACGCAAGGGTCGCAGCGCACCACCAACGGCTATAATCTGGCGCTGCGCCGCGCCTATATCCAGGTCGACAAATTCACCTTCGGGCAGGACTGGTCGACCTTCCAATATGTCGGCGCGCTGCCCGAAAGCACCGATTTCGTCGGCGCGACCGAAGGCACGGTGTTCGTCCGCCAGCCGCTTGTCCGCTACTCGGCGCCGCTCGGCGGCGGGGTGACGCTCCATGCATCGATTGAAAATGCGGAGTCGGGAACCGCCACCCTCGGCGCCCCGGCGCTGGTCGAAAACGGCGACGACAGCATCCCCGACTTCGCGGCGCGGATCGCCTATGCAGGCAAGCTTGGCGAATTGTCGCTCGCGGGCCTCGCGCGCGAAGTGCGCGTCGCCAATGCCGGTGTCTCGGCAAAGAATTTCGGCTGGGGCGTCAGCGCCGCGGGCAAAATCTATCTTGCCGCCGACAAGGGCAGCGATATCCGCTTCATGGCGACCTATGGCAGCAATGCCGGCCGCTATGTCGGCCTCAACTTCGCGCCCGATTCGGTGTTCGACCCGGCGACCGGCACCCTTGCCGACGTTCGCGAGTTCGCCGCGCTCGCGGCTGTTCGCCTCGCCGTGGCGCCGCAGCTGCGGGTCAACCTGATGGGTAGCTACCAGAATGTCGACTATGCGGGTTCGATCCCGCTCGCGACCCTGTCGGGGTTCAACGACAAGGCGTGGAGCGCGGCCGCCAACCTTTTCTGGTCGCCGGTCAAGAGCATCGACCTTGGCATCGAATATCGCCACGGTGAGCGCGAAATCGTGAGCGGCGCCAAGGGCCAGCTCGACCGCTTTGAATTTGCCGCAAAATATAGTTTCTAAACCGAACAGGGACAGGGAGAGGTTTCATGGCAACGGCTTATGACCATTTGCCCAAGCATCACGAGGCGACGCAGAGCGAAAAGCTCGTCATCACCGCCTCGTCGCTGGGCACCGTTTTCGAATGGTATGATTTTTATCTCTACGGCCTTCTGGCCACGATCATATCGGCGCAATTCTTTTCGGGCGTCAACGAAACGACCGGCTTTATCTTCGCGCTGGCGGCCTTTGCCGCGGGCTTTGCGGTGCGTCCCTTCGGGGCGCTGGTGTTCGGGCGGATCGGCGATCTCGTCGGCCGCAAGAACACCTTTCTGGTGACGATGGGCTTGATGGGCCTTTCGACGTTCGTCGTCGGCCTTCTTCCCTCCTATGCCACGATCGGCGTTGCAGCGCCCATCATGCTCATCGTCATGCGGCTGGTGCAGGGCCTTGCGCTCGGCGGCGAATATGGCGGTGCGGCGACCTATGTCGCCGAACATGCGCCCAACAACCGGCGCGGGCTGTACACCAGCTTCATCCAGACGACCGCGACGCTCGGCCTGTTCGCGGCGCTGCTCGTCGTCATCGGCACGCGCACGCTGATCGGCGAAGAGGCGTTCAAGGACTGGGGCTGGCGCGTGCCCTTCCTCGTTTCGATCATCCTGCTCGCGGTGTCGATGTGGATCCGCATGCAGCTTTCCGAAAGCCCGGTCTTTCAGAAGATGAAAGATGAAGGCACGACCTCGAAGGCGCCGCTGACCGAAGCGTTCGGCCAATGGAAGAATGCCAAATGGGTTCTCGTCGCGCTGCTCGGCGCGGTCGCCGGCCAGGCGGTGGTCTGGTACACCGGCCAGTTCTACGCGATGTTCTTCCTTGAAAAGATGCTGCTCGTCGATGGTGCGACGACCAATATCCTGATCGCAATCGCGTTGGCGATCGGCACGCCCTTCTTCATCTTCTTCGGCTGGCTGTCGGACAAGATCGGGCGCAAGCCGATTATCCTGGTGGGTTGCGCGCTGGCCGTCGTGACCTATTTCCCCGCCTTCCACGCGCTGTCCGAAGCCGCGAACCCGGCGCTTGCCCGGGCCGAGGCTTCGGCGCCGGTGACGGTGGTGACGAACGACGCCGACTGTTCGTTGCAGTTCGACCCCGTCGGCAAGAACAAGTTCGACGCCAAGAGCTGCGACATCGCCAAGGCGTTCCTTGCCAAAAACGCGATCGGCTATGCAAACGTCGCCGCGCCGGCAGGCAGCGTCGCGGTCGTCCGCATCGGTGCCGAAAGCTTTACCGCTCCCGATCCCGCCAAGGTAACGGGCGACGAACGCAAGGCCGCGATTACCGCTTTCCAGGGGCAGATCAAGGAGGCGCTGACCAAGGCGGGTTATCCGGCGAAGGCCGATCCGGATGCGATCAACAAGCCGATGGTCATCGCCATCCTGACCTATCTCGTCCTGCTCGTGACGATGGTCTACGGCCCGATCGCCGCCATGCTGGTCGAATTGTTCCCGAGCCGCATTCGCTACACCTCGATGTCGCTGCCCTATCATATCGGCAACGGCTGGTTCGGCGGCTTTCTGCCGACGACAGCCTTCGCGATGGTCGCGGCAACGGGGGATATCTACTACGGCCTCTGGTATCCGATCGTCATCGCCGCGCTGACGGTGATCGTGGGGCTATTGTTCCTGCCCGAAACCTTCCGCCGCAATATCGACGCATAGGCGGGCCTTTCGGCACGGACCGGGGAGGATGGCGGGTCGCGCATCCTCCCCGGATTTTTTCGCCCCCGATTTTTCGGGGCTTTGCGCTGGATCAAGGCATAATCGGACGCCGGGGCGCAAGAGGCACAGGCTCTTGAACGAAAGGCTCTCTCCCATGGACACGACGCTTCTGCTTCCCACCCGTTCCGGCATCGACGTGCTGGTGCGTCCCGCCACCGAGGCCGATGAGGCGGCGCTCGTCGATTTCTTCGACCGCGTCAGCGACGAGGACCGGCGCTTCCGCTTCTTTTCGGCCGGCGCCCACGTCAACCACCGCCAGCTCGAACCGCTGATCCACGCCGACCATTATCGCAGCGAAAGCTTCCTCGGCTTCGACGCCGCAAGCGGCAAGTTGATCGGATCGGCGCTGCTCGCCTGCGATGCGGCGATGGACACTGCCGAAATCGCGGTGTCGGTGTGCAGCGACTATCGCGGCAAGGGGGTCGGCTGGGCGCTGCTCGATTTCGTCAGCCGCGAGGCCGAACGGCGCGGCGTCCGGCGCGCGATCGCGATCGAGGCGCGCGAAAATCACGCCGCCATCGAACTCGAGCGCGAAAAGGGCTTCGCGCCCGAAGCGTTCGACGGCGATCCGACGCTGGTGGTTCTCGCCAAGACATTTCGATAAAGGACGACAGATGAGCGACGCCTACCGGCAGGCCTGGACCGACAGCATCACCGACCGCGACGCCTTTTGGGACGCCGCCGCGCGGGCGATCGACTGGGTGACGCCGCCGCAGCGCATCCATGATGCCGATGCGGGCTGGTTTGCCGGGGGCACGCTCAACACCGCCACCAATTGCCTCGACCGCCATGTCGCGGCGGGGCGCGGCGATGCGCCGGCGCTCGTCTATGACAGTCCGGTCACCGGGCAGGTGCGCCGGTTCACCTATGCGCAATTGCTCGAAGAAAGCGGCCGCGTCGCGGCGATGCTCAAGCGGCTGGGCGTCGGCAAGGGCGGCCGCGTTGTAATCTACATGCCGATGATCCCCGAAACAGTGTTTGCGATGCTTGCCTGCGCCCGCATCGGCGCGATCCACTCGGTCGTTTTCGGCGGTTTTGCGGCGCTCGAACTTGCCAAGCGCATCGACGATGCCGCGCCGCGCCTGATCCTGACGGCCTCGTGCGGAATCGAGGGGGGCCGGCTGATCGCCTACAAGCCGATGGTCGATGAAGCCCTCGCGCTTGCCAGCCACCGGGTCGAGCATGTCGTGCTGGTCCAGCGCGATGCGCTTGCCGCCGACCTCCAGCCGCCGCGCGATATCGACTGGATGACGCTGCGCAGCGAATGTGCCGGAGATCCGATACCCGAACCCGAAGTCATGGCGGCGAACGATCCGCTCTATATCCTCTACACCTCGGGGACGACGGGCACGCCCAAGGGGGTGGTGCGCGAACATGGCGGACATGCCGTCGCGCTCGCCTGGTCGATGGCGAATATCTACGGCATCGGCGCGGGCGATTGTTTCTGGGCGGCATCCGACGTCGGCTGGGTCGTGGGCCACAGCTATATCGTTTATGCCCCGCTGCTGGTCGGCGCGACGACGATCCTGTTCGAAGGCAAGCCCGTCGGTACCCCCGACCCCGGCACCTTCTGGCGCACGATCGTCCGCCACGGGGTCAAGACCTTCTTCACCGCACCGACAGCGATCCGCGCAATCCGCAAGGAAGACCCCGACGCCGCCTTTCTGGCCGACATCGGGACGGGCGATCTTGAAGCGATTTTCCTCGCCGGCGAGCGCGCCGATCCCGACACCATCGCCTGGCTGGAAGAAAAGACCGGCCTGCCGGTGATCGACCATTGGTGGCAGACCGAGCTCGGCTGGCCCGCAATCGCCAGTTGCTTTGCGCTCGGCGACCTGCGGCGCAAGCGCGGGAGCGCGGGCTTTCCCGTACCCGGCTATGAATTCGTCGTGCTCGGCGAGGACGGCCAGCCGGTCCCCGACGGGCAGAGCGGCTCGATCACGATCAAGGCCCCCCTTGCCCCCGGCGCCTTTCGCACCTTGTGGAACAATCCGGTCGGCTTCGCGCGCAACTTCGAAAGCTTCCCCGGCTATTATGAGACGGGGGACGCGGGCCATTTCGATGCCGAAGGTTTCCTCCACATCATGGGCCGCACCGACGATATCATCAATGTCGCGGGCCACCGCCTGTCGACGGGTCAGATGGAACAGATCGTCGCGCAGCAGGACGGCATCGCCGAATGCGCGGTCATCGGCGCCGACGATGCGATCAAGGGGATGATCCCCGTCGCCTTCGTCGTCCCGCGCGCCGGCGCCGCCGATCCCGACACGCTGGTACGCATGGTCATCGCCGCGGTGCGCGCCGAACTCGGCGCGGTCGCAGCGCTCAAGACCGCCTATGTCGTGCCGCAGCTTCCCAAGACGCGGTCGGGAAAGATCCTGCGCAACCTGCTGCGCAGCATCGTCAACGGCCAGCATGTCGAATGCCCGCCGACGATCGAGGATCCGGGGGTACCCGCGATCGTCCGCGCAGCCGTCGCGGCGCGGTCAGCGCCCTGACATTGGTCGAAGCCAGTAGCGTTCCGCGCCGATGCGGCGGCCGGACAGAAATGGCCGCTATCGTCGTCACACATCGCCCCCGCAGGCGCACGAAATCGCCGGAAACAGTTTCTTCGCAAGGACGCTTGTCTTCGCCCCGGCACGCTGATAGAGGCGCCCATCGTTGCCGCTTTAGCTCAGTTGGTAGAGCACATCATTCGTAATGATGGGGTCAGGTGTTCGAGTCACCTAAGCGGCACCACTCTCCTCCCGAGGCAAACCCGACACATGCGGCCTAAAGGCCCTTTGCTTGTGTGCTTGATTGGGTCCTGTCTGGGACGCCTTTAGCAGCGTCGCGTCACAGTTTGCCGCCTACCCCTTGAATTTGGCAACAAAGTCCGGGACACGCTGGAAAACGGGGCTCGCTGTGCCCTCTTCAGCGAAATCTGCGATGGGGATGTTTTAATCCCCCAACCAATCCGCAGCGATCTCCCCCTTGTGTCCTTCCGGCGCCAGCGCGGCGCGAAGGGCTTCGAGCAGCGGGGGCAGCGCCTGCGTGAAGGCGTATGGCGGATTGATGATAAAAAGGCCCGCGCCGTTGTAGATGCCCGGCTGATCGGCATCGTACAGCCAATGTTCGACCCACAGGAATTTCGGGATGCCCAGCCGCCTGAGCTGCTGCTTCCATCGCACATGCGCCGTGCGGTCTTTCAGCGGATACCAGATCACCGTCACGCCATGCGCCCATTTGCGGTGCGCGGCAGCGAGAGTGGCGGCGATCCGGGCGCGTTCATCCGTTTGCTCATAGGGCGGATCGACCACCACCACACCGCGAGACGTTCGGGTCGGCAGCATCGCCAGCCACAACTCATAGGCGTCACGCTCATGAACGGCCGCGGATGTGCCACGCATCGCGCTGCGCAGGGCCATGGCGTCTTCGGCATGTTTTTCGTTGAGGATCAGAAAATCCTGGGGCCGCAATAGCTGCTCCAGAATGCGCGGCGAGCCCGGGTAGAGGTGCGGCTCGCCCCCGGCATTCACTGCCCGTACGGCGGCGCGGTAGTCGTCGAGCAAGGGGTTCGCGTCGGCAAAGGCCCGCAGCACGCCCTGCACAGCCTCTCCGGTGCGTTGCGCCTGATCGCCCCTGAGGTCGTACAGCCCGCAACCGGAATGGGTGTCGATCAGGGTCAGCGCGCCGGGCTTTTGCTGCAACGCCCGCACAAGGGCGATCAGCAGGCTATGCTTCACGACATCGGCGCTGTTGCCCGCATGGAAGGAATGGCGATAGTTCATCAGAATTCAGCGCCCTGGCGATCTGCCTTTCCATGAAGTGCCGGGCGGAACAGCCGGCCGCGAGACAAGTGATGCAATATTCCGGAGCCCATATAGCGTCGGGCGGAAAGCATGAAAGTGCTTCCGAGCAAGACCTTAAACCCGCGCTGGCGCAAATGGCCCCTGCCGCCGTGACTTTGACGACCCGACACGCGGGAAACAGCAATTGGGGCCAGCCTAGCCAGCATACTCGCGCATGGCGCTTTTCATCGCCGCACAGGGGGCAGGCTCGTACAGGAAAGCCGGATTTTGCAGCTACTTCCAGCCAAGCCAAGAGTCTGGAAGAAAATGGTGCCCAGAAGAGGACTCGAAAAGGGTTCAGGAGCCCCAGAAATCTCCCGTTTTCGAGAACTGGTATAGGCCGATACCTTCACCGATACCCTCGCACTTTTTTGCTGAGAAGGTTCGAGTCCCAAAGGTGCAAATCGCGGACTTCGCGCCGCCGATTCGCAGCGCCATGTTTTGAGCGGTCAGGTTACGCAGTCGGTCTGAAAGGATGATGTCCGACAGGCTCATCGGAGCAAGATTCTGAACTCCGCAACCAGCGGTTCAAGATCGCCATCATAGCTTGCAACCATCGCGGGCAGAAATGTGTCTCGTTTGACGCGCGAGAAATCCAACGGATATTCAGCCCGCTCGCCGAGCATCGCCGCGAATGAGAGCTGGGAGCGCCCATTGCCTTCACGGAACGGATGGATCGCGTTTAGCTCGCCAAGAAACCGCGCCATCTCGGCGACAAAGACCTCTGCATTCGCTGCTGCCATGGCGGACGGAAGCGTGGCGAAAAGCCGCTTCATCTCCCCATCGATATATTCCGGAAAGCAGAAGGGATTACCACCTTTTGCCGTCCGAACGGTGCGGTATTTGCCGGCCCAGCTGTAGACGTCCTGGAATAGATGGTGATGAACCCGACGGTAATGGTTGGGATCATAGCGCCCAAGCGGCAGCGGCTCGCGAGCCCGCAGCGTTGTCATTTCAAGTTCGAACGCCTCGAGTAGTGCCGGATCGCGCAGCCCGAGCTTATTCTTGAGAGTGGGACTGCCCTTGTAAGCGTAAGGGTCGTCGAAGGCGTCGTAGCCGACCGACATCACTTGCGCGTATTGGCGTCCTGGTAGGCTCGTATTACCTCGGAGCGCTGATCGTCTGCGGAGAGCTTACGCTTCTTCAAGTCGGAGAGACGCTTGCGGCTTGCCGCACTCAGTCCGATGCCCTCGACCGCCGTGATCGCGGCGAAGGTTCGCTGGCCAAGCACAACGCCGGAGTCGCTCGCCTTCAATCCCCTGTTGATCTTTTTCATATGTCTCCAACCGTTCCGGATATGCGCCGACCCACGCTCTAGCGGTCGAGCAGTTTACGCGCCTGCGAAATCCGGTCCTTGAGTCCAGCCTGAAAACTCGGATCACGCCGCAAAGTCTCGATGTGCGTCGAGATCGCAGCCCGGATGATGTCGGAGACTGGACGGTTTTCCACGCTCGCAACCGTTTCCAACGCGAGCGCCTGCTCCTCGGAAAGGCGAACCGTCATTGCCTTAGCCTGTTTCATGGCGCTGTTTTGCACCAAAACTTGCCGCTTGTCAATCCTATTGGTGGTGTGGTATCACGGTATCAAATTATGGAGGTGGCAATGAGTCCCGACAACGACGACAAGCAGCATGAACATCCCGGTCGGCCGGAAAAGTTCGAAATCAAGATCGACCGGACGAACTACAAGGTGTCTGAGCCGGTGCTGACCGGCGCGGATTTGCGGCGCTTGCCCGAGCCCGACATCGGTCCAGAGCGCGACCTTTTCGAAGTGGTTCCGGGAGGCTCCGACCTAAAGATCGAAGCCGACACGAAGGTCGAGATGCGCAATGGTCTGCGCTTCTTCACCGCGCCAGCGCAGATCAACCCGGGCGCTCACTGAGGGGGAAGACAATGTTGCCGCCAGACGACCATGACTACTTGCAAGCAAGGGCGCCGAGCCACATGGTGTCGCTCGACGGCGGCATGATCAACGTCGTTATCCCTTCCTTTCCGCTGCCGGCCGGGTTCACACTTGGCGCGTCCGATCTGCTGCTGCGGCTGTCAGCGGGCTATCCGGACGTGCCGCCCGACATGTGGTGGTTCGAGCCCGCAGTCAGGCGCGTAGATGGGCAAACCATCGCGGCGACTGAATCTCAAGAGGCTCATCTCGGTCGCACTTGGCAGCGCTGGTCTCGCCATCTTCAGCCCGGCCAGTGGCGGTCGGGCATCGACTCGATCGAGAGCTATCTTGCGCTGGTGCGCAAGGAACTCGATGCCGCCGCGATGGCGCGTGCTGCATGACTACGACGCTTGTAATCCCTGGCCCTATCGCGGATGAAATCACGGCCGCGACGCACAATCCGCTTGAAAGTGCGGGTGTTCTTCTCGCTCGCCGGGTCGAGACCGGTAAGGATGTCCGTCTCCTGAGCCGGGCGCTGCATTGGGTGCCTTCGTCGGCGTATACGGAGCGGAGCCAATATCACATGCTGATCGGCTCCGAAGGTTATGTCGGAGCGCTTGGAGCAGCCGAAACCGACAGAGCCATTCCTATTTGGTTTCACACCCACCCTGGTGACGGAGCTGTGCCGATCCCGAGCAAATATGACCGGCAGGTCGATCGTGACATTTCCGACCTTTTTCAACTGCGCAGCGGTTCGGCCTTCTACGCGACGCTGATCGCATCGCCGCAGAGCGACGGCTTTATCTTCACCGGCGAGATTACGCCGGAAGGCGGTCAGGCGGTACCGATCGATCGCGTGTGGTCAGTCGGCGAACGCTGGCGGCTTCTACAGAACTTTACCCGCGACACGACGGCGCCCGCCACCATCTTCGACCGGAATGTGCGCGCGTTCGGGCCGGACATCCAGCATGTGCTTGGCGATCTGCGCGTCGCCATAGTCGGCGCCGGCGGCACCGGTTCAGCTGTTGCCGAGCAACTTGTCCGGCTCGGCGTGCGGCACCTCCTGCTAGTCGACAGCGACATTCTCTCCGCGAGCAACGTCACCCGCGTCTTCGGCTCGACACCGCGGGAGGTCGGCCAACCGAAAGTTGACGTGTTGCGGGCGCATCTGATGCGGATTGCTCCCGATCTCATCTGCTCGACAATCCAGGGCATGGTGACGGTGCAATCGGTCGCCCAAGCGTTGCGGTCGTCCGATATCGTCTTCGGATGCACGGACGATAATGCAGGACGATTGGTCTTGTCGCGATTGGCGACATTCCTGCTGACGCCGGTGATCGATGTAGGTGTGCTCCTAAGCAGCGACAGCGCCGGCGTCTTGATCGGCATTGATGGCCGGGTCACGACGCTCACGCCAGGCGCGGCATGTCTCGTCTGCCGCAATCGGGTCGACATGGCACGGGCCGCTGCGGAAATGCGGACGCCGGAGGAGCGGCAGCGGCTGGCCGACGAGGGCTATGCACCGGCGCTCGGCCAGGTAGAGCCTGCGGTCGTGGCGTTCACGACCGCTGTCGCGGCAGCGGCGGTCAATGAACTCCTCGACCGACTGATCGGCTATGGACCTCCGGAGCGCCCGAACGAGACCCTACTCAGGCTCCATGAACGCGAGATCTCGACCAACAGCGCAGCACCACGCCCCCGACATTATTGCGATATGGCGCAGGGCAAATGGGGAGCAGGCGACGAAGAGCCGTTTCTCGGCCAGTTATGGGGTGCGGAATGAAGATATCCTGGTGGCAATGGCTCCCATTCTGGCGTTGGCGTGTAATCGGTGCGACAGAGTCTGCCGATGAAGTTCCTGACCGTCTGCCGCGCAATGCGGTGACGCTTGTTGGTGATGCTGATCGGATAAAATGGATCGTCTTTGATTGTCCGTGCCGCACCGGGCATCGGATCATGCTCAATGCCGACCAAGCGCGGCACCCGAACTGGACGTTGAATCAGCTACCGCGACTAACCATCTCGCCAAGTATCGACTCGCGGGGCACCCAACGTCGATGCCATTACTTCATTCGTAACGGCCGGATTCTCTGGGCCAAGGACAGCGACCGATGAACGACGTTGAAGATGCGGGTGACGACCCGCAACCGATCACGCCGCAGCCGCCGAGGGCGATCGAGAAGACGCCCATGTTCACAGCGATGAATGCGGCACGCTATCAACGCCAAACTCTAATTCGCGACATCGAGGCCGACCAGCCCAAATTGCTCTGCTACGTCGCTGGCAACAAGGCGCCTGTGGACCGTATCGACACGCTGGGTTTCGTCGACATGCTCCACAACATCACACCCGGCGATCCCATCGATCTACTGCTCCACACGCCCGGCGGCGATGTCGATGCCGCCGAAAAGCTCATCACGCTGGTCAGAAGCGCTGCCGGCGAAGACGGGCAGCTGCGGGTGATCGTTCCGGACTATGCCAAGAGCGCGGGCACGCTCATGGCGCTGGGTGCCAACGCCATTGTAATGAGCGACTCCTCCGAGCTCGGACCGATCGATCCACAGGTTTCGTCCAAGGACGGTAATGGTTCCGACATGGTTTATTCCGTCCTGACCTATTTGAAAGCCTATGACGCGGCGCGGCGCGCGCTCGGGGAAGCGCCTGACGACCTTGCCAATCGCATCACCTTCGAGAAGTTTGACCCGACGATCGTGCGGAAGTTCCGGTCGGTCAGCGATCGAGCGCGGTCCTTCGCGGAAAACCTGCTCAAGCGCCGCGGAAAAAATTTCTCGAAGATTGCCAGCGAACTGATGGATATCGATAAATATCAGTCGCACGGCCAGATGATCGGTTGGGAAGCGGCAACCGAAATCGGGCTGACCGTCCAATATATGTCATCGACTGATTATATATGGCGAAAATACTGGGCGCTATACTGTCATTTGCGTCTCGCGATCGAAAGTGAACAGCGGATTTTCGAATCCAATTATGTATCACTTCTGCTATGACAGGCGCCAATCCCAACGCGCCTTCGCCTCAGATGACTGATGTGGCCTTTTAGGCACTTGTGCCCATCGGATTATGCGACTGAAATACGCCAATGGTATATTTTGGCGTGATAATTCGACGATCCGGGCGAAAATCACCCGACTAGTCGTCGCAGACAACGATACGGAATGAACGTCGATCGACCGATCTTGACGGCTTCGATCTCACCAGACTTCATTAGCTCGTAAAGCGTCGTGCGCGGGATACCGGTGAGTTTGACGGCAGCCGAAACGCGGACGCTGATCGGTTCCGTAGGCAGGGTCCGCAATTCCTCCAGAGCGGCTGCCTTTTCGCGATCGCGCTCTTCGGGTGTCTTGCGGCGCGTCATGCTTTGCCTCGGCCGCGAACGAATGCCCGATCACTTTCGAGAAAGGCAGCGAGCATCGCCGGGATCAGTTCGGTCACCGGTTCTTCCCGCCCATAGGCCTGCGCATAGATTGCGGCATATTCCACCAGCGACTGATGAAGGTCAGGCAAGACCGATATGCTGAGCTTTACCGGGTTTCGATCAGGAAGCTGCGGCAGCTTTAATTCCGCCATGTCAGCTCTCCTTTCCTGCGAGCGCCAGCACAAGATCCTTGTGGACGACCAGCCGAACCGGCGCGCCGGGCCTGATCGTGATTGTCGGCTGAATTCCGAGATTGCGCTGGGTGATCTGGTCGCCAGCACGCGCAACATTGTCCTGCGTCGACATCCGTATCGCCTGTACGAGATCGCTCTGCCCGGACAACGCCAGCTCCGAACTCACGCCGAGCAGAGTCGAGAGCGCCACGCCCTTCAGAAGCTGCCAGGTGTGGAAGTCGACCTTGTCGGCGAGGCCGGCATAGCCCGAGGGATCTGTCGCCGGCACGTTGTCGATGCGTAGCGAGCTTCCGTCCGGCATGATGATACGCTGCCAGACAATCAGCGCCCGCTTCTGGCCGAAGGCGACGACGCTGTCATAGGAGCCCACTAGCCGAGCGCCCTGCGGAACGAGCAGCAATCGGCCAGTGGCGCTGTCATAGGTGTTCTCGATCACCTGTGCCGTGACCAGTCCCGGCAGGTCGGACCGCAGGCCCGTGATCAGACTGGCCGAGATCACGCTGCCCGCCGACAGCGTATAGGGCGACGGCAGCGGCGTGAGCGCATGTGGGTTCACGTCGCCTTTCGGATCCAGCGCCACCACGAACGCGGTCTTGCGCCCCTGGGCATTGGGATCGCTTGTCGGGTCGAGTGCAACCTTACCAGGCTCGCTCGCGGGCGTTGCGGCTGGCGCGGCGATGGACGCTTCGCCAGTCGGCTGGGTCTGACGGTTCTGCACCAGCACCCCGGACTCGCGGGCCGCTTTCAGCTCGGCGAGCCGGCGTTCCCGCTCGGCCGCTTCCGCCTGCTGAAACTGCTGGTCATTCGGATTGACCGCCGTCGCAAGCTGCTGCTGCCGTTCGAGGATCGGCTTGCCAAGGTCGCCCGGGAGCGGCGGGCCGAGACGGGGCACGTCGCCGTATGTGGCCGGCGCACCGCTCAAGCCATCGCTCGTCGGCCGCACATTCGGCTGGGAGAGTTCCTGCTGGGCATCCCCGCGTTGGAACAACCGCGGCTTCAATGCCATCCAGGTCACGGCAATGAGGCTGACCGAGCCGATTGCCGCGATCGCGATGATCACGCCGCGCTTGAAGCGGATCGCGCGGGGCGGCCGCGCCCGGATCGCCAGCGTCTCCGGGTCGAGCTTGACGCTCGGCTGCGCAATGGCCTCGGTCACGACGCCCTCCGCCGCGAATTGGTCTCGCCGGAGCGGGTGATCCGCACGACGTCCTGACGCTTCAATCCAAGTCGCAGCTCGGCGGCCTCGAACAGCCGATCGACGACATAATAGCGCCCTTGCACTCGGTAGTTGACCAGCTGCGCGGTCCCCGTGCCATCGACGAGGAAGAGCGGTGGCGCCTCGCCGGTGCCCAGACCGGCCGGGAACTCGATAAAGGTCTGACGACCATCATCGAAGGCGCGGAGTGGCCGCCACACCGGCTGATCGCCGGAGATGACATAGTCGAAATGGAGCTGGTCGACAGACACGCCGGTTGCGACTGGCTGAGCGGCGCGGGTTCGATCCTCCGCCGCCTTCAGCGCGATGAGCTGGTCCTGCGGATAGGTCCATGACAGGGCAACCATCGCCGAGCGTTCGGCGCTCGAAAGCGCCAGATGGTAGGTCCGCCGGTCGGTAGTGATGATTATGTTCGTGGCGAGCCCGGCGGCAAATGGCTTCACCAGGACGTGCGTCCGTTTGCCTTCGCCGCTGCCGCTGGTCGTGTCGCCGATCACCCAACGAACGGTATCGCCGGCGGCGACCGCGCCCAGCGCTTCTCCCGGCTGCAGCGCAATGTCGGTCACTTGCCCGGGTGCCGTGAGAACGCGGAATACCGCGCCATCGCTGAACGGGTAGACCTGGACCGCGTTGACATATCCGGCCGCGACGGGCTCCAGCGTCGCCGCGCGGTTGGCGGCGCGAACGCGCAGTTCCGCCGGCGAAGGTGGCATCCGCCGGTGCGGTTTCGTCCGCGGCCTCGCCGCCGGGATAGGCTGGGCGACGACCGGTGCGGCCACCTCCGTTGAGGACACGGGCGGCTGAGACGGCAGGAGGGGCGCGGTCTGCGCCGCCGCGATGCTGGCGCTGGCGAGCAGGCCGGTGACGACAAGGGCTTTCATTGGCGGGTCTCCGTTTGCGGTTGCTGGGGCTGAGCGAGGTTCGGATCGAGCGGCGATCCGAACGGAAGGTTTGGAGCCGGGGCGATGGCCGGCCGCGCGGAGGGCGATGGCGCTGCGGGCGCCGTCACCCCCGGTTCCAGTTCCCGGCTCCAGTCGACGGCATCGACATAGAGCCCGAGCGGGTTGCGGCGCAGCGCATCGGCGCTCGCCGGAGCCTTGAGGACGACGGTCAGGATACCGGTCCAGTGCGCGGTCCCGGCCTGCGCTCCGCGCTCGTAGCTGGTCTCGATCCATTTCACCTGGAAGGACCGATCGGACGCGCGGACGACGCTCGTGACCTGCACGGAAACGGTTCGCTCGCCGACCCGACCGAACGGATCGGCCGCGCGGGCGTAGTCGCCAAGAAAGACCGCGCCACGCTTTGTGGTGAAGTCGTAGGCTGACAACCAGTCTTGCCGCATCAGCACCGGATCGAGCGAGACCGACCGCACGCTGGTGATGAAGCGACCGAGGAACCAGGCGATCTGCGGATCGGTCGGATGAAAGCCCGCCTCGGCTGCGGCCACGGCGCGGGGCTCGCCCAGCTTGTCGACCTCGACGACGTAGGGCACGACGCGGCTCTGCAGGGATTGCCAGAGCAGCCCACCCGACAGTGCGGTAGTGAGCCCGAGGCATCCGAACGCTATCAGCCGCCAGTTGCGGGCCTGGACGCGCGCGGATCCGATCCGATCGTCCCAGAGTTGCCCGGCGCGCTGGAAGGGCGTCTCGGGAATGGGCGATCGCCCATAGCGTTGCACGGCACGTTTGAAGAGCATCAGTCGTCCCTTTCCTTGATATCGGGGGTGGCGCCGGCGCCGCCCCGGTCGCCTTGGCCAACAGCGTGGATTGCGGCCTGGCGGTGGTATCGGGCCGACGCCTGGTTCTTCATGGCCCGCGCCCAGCCGGGCATGCTCGATACGTCGTCGCCGGCGCTCGCGGCGGCGGGAGTGGTGCTGCCGACCATCGCGTTGAATGCGCCCTGTCGGCCGCTTTCTGCGGCTTCGCCGAGGCCGAGCGCGGCGGACATCCTGGAACGCGCCGCATTCGACGCGGCAGTTGCCATGCCGCGCATTCCAGCACCGACGCTCGACGATCCGCTTGCTTCCTGTCCGAGCTTGTACGCCGTGCCGGCGGCCGACCCCATGCTGGTGCCGGCTCGAACCGCACTGAGACCTGCCGCCGCGAGACCGCGCGCAGCGCCGACGGCGCCGGCGCCGCCCAGGACGATGATGCCGCCGGCACCCAGCGCCGTACCGAAGGCCGAACCGGCACCGAGCTGCGGCGCGCCGGAGACAAGACCCGAGGCAATGCCGGGGCCGAAAATGCCGAGACCGAACAGCGCCAGGCTGGCGAGCACGAGGCTGAGCGCCTGACCGATGTCGGGCTCCTGCCCCTGCAAGGCCGTGGTGAACTGCGAGAAATAGTTGGAGCCGATGCCGACGATGACCGCCAGGACCATGACCTTGATGCCGGAACTCACGACGTGCCCCAGCACGCGCTCGGCGAGGAAGCTTGTCCGATTCCAGAGGGCAAACGGCACGAGGATGAAGCCGGCCAGCGAGCTCAATTTGAACTCGATGATCGTCACGAACATCTGCACTGCAAGGATGAAGAAGGCGAGGATGACGAGCACCCACGCGATGAGCAGGACCATGATGGTCAGGAAATTATCGAAGAAGCTGGTGAAGCCCATCATCTGCGAGGCTTGTTCGAGCAGCGGCCAGGCGGCGGAGAAACCGGTCCCGGCGAGGCGCCCGGGCTTGAGCAGATCGGCCGCGGCCATGCCGCCGCCGCCGGCGGTGAGGCCGGCCTGTGCGAACGAGCGGAAGATGATGTCGGCCAGCGTCGAGAAGCTGTTCAGGATGAACGCGAACGCGCCGATGTACAGGATCTTGCGGATCAATCGGCCGAGGACGTTGTCCTCACCGCCGAGCGCCCAGAACAGGCCCGCCAGTGTGATGTCGAGCGCGATCAGCGTCCGGCTGAGGAAGCTGACGTCGCCGCCCAGCAGACCGAACCCGCTGTCGATATAGGTGATGAAGGCCTGCATGAACTGGTCGATGACGTTGAGGTCGTTCACGGTGGCTGGTGTCCTGACAAGGTGAAGAAGATGCCGCGGGGCGCGCCTGGGGGAGCTTCGACGCGCCCCGCGGCGACATCGGCGGAGGGGCGAGGCCCGCCGATGCCAGACCGGCTCCGCCTATTGGGGGGTGTAGGCGTTGCCGGAGCCGAGGAATTTTTTGGTCGCGCCCTGCGCGTCGGACTGCGCTTGGGTCCGAACGGCACGCTCGATCACATCGGCACGGTATTGGGCCGCCATCAGCGTCTGGAGCTGGAACTGCTGCTTGGCGACGAGGGCGAGCAGCTGGTTCGTGGCCTGCTGCGCCTGAAGCGCACCCTGTGCGCCCTGGCTCCGTTGGACGATGCCGTTCAGCGTCGCAGCGTCGGCGGCGACATTCTCCACCACCTGCGCCTGCACGGTCATGGTGTGCTTGTAGGCATCCATCGACGCATCGAGCCGGGCGCGCGCGTCGACGACGTGCTGGTTGTTGGTGAGCGCCTGGTTGAAGCTCGTCGGGAACATCGACCGGAACTGCTGATCGAGCCCTGCGACGCGGAACTGGATCGCCTGTGCCTGGCCCATCAGCTGGTCGATCTGCTGGATCGTCTGGGTGATCGCCTGAAACTCGGGGAACGTGATCGTCGTCAGGTTTTTGGCCTGGTTGATCAGGCTCTGCGCCTGGTTCTGCAGCATCTGGATCTGGTTGTTGATCTGCTGCAGCGTGCGCGCGGCCGTCAGGATGTTCTGGCTGTAATTGCCCGGGTCGAACACGGTGAGTTGCGCCCGCGCCGGCGTGGTGGTCGTGACCACGCCCATCACGAGCGAGCCAGCGGCACCGACCGCAAGCGCGCTGGCCATCAGGTATTTCTTGAAAGGCAGTTTCGTCGTCATCGTCATTCTCCTCGGGGCTGGAGGGTCAGGGAGCGGGAAAGTCGGCGAGCAGATCGGCGGCCCAGCCGAGGTCGGCGTCGCGCAGGAAGCGGGCGGCGAAACCTTCGGGGTCGTCTTCGGCGAGGATGGTCTCGATCCGGCGCTGGCTGGCCGGATCTGAGGCACCGCAAAGCGCGAGCGCGATCGGCCCGAGCCCCAGCTCGAACAGGCGGTTTCCGCGCGCGGATTGCAGATAATAGTGACGCTTTGGCGTGGCCCGGCTGATAAGCTCGATTTGGCGATCGTTGAGGCCAAAGCGGGCGTAGGCTTCGCGGCTCTGCGGCTCGATCGCACGGTCATTGGGAAGCAGGATGCGCTGCGGGCAGCTTTCGATGACAGCGGGCGCGATGCTGCTGCCTGCCACATCTGCGAGGCTTTGCGTCGCGAACAGCACCGCGACGTTCTTCTTGCGCAGTGTCTTAAGCCACTCCCGGATGCGCGCCGCGAAGAGCGGATGGTCGAGAAAGATCCAGGCTTCGTCGAGGATCAGCAATGTCGGCCGGCCGTCGAAGCGTTCCTCGAGCCGATGGAACAGATAGGTCAGGACCGGCGCGACGACGCTTGACTGGCCGAGCAGCGCCTCGGTCTCGAAGCACTGGACGTCGGCGAAGGCGAGACCGCTTTCGCTTGCATCGAGCAACCGGCCGTGCGGTCCGTCCAGCGTATATGGCTGGATCGCGGTGCGGAGCGCGTTCGACTGGAGCAGCAGCGCCAGTCCGGTCATCGTGCGTTCCTGCGGGGGTGCCGACGCCAGGCTGCCGAGCGCCGACCAGACCGCATCCTTGACCTCGGGAGTGACGGTCACGCGCTCAGCATCGAGGAGCGCCGCGATCCATTCGGCTGCCCAGCTCCGTTCGACGGCATCGTCGATCCGCAGCAACGGCTGGAACGCTAGGGTATCTCCGTCCGAAGCACCGAGCGCGTGGTGCGCGCCCCCCATCGCCAGCACTGCGGCGCGGGCTGAAAGGCCCTTGTCGAAAATGTAGACCTGCGCGTCGGCGTAGCGACGGAACTGCAACGCGATCAGCGCCAGCATGACCGACTTGCCAGCGCCGGTCGGACCGACCAGCATCATGTGACCGACGTCGCCGACATGGGTGGAAAGCCGGAAGGGCGTCGATCCCGCGGTCTGCGCGACCAGCAGCGGCGGCCCTTCGAGATGGGCATTGCCGATTGGCCCTGCCCATACCGAAGACAGCGGCATCAGATGCGCCAGGTTCAGCGTGTGGATGATCGGCTGACGGACATTGGCATAGACATGGCCGGGAAGTGACGAGAGCCAGGCCTCGACGGCGTTGACACCCTCGCGGATCGTCGTGAAGCCGAGGCCGCCGATGATCCGCTCGACCTGCCGGATCTTGGCTTCGACGCCTGCGCGGTCCTCGTCGCTGACGGTGATGGTCGTGGTCAGATAGCCGAAGGCGACATGGTCACCGCCGAGCGCCTGAAGCGCGATGTCAGCGTCTGCCACTTTGTTGTCGGCGTCACTGTCGAGCAGCTGGACCGGCTGGTTGTATAGCACTTCGCGCAGAAGCGCGGTGATCGACTTGCGCTTGTTGAACCACTGGCGGCGGAGCTTGGTCAGGAGCCTGGTCGCATCGGTCTTGTCGAGGGCGATGAAGCGGGTGACCCAGCGATAGGCGAAATCGGCCTCATTGAGTGCGTCGAGAATTCCGGGCCGGCTGACGTTTGGAAAGCCGACGACCGTGAGCGTGCGCAGATGCCGAGACCCAAGCATGGGTTCGAGACCGCCGACCAGCGGTGTGTCGGCGAGCAGTGCATCGAGATACATAGGCGTCTCCGGCACCGCGACCGGATGGTGCCGGCTGGAAACCGCACCATGGAGGTAGGTCAGCGTCTCGGTCGACGAGAGCGCCCGCACCTCGGGCATGAACGCGGCGAACAGGTCGAGCGCGCGATCCGTCTCCGCGATGAAGCTCGCCAGCGCGCCGCGCCAATCGCGCCCCCCGACGGCGTCGGGCCGATCGACGAGGGATCGACCCGCGGCATCGGCGCCGTCGGCAGCGGGCAGCCAGACGAGCGTGAGATGGTAGCGGCTCTCGAAATGGGCACATTCCGCCTCGAAGCGCGCCCGCCGTTCCTCGTCGACGAGCCAGGACGCCGGATCGGGGAAGCTCCCTGCCGGATAGCCGAGCGCCTCGCGGCGCTCGGCATCGAAGAACAGCGCCCACCCTGTGCCGAACCGCTTCAGGACATTGTTCGCTCGCGCGCAGGCCGATACGAGCTCGGCTTCAGTTGCGCTCTCAAGGTCGGGTCCGCGGAACGCGAGCGTCCGCTGGAAGCTGCCGTCCTTGTTGAGGATGACGCCTTTGTCGACCAGAGCCGCCCAGGGCAGATGATCGGCGAGCCGATCGGCGCGCACGCGATATTCACGCAGGCTCAGCATGCGAGATAGCCCTTCTGTCTGAGATGGCGGACGAGGACCGGCACGAACGACGGATCGTGCCGGGTCGCGAAGACGGCGATGCTGTGCCCGACGGCCCAGACGACGATCCCGGCGATCCACTGCTGCAGACCCAGGCCGATCGCTGCGGCCAGCGTCCCGTTGACGATCGCGAGACCGCGGGGGGCACCGCCGAGGAGGATCGGCGCTCCGAGGCTCCCGTGGATGGGAACCTCGAAGCCTTCGATATGCTCGCTCACGCGATCAGCGCTCCGCCGCCGAAGCTGAAGAAGCTGAGGAAGAAGCTTGACGCCGCGAACGCGATCGAGAGGCCGAAGATGATCTGGATCAGCCGTCGGAAGCCGCCGGCGGTCTCGCCGAATGCGAGCGTCAGGCCGGTGACGATGATGATGATCACTGCGACGATCTTGGCGACCGGCCCCTGCACGGAATCGAGCACCTGCTGGAGCGGCTGCTCCCACGGCATGCCGGTGCCTGCGGCGTGCGCCTTGCTGGCGAGCGCCAGCCCGAGGCCGATCACGGCTCCCGCGATAAACGTGGTGCGACGGTCGGGAATCAGACAAGCAGTCATGGTCGTGCTCCTTGGGGCTTGGGGGGTGGAGAGGTGTCGGCGAGCGCGTAGCCGCCTTGCGCGTCGAGGCCGGTCACCCGCGCGATCGTCTCGATCCGACGCGAGGTCCCGCGGCCGGTGATGAAGACGATCATGTCGATGGCCTCGGCGATCAGCTGGCGCGGCACGGTGACCACCGCCTCCTGCACCAGCTGCTCGATGCGGTAGAGCGCGGCGATCGCACTGTTGGCGTGGACGGTGGCGATGCCGCCCGGATGTCCCGTGTTCCAGGCCTTGAGCATGTCGAGCGCTTCAGGGCCGCGGACCTCGCCGACGATGATGCGGTCGGGCCGGAGACGCATGGTCGAGCGAACCAGGTCGGTCATTGTGGTAACACCGGGGCGCGTGCGCAGCGCGACGGTGTCCGGCAGAGGGCACTGCAGTTCGCGGGTATCCTCGATCAGGATGACCCGCGCATCGACCCAGGACATCTCGGCGAGCAGGGCATTGGCCAGAGTGGTCTTGCCCGAACTCGTCCCGCCTGCGACCAGGATGTTGTAGCGCTGGGTGACCGCCGCTCTCAGCGTATCGGCCGCAACCTCCGACATGATCCCGTCGCTTACATAGTCGTCGAGCGTGTGGAGGCGCTCCGCGGGCTTGCGGATCGAGAAGCACGGCCCGGTCGAGACGGGCGGAAGCACGCCTTCGAACCGCTCGCCGGCGCGGCCCTCCAGATGGGGCGGCAGTTCCGCCGAGATGATCGGCCGATCTCCATGGATCTCGGCGCGGGCATGGCTCGCCACGAGGCGGATGATCCGCTCGACCTGATCCGGCTCGATCCTGACGCCCGTGTCGACGCGGCCTTCGCCGAGACGGTCGAGCCGGAGCGCGCCGTCGGGGTTGACCATGATTTCGATGACGTGGGCGTCTGCGAGCGCGAGCGCTATGTCCGGCCCCATAGCGGTGCGCAGCATCGCGCGGCGGCGGTCCCGGGCGAGCGAGCCGTTCATCGGTCCTGCTCCGTCCCGATCGTCCGCCGACCGGCGGCAACCTGCCGGCCGACCTGCGCGACGAATGCCTCGAACCGCTCCCGGCCGACTGCACGGCCGGCCTGATCGCCGTCGGCGAGCGGTGCCTGGATCGACAGCTCGAACCGAATGAACAGAGCCAACGTCTCCAGAATGACATGGCCGTCGCGCTCGATCCGGGAGAGCGCGGTCGACATGCGATCGAGCCGCAGGCCGAACCGGTCATCGAGTTCGGACGAGCCGCGGCGATTGAGCCAAGCCGTCAGGGCGTCGACGAGAATCGCAGACTTCGATGCACCCGGTTTCGCTGCAAGCGCTTCCAGCCTGTCGCTGAGCGGCTTGGGGAGGAACAGCTGATGGCGGACTTTCTCGACCATGGTCAGAAGTCCAGCTGAAGGTCGTCGGGACGCGACGATGCGGAATCGATCGCGTACACGGTGCGCGACGCGGCCAGCGAGCGAGCCTGATCCATTGTCCGCTGGTCGGTCGCGACGTCGCTGTCGTCGTCGCCAAGACCCAGCACGTCGGCCGTTGCCGGTTCGAGCGGCGCCGCCTGCTCGATTTCGTGGGCGGGGTGCCGAACCTGCTCGAGGCCGCCGCCGGTTTCCTCCCCGGTCTCATCCACGATCTCGCCGAGACGGGAGTCGATACCGCGGACATGATCGTGCCAGTCATTCGAGCGCGCCTCCGGAAGATCGGCATAGCGTCCGTTGCCAAGAGTTGGCGAAGGAAGGATGCGGGCCTTGAAGGTGCGATCCTCGTAATAGCGCAGCTTCTTCGCGCGCACGGGCGCGTGGCCAGCAACGAGCACCAGTTCGTCAACCGGCGGCAACTGCATCACCTCGCCGGGCGTCAGCAGCGCGCGAGCGGTCTCCTGCCGGCTGACCATGACATGAGCGAGCCAGGGCGCGAGCCGATGGCCGGCATAGTTGCGCATCGCGCGCTGCTCGGTAGCGGTGCCGAGCGCATCGGAAATACGCTTGGCGGTGCGTTCGTCGTTAGTCGCGAAGGCAACGCGGACGTGGCAGTTGTCGAGAATGGCGTTGTGCTCGCCATAGGCTTTCTCGATCTGATTGAGGCTCTGGGCGATCAGGAAGGCGCGAACCCCGTAGCCGGCGAGAAAGGCCAGGCTCGTCTCGAAGAAGTCGAGACGACCGAGTGCCGGGAACTCGTCGAGCATCATCAGAAGGCGATGACGACCCGGCTTGTTCTCGGCATGGAGATGCTCGGTGAGACGACGTCCGATCTGGTTGAGCACGAGCCGGATCAGCGGCTTGGTGCGGCTGATGTCGGATGGCGGCACGACAAGATAGAGCGAGACCGGGTGGCTGCCTTCGACCAGGTCAGCGATGCGCCAGTCCGATGCGGAGGTGACCGCGGCGACGGTCGGATCCCGGTAAAGCCCGAGGAACGACATTGCCGTGGAGAGGACGCCCGAGCGCTCGTTCTCGCTCTTGTTGAGCAGTTCGCGCGCTGCCGAGGCCACGACCGGATGGACTGCCGGCGCTTCAGCGGTGCCGAGATGATTGGTTGTCATCATGGCGCGCAGCGTCGCGACGAAGGGGCGCTGCGGATCGGAAAGGAAGGTCGCTACGCGAGCAAGCGTCTTGTCGGCATCGGCGTAGAGGATGTGCAGGATCGCGCCGACCAGCAGCGAATGGCTCGTCTTCTCCCAGTGGTTGCGTCGGTCGAGCGCCCCTTCGGGGTCGACGAGGATGTCCGCGATGTTCTGGACGTCGCGCACTTCGTCCGCGCCGCGGCGCACTTCGAGCAGCGGGTTGTACCGCGCGGAACGGACATCGGTCGGGTTGAAGAGCAGGCAGTGCGAGAAACGAGCGCGCCAACCAGCGGTCAGCTGCCAGTTCTCGCCCTTGATATCGTGGATGACGGTCGAGCCCGACCAGCCGAGCAGTGTCGGTACGACGAGGCCGACGCCCTTGCCCGAGCGGGTCGGCGCGAACGCCATGACATGCTCGGGGCCGTCGTGCCGGAGATAGCGCTCGCCTAGCCTGCCGAGAAATATGCCGGCGTCGCTGAAAAGGCCCGCAGCCTTGGTTTCGCGAACGGAAGCCCAATGCGCCGAACCGTATGTGGTGACGTTGCGCCGCTGCCGCGCACGCCAAAGCGAACCTGCCACCGCCGCACCACATCCGATGAAGCCGCTGGCGCCGGCAATCGCGCCCGCTCGGTCGAAGACATGCGGCGCGTAAGCGTCGAAGTGATACCACCAGATGAAGATCGCCCAGGGCCGATAGACGGGAATCCCGTCGATCATTGCCCAGGGCGATCCAAGCTCGGGCTGGTAGGCGAGTGCCGCTGCCGCCCATTGTGTCGCAGACCAGATGCCCGCGAGCACGATCGCGAAGACGACCAAAATCTGGCCAATCAGGAGTTTGGTAGGTGTCATGCGGGCCTCCGCCCGCACGAGATTCAAGCTTGCGAGCTTGGGCTTAAGTCTCTTTGGTTTGGAGGGAAAAAGTCAGAACCCATCTGGTGACATTGCGTACCTTTTCGGGGCCATTCACGCGCAATAGGAATTATTTGCGGGCAAAGGTTCGCGGCATGCGCGCTAGATGAGAGGCCGCAGAACCGAGATTCGCGAGAGATTAAGGACTCAAGGATGGATGAAGTCTCCGGAGTTGCACTCCCCGTAGTCGATCTCTCAGATTTCTGGGACGAGGACGCCGAAGGTGTGCTCCTTGGTGGCGTCGATTCCGTCGTAGTGTATATCCCGCTACCCAGCATCGGCTATTCGAACTCGCACATCGACATCTGCGAGGACTTGATCGAAGCGTCGTGGACGGCGGAGCAGCTGGCCACGGCAGCAGAGGCCGTGGATGTCGAGCATGACTATCCGCCTGGCACGCACAAGGTTCGGCTGAAGCTGACGTTCCGCCGACCTAGCCTCGATTTCCTCCCGAGGTTGCTCGAATGCGCGGTTCTCTTTCGTGATCTCGACGAGAGTGATCCGGAGCAAGAAGCTCATTTTCGCCGCACGCGGGACGCGGTTGTGGGCTATCAGGATCAGCTGGAGGAGCTGGCTCCATTGGCCCCTGACATAGTTGACTGGTATTACGCCAATCTGGTGGGCGGCGCATATGCCCAGATGCGCTACGACGCGCCCGACTATTACAAAGACGAGATCACCAGATTTCCGGAGCGCAGGACCGGGTTCTACAAAAGCGGGTTCAGCCACATGCTCGGGCGGTCGTGCTACGCGTCGCCGGACAGCTGGCTTGTCCCATCCGGTGTTCCACTCGATCGCTTTTTCGCGGCAACCGGGCAGAAATACGAGCCCGAGACATTTCTAAGCGGAGAAGTGCTGCTGGTCGCGGGAAATTCCTATGTGGTTGCAGACGGTCTCGTCGCGTATTTTCCGATGAACCAGTATTTCAAGTCGAGAGTCTGTGCGAGTCTCGTCCGCGAGAAGGAAGAGGACCCTTACGACACGGAGACCTATGATCCCGACAACTTCGACTGGACGGATGCATCATTCACTCACTCACCGTATCTGGAGCATCTCTGGCGCCGGGTTCACGATCAGCACGGGCATCGGCCCGGTGCGAGGGCGGGCATTCTGATCGACTCCTCGGGAACGCTCGTCACCGTATTCGACGGATTGTTCACCCACGTCCTCTACGACACAAAGACGCTGAATATAGTTGCGCTCAAGGAGCTGCACGAGGAGGTTGGGAAGATCGCTGGTCAATTGTCCAGCGCGATCGGACTGCCGGGAACCTCGCGGCTGTATTGGCAGGAACTCACCGATGAGAGTTTCGAGCAGCTGTGCTACGATGTGATCTATGCTCATCCGCGCTTCGACAGCGACACGATTCGCAAACTTGGCAAGTCGCGGTCGCGCGATGGCGGACGGGACATAGAAGCATTCGACCTGCCCGTGCGGTCTGCCGACCGACCGCGGAAATGGATTTTCCAGTGCAAGCTCGTAACGGACGGCTCATCGCTGACCGGACGAAAGCTGGTGGATGTCGGGGACATGCTGGAGCACTATTCTGCCGAAGGGTTCAGCGTGATGACGTCCGCACTCATCGACGCCACACTCTACGACAAGCTTGATGCGGTGTGCGGAAAGCGCGGAGTCGAGCAGCTTCACTTTTCAGCGATGGAGCTGGAGCGTGCCGTTTCCCGGAGCACGGCGATACGGGACCGTTATTTTCCTTCGGATCGTCGTTCCGCCTCCTAGACTTCCTTTGGGCGACGGCAAGGAGGCATGCGGCCCCAATGGCCATCAGTGGCGTCGGATCACCTCCGTGGGAAGGGCGAAGCCTTGTTTCCCGGTGCCGAATCAGGCGTCGGCCACATCTCCAGTCTCGGTCGTCGTCGTAACTTCCAGATCCTCTTCCGCCGGTCTCTCGAAGGCACTCGGGTCAATGAATGAAGCGTGTTCCTTTTCGAGGAGTCGGATCCTTGGAAGGTTGTCGAGCAGCGAGAATTCCTCGACGAGCTCGCGGAATTTCTCTCCCTGCGGTGTCAAGCAGTTGTAGAACAGCAGCAGCAACTCCTGGTCGGACAGCTGCGCGCGGATCAGTCTCAGATAACGGGCGCTACCGACACCGCTCTCCTTTACGAAGCGGATGACGTTGTAGAGATAGCGGAAGTAGTGGCCTAACTCGAGCTGGTGATCGCGCCAGAAGTCGTTGTATGCAGCGACAACCTTTGTCCGGTCCGCGTCACCTCCCGCCCCCGCCCTCGGCGGCTTTTCCTGCTTTTCGCGGTAGAGCTTGGTGAGGCGCGTGTAGAATACCCGGAAGCAGTCCCGCCCGGTCGTGACCATCCCATCCTTGGACTGCAGATCGATCGAGCTGACGATGGTGTTGTGCAGCGTGAGCATCTGGAAAAAAGTGGCCTCGAAGTTCTGTCGTTCAATGGCCTTGTTCTGAAACTCGAGTGCGTCTGCCGACCGTGCAAACTCCTCTCGCGATTCCCGGAGCTCGGTATGCTGGAGAATGATCGTGATCAGCAGCCCCATGAAAGTGAGGAACGTCAGCAACGGATTGAGGACTCCGCCGAAGAAGTCTCCGAACTCCCCTGGCGTCATCCTCATAATCATGACGAAATCGGCGACCAGAACGATCGCCGTCAGGCCAGCGGCGACACGGAACAGCACGTAGAGCGCTTCGCGCGGCTCCTCCCCGTCGATCAGCTTCAGGAACTGTCGATGCAGCGGGCCCTTCGGTTCGTTCATTCCGCTTCTCCGGCTGCAGGCAGGCGGGCCGCCAGCATCGCCGCGATCTCCTCCACCGAAAATGGTGGCTTCCGACGGTGGGCGACCGAGTGGCAGTTGGGACAGAGAGGCACCAGATCGGTCGCGGGATCGATGATGTAGTCGGGACCCAGCTCGGACACCGGAGTGACGTGATGCACCTCGATCAGGCCTGCTGCGTCGAACCCGTAGACCAGTTCCATGTCCAGTCTGCACGCTTTGCAGCAGTATCCGTGGATGGCCAAGGCCGCAGCTCGGTTGCGACGGTCCCGCTCGTAGCGGTTGACCTCGATCCGGATGCGGGCGCCTTCCGGCAGCCCTTCGACATCGGGGAGCGGCGCATCCTCGATCTGTTCCTCGAGTGGCAGCAGTGCCGTTACCGCGGCGGCAACCCGGCCCGTCCAGCCTTGGACGAGGCGCATATCGCCGGCGTCGTCGCCCGCATTGATGGGCAGCATGCCGCGACGCACTGCCAGCTTCACGCTGGTCCACTCGGTCGACCATATGGCATCGTCGGCCGGATCGGCGGGAGCACCGTTGATCTCGAGTTCGACGGCGGCGCCGTCATCGCGGCAGTCGGTCAGCACGGCGCCGAGCAGGGCCCGGCCGATGGTGTCGGCACGGCCCATTTCGGCGATCAGCTCCTGTGCAAAGGCACCGGGGTCGAAGGTGATGTCGAGCCTGCGCCATCCGATCGCCGTGCGGATGATGAATGTCTCCGCGGCAAGATGGCCGGCCGGATGAAGCTCGATCCACGTGCCGCCGTCGTCACGGCCGGCACGGCCCTCGAACGTCAGTCCTGTTTCCCTCGAGACCGCACGGGCGACCGCTTCGGCGTCAGGCGGCATCCTGCTCGAGCTCCGGCTCCGGCAGGCCCTCGACCAGCTTCTCGAGGATGCGCGAAACCTCGTAGCGGAGGTCCTTGAACAGGTCCTGCGTCTTGTCGCCGCGCATGGTCGAGAGCTCGCCGACCGACAGCGCCCAGAGCAGCGAATCCATGCCCTGCATGGTCACGCTGCGGTTGAAGTTTGGGACGTAGACCTTGCGGTAGTAGGGGTGCGACGTGTTCACCAGCACGGCGCGCTTCCGCTCGATGATGGCGGGCTCGTAGAGCAGGCCGTTCGGAATGCTGTCGACCGGCTTGACGAAGACCTCGCCGGGCTTGTCGGCCGAGCGTACCGGAATCTTGAGCTTGAACCGGCCGTGCGCGTTCTCGACCTCCGCCTCGTCGGCGGCCGGATTGGTCACGCTGACCTTGGCGCCGCCGGCGTCGGCCTCATGGTCCTTGATGTTAGCGTTCGACGTGTCGTGCGCGCCCTGTGCTTTCTTCTGGGTTTCGCGGCGCTGGCCTTCGCGATAGCGGCGGTCGGCCTCGCGGCGCGGTGCCGGCAGGAACTGGTCCTGCAGATAGGTGGCGAGCGCCTCGTCGAGTATGATCTGCGACTTCTTGATGTCCAGCTGGAACGCATCGTCCAGGCGGTGGTCGAACGAGAATTCCACGCGCAGAAGCGTGTAGTGGGGTTCCTTCTGGTAGAGGCCCAGCCAGTCCGATTCGTGGATCAGCCGGTTCTCGCGGTAGACGTAGATTCCCTGCCGATCGGAGGACAGTGCCGCTTCTTTCGCCTGCTCGGGAGTCGGAAACTCCTCACGGCGCGGAAGCGTGTAGGCGCGGAGACTGAACGTCGCCTCCTCGCCTTTTTCGTTTTCGGTCGGCACGTCCTCGGTGCCGACGAGCTCCGACAGCCCCAGCACGAACGGATCCCAGGCCCTCAGCACGATGCCGTTGACCGAGATGCCGACGGTCCGCGCCCTCCCGTCCTTGGGATCGAGAAACCGCTGGTACACCATCGACAGATGCTGGCGGAGGCTGGCAACCTTGCGTTCAAGCGCCTTCTGCGCAGGCTTTCCGGCCTTGTTGGCGAAGTCCGGCAGCAGGCGGTCGACCTTGCCCCAGACCACGACAGTGCCGGAATGCTCGGGAGCCACCGAGTCCAGATGCTCCTGCGCCTCCTCGTCGACGTCGCTGCTCAGCAGCAGCGCCCAGCTCTGCTGTTTCGCGACATGATCGAGATCCCATGTCGCCATCAGCGTCGGCGCATCGCCGGAGGGACGCGACACGAGCGTGAGCGCCCGACAGAAAGCTGTCGACGCCGTCTTGAGGCCGAGACCGTATTTGCCGAGGCTCGCCGGGTTGGGGCGCTTCCTTGCGCCATAGCGCATGGCGTTCTTCAGCCCCTCGAGATCCATCCCGTCGCCATCGTCGGCGATCGACAGGCGGATGTTGCCCCGCCAGTCTAGGGCGAGCGTCAGATCGACCTTCGTGGCGTTCGCCGCGATCGAGTTGTCGACGATGTCCGCTATCGCCGTGTCGAATTCGTACCCAGTGTCGCGCAGGCCCTCGATCATCCGTTCCGGATCGGGCGGGCAGTCAAACTGTTCTTCGAGATCCATTCGTCCCCCCAGAGGCAGTGTGGTCAGAGCGGCACGACGCGCCAGCCCGAACCGAGTTTCAGCGCGCCCGTCGCCGAACGCTGCGGCTGGTGCCGGCGCTGGTACGCGACGCTGTAGCGGCCATCCGCGCTGCGGCTGAGCCGGACGTCATCGCCCGGGACCAGTCCCGCCTCCCGGATGTACTTGGTCATCCGCGTGAGTCTGTATTCGTTCCGCGTTCCGCCGAACAGCCTGTTGTTGTAGTAAATGAACGCGAATTCCCAGAAGTGACCGCTCTCGTCGACGAAGTTGAGCAGACAGCGTGGATTCTGTTCGTCCGGGTCGAGGGACGGAAAAAAGGACAGGATTTCGCGGTCCTTCGGCACGAGAATGCCGGCCTGGTGGCCGCCGGTGTCGCCCGTGTCGTTCGCGCTCAGCGTCTTCGAAATGGTGCGTGCGGTCACGTCAGATCTCCAGTCTTGCGATGGGCGACCGGTCAAGCGCCGCCACGACATCGGCATAGTCTTCCTCGGCGCCTTCGACGCCGACGACGGCGGCCTCCTGCAGGCCGCGCTTGCGGGTTAGGCGTTCGTCGACGACTTCTTCGACGGTGTCGGCGACGAACAGCCGGTGAACCGTCACCGGCCGCTCCTGCCCGCGCCGGTACGCGCGCGCCGAGGCCTGGTCCTCGAGCGCCGGATTCCATTCGAGGTTGTAGTGGATGACATGATTGGCGGCAGTGATGTTGAGGCCGGCGCCGCCCGCACGCGGGTTGAGGATGAGCACCGCCGCGCCTTCGATTTCGCTGAACCGGTCGAGCAGCGGCTGGCGCTCAGGGATAGGCAGCCTGCCGTCGATCGCGCCGGTGAACGCGCCATGCCGCCGGCGCACATGGTTCTGGATGATGTCGGACATGCGATTGTAGGAGGTGAAGATGATCGCCTTTTCGCCAAGCGCGAAGATCTCGGCGAGGAGCTCGTCGAGGCGGGCGAACTTCGAGAAGTCCATCGGATCACCGCTGGCGGCACGCTCGAGAAGCATCGGATGCGCGCAGAACTGCCTCAGCAGGGTCAGCGACACCAACGTCGCCGCCTGCCCATATTCGGCAGCGATGCGCAGGCGGATCGCCTCGTAGGCGCGCGCCTCGGCCTCGTCGAGCTCGACGACCTGCGGGATGTCGATCCGGTCGGGGAGGTCCTGCGCGACGTCCGCGACCCGGCGGCGCAGCATGACGGGCGACACGAACGGCTCGAGCGAGGCCGCCCCGTCATGGTCGTCACCGAATTGCCGTTCGAACTCCACGCTCGTCCCGAGATAGCCGGGAATGACGAAGTCCATGATCGACCAGAGGTCCATCAGCCGGTTCTCGACGGGCGTGCCGGTGACGGCAATCCCCGAGCGGCGTCGCAGCCGCTTCACCGACCGCGTGCGGATGGCGTCGGGATTGCGGATGTTCTGCGCCTCGTCGATCACGACCGCCCCCCATTCGATCATCTGCAACAGCGACTGGTCGCGCACGACATTGTCGTAGGAAGTGACCACGACATCCCATTCGGCGAGATCGGCCGGCCGGCCGGTCCGTCGCGGCCCATGATGTTTGAGCACGCGCACCGCGGGCGCGAATTTCCGGAATTCGCGACACCAGTTCTCGAGCAGCGAGCCCGGCGCGACGACAAGCACCTGGCCCAGCGGCTCCGGGCCGGGGTCACTGACTACACTGATGACCTGCAGCGTCTTGCCGAGCCCCATCTCGTCGGCAAGGAAGCCGCCGATACGTTCGCCAAGGAGAAACCCCAGCCAGCGCCATCCATCGGCTTGGTAGGGATAAAGCACCGCGTTGACGCCGCCGGGCGCGCCTCCACGCAAGCCGGCGAGCAGCAGCGGCGGGATGGCGACGCCCGACGTCCGATCCTCGACCGCTCCGTCCCCCGCGGCCGCTTTCTTGAGGTCGAGCAGTTGGCGCGCCGAGTGCAGTGGTCCGATCGAGGTTCCGGCCGCGGAAGCGGCGACCTCGGCCCGCGATACGGGTTCGAGCGGATACCAGACACCATCGATCACGCAGTGGCCGTGGTCGAGGTCGGCGGGCTCGAGGTCGAAGCTCCGGCCGCGGACTTCACCCACGATTCGGGTGGCAGGCGCGCCGTCGACGAGATCGAGGACCAGTCGGACCACGATCGGATAGCGCGACGCCTTTAACGGCGTGGCGTCTCCGGTCATTCCCGGTTCGACATCCGGCCAGACCGGACGGCGCTCGACCAGCGAGCCGTAGGCGGAATCCGGATCGGGAATCTCGTCGATCGTGCCGTCGCCGAGGCCGAGCGTGCGGCCGGACAGGATCCACCGTCTCATGCACGCAGCTCCGGAGACAGCAGCCGCACCTCCGCCAGAAACGCCTCCAGGGTCAGCAGGCTCGATCGTACCGGCTTCGGAAAGCGCTGGTGAAGCGCCTGTGGGACGACAAGGACAATGCCAGCGCCGGTGATCTCGCGGAAATCCGATTCCGACACGCCTTCCTGCAGGGTTAGGATGTGCTTCACCGGAATGCGGTCGGCCTCGCGCAGCACTTGGCCCCAGCGCTCCTTGAGCGTCGTCTTGGCGGCGAGCATCCTTAGCCGTTCGGCGGGAAAGGCGGGATCGCGGTAGGCCGCCTGCGACGGGAACAGGAAATCGGGGCGCAGGCGCCGGTCGGTGGGCTGATCATGGTTGAAGTCTCGGCCCCCACGAACGCCTCTTCCAGCAGAATCGCGCGGACGTGCAACTCGAGCGACCGGCCGGCGCGCTTTTTGCGCCGCTGGAGGATGGTCTTCGACCGGTCGAGGAAGTCGTCGAGCGAAGTGAACGGGCCGCTGATCATGGGCAGCTCGAGTTCTCGCTCGACCGAGCGGAAGATCTCGAACTCGCATTTCCGCCGCCGCAGGAGCCGCTCGTCGGCGGGTTGATCCTGCAGCGCGCGCAGGTCGACCGCGCGCTGCACGATCTCGTCTGGCGTAGGGAACCGGCGCAGCCATGCTTCCGGAATCTGCTCTCGGGTCATGCTGCAGCTCGTGAGGAAGCGGCCGGGGGACGCGCCTCCATCGGAGACCGACCCCGGATGCCAGAGCACGCCGCGCCCGGGCTCGACTGGACCGACGATGTCCTCGATGATCTCTTCCTGCCCCGGACCTTCTGTGACCCATACGTGAAGTGCGCGAGCATCGTCGCCTGTGCCGGCGCCCACAAAGACGAACACGGCGAGCGCGCCGGTGCTGTCGGGGTCGATCAGGGCGGACCGGACACCACCCCATCGCGTGATGCGTGCCTCGTTCCGGGTGGGCCGCGCGGGATCGTCGATGGCGCGGGAGTTGTGACCGACATGGCCCGGCACACGGAGGCCGGTCCGCTTGTTGTTGTACCACACGACGCGCACCGTCCTGCAGTCGGGGTGTGAATCCACGCACGCCTCGATGAACGCCTCGGGGTTCGGGTCGGTCACGCCCGCAAGCGACGGCAGCACCCGGAACAGGAAGTCCTTCGGAATATAGGGGCCATACTGTTTGCCCTTCGTGGCCCGCGTGTCGTTGGCGGCGAGCCGCTTCACGTACCAGACATTGTCCGGCAACGCCTGTTCCCCCACCCAGTCCGGCAGATCAGTGACCGGCATCAAGTCCCCCGCGGATATTCCCCTCGCTGGCCGAAGAGCACAGCCAGTTGCCCGCGAGGTCAAGCACTTCCTCGGCGGGTCTGCGATCGCGTCCGCGAAGGCTGCACTCCCAGATGGTGAGCGTGCGCCACCCGCTGGCATGCAGCATGGCGAGCACCTCCGCGTCACGCTCTCGGTTCCGGGCGATCTTGGCGGACCAGAAGTCGGGGCGTGTCCCCGGAAGCCGGAACAATGGACAGTCATGCCCGTGCCAGAAGCAGCCGTTCACGAACACCGCTGCGCGCCGCGCAGGAAAGACTAGATCGGGCTTCCCGGGAAGGGCGGCGTGAAGCCGGTACCGGAATCCGCGGGCGTGGAGGCCGCGCCGTATGACCATCTCGGGCCGGGTGTCCTTTCCCCGAATGCGCGCCATGTGGACGCTGCGCGCTTCGGGGGTGAGGATGTCAGCCAAAGCGCATCCGCAGTGTCCGTTGCCGCGCCTCCCCGGTAAGCCACGGGGTGACGAGGTCGGCGACGCGCTCGACCACCGGAACGACGACGGCATTGCCGAACTGCTTGTAGGCCTGTGTGTCGGAGACGGGTATTTTGAAATCGCTGCCGTCCGGCTCGTCGAAGCCCATGAGCCGGGCGCATTCACGGGGTGTGAGCCGCCGCGGCGGTTTGCGGCCGGGCTGGCGGACGAGGATTTCCGATCCGTCCTTGTAGTAGCGGGCGGACAGGGTACGGGCGACGTCGGTCGGACCGACGAGGCCGAAGCCGAAGCCGTTGCCGCGCTCGCGGTGTTTCTCTGCATAGCCCTGCAGATAGGACCAGAGATGTTCAGTCAGAGTGTAGCGGGATGACACCTTCGCCAGCGGTCCTTCGGTAAAATGCGAGTCCGCCGTCTCGCTGCCGTCGCCGGGGTGCAATATCGAGCCGAGACGCGGGCCACGGTCGATCGCGGGAAGCTCGAGATCGTCGAAGCTGAAATCGGTGTCCTCGCGGAAGCCGACAATGAAGATGCGCTCGCGATGCTGGGGAACAAGCGAGCGGGCGTTGATGACCTTCGCCTTGACGCGGTACTTCAGCTCCTCCTGCAGCGTGTGATGGATGATCCGGAAGGTCCGGCCACCATCATGACTGACGAGGTTCTTCACATTCTCCAGCACGAATGCCCGCGGTCTGCGCTCCTCGATGATCCGGGCAACGTCAAAGAACAGCGTACCTTGCGCGTCGCAGCGGAACCCGTGCGGTCTCCCGAGCGCGTTTTTCTTCGATACGCCCGCGAGCGAGAAGGGCTGGCAAGGAAACCCCGCGAGCAGGAGGTCATGATCCGGAATGTCCGACGCCGAGACCTCCCGGATGTCGCCGGCGATTTCATGATCGTCGTCGGGATAGTTGGCCCGATAGGTTTTCTGGCTATAGGCATCCCATTCGCTGGTGAAGACGCACTCGCCGCCCGCTTTCTCGAAACCGCGACGCAGGCCTCCGATACCCGCAAACAGATCGACGAACGTGAAAGCCGCGCTGCGACGCTCGTTCTTCCGGACTTTTGTCCGCAACAGCTCGATGATGCCGGGCCGGGGCAGTGCGCGCCCCGACTCCCAACGATAGACCGTACTTTCCGCATAACCCGTCAGGGCGATCGCCTCGGCAATGGACAGACCCGCGCGCTCGCGAAGTTCTCTGAATTCGGTCATGCTGGCCTCCGACCCTGGGAATTATTCTGTCATATTGACGGAAACCAACCCCATCAACAAGAACAAAACATGATCTTCACGATAAAAGGCGCGTAGCGTCGCAGTGATGCCCGACAGACTAAGAAATTTCAGGATATCTCCGGTCCGCCCCGCGCTCGCCCAAACCGCCAACTCACCCCGTCCGATCGCATCAGGCCGCTGACCTTGCTGCCGAGCCGCCGTTCGAGCACCGGCCGCCACGGCACGAGCGTAAATTCCCGCGACTGTTCGACGAGCGCGAACCGGCCGCCGGCGAAATCGACGCGCCGGGTCAGCCGACCCTCGACGCCGCCGCCGGTCCGCGCTTCGACGAACGCCTTGCCCAACTCCACGGCAAGCTGTTCACCCGCACCGAGCAACTCCCGGCGCTGAAGCAGCAGGAGAGCGTTTGCGCGAAGGCGAAACGTTCCCCGGTCCGCATCGGCGAGTTGCTGCTCGACCAGCCACTGTCGGCGCGCGTCCAGCGCTGACCGCGCCTCACGTCCGAAGCCTGCATCGCGCATCGGCAGCGGTGACGCAGCGCCAATTTCCCGGTCGAGCCACGTCGCAGCGTCGGCCGTTCCCAGCCGGGCGAGCGGCAGTGACGATAGGGTCTCGATCGTCACAGGCTGGTCGCGAAGACCGCGCACTTCGTAAGCGGCCACCCGGTCAAGATGGTCTTTTGCGATCGACCAGGTCCCGTCGGCATCGCGCTCGACGCCGACGCCCGCGCGCCGCATCGCTTCCAGGCGGCGAACATGGGCCTCGGCGAAGCCCTGCGTGGCGCTGGCATCGTGGCGTAGGTGACCGTCAACCGAATAGCGGCCGCCATTGGCGGCGGCGACCTCGACCACCGTCCGGTCGGCGTCGCGAACGCCGACGCTCCGGGGTGCGGCCCGGACGATCGATCCCTCAGGCGTGGCCTCGACCTTATCTCCGCGCCCGATGTCGAGGTAATGGACGCGGCCATCGACACCGTCGACGATCAGATAGTGACGGTCGCGCTGCTCGTCCGAGAATCCCCGATGGATGACGCGCCCGACGATCGGCTGATCGAGCCGCTCGTGGATGCGCCGGTCTACCCCGGCGCGGTCGAGCTTCCGCGCGGTCAGCTCGCGCTGCATGGTCCTGATGATGTCCCCGCGCTCGCCCATCTGGCGCAGCGTGTCTTCGATGCCATCGTCGAGGCGCCACCGCCCGTGCCCGAGATCTTCCGCCAGACCCATCGCGCCAAGCTTGCGCAAGCGGCCCGCCGTGACGGACTGCTGAAACGGGTCGTTGCTGGCCGCAGTGACCACGCGCTCTGCGTCCATGCGACGGAGCAGACGACGGTCGATCGCGGTCAGCCGCTCCTGCTCGACATCGTGGCGCAGCCTTTCCTGGATTTCGCGGTCGGTCCGCGGCCCCAGGTCGAGCGTCGCCAGCTCGGCCGCGCGCTCGCGGAAACCATGCGCGATATATTCGCGGGCGATGATCAGATTCTCGCCGCGATCGTCGACGCCGCGCAGCATGATGTGGGTGTGGGGCTGGTCGGTATTGAAGTGATCGACCGCGACCCAGTCGAGCTTCGTGCCGAGATCATGCTCGGCCTGGGTCATCAGCCGGCGCACATAGGGCTTGAGGTCGGCATACTCCGCACCGTCCTCGGCCGACACGATGAAGCGGAACTGGTGCCGGTCGCCGTCGCAGCGCTCAAGGAACGCCTTGCCGTCGGCCTGATCGACCTCCCGCCCGTAGAGCTCGCCCGGCGCGCCGTCTCGCGTCACCCCGTCGCGCTGGATGTAGCGCAGATGCGCGCGGGCACCGGGCAGACCCTTCGAGCCCAGCCGCACGAGCCTGGTCTTCACGATCGCGCGACGGGCGCGCAGGCCGGTAAAGCGATCGCGGCTGGACAGCAGCCTGCCGATGCTCGCGCCGCGACCGATCCGGCTGCCGTCGAAGCGACGGCGGACGATGCCTGTCTTGGCCCCGGCGAGCCGTGCGGCGACGACGATGCGGCTCCCGTAGCGCAGCACCTTCTTGCCGTCCTTGCCTTTGGTGCGGCCGAGCTTGGGCGTGAACTCGTCATCATCCATAGCGAGTCTCGCGATTTCGGAAGAGAAGTACCGGTTTTCGGAAGTTTTCTTCCGAGGAGTCTCGCACCCTCAATTGCTTGTCTCGCGAAAATACGATGTGCAGACAATCACTTGAGCAGGGTCGCGAGACACTGCCTTTATCTTGTTTTCCCTTCTCCCCTTCTTCCTCACCCTTCTGGCTCAAAAAAGGGGGAGAAGCAGCGCCGGTCCGACGCCGCCTCTCCCCGTCGATCCATGCGCAATCAGTGCGCATCGACCATCGCTTCGTGCGCCGATCTGCGGGACCGGCAGAAGCGCTTTCGTATCGTCCCGTGCGCCATTCCGTCGCCATCCACGAGCATCACGCTTGCGAACCAGCGACCGTCCAGCCGCCCGCAGATCGCTATCCGATCGAGTTCCAGATCATCGTCGTCGATGCTCTCGTAAGACCCCAGCCAACGCTCCTCGATCCGCGCATCCCAGAGAAAATCCGTCTCCTCCGCTTCGAGAAAGCGATGCGCCAATGCCTCCCCTGCACCGCGTCCAAATTCGATTTCCAAACCCGCCATCAGCATCGCCATCACGCGATCCGACGCCGTTCCGATGTTCTGATACATGCCCATGATGACCTCCAACGCTTGCGTCCTCACCATCGAGAACGGCGTTTGAGGGACGGGTGGCGGAGCGGCTGTCAGGGCCGCGGAGCGAAGCGCAGCGCCGCGAAGCGGACGTGGGGGGAACCGATTTGCGCAGCAAATTGGGGGGCACCCGCGGGCCTTGATAGCCGCTTCGCCAGCCGTCATGCTGGGTCTATCGAGACGAGCCTCCAACCTCTCGGTCGTGCGCAACCTCACCTCATTGACCATCACGCCGCACCGCGAAAAGCGTCGCCGATGATGGCTTGGACGGGGGCAATTCCGGCTGTGAAGAGGCGTGGTATCGCACGACGAAAAGGGTCTCGCGCGGTGTCTCGATCGGTGTGGCGGGAGCGATACTGGCCGCGCCGCCGACGCTCTGCAGATAGGCGATGGTCTCGGCAGGCAAGGTGCGATCGCCCGCGAGATGGGCAGCATATCGGCCCGGCCCTGCATTGTAGGCCGCGAACAGGCCGGGGTAGCCGAAGCGATCATACATCAATCGCAGATAGAAGGTGCCGGCCAGGATGTTGTCGCGCGGATCGTCTGGATCGGCGCCGAGACCGAGCCGCTGTCGCATCGCCGCCCACGTCGCGGGCATGAGCTGCATCAGGCCCATCGCCCCGGCGCGGCTACGGATCGGGCGGCCATCGAGCGTGGTCCGGCCGCGACTCTCGGCCTGCATCACCCGCTCGATCCAGGCGGTCGGCACGCCGAACCGCAGCGAGGCTTCGGTGATGTAGGGCCGCCAGTCGGCCACCGATTCCGCGCGGGCTGGCACTGCGACGGACAGCACCAGCGCGGTGGCTGCGAGCCTCAGCGGCGCCATAGCAAACGTGCCTTTCCGATGACATCGCGGCCCTCGGTCGCCCCGAAATAGCGCCCGTCGAACGAGGCCGGATTGTCCATGAGCACAAAGAGTTGACCGCCCCGAAGGCGGGTGCAGCCCGACCATGCCGGCATCGGTCGGCCCTGGCCGTCCGCGACGCGGCGTTCTGCCGTCCAGCGTCCGTTGACGAAGATCTCCTGCCCGAGGGCACAGATTTCGTCGCCGGCGATGGCCGTCACCCGCTTGACCAGTGGCACGTTCATCGGGAGGTAGCGGCGTTCCGCGGCGAGCCGACGAAAGGGCTCGGGGACGCGCGCGATAACCATGTCGCCGGGATCGACGGCGGCGCCGGGCGATACCCCATAGAGACCGACGGGCGCGCTGGCGCTGGCGTTCCAGACGAGGCGCGGCGCGGGCGGCAGGGCGGCGCTCGCGAGCAGAATGACGATTCCGCCTCCGGTGATCGCGCTACGCTTGCGGAGCTTCGAGCGACGTATCTTGTCGGCGCGTAGCGCGTCACCCCAGGCGAGGGGCGGGGTGTCGCCAGCTCGGTTGCGGCGGCCCGTCACTGCACGATCTCGCGTGCGGCCCGCTCGCCAGACCAAGCGTCTAGGTCGTCGATATGATATTGGACGAAGCGGCTGTGACGCCGGAAGACCGGTCCCTTGCCGGCCCGGCGGAGACGCTTCAGGAGCCGGGTCGATATCTTGAGATAGGCGGCGGCCTGGTCGGTATTGAGGAAGGGCGAGCCGCGCTTGGCGCGGCTGGCCCGGGCGATGTCGTCGTCGGTATCCATGGGGGTCGGCATCCTTCGGCGGATCGCAACCGTGCGATCACGGCACCGGGGATGCCGCCGGGAACACCGGGCGGGCAGTGTCGAAAGCCGAAGGGCGATTTTCGACACACCCGCAGTGGGAGCGGTGCGGGTTAGGCCGGGTGGCACGGGTCCGAAGCCCCATGCGACGGAAAGCGGACCGAACAGACGCCCCCGCCTGCAAGGTCCCTCGCGAGCTATGGCAAATCCGGCTCACCGCTCGAACCCCGCGCGCCGAAGCGCGCGGGGCACCGTGTTCAGCGCGACCAGATGAGCTTGTGCTCGCCATTGTCGCCCTGCGTCAGGGTGGCGTAGATGGGCACCGGGAAGGACGGATCGTCGAGCTTGAGGCTCAGATATTCCGCGCCGGTGTCGCGCGCCGCCTTGGTCCAGCCTGCGCCGAACTCGACGCCGCCGGCACTCACGCGATGGTCCGGGGCCTTCTCGTTCTCGCGGTCGACGGGCCGGATGCTGGCCTTGACGCGCAGCGTCAGGGTCCGGATTTCGCCGTTGTAGACGCCGCCTTCACCGCGGGTGAAAGTGCCGATCTGTGCCATGATAACCTCCATTCGATGTTCCGACGCCGCCCCATGCGGCCTCGATGCGGTTGTCAGGCCGCTGGTCGGACGGTGCGCACCGACAGGCCGAAGCGAAGCGGAGGACGGCCGGAAGCCGGGCTTCTTGCCTCGCGAGGAAGGCGCGGGCACCGCGCCGGGGAAGAAGGTCGGCGTGGCCGTTGCGCGCCAGAGGACGGACTGCGGCAGACCGCAATCGATCAAGGCCGCCGGGCTGCGGACGAACGGAATGGGGTGGTAAGGTCAGGCAGATCGTCGGCAATCGCGAAGGGGCGTCCGACCCCAAACGGTGGAAGCTGTCGCCCGACTTGGCCGTTGGCCTGCGTGCTCGGCGTCGCTAGACGATCGGACAGGGGGCATGTGATGACGGTACTGGATCAGGTTCGCGGGTTGATCGAACGGCTGTCGCCCGAGCCGATCTGCGACGACTGTATCAGCGAACGGCTCGGACTTTCCGTGCGCCAGCACGCCAATCACAAGGCGCGCGAACTGGCCGGCACGCGCGGTTTCGAGCGGCAAATCGGCTCGTGTGCTATCTGCGGCGCCACAAAGAAAGTGATCCGGGCAAAGGGGTCTTGATCCATGACCTCAAGTCGGCGGGGCGGTCGTTGCTAGCCGTTTCCGTGACTAGTCGGCTTCGTCGACCTCCGTGCCGACCGCTGTGACGCGAATGTCAAACGCCTGCACGAACGCGGCCATCGAAACAACGGCATCGATCCAGGAGCTCCGCGCGCGCGTATAGGCATCGCCAATCTCGCCGCCGAAGATCGCCTCGCGTGCCGATTGCCACACGTCGAAATCGTCCGATCCTTCCTCGAGCACACGCTCAATGAGATTGGCCGTGGCCTTCACATGCTTGGTGAAAGGCAACCTCTCGCCGTCCGATCCGCCGCGCAGGATTGCTTCGAGCGAAGGGCCTTCGATATTTGCGGGCTCGGAATGGGCGATGCCGAAGTTGCCGGGGGCGGTGTAGGTAAAGCGCTGATGGCCCGTCAGCATTCCCGCGCTCGCAATGTTGCTGCTTGTCACGATGGCGCCGGCACGGGCAAGGTCGAACAGGTCACTGCTTTCCCAGAAGGCGGGTGCGGCATAGACAACAGCCGCGCGCCCGGCAGCTGCCGCCATGATCTTTTCCAGAAGCCCCTGCTGCTTCGGATCGATGCTGTAGCGATAGTAGGACGTGTTCCAGCTTGCCCATTCGGTTGCATTGCTGCGTTGGAGCCATTCGGGCCGCTTGTACTGAACGAAGAGATTAAGATTGAATGGCGGTAATCTCGCGTCGAGAGCACGGCCGAATTCATCAATCTCCGATGCGGTCATCCCGATGAAGTGTCGCCAACGGCGGACGCGGACAAACGGGAAGAATGCCCGATATTCGGGCAGCGGAAGAAAGAACGCGCCATCGAATCCGAGGATTCCCTCATCGCTCTGGTCCGGTGAAAACAGGACGTTGGTGAGCCGGGCCATCTCGGCCAGAAAATAGGTCTCGAACGGCTTTTCCTTGAACTCGGCCCACATTTCAGATGCCCCCTGGCTCTGGCATAGCCGGGCACGGCCGACTTTGCGAACCACGTCAGCATCAACGAGATTGAAAAAAACCGCGCGCCGACCCCGGAACGGCGGAGGCGCGCGGCCGATTTTTCGGGGTCCTAAGGGCGGGCGGGGTCACCCCCGCCCGCCATCCATCACGCCGCTTCGGCGAACGGCTCGGCCTGCTCATCGGGTTCCGGCACGGTCGCGACATCGCGCGCGGCATCAACCTTGGCGTGGGCCGCGACGGTGCCGACACCGCCGCGCGTGGTGTAGGCGCTCGGCGGGAACTGCATCCAGCGCGGCACCCAGCGCTCGACCTTGGGGCGTCCGTCATTGCCCGCCAGATGGTCGGCGATGATCCGCTTCAAGGTCTTGGACTTCTCGCCCGCATTGGCGCTGGCAACCGTCTCGCCTGCCACCTCGGCGACCACCCGGCCCAGCACCTCGCGGTCGCGGATCAGCCCGAACAGCGCCTCGTCGGCCTGCCACCAATCGGCCATGTCGATGCCGATCTCGGTGCCGACCGCCGCGACGGCGGCGCTGCCCGCCGCCAGCGTCTCGCCGATAACGACCGCGATCACCTCCATGACGGCGGGATCGGGAAGCTCGACGAGGCGCAGGAACACGCCCGCCACGCCGTAGTCGTCGCCGTTTCCCCCGGTCACGGTCGGCTCCTCGGACGAGAAACCGAGCAGGGCGAGCACGGCGCGGCGGCGCTCGTCGAACACCGTTTCGCCGCGCGCGGTTTCGAGGCTTTCGCGCACCTCGTCGTTGCGTGTGGTCTGCGGCTCCGGCGACACTCGCCAAAGATGCGAGCCGACCACAGCGTGGGCGACCATCAAGCGGAGCGCCACCTCGGGCCGGGTCAGCAACGCGGCACGGACGGCGGCGTGGCGGTGCAGATCGACATAGGTCTGCAAGGTCGAGGTCAGTTCGGGGCGCCGCGGCTTCGCGCCTTGGGGAGCCTCGCCGCTGGCGACGCGGCGGGCTTCCTTGCGGGTCAGATAGCCTTCGTGGAAAGTCACCTCGCCGGTCGAGCGGACATCGACATAGACGCGCCCGCCCTTGCGCTTGGCGGCCTTCTCATATTCCCACGAATGGAAATGCTCCGACGCGGGGACGATCACGACATCGCTCCAGCCGTCCTCCAGATAGGCCGCGCGCCGTGCCTCGATGGCTTCATTCTGCGCGGTCCAGAACGCCTCGGGGTCTGCGAAATAGCGGTCGTCGCCGAACAGGTCGGCGACGGTCGCGCCCGCATAGGTGGCGAGGTCGAACAGCGCCACCTTCGCCGCGATCGACTGCCCGCCGAACAGCCATGCCTTCAACTGATGGCCGGTCGGCGTGTAGTTGTCGGGGTCGTCGTAGAGCGCCAGCCACGCCTTTTGCTGGCTCTTGCTGGCAAGGGTCAGGTGGCGGACAGTGGTGCGGTCGATCTTCTCGTCGCGGTAGAGTTGGCGGATGCGCGGCAGCAGATTGCCGAGCGCCAGCACGCGGCGAATGGTGAGGTCGGGAAGCCCGAAGGTGGCGGCGATGTCGTCCACCTCGCGGCCTTCCTTGACCAGCCGGGTGAAGGTTTCCCACTGGGTGACTTCGTCGGGATCGAGCCGCGCCAAGTTCTCGATAAGCGAGGCTTCGAGCGCGGCGGCATCGTCGCCCGCCTCCATGATCGCGGACGGCACCCGGCCAAGCTCGGGGTCCGCGCCCTCGTCGGCCTGCGCGATGCGAGCGGCATGAACGCGCCGCCGCCCGGCGACGAGTTCGAACCGGCCTTCGGCAGCGCCGGGCCGCAGGATGACGGGGACGATGATGCCGCGCTTGCGCACGGTCGGCAGGATGTCGGACACATCGGGCGCCTTCTTGCCGTGGCGCATGTTCACGGCGCTGTCGTCGATGTTGCCAATGTCGATGAATTCGAGTTTCATGACGTCACTCCTTGTGAGTGCCGGTCCGTCGCTCTTTCCGGGATGGCGGATCGGCTTACGAATGGCGGCGAACGGCCGCCTGCGTCAGGGACCCCATCAAAGTAGTACTTTGATGGGAACCCTCATCCGCCTCGTGGCGGAAGCTGGTTGGCTCCGGCGCTGCGGAGTTCCTGTTGAGCGGACAGGATCGACCCGGTTCGGCGGGCGGCATCGGCCCAAACGGACAGCGCGTGCGGCGTCTCGAACCCGATATCGCGCTCGATGCCGAGGCCGAACGGCAGGCGAACCGAGGCGATCTCGGACAGGCTGAAATAGCCGAGTTCGGGGCATCCGAAGCCAAGGTCGGCGAGGCCGAACAGGGTGTCGTCATCGCTGTCCAGTTCGGTCGCAAGCCATGTCGCCGCGCCCACCGGATTGAACAGTTTCAGCACCGGCACGGGATCGGGTTCGGGCTTCTCGTCGCGCTGGGCGGCGCGGTGGTTGATGGCGTTCGCGCGTAGCGCGAAGCGAAGATCGGCGGTGAGGAGGATCATGCTGCGATTCTCCCTTGCGCGCGCGCCTCTTGGGCTTCCCGATGCCGCGCGAGCAGCCAATCGGCGGCTTTGGTCGCGGCGCTGGCGGCGCGGAAGATGGCGCGATTGTCCTCGCGCAGCACCTCCAGCCATGAGCCGATATAGTCGGCATGGCGGACGGTGGGGACGATGCCGAGCGCGGCGCAGAGGAAGGCCGAACCCATTTCGGCGACCAGTTCCTCGCGCCCATAATCCTTGCTGCCGAAGGAATTCTTCAAGTCGCGTCCGAGCCGCTTGGCGTGGCCGGTGGCGTGGGTCAGTTCGTGCAGGCAGGTCCGGTAATAGTTGATCTGGTCGAAGAAAGCGGGCTGCGGCGGCACCTGCACGAAATCGGGTTCGGGGGCATAGAATGCCTTGGCCCCGCCGACGCGGAAATCGACACCCGATGCGGCAATAACTTCCTCGGCAACGGGCACGATCTCGCGTTCGGGCAACGGCGCGGGATCGGAGGCCAGCCCGGCGCGCAAGCCCTCGCACTGCGCGACGTTGAACACGGTAAACCGCTTCAAGAACGGCACCGCCTTGGGGTCGTCGCCGTCGCGCTGGGCGCGTTCCTTCTCGGCTTCGGGGGTGAAGCGGTCGGCATAGACCACGGTCACGCCATGCTCGCCCTTGCGGACGCAGCCGCCCGCCTCCCGTGCCTGCCGGAAGGTCAGCCATGATTGCGACGGCCAGCCATGTTCGATCACCGCGCCCCACAGGATCAGGATATTGACGCTCGAATAGCTCCGGGCGGTGAGCGCGTTGCGCGGCAGGCCGGGGCCGGTCCCGCCGGTTCGTCCCCACGGCTGGACCCATGGAAACCGCCCCGCCTCAAGCTCGGCGATGATCCGGGCGGTCACCTCGTCATAGAGGTTGGCGCGGTTCTCGGGTTGACGATCCTCGCCCGCAACCTCTCGGCGGGCACGGCGGCTGGTAGCTTTGCGCATCGCGGTCCTCCATCGCCACCCAAAAAGCAGCAAGCCTCCCCGGAAGGCGGGGTGGGCGGCGAGACGCGACCAAGAGGCCCGGCTCAGTGGCCGGCGGCACCGCAGGGCGGAACGAAGAGGAGCACCCGAGCGCGAGCGAGGGTTGCCGCAGGCCGCGTCGGGCCTAGCCGGGAGCGCCGCCCGCACCCGCCGTACCGGGAGAGGCACAAAAACAACGCCGCCGCGCAGACGCGCGGCGTCCGCAGCCACGCCAGCGATCGTCACCGGACGGCCGAGACCCGGTACGGGACTCGGCGAAGACCGCCTGCGGCGGTCTGAGTAGAGCGCGGTCGCACCCTGGTGCGAGGCGCCGAGATCAGTGTTGCAAGGCTATTGCGTCATCCGCGCATTGAACGCGACAAGAGCGGTCGCGAGTCCTTCGCCGACGATCCAGCGCGCCCGTTCGAGGTGCGATCGCCAGCAGGTCTCGGCCTCCTCGTGGGCTATGTCGAGTTGCATGAGTGTGGCTGCGGCATCGCGCCAATCACGCCCGGCATCATCGGCCTCGAGCAGCGCGGCGTAGAGTGCGAGGTTCCTTCTGTCATAGTCGACCACTTTCTCGCCGCTTGGTGCACGCCAGTCGATGCTGTCCATCAATGATCCTCGTCTCAAGGGACCTACTTAGCGAATAGGAACTATCGTTCCTAGCACTTTCGTTCCCATTCCGTGATCCACTTGGCATGGATCTCAAGGACGTTCTGGCCACAAATTTGCGAAGAATTCGCCATGAGAAGGGACTGACCCAGGAAGATCTAGCTGGGCTGACCGGCCTTAGCCTTCGCTACATCGGTTCTATCGAGAGAGGGCGGGTTTCCGCCAGCGTTACTGTGCTTGGAAAGCTCGCCGCCGCACTCGAAGCCGATCCGTGTAAGCTCATTATGTCGTGATCTACCCGAGTTTTGGACTTGCCCGCGTCAGCTGCATAATGTTCCAGCGTGATCCCGCTTTAACGATGTGTGGACCAGCCTGAACCATTCTCTCGCCACAGCTTATCATCCGACGGACCAGAGATTTCCGATACTCGCCATCACCTGGCCAGTCCCCCGGCCCTAGGATGAGTTCGGCGGTCTCCCGGAGGCTTGCCCCAGCCGTGCGAGCGTCTGCGGCGTGGAGCGCCAGGAGCCTGTCGGCCAGCCGAAGATGTCGATGGGTGACGACCCGACTCCCGACGAAGGCGTAAATGACGGCAAGCTTCTCCTCGAGGAGGTGATCGTCTGGCAGGTCGAATCGCAGCGAAGCCGGCCCCGCCAGCACGGTGCCTTCGATGATGTCCAGTCGAAACGGCGGGCCGTCGCGATCAATCAGCACGTGTTCGCCCGCTCGACTACGAACGACGCGGTCGACCTCTCTGAATTCGAAGGCGCGCTCTTCCCGGCCTCGGCTAAATGAGGCGCGCACCGCAAGAACGCGCGGGTCAACGTCCGCCGACCAAAGCGGCCGTACGTTTGCGCAGCTGTACCTTGGATCTTCAGCGAAAGTGCAACCCCCAGCGCGCAGTAAAGTCGGCGTCTGCAGCAACCGCTTGGACCGGCGGCACCCGGAGTTCCGCATAAGCAGCGTGATATTCCGGGTCGCGACGTAGTACTTCCCAAGCGAGCGCACCGGGTCCGTACCTCAGGATCGCATCATAGGCTGCCGGATCGAGGCCGCGAGTCACGCTAGTCCCGTCCGCCTCGTTGACCGCGAACGAATGCGGCGGCCAATGCGGTCTGATCCGGTCTGAGCGCGTCTATCGCCGGGAGGTAATCGGGCACGTCGTCGGCGAGGAGGATAGCAGGCGACTGCCCCTCAACATTGCCGAGGTTCGGGCGATGCTGGGCGTAGCCGACGAGCGCGGCCAAGTCCGGACTGAACCGCCGCGCGACCGCCGGTGGATAGACCAGCCATTGCAGCTCGAACGGCTTCAGCCAGCCGAGACAGTAGCTGATCACGATGCCTCGACGAGGCGCGGAACCTGCGTTGCCGCCGCCGCCATGGAGCGTCGAGCCGAGGAAAATGAGCGCGTCGCCGGGCAGGACCGTGGGCACAACGCTGTCATCTTCAGGTAGCAGGCTATCCGGGTCGTCGATATGGCTGCCTGTCCACAAGCGCGTCCCGCCATTCGTCCGCGTGAAGGTGGTGAGCGGCCACATCACGTTGACGAGGTATTCGATGCCGCCTTTTGGGCCTCCCCACATATCCTGGTCTCGGTGCGGCAGCTGCGGTAGCGCACCGGGATGGATTTCGATCGCCTGGGTGAGGTTCAGGGAGATCCGCTCGCATGAGGGCAGCAGGGCCTGCTCGACGACCGCGAGCACGAGCGGGTGCATCACCAGTTGCGCAATGCCTCGGGAGCGCGTGAGCAACGAGCCGAACCGCTTGGTACGTTCGCCGTAGAAGGCGCCCTGACAAAGCGGAGTGCCCGCAAAGCGGGCATCGAGCTCGGCATCAATGCGCCCAATGAGATTGGGATCGACAGCGCGGCCGAAGATGCACCAGCCGTCGCGTGCCAGGATGGCCGCGCAGGTGTCGACGCCGGTCATGCGGCCGCCCCGTTCAGTGTTTTCATATACACGCCGGTCCAGCTGAGGCGCTCGGGCGTGTCGCGATCGATCGCGATCAGGAACGCACCGATGGGACCTCCTGCGATGCGCACGGCAGGCCCCAGCGGTTCTGCGCGCCAGCCCATCGCCAACACCTCCTTGCGGAATGCCTCGGGAATGACCCCGGTGTAGCGATCGATTCCGCGAGCGAGCGCAACGTCAACCATCGCGCTGAACAAGGCATTGCGGAGGCGCCGCCGCTCATCGGCTCCGTGACGCTGCGGCAGGCACAGCCTCGAACTCTCCCAGGTGCGAGGATCAGCCGGCACCCCCAGCGGGCACAGGTGAGCGAAGAGCGTCCCGAGCATATGAGGCTCGCTCGTCGGGTAGAGCCGGATCGAAGCAGCATGCCGCCCCTCACCGTCGTCCGCGATCAGGTAAACCGTATGGCCATTGTCGAACTGATCCATTTCATATTTCCCGTCGACGACGGGCACATCCCAGCCGAACAGATCGACAAACAGCCTCTTGCGATCGGCGAACATCGACTGAAGCAAAGGCCGCTTTGCAGCCGCGAGGTGATCATCGACGACATGGATCATGAGAAGGCTCCCGAGACTGTGATGGAGCCAAGGATGCAGCTTCTCACAGCTGCCTGCAGGCCGAGTGATTACTCGGGTTGACGGCGCAATTCGTGGAGCCCGACCTCGCCGGCGAGCACCGCGCTGACGACGAGTTCGGTGCGGTCATGTGCGCCGAACATCTCCCGCGCTTCGGTGAGGTATCCGTCGACCGTCCGAGGAGACAGCGCGAGTGCTCGGGCGATTTCCTTGTTGCTGAGCCCCCGTCCGGCAAGAACGACGCAGTCGCGAGGTCGCGGGTGGAGCTGGGGTGGCGGGAACCGCCGATGCGCCGCGCCCGAGAGGCGGCGTGCGGCCTGGAACGCGAATATGCCTGCGACCTGAACTACACCCAGTCGCCGTTGGGCGAGGTCTGGGTGCCTTGTCCCAGCAAACGTGCACGATCCAATACAATCGCCGAGCAGCACGCAGGGCACGGTGATGCCCTGGTTGAGACCAAGTGCAAGGCCAAAAGCCAGCGATGCCTTATCGCGACGATCCAAGTCGATGTAGCGATCGAGATCGCTCCAGAGGAAAGCACTGTCGGCAAAAAGGCAGGCTCGAAGGATCGGGTCGCGACGGAAATGGCCTTCTTGGAAGAGCCTCTTTTCGACGGCTTGCGGGTAATCCTTCATGTCGACGCGACCGAAGCTGTCGTCGCTAGGTGCCGAATGATGAATCAGCGCATAGTGGCGAAAACCGAGTTCACGAGTGGCAGCCACCATCAGCGCGCACAGTTCGCTCTCCGACGCGGTCGCGCGGACCGCCGCGAGGAAGTCCTCAGCAAACTGCGATTCCGAGGCCATTGTGGATCGAGGCATTCAGCCCAGACTCGGTTGACCGATTACTCCTTTGGCATGCCCCTTGCCGTGATACTCGACGCGCCACGGCGGCGAGCGAGCTAGTCGTGCAATGCGGCGAGAAGTGCCGCACTTTCCCCGATCCGATCGAGATTCACCATTCCGGTTGCATGATAGCCGCCATCTACGTGGACGAGTTCGCCGGTCACTCCTCGACCAAGCGGCCCGATAAGGGCAATCGCCGCGCCCGCCACGTCTTCGAGCGTCGTTTGCCGTCGCAGCATGCTGTTGTGCTCTGTCCAACTGACGATCGCGCGGATATCATCGATACCGCTTGATGCGAGGGTGCGGATCGGGCCCGCAGACAAAGCATTTACCGACACCCCGCGGGCACCCAGATCCGAAGCAAGATATCTGACGCTGGCCTCGAGTGCCGCCTTTGCCACGCCCATGACATTGTAGTTGGGAATAACCCGCTCTGAGCCCAGATAGGTCAAGGTGAGGATCGCCCCGCCGTCAGTCATGAGCGTCGCCGCACGCTGTGCAACGGCCACAAGACTGTAGCATGAGATGTCGAGGGTCTTTCGGAAATTGCTACGGGTCGTGTCGAGAAAAGCGCCGCGCAACTCCTCCTTGTCCGAGTAGGAAATGGCATGCACGAGGAAATCGAGCGGTCGACCCTGGAGATGTGCGGCTAGAGCCTCGAATGCTTCGTCGATGGAAGTATCGTCACCGACGTCGCAGGGGATCATCGGCCAATTCCTCTGACCGACCAGTCGCGTCAGTCGTTTCTCGACCGCCGGGTTGGCGAATGACATGATGCAGTTGCCGCCGCTTCGTTCAACGCCAAGCGCGATCGCCCAGGCGAGAGACTTCTCGTTGGCAGCACCCATGATCAACCCGGTCTTCCCGGCCATAAGCGTCGACGTGGGAACCGTCATATCTTGTGCTCAGTCTGCTCGGGACACGAAGATGACGACGTTCGCTTCGGCATGTTGGGGGCCTCGCAAATAGCAGACAAGTCCCGGGCGCTGTTGCTGTTGGGCGCGCGAAGCGAAAGCTTGCAATCGGCTTCGTTCGCGCAACGCGCAACTGTACCTGATGTGCATAAAGAGCTGCCTGATGCCCGCAGTGAGGTGCTGAAGCAGGCCGAAAGGCAACCCGGAGCAAACGTCAGGCGGACATGACCAGTATGGAACACGACGAAACCTGCTTCCACCTTCCGGGTTACCATTTCATGCCGATTTCCCTCAGAGCTTCCATAATTGTGCACTTCAAGCGGCCTCGGCAGCCGACCTGGCAAAATCGAGCACGAAGTCGATCTGGAGAACCTTCTTGCCGTCCTCAAGCACCGGCGCGAAGATCAGGTCATCGACGATGCCGCCAGCGCAATCGTCGTCGACCCATTTGCCGCCGGCGAAATAGCTTTGCGTCGTCAGGTCACGGTAACCATCGGCGCGGAGCTTGAAATGTACATGGGCAGGCCGCCAGCAGTGTCGACCCATCATGCTCAACAATCCGCCGACGGGCCCCTGATCGGGGATCGTGTAAGGTACTGGCATCGTGGTCGCGACCTGGAACGTGCCGTCGGCGGCAGACCTGACGCGCCCCCGGTAGAGATCGGCGGACATGCCCTTGTGAAACCCCGTATAGGCGCCATCGGGCGTAGAATGCCAAATATGGACGGTTGCGCCTTCGATTGGCGCGCCGTTCGGCGCAGTTACCCGACCGCGGATCATCAGCGGCTCGCCATTGTCCTCCGGAGAGACCTTAAGAGCGCCGCTCACCCACGGCACGTCCTCAATGAAATACGGCCCTTGAATAGCTTGGGAAGAGTTGCGACCTCGCTTGTCCTCGGCCTTAACGACCAGATGCTCGATAAAGAGATCGACCAATAGCGGGATTTCACGCTCAGCCTGCACGCGCGCAAGGAACTGCACGCCTTCGCGGTACTGCTCGCGATCGACCTCGTTTCGCGCCAGAACTTCGGCAACGGCTTGGGATAGCTCGTCGACAATTTTTGCAATTCGTTCCGAATCAGACATTATGCTCTCCGCGGTTCTTGCGCCCGCCTGCTGCGGCACGCTTCCTCTGCAGTGGAGCTTCGGCTTTTGTTCCCGTTAGGCCCATGCTCGCTCGTCCGGAACTCTTGGCAATCGTCTGGAGAGCGATGTCGAGCAATACAAATCCGGACGGAAGTCAGCGATTTCGGACTTACGGCTCCTTCGGTCGGCGCTGCTGTGCGCTAAGCGATGTCTAAGTCGTAGCGAATTGCTCGGCCAGATACAGCGTAGGGAGAGAGGCGGATGGCAACCCGAGCCGACGACGAGCAGACACGTACCTTTGCGAAGGTTGTTCCGACCAACACATATGGCCAACGCTTTTGGTCAGGCGCGTCTGACCTGATCGGGCGGAAGACGCGGGCTTGGTTCGGTAAGCTACCCGGTTTCGGCTTCGTTCGGAAACACAATGATACGCCGATGCTTCAGGCTCTGACGTCCAAGAGCGAATTCATGGCCTCATGGTTCAAGCAGCCTTACGGAACTCCGGACAAGCCGTCTTCGATCGAAGAGATGCCGTGGGACTATATCGAACGGTATCAGGCGGAGATACCGTTCTTCGGACTCCGAGAATACTGGTATCCCGCCCTGGAATCCCACGAACTCAGCCACAATGAGCACAAAGCGGTTCGGCTGCTCGGTGACAACCTAGTCCTATTCCGCGACAAGAACGGCGCACCATGCGCGTTGGAGAACCGGTGCCCGCACCGGAGCGCACTTCTCACGCTTGGCGAGGTCAATGTGTGGGAAGTCGGCACTATCACCTGCCGATATCATGGAATGACTTTCAACAAGCATGGCGACTGCGTTGCGTTTCTGTCTGACGGCCCCGACAGCCCCGCCTGCGGAAAGGTGAAGGCGACGTCCTATCCTGCAGAAGAGGTTGGCGGCATAATCTGGGTCTACATGGGCGTTGCCGATCCGAAGCCGTTCCTTGATTCGATGCCTCACGCACGGGAAGTTATGCACGAAGGCGTTCGCGTCCGGCACCGCGTGACAGTCCCTTATAGCCACCTCAATCAACTCGATAACACTGTCGACATCACCCATGTCGGCTGTCTCCACCGGACCTGCTACCTCTTCGGCGACCAGAAGATGGGCGGCGGAATCGCCTATGAGGAACTACCGGGCAACGGCATTCACGCCCATCTGCGGGAAACAGGCGGCCACGGAGGATCGAAAGCGATCGACGAGATCCGCTGGTTCATGCCCAACCTTGTCCATCACGGTGAGGAGTTCATGGACGGCGGCGTGCATGGGCTCTGGTTCTGGTTTGTGCCCAATGACGCTGGCTCGTTCACCGGCTGGCTCATCGGCTCGATCAACCAGCGCAAGGTGGGCAAAGTTCGCGCAAAGATGATCGCCGCTATCCTCGGTCGCGCGCTTACTTCAGACGCGCTGCCTGGCATGGCCTGCTTTATGGGCGGCGACGCCCCGATGCAGATGTCGCAGGGTCGGATTGTGCGATGGGACCAAGAACAGCTCGCACGGACGGATAGGGCCGTCCTCAAGGTTAGGAGTATGCTGAAGGAAGCCTTCAAAGAGGAGCAGGCGCTGAGGGTGGCCAAGGGGCTGGACCCACTCGCGCATCGCGTCACCCGCGTCGGCTATCCGGCAGCTTGAGTTGAGCCGGCACCATGACGCGACCAAGCATTCCCGCCCGCGTGGTCTCGAAGGAACGCGTGGCGACCGAGATTTGGTCGTTTCGCTTCGAGGTCGCTGCGGATGCGTTCGTCGCCGCTGAGGCCGGATCGCATGTCGATGTCGAGCTGCCCAGCGGACTCATTCGGCAATATTCGCTTGTCCACGTGCCGCACGGCAGCATCTACCAGATTGCCGTGCTCCGCGAGGAAGGCGGTCGGGGCGGATCGCGGGAACTGTGCGACCAGGTCGGCGTCGGAGACACGCTAGGAATATCCGCGCCCCGGAACAATTTCGCGCTCGAAAGCGGAAAAGCTCGGTATCTGCTGATCGCGGGCGGGATTGGACTGACACCATTGTTCGCGATGGCCGAGACGCTGCATGAGCGGCAAGCCGACTTCGAGCTGCACATTTGCGCGACGTCGCCGGCCAACGTGGCGTTTCTTCCCGAAATTGAGGTAGCACCGTGGGTGCAACGCGTGCATCTTCATTACAGTGCGGGTGACCCTCCCTCGCCGCTCGACATTCGCGCGTTGCTGTGCGCGTCACATTCCGACACCCAGATCTATGTCTGCGGACCGAAGCGAATGCTCGCGGCCGTCGACGAGGCGACACGCGGGTGGCCGCCCGGGCGGGTGCGTACCGAGCACTTCGCTGCGACGGCAACTGTCGCAGGGGACGACGAGAACGGCTGCTTCGAGGTTTTGGCGGCGCGGAGCGGAAAACGCTTCACGGTTGAGGCCGGCGTGTCGTTGCTTGACGCGCTGCTGGCGAATGACATCGCCGTTGAAAGCTCATGCCGCGAAGGCACGTGCGGATCGTGCGTGACGCCGGTGATCGCCGGGGAACTCGTTCATCGGGATTCATGCCTGTATGAAGACGAGAGAGTAACGGGAAAGACCATGGCCGTCTGCGTATCGCGAGCGAAGCCGGGCACCGATCTGGTTCTCGATATCTGACAAGGACTAGCGCAGTCGCGCCCGCCGATACGAACTCGGGCTAACGCCCATCATGCGTCGGAACGCCTTGTGAAAGGAGGCGTCGGATTGATAGCCGACGCGAAAGGCGACATCGGCGACAGACAGTTCCGCAGTCTCGAGCAGTCTGGTCGCTCGCGCCATCCGCACGCGGGTTAGATAGTCGATCGGAGGCTGACCGACCGTTGCCTTGAAACGTTCGGCAAGGACCGAGCGCGAGAGGCCGCCATGTCGGGCAAGACCTTCGAGCGACCACTCCTCCTGCGGGCTTTCGTGAATCGCCTGGAGCACGCGACGGATATGCGGGTCCGACATTCCGGCAGCAGCGTTGAGACCCTCGGCCTTAATCTCGCGCAGTACGTGCTCGATGAGAATGATTGCGGCAATTTCGGCGAGCCGATTTGAAATCTGGCTGCGATCTTCGCCCTCGCAGGCGGCATGCTGGCGCAGCATTCCAAAGACCAGATCGAGACGATGTCCGCTGGTCATTTCCTGCCGCGTCAATGTTACCACCTCGGGAACAATGTCCGGAAGCGGATTGGTCGACGCCGCGATGCTGGTCGCAAAGACGAGGCTGCCGCTGTCATTCGAAACCGATGCCGGCACAAATGGCGCCTCGAGGCGCTGCACACGACAGAGCCGATGACCGGCGACATAGATTTCGTGATCGGTTCCCTTCGGCAGGCTACAATGGCCGCCCTCCTCGACAAGGATGATATCGCGGTTCGGAAGCTTGACGGCAAAGCTGCCGCACTCGGCGTTGTAGGCCATCGCGTTCATATTGCCGCGCACCTGGTACCGGGTGCCATTGACCAGCCGGATCAATCGGGCGTGCAGTGCGGTGACGCGCAGTTCGGGGACTCGGATCATGGTCTCAAGTTTCGATTCCGCGTCTCAGTGACTGCTCCCGATCGATGATGCTCGCAACCGAAGGCCGCTGCCAGACCTCCGCCGCATGCCGACGGAGATTGCCGAAGCGCCCCGCCAGCGATGCCAGAGCCGGGCGGTCAAGCCAGCGAACATATACGGCAAGATAGGAATCGCACAGCGTAAAGCGATCGCCGACCACCCAAGGCCGGTCCAAGAGAAGGGCATCGAGCTTCTCGAAAGTATCTGCCAGTGTTCGCAGGCCGGTCGCCGCGACATCGGACTGGCCGGCCAGGCTGGACGCTAGACGTTCCACGCGGAATATCGGTCGAAATGCGATGTGCACCGTGCTTGAGAAGAGACACAGCCAAGCGGTTGCTACTGCCCGCGTCATCGTTCCGGCCAGAGGCAGCAGTTGCCGTTCCGGTGCCAGGTCGGCCAAGAAGAGCTGGATCGCGACGTTTTCCGTGAGTGCCGTTCCGCCGACATCGAGCGCTGGCACGCGCCCCCATGGGTTGCGCGCCAGATGTGCAGGAGCATGAGTGTCACCGTTCCGCGTGTCGACAATCTCGATGCGGTAGGGAAGGCCCGACTCCTCCAGCGCAATCCATGTCGCAAGCGAGCAGGACCCGGGGCCGTGAAAGAGTGTGAACGTTTGGCCTTCGCTCTTCACGTGGCAAGCCTATTCAATCGCTGCCTTGATGAACTCGACGGCGGCGTGATGCGAGCGGCGGGCCGCTTCGGGGTCGTAGCCGAAGGCTCGAACCGAATTGTAAAAGCCGTGACCCGCGCCTTCATGCAGGTGATACTCATGGCCGGGCATATTGCGCAGCGCTTCTTTCAGCATCGTCTGTACCTCTTCTGGAATGTGCGCGTCGCTGTCGCCGACATGGACCTGAAGCGGGCATTTCAGATCGCGGAGCATCTCGCGATATTCCGGTACCTGCACAGGGTAATACGAGACAGCCGCATCGACGAGGCCGGCATGGGCTGCGATGATGGCCTGCTTGCCGCCCAGGCAGAAGCCGACGGCCGCCACCTTGCCGTTGCAGCCGGGATCGGACCGCAGGGCGCAGATGGCCGCCGTGACGTCGGCTTGCAGGCGCGCTTCATTCAATTGCTGCCAGTAGCCGATCGCGGTCGTCCGCTCTTCGTCGGAATAGCCGAGTTCGATGCCCGGAGAAATCTGGGCGAAAAGGTCCGGTACGAGAACGATGAAGCCATCGGCTGCAAACTGGTCGGCCGCAAGACGCATCGCGTCGTTCACGCCGAAAATCTCCTGCAGCAAGACGATGCCGGGGCGCGGATGGTCCGACCCACCAGTGATGTATCCGCCGATAGTGTCGCCTTGGACGGGTATTTGGAAGTTGAGCATGCGTTTTTCCTGAGCAATGACGTCATTCAGTCGGCCACGAGTGGCTCGTTCACATCAGGCGCCCCGGGGGGTGTCACCGCGATGAGGAAGGCGCGATCGAAGCAGGCCTTGATCCAAGGCTGAATGACGATGCTTTCGCGGATACCAGCCAAGGTGAAGGGGTCGTTCGCAACGAACTCGTCGACCTCTTCGCGCGTCATGTCGACGATATAGTTTCCGCCGCGCACGGTCTTGCCGTCGTCAGCAAACGTGGCGCCTGCTGCCAGGATCTTGTGCGCGCGCGCCTTGATATACGCTCTGTGAGGCTCGACGGCCGGAACCCGGTCGGCTGCGCTGTCAGGGCGGTCGGTAATGTAGATCGAATAATGCATCGGATTGTCTCCTGGTCGCTAGGCCTCGCGACTAAAATGGCGCACCTTGTCGAAGTCGAGATCGAAGCCAGTGCCGGGCCCGGACGGCACCTTGATCTGGAACTCGCCATATTCGGCAGCTGAGGTCGTAAGGTCCTCGGCAAGCAATCGCGGGCCGATCAATTCGCATCCCCACGGAAGGTCCGCGAGCGCCGAAAACAGCTGCAGCCCGGCTCCGGTCCCGAACGAGCTTTCAAGCGCCATACCGCCGTAGAGTGGAATTCCCGCTGCTTCGGCAGTGGCCGCTGCTTTGTAGGCACGCCGAAGTCCGCCGCCCTTCGCGATCTTAACCGCATAGATATCTGTCGAGCGGCGCACGAATGCATCATGGGCGTCGTGAAAATCCCACAGGCTCTCGTCCGCGAGCAGGGGCATGTCGAGGCGGTCCGCGAGACGCCCCATCCCTGCGATGTTCCAGCTTGCAATGGGCTGTTCAACCAGAGCGAAGCCGGCATCCTGTAGCCGGGGCAGGAGGCGCTGGGCAGTTGGCTCGTCCCACGCTTGGTTGAGATCGACCGTGCAGCGAGCCTCGGCAGACATGCTGTGGATCGCTTCCGCCGTACGGATCGCACGCTGCGCCTCCACTTCTGGATCGCCTTTGCCGATTTTGATCTTGAACGTCCGATGACGACGCTCGGACAGCTGGAGCTGAGCGTCCTCGACGTCCGCTTCGTAAGCAGCGGTCGCCAATGCCCAGAGGACAGGAATGCGGGTCCGCACGACCCCGCCGTAGAAAGCACTGATAGGCACGTTCATCGCTCGTGCCGCTGCGTCGGACGCGGCGATGTCGACCGCCGCCTTGGCGAACTGATTCCCACTCGCAGCCCGGTCCATCGCGCTCAGCAAGCGTTCATGCGAGAAGATGCTTAGTCCGATGACGGCGGGCGCGAGATAGCGGTCGATAATGACCTTTATCGTCTCGGCACATTCGCCGCCCCAGAAAGCTGTCCCACCGGGAGTCCCACCCTCTCCGTAACCGATTGCTCCATCGGCGGTGCGGAGCGTGACGATGACCAGGCTTTGAGTCGCGTGCGTGCCCGAGGCATGGAAATGGGCGCGCTTGAGAGGCAAATCGACGATGGCTGTCTCAATCGCATCGATGCGGCCTGCATTTTGACTGGAGCTGATCGGCTCTTCGATGGCGAAATCGGTTAGGGGAAGCATAGGGAGGATTCTCCGATTGCAGCTGGCAGTCAGTGGGCAGGTCGCCTTGATTGAAGGTCGATCGTCATGAGATCGTGTGCGAAAAGGGTGCGACCGCTGAACGACCGGGCGATCTGAGCGGACAAGCGCTTGTCGGACCCATCACTCGGCGAACTCACGCCCGGTGAGATGTGCGAGATGACCAGCAATTGCGGCGCGATCGTCGTGGCCATCTTTCCCAGCGCCTGAGCGTCTAAGTGGCCAGCCGCCATCCGCGTCCGCAGTCCCGGGAGGTCATCGCGCTTCAGGTGCATCGAGCGCTCAACGACTTCCATCGCGGCATCGACGTCGACGACCTCTGCGACCATAAGGCTGACGTTGCGTCCCAAGGCCTCGACGGCAGGGGACGGGCCGGTGTCGCCCGTGAACAGGGCGGACCATCCCGACGCATCAATCCGATACGCAAGCGACACTGGCCTCTTCACGTCCAGAATCTGGTCCGCGTCGAGATGACTGTTCCGCGCGAATGCGATTCTTAGGCTTGGAAAAGCCGATAAAGTAACTTGCTGCTCAGGGTCGGCGCCGCACTCGGTGACCGTAACCATCGAGGCTATCGCCGGAGCATCGGCCCCGAGCGCTCGTGAAGCCTCGACTATCGGCCCACTGGCTCGCGCGAGTGCATCGACCATAGCACGCGTTCCAGGTGGACCCACGACTTCGAGTTGACCCTGCGCCCGCATGGCCCAGCGATGCAAGAGCAAGCTCCACAAGGCAGCGACATGATCAATATGCAGGTGAGTTATGAGGATCGTCTTGATCCTGTCCGGCCCGAGACCGGCCTCTGTCATGCGCTCGATGCTTCCTTCACCCGCGTCGACCAGGAGAAGTCCCTCCGGCAGAACGATCGCAGACGCGCTTTGCGCGCGCGCGGTTCGAAGCAGGGGGCCTCCGCCCGTTCCTAGCAAAATCAGTCGTGGACCATGTGTCGGCGTCGACATCGGGAGTGGCTGGGCGACTGCCACAGTAGCCAGCATTGCGCCTGATCCCAGGATGGCGCTCAGTGCCGCAGCGAACCTCACCTTTCAGAATTCCTTCTTCACGGTGAGGAAGACGGTCCTTCCTTCGGTCAGGAGAACGCCCCGGGGGTTGAGTGCGGGCAACGCGAGACTGAGCAATGTGGGGTTCGAGAAGATGCGTATGTTCTGCTTGTCGAGGATATTGCGGCCGCTGACGGCGAACTCGAGCTTCTGTGTGGGCAGGCTGAAGCCGACGCGCAGATCCACGGTCGCATAGGAGCGCCCATTGTCAGCGGGGTTATTCGATGCGTCGAACGACATGCGATCGGTGTAATTGACCTGGAGATGAGTATTTAGAACGAGGTTCGACGACAGGTCGAACTTACCGTCGACATAGCCATTGCCCGACCATTCCGGGGCAAAGGGTAGCCGATTTCCAGTGTAGTTGACGTTGCGACTCGGAAACTCGAACCGATCATATTTTGCATCGAGATACGCGACGTTTCCGCCGATCTTGATCTGCTCGACCGGGTTGACAAAACCTTCGAGCTCGAACCCAGCACTATGGGCTCGTTGAGCATTGTAGTCCTCGAAGCCGAGAATAGCGATGTTGAGGACCTGGTTCTGAAGACCGGTCAGCTTGTTGTAGAAAATCGAGCCATTGAGCTGGCCTTTGCCGGCCGCGAAGGTCGCCTTGAAGCCGCCCTCGAAGTTGAGCGCACGCTCCTCGCCATATTGAATGGCGCTGGGCGACACCGGCATGGCGAGAGCGCGAGGGAAGAATTCGAATCCCCCCGCCTTTGTGCCCCGCGCAACCGAGGCATAGATGAGTAGACCGCGGGCAGGGTTCCATTCGATCGTTCCAGAGGGATCGAAGCTGCTTTCGGACCGTCTCAGGTCTTGCGGAAAAGCGGCGAGCGGATTGGTCGGGAAATGGTCGACGTCGAGTACGGCAATCTGGGCGGGATCAAGTGTGCGTGAGACTGTCGACGCATAGTTCTTCTTCTCATGCGTGAAGCGGGCCCCGGCAGAGAGGCGGAGCTTGTCGGTAATGTTCCAGGTGAGCTTGCCGAACGCGGAATAGGCGTCACTCGACTGGTCGACGTGAATATAGTCGCCAACGAGGATCGGAAGAGCTTGGGCGACAGTCTGGTTCACGCGGTGGCGGGCGTGGATGAAAAGACCACCCAAAACATATTCGAACAAATTCCCAGTCGGCGACAGCAGCCTCAGTTCCTGGGATATTTGATCGAAATTCTCGCCAGTGCTGGAGGTCGCGACTCCGATCGCGCTGCGATCAAGGCCGTCCTGGTTTTGCGAGGTGAAGGCTGAATAGCCCGTCGTCGCTTCCAGTTTGTGCTCGCCGAGCATCAGGTCGGTCACCAACACGGCGTTATACGCATCGCTATTGTCGAAGTCGGAGCCGGGCGGGAATGCAGCGGCGAACGGCCCGTTGATGGCCCCCGACGAGAGCCGCTGGTCTTCGATGCATTCTACTGTCGCGCCTGCGAAGCTGACCTGCGTCGCTCCGGGCGCCGCGCAGGCGAGCTGGAAACGCCGGTCAGCGTTGCGCTTGGAGTATTCCCCTTTCAGGTAGAAGGACAGATTGGACGTCGCGTCCCATTCAAGGCCGCCCCGGATACCGAACTCGTCCGCGCCGCCGACATGCCTGTTGGCACTGGTGTCGAAGAGATAGTCGCCCTTGCGTGAACCATGAACCGACAATCGTGCGCGAAGCGCTGGAGAGAGCGGCCCAGAAACGATCCCCTCGGCGATGTATCCGCCGTTCTGGACTTCGTAGCCGCTGTTGATGCTCGCGTAGAACGTGCTTGTTGGTCGTGCAGATACGATACTGATCGCTCCGGCGGTTGCATTCTTGCCGAAGAAGATCGCCTGTGGTCCCTTCACGACCTCGATGCGCGATAGGTCGAAAAAGGGCAGGACAAACTGGCCCCCACGGCCCCCAAAGACGCCGTCAACAAAGAGAGGTGCTGATTGCTCATAGCCTATGTTGCCGCCGGTGGAGCCAAGTCCGCGAATGGCTACGGTTCTTTGGAACGGCGACTCCGCTAGCGTTACACTGCCGAGTTGCGGCGTGAGCGACTCGAGGTCGAGGATTACACGTTGCTGAAATGTCTTTCCCTCGACTGCCGCAATCGCGATTGGCACTCTCTGAAGCGACTGGGCCCGACCCTGCGCGGTTACGACGATGTCCTGAGTTGTGATCTCCTGCGCACCGATTTCAGTGGTTGTCGGCTGACCTTCGTCCGCGGTCTGCGCCGAAACAACGGACGGCAAAGCACACAGGGCTAAGCTGGCGGACGTCAACCACAGGGTCCTTTGCATTCTCATAGTCCTCTCCCTTCGGCGCTGGCCCCTCAGTGGGAGACAGTCGATTGCCGTTCTTGGGCAGTGACTTCGCAAAAGAAAAATACCATTGATTGGCATTAACGATACTCAATCGGTATGGAGGTTTCATGGAATTCCGCCAACTCCGCTATTTCCTAGCAGTCGCAGAAGAGGCAAATCTTACGGCAGCATCACGCCGCCTCCACGTCTCCCAGCCGCCGATCACCCGGCAGATCAGACAACTCGAGCAAGAGCTCGGCGTCACCCTATTCCTTCGGTCTTCCAAGGGGGTGACGCTGACTTCGGCGGGTGCAAGTTTTCTCGCCGAGGCGCGGCGTTTGGTCACCTTGTCCCAAAATGCGATCGAGCGATGTCGTGCGGCAGATCGAGGCGAGATCGGACATCTCGACGTCGGTTACTTCGGCTCAACAATTCATACGGTCGTGCCGACGAGTATCCGCCGATTCATGGAACGTTACCCCGAGGTTGCTGTACGCATTCACCGTGCCGGGAAAGCCGAGCAGATTGCTCGGCTGCGCGATGGTCGGCTGGGAATCGGCTTTGCAAGGTTCTTTCCTCTTGAGCCCGATTTAGCGTCGGTGCGGTTAGCCGACGAACCATTGTGGCTGGCTGAGGCGGTCAACAAGCAAGTAGCAAAAGACCCCACGCCCTGTCCGATTGCTGACTTAGACGGACGCCCTATTATTCTCTTTCCTCAGGGCGATCGTCCGAGCTTTGCAGACCATGTCCTTGCCTTGCTGAGCAGCAACGACGTGTCGCCATCCGACATCACAATGGCAGAAGATGTATTCGTTGCGTTGGCCATGACCATGGTGAGCGGTGCCCTTTGTGTAGTGCCCGAGTCCGTTGCTCGGCTCCAATGGCCCGAGTTGTCCTTTCGACCGATCGGGGCGGCAGAAGCGTCCGCCCCAGTCAGTTGCCTCTTCCTAAAGGCACAGCGTTCGCCGGTCGTAGACGCATTTCTCGCGTGCATAGAGGATGGATCGATACTCGATCGGTATGGCACGAGCGCATAAACGGTATTTGACGGTATTGCATTGGCGCGCCACCTGCTGATCACGTACAACGGGAGCAAGCGGGTCAATGACGGGTGGAGGCTGCAATCGCGAAAAGCTGCGCCACACGGAGCGAGTATGTACTCGTGGCTAAGTGCGCTCAACGAATGTCATTATCTGAGGCCATTTCAGTCTTTGTCGAAGACGGCATGACTGTAGCGCTGGAAGGCTTCACCCACCTCATTCCATACGCCGCTGGTCATGAGATCATCCGGCAAGGCCGGCGTAAGCTGTCGCTGGTGCGGATGACGCCGGATATCCTTTACGACCAGATGATCGGCGCTGGGTGCGCGCGCAAGCTGACCTTCTCCTGGGGCGGCAATCCCGGCGTGGGGTCGCTGCACCGCTTCCGCGACGCCGTCGAGCGGGGATGGCCGGCGCCGCTCGAGATCGAGGAACATGCCCATGCCGGCATGGCGGCGGCCTATGCGGCGGGCGCGGCGCGGATGCCGTTCGGCCTGTGCCGCGGCTATCTCGGCACCGACCTGATGTCGGTCAATCCCAACATCCGGCTCGTCACCTGCCCCTTCACTGGCGAGGCGATTCCCGCCGTCCCCGCGATCAACCCCGACGTGGCGATCATCCATGCGCAGCGGGCAGACCGGCAGGGCAACGTCCTCATCGCCGGCATCGTTGGCGTGCAGAAGGAAGTGGCGATGGCGAGCCGCCACGTGATCGTGACCGTCGAGGAGATTGTCGACGATCTTGGCGACACGATGAACCGGACGGTGCTGCCTCACTGGATCCTCTCGGCGGTCTGCTTGGTGCCGGGCGGCGCGCGGCCGTCCTACGCCCATGGCTATTATGCTCGCGACAATGCCGCTTACCTGGCCTGGGATGCGGTGGCGGCGGACCGCGGACGCTTCATCGCCTGGCTCGGCGAAACGATCTCAACCGAAGCTGCGGCGAGGCTGGAGGCGCTGACATGAGCGACCAGGCCTACACGCCCGACGAGATGATGGTGGTCGAGGCCGCGCGCCATCTCTCGAGCGATGATGTGTGCTTCGTCGGGATCGGCCTGCCGTCGACAGCGGCAAACCTGGCGCGGCTGCTCCATGCGCCGGGGATCAAGCTCATCTACGAATCGGGGACGATCGAAACACGGCCATCGGTGCTTCCGCTCTCGATCGGTGATGGCGAGCTGGCGGAGACGGCGCGCGCGGTCGTCTCGGTGCCCGAGATTTTCGGCTACTGGCTGCAGGGCGGGCGGGTGACCGTCGGCTTCCTCGGCGCGGCGCAGGTCGACCGGTTCGGCAATCTCAACACCACCGTCATCGGGGCCTATGACAGCCCCAAGGTGCGGCTGCCGGGTGCGGGCGGCGCGCCTGAGATCGCTGCCTGCGCCGGCGAGACGTTCATCATGATCCGGCAATCGATGCGCGCGCTGGTAAACAAGCTCGACTTCATCTCGAGCCCCGGTCACCTCGACGGCGGCAACGCGCGCGCGCGGCTTGGACTCAAGGGCAAGGGTCCGACGCGCCTCATCACCGACCTGGGCGTGATGGAGCCGCATCCCGAGACCCGTGCGTTCGAACTGACCGCACTCTACCCCGGCGTTACGGTCGATCAGGTGCGGGCCGCGACGGGCTGGCCGCTCCAGGTCAGAGCAGAACTGAGCACGCGCAATGCGCCGTCTGCGGAGGAGTTGTCGGCGCTGCGCGATCTCAAGGCGCGCACCGATGCCGCGCACCAGGGAGCCGCATGATGGACAGCTTCGTTTATGAGGGCCTGCCGGCGCGGGTGATCTTCGGGCACGGCACGCTCGACCGGGTGGCGGATGAGGCGGCCCGGCTCGGTCAGCGCGTCCTCGTCGTCTCGACCCCGGAGCAGACCGGCGCGGCCGGCGATCTCGCGAGGCGGCTTGGCGGGCTGCACGCTGCGACCTTCAGCGGCGCGACGATGCACACGCCTGTCGAGGTGACAGACCGCGCCATGGCGGTGGTGACGGACGCACGCATCGACGCCATCGTCGCGCTCGGCGGTGGCTCGACGATCGGCCTCTCCAAGGCGATCGCGCTGCGCACCGACCTGCCGCAGCTGGTCATCCCGACCACCTATGCCGGCTCGGAGATGACGCGGATCATCGGGCAGACCGAGAACGGTCTCAAGACCACCCAGGTGACGCCCAGGGTGCTGCCCGAGACGGTGATCTACGATGTCGATCTCACGCTGACGCTGCCGCCTTTGATGTCGGTGACGAGCGGGCTCAATGCCATGGCCCATGCGGTGGAGGCGCTTTATGCCACCAATCGCAATCCGATCATCGACATGATCGCCGAGTCTGGCATCGCTTCGCTCTATCGCGGGCTGCCGGTGGTGGCGCGGGAGCCGGGCAACCTCGAGGCGCGGGCCAACGCGCTCTATGGCGCCTGGCTGTGCGCGATCTGCCTGGGCGCGACCAGCGTCGCGCTCCACCACAAGCTCTGTCATGTGCTGGGCGGATCGTTCAACCTGCCGCATGCCGAGACGCACGCTATCGTGCTGCCGCACGCGCTCGCCTATAATGCACCGGCGGTGCGCGACGCGGTGGCGGCGATCAAGCGCGCGCTGGGCGGCGAGGGCATTGCCGGCAAGCTGTTCGACGTGGCGCGCGACGCCGGCGCGCCGACGGCGCTCCGCGATCTGGGCATGCCCGAGGACGGGATCGACCGCGCGGTCGAGATCACGCTCGCCAACCCTTACGACAATCCGCGGCCGATCGACCCGGTGCTGATCCGCCGGCTGATCGCCAACGCCTGGGCCGGCGTGCGCCCCGATCATTCGACCTACGCGGTCTGAGGCGGTGCCGGCGGCCTTTATCTGTGGCGGCCTGCGCACGCCCATCGGCCGTCACGGCGGCGCGCTGGCGGCGGTCCGCGCCGACGACCTCGCGGCGGTTCCGATCCGCGCGCTGCTCGCCGGGCACCCATCGCTCGACCCGGCCGCCATCGACGACGTCATGCTGGGCTGCGCCAACCAGGCAGGAGAGGACAATCGCAACGTCGCGCGCATGGCCGCGCTGCTCGCGGGCCTGCCGCCGAGCGTCCCGGGCGTGACGATCAACCGCCTGTGCGCCTCGGGTCTCGACGCGGTCGCAGCGGCGGCGCGCGCGATCGTGGCCGGCGAGGCGGACGTGGTGATCGCCGGGGGCGTCGAATCGATGACCCGAGCACCCTTCGTGCTCGGCAAGGCGGCCCAGCCCTGGCAACGATCGGCCTCGATCGAGGACACCAGCATCGGCTGGCGCTTCGTCAACCCGGCCATGCACGCGGCATATGGCGTCGACTCGATGCCCGAGACCGGCGAGAATGTCGCGGGCCAGTTCGGCATATCGCGTGACGACCAGGACGGCTTCGCCCTGCGCAGCCAGCAGCGCGCCGGTGCGGCGGCAGCCTGGCATCAAGGCGAGATCACGCCGGTCATCATCCCCGGGAACAAGGGTGCGGACGCCGTGGTCGTCACGACCGACGAGCATCCGCGCCCGGCAACGACGGCCGAGCAGCTCGCTCGATTGAAACCCGTCGTCCGCCCCAGCGGCACCGTGACGGCGGGCAACGCGTCGGGCATCAATGATGGCGCGGCCGCGCTGCTCATCGCCAGCGAGGCCGGCATCACGCGCCATGGCTTGACCCCGATCGCGCGGATTCTGGGCGCGGCGTCGGCGGGCGTGGAACCTCGCATCATGGGCATCGGGCCGGTGCCGGCGACGCAGCGGCTGATGGCGCGGCTGGCCCTTACCATCGAGCAGTTCGACGTCATCGAGCTCAACGAGGCATTCGCGTCGCAGGCTCTCGCGACGCTGCGCCAGCTTGGCGTCCCCGACGATGCGCCGCACGTCAATCCGCATGGCGGAGCGATCGCGCTCGGCCATCCGCTCGGCATGTCAGGCGCCCGGCTGGTTCTCACCGCGGCGCACGCACTTGCCGAGGCAGACGGCGATTACGCCCTGTGCACAATGTGCGTGGGGGTCGGACAGGGTGTCGCCTTGGCACTGGCGCGCGTGTGAGTGCTCTCACTTGCAAAGCATAGAGAATGTGCACCAGCCCAAAGGGCTGACGGCGATCGTCGTCTTTGTCATCCGTGCGACGTTCTTCGTGTTAGGCATCGAAGCGGTGATCCGCGCGGGCGCAGTTGTGTCTCTGCCGATCGAGCGCATTCCGATCATCACGACGCTCGCCTTGGCGGCTACGGCGCCTCAGCTGAGGGCAACTTATCCCCGGGCAGTTATAGGCGGTCACCTGATCGCCTTGAGCCTTACGCTGTTTTGTCACGTCTGGCTGATTCCCGCGGTGATCGTCGCTGCCATGGCGCTGGTCGCCATGCAGGTCACCGCTACCGTCCATCCACCGGCCGCCCTCACCCCGTTTTTGCTCGCAGCCCATCCCGACCTTGGGCAACCGGTCGTCCTGCCGTTGTTCTTCGGCTGCCTTGTCGCTGTCATAGTATCTGGACTGTTGCGCCGAGTGACAACTTAGTTCTGATCGTCGTTGTGCTAGAGATCGATCCCGGACCCCGCAAAGACTGACATTTGGCTGCTCCATCAAGTAGTGCGAGTTGGATTCGATCAAGCCGCTGATTACGTGCTTAATTTTGCAAAGCAAACGTTGCTCAAACGTGGCTCGAATGAGGATGGGTGCGTGTCACGGGTGTTTACGAGAGAAGAGCTTTACAGACTGGTGTGGTCGAAACCCATGACCCACCTGGCGCGGGAGTTCGCGCTCTCGGACGTCGCCCTCCATAAGATCTGCAGGAAGCACAATATCCCAAACCCGCCGCTGGGCTGGTGGGCCAAGAAGGCTGCGGGGAAGGCGGTTAAGCAAATTCCTTTGCCGAAAGCCAAGGCTGGCACGTCCGACCGGATCACGATCGCGGCTGGTCAACTGGGACCGGAGCCCGAGGTGATCGCGGCTGCACGCGAGACTGCCCGCCTGCTGGCCTCGTCCATCGATGCGGACGCGGTCCTGCCCGCGAACCCGATCGTCGATCGAACGATTTCGCAGCTTCGCAAGGCAAAGCCTTCCTTGATCAACGGGCTCGTCACGATCGAAGGCTTGAACGTGATCAAGGCGAGCGTCGCGCCGGCCTCGATCGACCGCTTAGAACTCGCCCTCAGTCGCATCGTGGCAGCGGCGGACGCCCTGGGGATCAAACTGGCGCGAGGCGAGAAGACGGCGGCCTTCACTTGCGACGGCGAGGTGATCGGTTTTTCGATCAGCGAAGGCGTCCGCCGCGAGAAGCACGTACTTACCGAAAAGGAGATTGCCGAGGACCAAGCCGCGCGAAAACGGCGTGAGCGGCGCTGGAAGAACCCGAATAGCTGGGACGACATGGATTTCAGCACATCGTTCCTGCGCCGGCCGGAATGGGATTATCACCCGACCGGCCAGCTCGCATTCGAGCTGGAAAATTCATATCTGCTCGGCGGCAGCCCGCGGCGTTCCTTCAAAGACGCCAAGGTCCAGCGGATCGAGAACATGGCGAGCGACATCGCGGTGGGCGTCGCCGTGCTGGCGGCGGCAAAAAAGGACGATCACCTCAAGCGCGAGGCGCAGGCACGACAGGCAGCGGAAGCGCGGCGCCAGCGTGAACTCGCGCTCCGTAGGGATCATATCGCCGAGCGCCGTGGCAAGGCACTCGACGAGGTGCTCGAAGAGTTGGCCGCGCTCGACCGACTAAGGCGGCTAGTAGAGAATCTGCGAGCCGAGAATTTGGCCGAGAGGGCCGGCCGCGTTTCGCAATTCCTAGCTCTGGCGGAGCGTCGGCTGGCATCGCGCGAAGCGGCACTTTCAGCAGACGGCCTCGAGCAGCGTTTCGAGACGAACAAGCTGTTCGGCGGCGATGACGATCATGCATTTCGGCCACCGTACAACCATTATTGAACGGATGTCCGCCCAGCATCAGCGGATTGCGGCGTGACGGCCTCCAAAGTTGGGCTTTAGCACCGTGGCGCCGCTGCGAAGCCGGTCGAGTTCATTCGACCAGAACTGCATCATGGTGACCCGTTCGCTCCAATATTCCCCGCGCGTGTAGGCGCGCCGCACGCCATTGGTCTCGATGTGCGCCAGCTGGCGCTCGATCGCGTCTGGATGGAACTGGCCGCTTTCGTTGAGCATGGTCGCCGCCATAGCCCGGAAGCCATGCGCGCTCATCTCTGATTGCTCGAAGCCGAGCACGCGCAGCGCGGCGTTGACGGTGTTCTCCGACATCGGCCGCCGGTCGGTACGAAAGGACGGGAAGCAATAGCGCCCCGTGCCGGTCAACTCCCAGAGCTCCTCGAACATGCTGGTGACTTGGGTCGAGAGCGGCACACGGTGCGCGCGGCGCATTTTCATTTTCTCTTCCGAGATGTTCCAGACCGAGTTGTCGAAGTCGAACTCCGACCACTCCGCCTGGCGAAGTTCACCGGGGCGTACGAACAGATGGGCGGACAGCCGTAGGGCGTAGAGCGTGATTGCGTGCCCGCTGTAGCTTTCGATCGCCCGCATCAGTTCGCCGGCGCGCTTAGGGTTGGTGATCGCTGCAAGGTGCTTGGCCTTCGGAACGGTGAGAGCGCCGCGCAAATCGCCCGTCGGGTCGCGCTCGGCTCGCGTGGTGGCGACGGCGTAGCGGAAGACCCGGCCGAGGACACTGCGCATCCGCCGGGCACTCTCGTAGCGGCCCGTGGCCTCGACCGCGCGAAGAACGACCAGAACCTCTTGGGTGGTGATCTTCGCAATCGGACGGTTGCCGATTTTGGGATAGGCCATGTCCAGCAGCCAGCGGATCTTGCTGAGCGTGATATCGGCCATTTTCTCTCGCTCAAGCTTTGCGAGCCATTCCTTGGCGACCGTCTTGAAAGTGTCGTTCTCCTCGACGCGCGCCTTAGCCCGCGCGACCTTCTCCTGATGCGAGGGGTCGAGCCCGGCCGCGATCAGCCGGCGCGCCTCGTCGCGCTTGCCTCGAGCATCGGCGAGGCCGACATCCGGCCAGACGCCGAACGCCAGCGTGCGGTGCTTGCCGCAATGGACATAGTTGAACCGCCACAGCTTGGAGCCGTTCGGTCGCACGAGCAGATATAGCCCCGCGCTGTCGGAAAGCTTATAGTCCTTTGCGGCCGGCTTGGCGCTGGCCACTGTCGTGGCAAAAAGGGTGCCCATCTGAGGTATCGCCTCCAAAAAGGGAGGAGAACGATACCTCACGAGATACCCTAATTGTTCTCGATTGGTGCCGTATCCGCCCGGATTTCGCCGGACGCTTATAGCACAAAAAAGTGAGGATTTCAGCCACTTCCGGGACGTTGTCGGACGCCCCCGGAAGAACAAATGGTGCCCAGAAGAGGACTCGAACCTCCACGACCTTGCGATCGCCAGCACCTGAAGCTGGTGCGTCTACCAATTCCGCCATCTGGGCACGGGGTAGGAGCGGGCGCTTAGCGGCGGGGCGGCGGGCTTGTCAACCGCGTCGGCCCGCCCCGCGGCAAATTTTATTTCAAAGTCGCGGATTTGTTGCCCTTGCGCGCCCTGCCCCTCCCTTCGCGCTTGCCCCTTCGGGCGCTTCGCGGCATGGGGACGCGAGGGACGCTGCGGCGTCCGGCTTCGAGAATCGGCAAGACAGGCAAGGGTGATGCAGAATCTGAGCGGGCAATTGATCACGGTGTTCGGCGGCGGCGGCTTTCTGGGCCGCTATGTCGTCCAGCGGCTGCTGGCGCGCGGCGCGCGCGTGCGGATCGCGCAGCGCGACCCACGCCAGGCGGTGTTTCTGAAGCCGCTCGGCGGGCTGGGCCAGACGCAGTTCGTCGCCGCCGATGTGCGCGATGCCCGCAGCGTCGCACGCGCCGCGACCGGCAGCGACGCGGTGATCAACCTCGTCGGCAGCTTTGCCGATATGGCGGCGGTCCAGGCCGCCGGCGCCGGCCATGTCGCGGCCGCGGCAAAGGCGGCGGGCGCGAAAGCGCTCGTCCATGTCTCGGCGATCGGCGCCGATCCGGCCAGCGCCTCGGCCTATGGCCGCAGCAAGGGCGATGGCGAAGCCGCCGTGCGGGCCGCTTTCGTTGACGCGGCGATCCTGCGCCCGTCGATCGTCTTCGGCCGCGAGGACAAGTTCATCAACCGCTTCGCGGGCCTGATCCGCGCGCTGCCTGCGGTGCCGGTTATCGCGCCGAAGGCGAAGTTCCAGCCGGTCTATGTCGGCGACGTCGCCGATGCGGTGGTCGCGGCGCTCGATGCCCCGGGCCAGACGCTCGAGCTCGGCGGGCCGCAGCAGTTCACCATGCTGGAGCTACAGCAGTGGATTGCGAAGGCGACCGGACGGAACCGCCTGTTCATTGAGGTTCCCGATGCCGTGTCGGGCTTTCTGGCGAGCGGTTTCGGCTGGGCGCCGGGCGCCCCGATCACCAAGGATCAATGGCTGATGCTGCAGCAGGACAATGTCGTCAGCACCGCCAACGGCCTTGCCGCACTGGGCATCGCCCCCACCGCGCTGGCCGACGTTGCCGATGGCTGGCTCGTCCAGTATCGCCGCCATGGCCGGTTCGCCGCGGTGGCCCGCTGAGCCGCGCGCGCGACGAACGGCGCAATTAGCGGCTGGATAATTCCGTCCGCGCTGCGTAGGTCTGCACATCAGGACAGGGGCGTCCGGCACCGCTCGGGCGCCCCTTTGCATGTCGTCTTCAGCTTCGGGAAATCCATGATCCAGTTTGCCGCATTGCCCCGCCCCGCCCTCCTGCTGCGCGCGGGGGCCGGACGATGAGCCTGTGGCTGACCGCGATCATCCTCGGCATCGTTGAGGGGCTGACCGAATTTCTGCCGGTCTCCTCGACCGGGCATCTGATCCTCGCCACCGAATTGCTCGGCTATGACGCGTCGAAATGGGCAATCTTCAACATTGCGATCCAGCCCGGCGCGATCCTTGCGATCGTCGTCCTCTATCGCAAATTATTCTGGGACATGTTCACCGGCTTTTTCCGGCGCGATCCGGTGGCGATCGCCTTTGTACGCAACCTGCTCGTCGCCTTCATTCCGGCGGTGGTGCTGGGGCTCGCGTTCGGCGACTATATCGAGACGTTGCTGGAGAATGCCGTCGTCGTCGCCTGGGCGCTGGTGATCGGCGGCTTCGCGATCCTGCTGGTCGAAAAGCTCGCCAAGCCGAAGGAGAGCGGCGGCGTCGCCAAGCTGACGCTGCGCCAGTCGATCATGGTGGGCCTGGTCCAGTGCCTCGCGATGATCCCCGGCGTCAGCCGCTCGGGCGCGACGATCATGGGGGCGATGGCGATGGGCGTAGACCGCAAGACCGCCGCCGAATTCAGCTTCTTCCTCGCGCTGCCGACGCTGACCGGCGCGACGGTGCTGCAGCTCGCCAAGCATCGCGATGCCATCACCTCGAACGATATGGGCCTGATCGCGCTCGGCGCCGCGGTGTCGTTTGTCGTCGCCTGGGCGGTCATCAAGGCGTTTCTGGCCGTGGTCACCCGCTATGGCTTCGCGCCGTTTGCCTGGTATCGAATCATCGTCGGCGGCGCGGCGCTTATCTGGCTCACCATGAGATAGGGCCGATAATTTACTAATTGCGAAACTTAATTGCGCACCTTCGTCTCGGCTGACTGAAGTTGCATATTTTTAGGTCAGCTTAACTGCCCTAATGCCCAATATGTCCGTGACAGCGGCGCTCCCGCCATGCATCCGCGCTTCAACGAAGGGGATTTTGCATGGCTTCCGAACGCATGCTCCGATTTGTGGGGCGCGAACAACATTATCCGGACAAGCGCTCGGCCGACGAACGCGCGCGCGATTTTAACGAGATCGCGGCGCGCTACGCGCAGCCAGAGGCCGACGATCAGGCATCGCGCTGTTCGCAGTGCGGCGTACCCTATTGCTCGGTCCACTGCCCGCTCCATAATCATATACCCGACTGGTTGCGCCTGACCGCCGAGGGGCGGCTGCGCGAAGCCTATGAACTGTCGAACGCAACGTCGACCATGCCCGAAATCTGCGGCCGCATCTGCCCGCAAGACCGCCTTTGCGAAGGCAATTGCGTGATCGAATTTTCGGGTCACGGCGCGGTGACGATCGGCAGCGTCGAAAAATATATCACCGACACCGCTTGGGCCGAGGGCTGGGTCGAACCCGTCCATGTCGGCCCCGCGACGGGCCAGTCGGTCGCCATCGTCGGCGCGGGTCCGGCAGGCCTGACCGCCGCCGAATATCTGCGCGCCGAGGGGCATGAGGTGCATGTCTACGACCGGCACGACCGCGCCGGCGGCCTGCTGACCTATGGCATCCCCGGCTTCAAGCTGGAAAAGGATGTGGTGATGCGCCGCGTCGACCGGCTCGCCGAAAGCGGCATCCATTTCCATCAGGGCTTCGAGGTCGGGCGTGATGCGACGCTGGACGAGCTACGTCGGCGCCACGATGCGGTGCTGATCGCCACCGGAGTCTACAAGGCGCGCGAGATCCACGTCCCCGGCAACGGCGCCGAAGGGGTGATCGCGGCGCTCGATTATCTGGTCGCGTCGAACCGCAAAGGCTTTGGCGACGCGGTCCCCGCCTTCGACGACGGCAGCCTGAATGCCGAAGGCAAGCATGTCGTCGTCATCGGCGGCGGCGACACGGCGATGGACTGCGTCCGCACCGCGACCCGTCAGGGCGCCAAATCGGTAAAATGCCTCTATCGCCGCGACCGCGAGAATATGCCGGGGTCGCAGCGCGAGGTCGCCAACGCCGAAGAGGAAGGCGTCGAGTTCGTCTGGCTGTCCGCCCCCGCAAGCTTCGCCGCCGATAAGCATGTAAAGGAGGTCGCGGTTGCCGGGATGCGCCTTGGCGCCCCCGACGCAAGCGGCCGGCGCAGCCCCGAACCCGATCCGGGCCGCACCTTCGACTTGCCCGCCGACATGGTGATCAAGGCACTGGGCTTTGATCCGGAGGAATTGCCGCACCTGTTCGGTTCACCCGATCTGTCGGTCACGCGCTGGGGCACGCTGCGCGTCGATCATCAGACGATGATGACCAGCCTGTCCGGCGTTTTTGCCGCCGGCGACATCGTCCGCGGCGCCAGCCTAGTCGTCTGGGGTATCCGCGACGGCCGCGATGTCAGCGAACAGATGTCGAAATGGTTGAAGGCGAAGGCGAAAAGCGAAAAGAAGGCAGCCTGACCAACAGGGAAGGGAACATGCTTATGAGACACTGGAAATTCGCCTTGCCAGCCGCCGTGCTAATTGCATTCCCCGTCGCAGTACAGGCGCAAGGCACCGGCGGAACAGCTTCTTCGGCTAAAGTCGAAAGCGACCGGCTTGCCGCAGCCACACAACTGGTAAGCCTGATGCTACCCGCAACGCAGCGCGACGCGATGGTCGATCAGATGATGCAGTCCATAATGTCGACGATGATTGCCAGCATAAAAGGCCAGCCAGAGATCGCGTCAGCTCTCGAACAGCCGAAGGTGGAGGCAGTATTCAACCGGTTTCTCGATAGACAGCGACAGCTGGCTTCAGATCAACTGAAGGCCGAGATGCCGGGCATGCTCACCGCAATGTCACGTGCTTATGCACGGCGCTTTACGACACCACAGCTTGCAGAACTGCATGCATTTTTCGACACGCCCACTGGACAATTATACGCGCGGGAATCCTCCGGAATCCTGTCCGATCCCGACATCGTCGAATGGCAACGCAATCTGATGACTAAAAGCTTTGCGAGATATCCAGACGAAATCAAAGCATTGGTGAACGAATTGGAACACGCTCTGGCAGAGCCAGTCGAGGAGCCCAAGGCATGACGAACTCGAAACTAAAAAATCTGCTGCTCGCCGGTGCAATGGCGATGGCACCGGCCCACGCCTATGCGGCACCCAAGGAAGCGCCGATCGCCGAGGCGGTCACCGTCGCGATGCCCGCCGAGAGCGAAGCCGAACCCGACAGCGAACAGTCGCTCGCCGACGCCAAGGCGAAGATGCAGAAGGAAATCGATCAGGCGATCGCGCTGATCGAAAAAATCTTCGAGGTCGACAAGCTGCCGCCGGTCGATCCGGCGCAGCTTGCACTGGCGCAGCAGACGACGAACGCGCTGATCCCGGCGGGAAGCATCGAGAAGATGCTCGACAACATGTACGGCAAGCTGTTCCGCGCCTTCATGGATCAGACGAGCAGCATGTCCGACCTGATGCTCTCGATCAAGACGGGCGTCGATAGCGAAAAGATCGCCGCGCTCGATGCGACGAGCAAGACCGCGATCGCCGATATGTTCGACCCGCACCGCAAGGAACGCGAGGATCAGATCAACAAGGTCATCAAGCCGCTGATCAGCGAGGCGCTCGGCGATCTCGAGCCGCCGATGCGCGACGGCCTGGCCCGCGCTTACGCCCGCAAGTTCAGCGCGCAGCAGCTCGGCGACCTCAACGCCTTTCTCGCAACCCCGACGGGCCAGGCCTATGGCGCCGAATGGATGTCGCTGCAGGCCGATCCCGAAGTCATGATCGCGATGGTCAAGGCCGTGCCGCCGCTGATCAACAAGTTCATCGACCGCGGCCCCGAGCTTGAAGGCAAGCTCAAGGATCTGCCCAAGGAAAAGGCGATGAGCGACCTGACCGACGCCGAGCTGGCGAAGCTTGCCAAGCTGATGAAAGTCGACGTCAAGACGCTCAAGAAGAACCGCGATATGTGGAACGACGACATGACGACGGACGCCACCGCGGTCGATGCCGTCGATGCAGCGGGCGATGCCGCAGACGCGGCCGCTGACGCCGCGGATGCAGCCGCCGCGGCGGCCGACGCGGCCGGTGACTATGACGAGGCGTATGACCGCTCCAACTGGTCGGCCGCCGATCTGCAGAAGGTCGAAGATCTGGAGGCCGAGGCCGACAAGGCATCTTCGGCCGCCTATGACGCCGAACAGGAAGCCGTCGCAAACGCGCGCAAGCGGCTCAAGCCTTCGACCTGACCCACGCCCATTCCGGCAGGAACCACGACATGACCTATTACCCGACCCCCGATCACCAGCGGCTTGCCGAAGACGGCATGTATCGCCCCGACCTTGAATCCGATGCCTGCGGCGTCGGCATGGTCGCGGCGACCGACGGCAAGGCCTCGCGCCGCGTCGTCGAGGCGGCGATCGAGGCGCTGCGCGCCGTCTGGCACCGCGGCGCCGTCGATGCCGACGGCAAGACGGGCGATGGTGCGGGTATCCATGTCGACCTGCCGGAACGCTTTTTCGACGATGCGATCGCGGCCTCGGGGCACAAGGTGCTGCCGAACCGCCTCGCCGTCGGCATGATCTTCCTGCCGCGCACCGATTTGGGCGCGCAGGAAGCATGCCGCACGATCGTCGAATCCGAAATCATCGACGCGGGCTACACCATCTACGGCTGGCGCCAGGTGCCGGTCGACGTGTCGGTGATCGGCGACAAGGCGCAGCGCACGCGCCCCGAAATCGAACAGATCATGATCGCGGGGCCCCTGCCAGAAGACCAGTCGATCGACGAATTCGAAAAGCAGCTCTATCTCGTCCGCCGCCGCATCGAAAAGAAGGTGATCGCGGCACAGATCGCCGATTTCTATATCTGCAGCCTGTCGGCGCGGTCGATCATCTACAAGGGACTGTTCCTCGCCGAAAGTCTGGCGGATTTCTATCCCGACCTTGCGAACAAGCTGTTCGAAAGCCGGGTCGCGATCTTCCACCAGCGCTATTCGACCAACACCTTTCCGCAATGGTGGCTCGCCCAGCCGTTCCGCACCCTCGCCCACAATGGCGAGATCAACACGATCCGCGGCAACAAGAACTGGATGAAAAGCCACGAGATCAAGATGGCGAGCCTCGCCTTCGGCGAACATTCGGAAGACATCAAACCGGTGATCCCGGCCGGCGCCAGCGACACGGCAGCGCTCGACGCGGTGTTCGAGACGCTATGCCGCGCTGGCCGCGATGCGCCGACCGCAAAGCTGATTCTGGTCCCCGAAGCCTGGGCCACCGACGAGGACATGCCCGCCGCGCACAAGGCGATGTACAGCTTTCTCGCCAGCGTGATGGAGCCGTGGGACGGCCCCGCCGCGCTCGCGATGACCGATGGCCGCTGGGCGGTCGCGGGGATGGACCGCAACGCGCTTCGCCCGCTGCGCTACACGCTGACCGCCGACAATCTGCTCGTCGTCGGCTCCGAAAGCGGCATGGTGTTGCTGCCCGAGGCGAGCATCCGCAAGAAGGGCCGCCTCGGTCCCGGCCAGATGATCGCCGTCGATCTCGACGAAGGCACTCTCTACGAAGACCGCGCGATCAAGGACAAGATCGCAGGAACGCACGATTATGCGGCGCGCGTGAAGGGCTTCCGCACGATGGCCGACCTGCCCAAGGGCGGCAAGTCGAGCCTGCCGGCCTTCGACCGCGCCGAACTGCTGCGCCGCCAGGTCGCCGCGGGGTTCACGATGGAGGATATGGAACTCATCCTTTCGCCGATGGTCGAGGATGCGAAGGAAGCGATCGGCTCGATGGGCGACGACACGCCGCTCGCGGTCATTTCCGACAAGCCGCGCCATGTCGCGCAATTCTTCCGCCAGAACTTCAGCCAGGTCACCAATCCGCCGATCGACAGCCTGCGCGAACGGCATGTGATGAGCCTGAAGACGCGTTTTTCGAACCTCGCCAATATTCTCGACGAAAAGGGCCAGAGCCCGCACGTGCTCGTCATCGACTCGCCGGTGCTCGTCGGCGACGATTGGGACCGGTTGCGCGCCTATTTCGGCGATGCCGTGGCCGAGATCGACTGCACCTTCCCCACCGGCGGCGACGCCTCGACGCTGCGCGACGCGATCGCGCGCATCCGGCGCGAGGCAGAGGACGCCGTGCGCGCGGGGCGGAGCGAGCTGTTCCTTTCCGACCAGACGATCGGCGAAGATCGCGTCGGGGTCGCGATGGTGCTCGCCGCTGCGGCGGTCCACACGCACCTCGTGCGCAAGGGGTTGCGCAGCTACGCCTCGATCAACGTCCGCTCGGCCGAGATACTCGACACGCACGGCTTTGCGGTGCTCATCGGCGTCGGCGCGACCACGGTCCACGCCTATCTGGCCGAAGCGGCGATCGCCGACCGCCTGTCGCGCGGCCTGTTCGGCGAGCTCGCACTGGCCGATGCTCTGAAGCGCTTCCGCAAGGCAATCGACGACGGTCTGCTCAAAATCATGGCGAAGATGGGGATCGCGGTGATCTCCTCCTATCGCGGCGGCTATAATTTCGAGGCGGTGGGCCTCAGCCGCGCGCTCGTCAACGACCTCTTCCCGGGCATGCCGGCCAAGATTTCGGGCGAGGGCTATCAGTCGCTGTTCATCAACGCGACCGAGAAGCATGAGGCAGCGTTCGACGCGCGCGTCACGACGCTCCCCATCGGCGGCTTCTATCGCCAGCGCGCGGGCGGCGAAGCGCACGCCTATTCGGCGCAGCTCATGCACCTGCTGCAGACCGCCGTCGCGACCGACAGCTATTCGACCTATCTGCAATTCGCGCGCGGGGTCGCCGACCTGCCGCCCATCTATCTGCGCGACCTGATGGAATTCAACTTCCCCGCGCAGGGCATACCGCTCGACAGCGTCGAGGCGATCACCGAAATCCGCAAGCGCTTCGTCACCCCGGGCATGTCGTTGGGCGCCCTATCGCCCGAAGCGCACGAAACGCTGGCCATCGCGATGAACCGCATCGGCGCGAAGGCGGTGTCGGGCGAAGGCGGCGAAGCGAGCGAACGCTACAAGCCGTATGCAAATGGCGACAATGCCAACAGCAACATCAAGCAGATCGCGTCGGGCCGCTTCGGCGTCACCGCCGAATATCTCGGCGCCTGCGACGAGATCGAGATCAAGGTCGCACAGGGTGCCAAGCCCGGCGAAGGCGGCCAGCTTCCGGGCTTCAAGGTCACCGAGTTCATCGCGCGGCTGCGCCATTCGACGCCGGGCGTGATGCTGATCTCGCCGCCGCCGCACCACGACATCTATTCGATCGAGGATCTGGCGCAGCTCATCTACGATTTGAAGCAGATCAATCCGAAGGCGCGCGTCTGCGTAAAGCTCGTCAGCTCGGCGGGCATCGGCACCGTCGCGGCGGGCGTGGCAAAGGCGCACGCCGACGTCATCCTCGTGTCGGGCAACACCGGCGGCACGGGTGCTTCGCCCCAGACGAGCATTAAATATGCCGGCACACCGTGGGAAATGGGCCTCAGCGAAGTCAATCAGGTGCTGACGCTCAACGGCCTGCGCCATCGTATCCGCCTGCGCACCGACGGCGGGCTCAAGACCGGGCGCGACATCGTCATCGCCGCCATCCTGGGTGCCGAGGAATATGGCATCGGGACACTGAGCCTTGTCGCCATGGGCTGTATCATGGTGCGCCAGTGCCATTCGAACACCTGCCCCGTCGGCGTCTGCACGCAGGACGAAAAACTGCGTCAGAAGTTCGCAGGGTCGCCCGAAAAAGTCATCAACCTGATGACCTTCATCGCCGAGGAAGTGCGCGAAATCCTCGCCAAGCTCGGCTGCCGCAGCCTCGACGAGGTGATCGGCCGCACCGAACTGCTCCGCCAGGTCAGCCGCGGTGCCGAGCATCTCGACGACCTCGACCTCAATCCGATCCTCGCCAAGGTTGATGCTCCCGACGAGCAGCGCCGATCGCAGGGACCGAATTTCCGCAATCCGGTGCCCGACAGCCTCGACGCTCAGATCTTGAACGATGCGAAACCTTTGTTCGATCGCGGCGAGCGGATGCAGCTGACCTATAACGTCCGCAACACCCACCGCGCCGTCGGCACGCGCCTCTCGGCCGAGGTCACGGCCCGTTTCGGGATGACCGGGCTTGCCGACGACCATGTGCAGGTGCGTCTGCGCGGCACCGCCGGGCAGTCGCTCGGCGCATTCCTTTGCCAGGGCATCACGCTCGAAGTGTTCGGCGATGCCAACGACTATGTCGGCAAGGGCCTGTCGGGTGGGCGCATCATCGTGCGGCCGACCGTGTCGAGCCCGCTGGTCAGCCAGCATAACAGCATCGTCGGAAACACCGTCCTCTATGGCGCGACCGCAGGCACCTTGCTCGCCGCGGGTCAGGCGGGCGAACGCTTCGCCGTCCGCAACTCGGGCGCGAAGGTCGTGATCGAAGGCTGCGGCGCCAATGGCTGCGAATATATGACCGGCGGCACGGCGGTGATCCTGGGTGCGGTAGGGTCGAATTTCGGCGCCGGCATGACCGGCGGCATGGCTTTCGTCCTCGACGTCGATGACAGCTTCGAACGCCGCGCCAATCCCGAATCAATCGTCTGGCAACGGCTCGACAGCGCACATTGGGAGGGCGCGCTGCGCGCACTCGTCGAGGAGCATGCGGCGGCAACCGGCAGCAAATGGTCGGCCGAGGTGCTTGCCGACTGGGATCGCTGGCGCACGCGTTTCTGGCAGGTATGCCCCAAGGAAATGATCGGCCGTCTCGCGCATCCGCTCAGCGACCGCGCTGCAGAGGCGGTCGCCGCCGAATAGCTGGTGTCCCCGGTCTTCGCCGGGGACGCTTGCCGCATCGCGGCCCCGGTCTGCCGCAAGAGGACAGATCATTCAGCCGCGTGAAAGCGTCGGGCCGCTATGTGCGGTACCGATGTTTCGCGTCCCGAAAGGATGATGCCATGCGGTCGGTCTGCGCTGCCCTTCCCCTCCTCGCGCTTCTCGCGCCCGTCCCCGCGTCGGCGGCCGATGCGCGCGACGCTGCTGCGGTGCTGAACGATCCGGCGACGCAGGAGCGGATGGCCGACACGATTACCGCACTGGTCGGCGCGATGATGCAGATGCCCGTCGGCCCGCTCGCCGAAGCTGTCGCGCGGATCGATCCGTCATCCGATGCGGCCCGCATTCCACCCGACGCCACCGTCGGCGACGTCGCGGGGCGCGACCCCGGCTATGCCGAGCGCATGGGCGGCGACGTTCGCGCGAGCGCGCGCATGGCTGGCCACGCCGCTTCCGCGGTCGCCGCCTACGCGCCCGTTATCAAGGATATGGCGCGCGATCTTCTGGCGCAATGGGAAGCCGAACGCGCCGCCGCTCGGCGATAGCACGCTGCCTTCGGATACCCCCGAACCGACCCGGTTGATAAGTCCGCCATAGCCATTGGACGAGCCGCCTCGCTGCCGCTATGCGGATGGTCATGTGGCAACTCTATCAATTCCCTCTCTGTCCCTTCTCGCGCAAGATCCGGCTGCTGCTCGGCGAAAAGGGCGTTGGTTATGAATTGGTGCGCGAATCGCCTTGGGAGCGCCGTGACGAATTCGTCGACCTGAACCCCGCCGGGCGCACTCCGGTGATGGTCGACGAGGGGCGCGGACAGGTGCTCATCGACAGCAACGCCATCGCCGAATATTTCGAGGAGACGGTCGAGGGCAAGGCAATGATCAACGGCACCGCCGCCAACCGCGCCGAAATCCGCCGACTGGTCGCGTGGTTCGATCAGGAATTCTATTTCGAAGTCACCGGCCCGCTGCTCTTCGAACGGATGCAGAAGCGCATCGTCCACCGCCAGCCACCCGACGGCGGCGCGCTACGCGAGGCGATGAAGGCAGCGAACCAGCATCTCGACTATATCGACTATCTGATCGACCACCGCACCTGGCTCGCCGGTGCGACGATGAGCCTCGCCGATCTCGCCGCCGCGGCGCATATCTCCGTCGCCGACTATCTGGGCGGCATCGACTGGACCGGGCACGAGCAGACGAAGGGCTGGTATTCGGGCCTCAAGTCGCGCCCGAGCTTCCGGCCGCTGCTCGCCGAGCGGATGGAAATCGTGACGCCGCCCAAATATTACGAAGACGTCGATTTCTAGCACCTCCGTCGCCGGGCGAACGGCCGACCGTTCAAGGCCTTCGGCCTTGTCCTCCGCATAAAATATGACCCGCCTTCCAGGCCCATGTCCCCGGAAGGCGGGTCGCGACCCGTCGCCATGAGGGTTGGCGGCCGGTCCCGAAGCATGTTCGGGACCGGTGCCCACCCGGTTACGCGAGGTCGAAGCGGTCGGCGTTCATGATCTTCGTCCAGGCTTTGACAAAGTCCTTCACGAACTTTTCCTCGTGGCCCGTCTCGGCATAGACTTCGGCGACCGCACGCAGTTCCGAATTGGAACCGAAGACGAGGTCGGCGCGGGTTGCGCGCCAGGTTTCGCCGCCGCTCTTGCGATCGGTGGCCACATATTCCTGGTCATCCGATCCATCGACGGCCTTCCACACATTGGTCATGTCGAGCAGGTTGACGAAATAGTCGTTCGTCAACTGACCCGAACGCTTGGTGAAATGGCCGTGGCCGCGATCGCCATGATTGGCGCCGAGCACCCGCAGGCCGCCGATCAGCACGGTCATTTCGGGCACCGACAGACCGAGCAGCGACGCGCGGTCGAGCATCATTTCCTCGGTCTTCACCGCCAGCTTCTTCTTGCCGAGATAGTTGCGGAACGCATCGGCTTCGGGTTCCATCACCGCGAAGCTGTCGGCATCGGTCTGCTCCGCCGTCGCGTCGCCGCGGCCGCCCGTGAAAGGCACCGCGACGTTGAAGCCCGCGTCCTTGATCGCCTTTTCAAGCCCGACGACGCCGCCCAGCACGATTGCATCGGCCATCGACATCGATCCGCGCAGACCGTCGAGCGTATCGAGCACCTTCGCCAGCATCGCCGGTTCGTTGACCTCCCAGTCCTTTTGCGGCGCGAGGCGAACCCGCGCACCGTTGGCGCCGCCGCGGAAGTCCGACTTGCGGAAGGTGCTGGCGGAGGCCCACGCCGTCTTGATGAGCTGGCTGACGGTCAGGCCGCTCGCGGCGATCTTGTCCTTCACTGCCTGGACCTCGGCATCCGAAGGCATGGTGCCCGCGGGGATCGGGTCCTGCCACATCAGGTCTTCGGCGGGCACTTCGGGGCCGAGGTAGCGGGTTTTCGGACCCATGTCGCGATGCGTCAGCTTGAACCACGCGCGCGCGAAGGCGTCCTTGAACGCCTCATGGTCGCTGCGAAACTTCTCACTGATCTTGCGGTATGCCGGATCGCGCTTCAGCGCCATGTCGGCGGTCGTCATCATCGTGGGCACCTTGATATTCGGATCCCACGCCGCCGGCGCCATATCCTCTTCCTTCTGGCCGATCGGCTGCCACTGGTTTGCGCCCGCGGGCGATTTCACCAGCTCGTAGTCATAGTCGAACAGCAGCCGGAAATAATTTTCGGTCCACTTGTCGGGGGTGTTCGTCCAAGCGCCCTCGATGCCGCTCGTCACCGCATGTTCGCCGATGCCGCCATGTTCCTCGCCGCTGACCCAGCCGAAGCCCTGCGCAGCGAGATCGCCGCCCGCTGGCGCGGCCCCCAGCGTCGAGGCGTCGCCATTGCCATGCGCCTTGCCGAACGTATGGCCGCCAGCGGTCAGCGCGACGGTTTCCTCGTCGTTCATCGCCATACGCGCGAAGGTTTCCTTCATGTCGCGCGCCATGCCTTCGTCATCGTGCGGATTGCCCTGCGGCCCTTCAGGGTTGACGTAGATCAGCCCCATCTGGATCGCGGCGAGCGGCCCTTCGATCACTTCGAAGCCGTGCTTGGGGTCGATGCGCGTCTGCACGCCTTCGTTCACCCATTTATCTTCGCTACCCCAATAGATGTCGCGTTCGGGTTCATAGACATCGACGCGGCCGCCACCGAAACCGAAGACCGGACCGCCCATGCTTTCGATCGCGACATTGCCAGTGAGGATGAACAGATCGGCCCAGCTGATCTTGTTGCCATATTTCTGCTTGATCGGCCAAAGCAGGCGCCGCGCCTTGTCGAGATTGCCGTTGTCGGGCCAGCTGTCGAGCGGTGCGAAACGCTGTTGCCCGCTGTTGGCGCCGCCGCGGCCGTCGGCGGTGCGATAGGTGCCAGCCGCGTGCCACGCCATGCGAATGAAGAAGGGCCCATAATGACCATAGTCGGCGGGCCACCAGGGCTGGCTGTCGGTCATCAGCGCGGTCAGGTCAGCCTTCAGCGCCTGATAGTCGAGCGATTTGAATGCTTCCGCATAATCGAAATCTTCGCCCATCGGGTTGGATGATCCGTTGGGGGTGAGGATGTCGGTCGCCAGCATGTCCGGCCACCAATCCTTGTTCGTGCGGCCGAGCAGCGCGCGCATACCGCCCTTGTGGACGGGACAGCCGCCTGCGGCGTCGATGGGGGTCTGGTCGTTCATGCAATCTCTCCTCTTTTGGATTATCGGATCGTGACGCGGCAGGATGACGGACGCGTGACGGGCAAAGTCGGGCCGAACGGCATTGCGCCGAGTCGATGACGCTATCCTCTCCTTCTGACGGGTCGAGGATAGGCTGCGCGCTCCCATCGACATAACCGAATAAGCTGTATTCAGTGATCGACCCTTCCGATCATTAACGCTTGGAGGACGATCCGGATCAGCCGCTCGTCGCCCCGCCGCCACGACCGGGCGCGGATGCGACGAACCGAGGAACATCGCCTATTCGCCAAGGGTTTTTCATGGGTCCGGCCGCGATACTTGCAGCCGGACTGCAAGGAGAAGGAAAGTGGCTAATACCCCCAACCAGAACCAGCAGAAGCCGCAGGCGGATCGCGAAGAAGAACAGCGCCGTCAGCAGCAACAGCAGGGCGGTCAGAACCGCCAGCCGGGCGAGCAGCGCCGCGAAGAAGAGCGCAATCCCGGCCAGCAGCGCTAACGCCGCCGGCATGTGAAAGGGGCCGCCCATCGGGCGGCCCCTTTTCCGTTGGCTGCACACTAAGACACCGGTCAGAAGCCGAATTTGATCGTCCCGCCCCACGTCCGCGGGTCGCCCGGCAGCCCGGTGATCAGCCCGGTATTGCCCGGTCCGACAAAAAGCTGATCGATATAATCGCGATCGAACGCGTTGCGCACCCAGACAAAGACATCGAGGCGGCGCTCCGCCCGGAAGCCGACACGGATATTCGACAGCGAATAGCCGTCGACCCAGGTGTAGATCGACGGGCTCGCGTTCGACGAGAAGTTCGAACGATAGCTGCCGTCATAGCCCAGATAGATCTGCCCCTCCTGTCCGAACAGCGATGCCGGGACATTGGCTTCCGCGCCGAAGGACAGCGCCCATTTCGACACGCCCGGCAGCCGCGCGCCCGATATGTCGCAGTTCGCGGGACTGTTCGTACCGCCCGACAATTCGGGTGGACATGGCGCATCGACGAAGCGCCGGTATCTGGCGTCCGTGTAGGCGCCGTTGACATAGGCATTGAAGCGTTCGCTCGGGCGGATCGCCACGTCGGCCTCTATCCCCTGTGTGCGGACCTTGTCGGCATTGGCGAGATAGCCGCGCAGCACCCCGAACTGGCCGTTGTTCACATTGGCCTGATAATCGCCGATATCGGTGCGGAAGATCGCCACGTTGAACGTCCCCTTCCCGTTCCAATATTCGGTCTTCAGCCCCGCTTCGTAATGATCGACCGCTTCCGGCCTGATCGTCGCGGCGCCGAGCAACGGGTTGCCGGCGCCATCGGTCGGCACGCCATTCTGATTGATACCGCCCGATTTGAATGTCCTGGCATAGGTTGCATAGACCAGGACGTCGCGCGCCGCCTTGTAGGTCGCGGTCAGGTCATAACTGAAGTTCCAGTCGCTGAAGCTTGGCGCATATTCCTGCGGCGCAAACACGCCCAGCCGCGCAACCGACACCGGGTCGGTCAGCGCCCGCGTAACGGGCGATCCGTCGCCCGCGAACACCAGCCGCTGATAATAGCCGTCCTTCTTGTCATAGTTGATCCGCGCGCCCGGCTGGACCGTCAGGCGGTCGGTAATCTTCCAGCTTAGCTGCCCGAAAAGGGCGAGGCTGGTGTTCTTGAGATATTGCGTGTTGCGCGCCGTCAGCCCGTCGAGCACGGTCGGATCATTGGCGAGCGCGCTCGTCGGATTGAGCGTCCAGCGGCTCGACGCCGCGCCATGCGCCTCCGTCCCTTGCGTGTCGATGCGCTGGTAGAAGGCAAAACCGCCGAGCACGAAATCGACGCGGTCGCCCGAAACATTGTAGCGCAATTCCTGCGTATATTGATTCTGCTGCGACGGGTTTTGCGACTTGGTGACGATCGGCAGGCCGGTGAAGTCGCGGTCGTTCTCGGGCCGCCAGTCCCAATAGCGCCACGCGGTGATCGAGGTGAGCGTGCCGGGACCGACATCCCATTTGACGCGCAGCGCCACGCCGCCGATCTCGTTCCCGGCATTGAGATTGGCGTCGAGGTCGGTCAGCCGGTCGAAGGGATTGGTGCTCGGCACTATATAGCCCTGCGCCGCCGCGAGCGCGGCATATTGGCGGGCGAGCGGCCGCTGCGTCGCGCCGGTTCGCACGAACACCGACCCGCAGCATACCGCGTCCTGCTTGTTCCAGTCGCCGACGAGCGTGACGCTGAGCGTGTCGGTGGGTTTCCACAGCAATTGCCCGCGCAGGCCGATATTGTCCTGGCTCTGTATCCAGCGGTCGGTCGTGACATTGTAGATGGTACCGCGGCGGCTCGTCGCGGACACCGCGATGCGCGCCGCCAGCCGGTCGGACAGCGGCCCCGAAATCGCCGCCTTCGCCTGTTTGAAATTGAGGTCGCCGATGCTGAGTTCGGCCTTGCCCTCGAAATCAAAGGTTGGCTGGTTCGTCGTGATGTTGATCGCCCCGGCGGTGGTGTTCTTGCCATAGAGCGTGCCCTGCGGCCCGCGCAGCACTTCGATCTGCGCGACGTCGAGAAAGTCGAAGGTCGCGGAGGCGACGCGCGAATAATAGACATCGTCGACATAGATGCCGACGCCCTGTTCGATACCGTCGTTCGTCAGGCCGAACGGCGCGCCGATTCCGCGGATATTGACCGCCGAGTTGCGCGGATTGCTCGTGTAGAATTGCAGCGTCGGCGCGAGTTGCTGGAGGCGGCCGACATTGAAACTGCCGGTGCTGTCGATCTGGTCGCCGCCGACGACCGAAATGGCGATCGGGACATCCTGCGCGGTTTCGCTGCGGCGGCGGGCGGTGACGACGATTTCATTGCCATAGGCGGCCTGCGGGCCTTCGCCCGCGACGGATTCTGCGGCTGCGGTGTCGTCAGCGGCACCTTCGGCCGCCAAGACGGGATCGGCGACAAGAAGCAGCAGAAGGGTAAGCGGGATGGCGGCCGGAGCAAGCCGGCGGCGAGACGATGACTTTCGGATCATGACAATTTCCTGTTGCAAGAAATTGCCACATCCGGTGGTCCGGTCTGCGGCAGGTGGCGGGGAATATCCCCGTTGGGAGCTTGAGAATCAGTTGGGGTAGCGGTGCCGTTCGGTCACATCGACCTGCACCAGCCGCCCTTCGTGGACGGTCAGTTGGATGGCGCCGAAGCGGAGCTTTTCAAGCGCGTCGAGCACGGTTTGAACCGCGCGCGAGGGCGGCTCGCGCTCGCCGGGCGATGGGTCTTGGGACGACGTCATGGCATTTCCTTTCCCCTTTGGTGGATTCGGCGCCGAGACTATCCCAATTGTTTTAGTTGACAATGATTGTTTTGCTTTGGGCGCCCAAAGGAGAGTTTCCCGCGCCCAGCCGAACCGCGAAATCCATGCCGCTTTCGGGGCTGCGCACGGCAATGGATTGCGCGCGCGCGCCGCTGCTGGCAAAGGCGCAGCAATGAGCAAATTGAATGAACTCATGGCGCGCGGCACGGCTCTGCTGGGCAGCGACTACGCCATTCTCTGCGGCGCGATGAGCTGGGTCTCGGAGCGCCATCTGGTCAGCGCGATCAGCAATGCCGGCGGCTTTGGCGTGATCGCCTGCGGTGCGATGACGCCCGAGCTGCTGGATTCCGAGATCGCGGCGACGAAAGCGCTGGCAACCCGCAATTTCGGCGTCAACCTGATCACCATGCACCCGCAGCTTTTCGAGCTGATCGAGGTGTGCTCCAAACATGGCGTCGGCCATGTCGTGCTGGCGGGCGGATTGCCGCCAAAGGGCAGCCTCGAGGCGATCAAGGCGTCGGGCGCCAAGGTGATCTGCTTCGCGCCGACGCTGGCGCTCGCAAAGAAACTGGTCCGCTCCGGCGTCGATGCGCTGGTGATCGAAGGGATGGAAGCGGGCGGGCATATCGGCCCCGTGTCGACGAGCGTGCTCGCGCAGGAAATCCTGCCCGCGCTCGCCGCCGAGGTGCCGATCTTCGTCGCCGGCGGCATCGGCCGCGGTGAGGCGATCGCCGGCTATCTGGAAATGGGCGCGGCGGGGGTCCAACTCGGCACGCGCTTCGTCTGCGCCACCGAAAGCATCGCGCATCCCAATTTCAAAAAGGCGTTCATCCGCGCCTCCGCGCGCGACGCGATCGCCAGCGTCCAGATCGATCCGCGCCTGCCCGTCATCCCGGTCCGTGCGCTGAAGAATGCAGGCACCGAAGCCTTTACCGCCAAGCAGCGCGAGGTTGCCAATCTGCTCGACGGGGGCACCGTCGACATGGCGGCGGCGCAGCTGGAAATCGAACATTATTGGGCCGGCGCGCTGCGCCGCGCGGTGATCGACGGCGACGTCGAAAACGGCTCGTTAATGGCAGGGCAATCTGTCGGTATGGTAACGCAGGAAGAGAGCGTTGCCGAGATCATCGCATCTTTGGTGCAACAGGCCGAAACGGCGTTGCACGCACGGGGTTGACGCCGCATGAAGCATGCGGTTGGGGAGAAGGTCATGAATTTGTCGCGTAAAATCATCGTTGCCGGCCTGCTGGCAAGCGTCGCCGCCTGTGCGCCGAAGCCCCCGCCGCCCCCGCCGCCCCCGCCGCCCCCGCCGCCGGTGGCCGTGGTCATCCCGCCGCGCCCCCTGCCCCCCGGCAATGCCTCGCTGACGCAAATCCTCCCCGCGCGCGGCGTCGACGGCCGGTTCATGACCGCGAACAGCGGCATCAGCGGCGACCGCGCCTTCTGGCAGCTCAAGATTGCGCTCAACGTCGCGGCGATCGGCTGCCGCGGCGCCGAAGAAGCGACGCTGGTGTCGGCGTACAACAATATCATCAAGGCGCATGCCAAGCAGATCCGGTCTACCGAAAAGACGGTCATCGCCGATCTGGGCAAGGAAACGCGCACCAACGGCATCGCCGCGCGCGACAAGCTGTCGACGCAGCTCTTCAACTATTTCGCGCAGCCGCCGGCGCAGCGCGCCTTCTGCGCCCGCGCCAACGAAGTCGCCCAGCTCGTCTCGTCGACCCCGTCGGCACAGGTCATTCCGCAGGCTCCCGCCCAGCTTGCGCAGCTCGACCAGCCCTTCGTCGATTTCTATGAAGCCTATGCCAAATATCAGGCCGATGTCGCCGCGTGGGACGCAAAATATGCCCCGCCCCCGCCGGTGATGACCGCGCCCGCCACGACAGCGGTGTCGGGACCGTCCGGGGCACCCGTCGGCGGCAACTGAAACCGCCAGAATAGCGGGATAAAAGTGGTGCCGGGCAATGGCGTTGGCGCCGTGCATCTGTTAGCAGGATTGCACGATGACCAACGCCCCGCCCCCGCCGACATCCGCCGCCCAATCGGCCCGCACGATCCTGACGCGGCTGCACGAGGTGATGGCGGCGCGCACCAACGCGCAGTCGAAGCTTAACCAGGTTGTCGGCATCATCGGCGAATGCCTCGATAGCGAGGTCTGTTCCATCTATCTGCTGCGCGAAGGCGCGCTCGAACTTTATGCCACGCGCGGGCTGAAGCAGGAGGCGGTGCACGTCACGCGGCTGGGCCTCGGCGAAGGTCTGGTCGGCACGATTGCCGAACAGATCGAAACGCTGAACCTCGACGAAGCGGCGGCGCATCCCGACTTTTCCTATCGTCCTGAAACCGGCGAGGAGCTGTTCCACAGCTTTGCCGGCGTGCCGATCATCCGGCGCGAGCGCGCGGTCGGCGTCCTGTGCGTCCAGCATGCCGAACCGCGCCGTTATGAAGAGATCGAGATCGAAACGCTCCAGACGGTCGCGATGGTGCTGTCCGAACTGATCGCCAACGCCGACCTGGTCGATACCGCGGCGCGGATCGATGCGGGCGAAACCGACCAGTCGATGCAGCGCCTGTCAGGCCAGAAACTGGTCGACGGCATGGGCGCCGGGATCGCGGTTTTCCATCAACCGCGCGTCCATATCGAACATACGGTCGCCGACGATATCGAGGCCGAGCGCCACCGCGTCTACGCCGCATTCGACAAGATGCGCGAACAGATCGACCGCATGGCGAGCCAGGCCGAATTCGGCGTCGGCGGCGAGCATGAGGAGGTGCTCGAAACCTATAAGATGTTCGCTTATGACGAGGGCTGGTCGCGGCGGATCAACGAAGCGATCGACAGCGGGCTGACCGCCGAAGCGGCCATTGAACGCGTCCAGCAACGCACCAGGATGCGGATGCGCCAGATCGACGACGCGCTGCTGCGCGACCGCATGCACGACCTGGAAGATCTGTCGAACCGGCTGATCCGGATCGTTTCGGGGCAGATGGGGACGGCGGCGCAAGTCGGGCTGCGGCAGGATTCGATTCTCGTCGCCCGCAACCTCGGCCCCGCCGAGCTGCTCGAATATGATCGCCGCCGGCTCAAGGGCGTGATCCTGGAAGAAGGATCGCTGACCGCGCACGTCATCATCGTCGCGCGCGCGATGGGCGTCCCCGTGCTGGGCCGGGTCCGCGACGTCCGAACCTCGATCCGCGAGGGCGACATGCTGCTCCTCGATGCCGCCGCGGGCACGCTGCACGTGCGCCCGACGCAGGCGGTACAGGACGCCTTCGATGCCAAGCTCGTCATCTCGCAAAAGCGCCGCGCGAGCCTGGCGTCGCTGCGCGATCTGCCCGCCGTCACCAAGGACGGGGTACCGATCGAGCTGATGATCAACGCCGGACTGCGTGAGGATGTCGCCGCACTCGACCTCACCGGCGCACGCGGTATCGGGCTCTTCCGCACCGAATTCCAGTTCCTCGTGTCGGCGACGCTGCCGCAGCGCGAACGGCAACAGCGGCTCTACCGCGACGTGCTCGACGCCGCGGGCGACCGTCCTGTCATCTTCCGCACCGTCGATATCGGCGGCGACAAGGCGTTGCCCTATATGAATGTCGACGAAAATGCGCTGGAGGAAAATCCGGCGATGGGCTGGCGCGCGCTGCGCCTCGCGCTCGAACGCGAAGGCCTGCTGAAAGTCCAGGCGCGGGCGCTGATGGAAGCGGCCGCGGGACGCACGCTGAACGTGATGTTCCCGATGGTGTCCGAACCCTGGGAATATGAGGCGGCGCGCCAGTTGTTCATCAACCAGCGCGCCTGGCTGAAACAGCATAACAAGAAGCTGCCCTCGGCGATCCGCTATGGCGCGATGCTCGAGGTGCCGGGTCTGATCGAGACGCTCGATCTGATGCTGCCGCACCTCGACTTCCTGTCGATCGGCACCAATGACCTGACCCAGTTCCTCTTCGCCGCCGACCGCGCGCACCCGCGCCTCGCAGAGCGCTACGACTGGCTATCGCCGACGGTGATGCGCTATCTGGCGCGGGTCGTGAAAATGGTGTCGGGATCGAAGGTCACGCTTGGCGTCTGCGGCGAAATGGGCGGCCGCCCGCTCGAAGCGATGGCGCTGCTCGGCATCGGGATCGAACGCCTGTCGATTACGCCGGCCGGGGTCGGTCCGGTAAAGGCAATGATCCGCTCGCTCGACCTTGGCGCGCTGCGCCGCGATGTCCCGGCGATCCTCGCCCACCCGGCCGCCAACCCGCGCGGGCAATATCTCGACTGGGCCCAGAAGCACCAGGTCGATCTGGGCGAGTAACCGCGCGGCCTGACCGCCGACGTAATTGCTTTTGGAAAAATGTTTATGGTATGTTCTCCTTCCAGCCAAGGAGAGAGACATGACCGATTCCCCTGTCCGCGCCTCCGGCCAGTGCCATTGCGGCGCGATCCGATATTCAATGCCGACGGCGGTCGAACATCACGCCCTGTGTCATTGCAGCGATTGCCGCCGCCACGCCGGCGCGCCGATGGTCGGGTGGGCGCTGGTTGCCGAGGCCGATCTGGAGCTCAGCGGCACGCCGAAAATCTACGCCTCGTCGGAGCATGGACGGCGCCATTTCTGCGGCGATTGCGGCACCGGCCTCTTCTATACCAACGACCAGATTTTCCCCGGCAAGATCGACGTACAGTCGGGGACGCTCGACGATCCCGACCTGATACCCGCGGGCGCGCAAATCCAGGTCGCCGAACGGATCGGCTGGATGGAAAAGCTGGACGAGATGCCCAGCTTCGCGCGCTACCCCGGCATGGAGTGAGGCCTTATTTCCGGGCGCCGGCCTTGTCGTCGCCCGCGACGACCGCAGCGGTGAGTTTGGCAATATCGAGCCGCTGCGCCGCGTCGTCATAGCCCTGCCGGACGATGACCAGTCGCCGCGACGGAATGATGACTACATATTGGCCGCGATTACCGAAAGCGCCGAAGGCATCGGACGGCACGCCCGCCGATTTGTCGAGCAGCCAGAAACCGGCACCATAGCCGAATAGCCCGTCCGGCTGCGGGCCGCTCGGCGTCGAAACGAAGCGCCGCCAGTCGGCAGGCAGAATGCGCTCGCCGTCCGCCATGCCGTCGTTCAGATAGAGCAGGCCGAGCCGGGCAAGATCGCGCGCGGTCGTCCACACTTGGCTCGACAGGATGAAGTCGCCATCCTTGTCATGTTCGACGAAGGTGCGCGTCATGCCCAGCCGGTCGAAAAAGGCCGCGGGATCGAGCGCCTCACCCTGCTTCGCCAGCGCGGCCTTCAGCGACAGCGTTGCGAGCAGCGTGTCGTTGTTGGCATAGCGATAGCGGCTGCCCGGCGGGTTGAGCAGCGGCCATTGTGTCGTCCACGCACGCACCGATGCGCCGCCCATATAGATGGCATCGGTGCGGTTGCCGGCGCTGTCGCTGGTCAACCCGCTTGCCATGCGCATGAGCTGTTCTGTGGTGATGACGGCGCGCGGATCGCCTGCCGATTGCCATTCGGCAATCGCTGCGGGCGCGGCCACGTCGAGCTTGCCGCGCAGCACCGCGTTGCCGATCAGTGTTGCCGCCAGCGACTTTGCGACCGAAAAGGTCCGCTGCGCCGTATGGACGTCGTGCCCGGCCTGATAGTGCTCGACGACGATCCGGCCGTCCTTGACGATCAGCAGCGCGCTTGTCCGCCCTCCGAAACCGGCAATGTTCATCACCGCCGCTTCATAGGGCGTCAGACCGCGCGGGATCGGCGCGCGCGCACCCTGGTCGCCGAGCGGCCATGACCGGGCGTCAAAGTCGGCGCGCTTCTGCGGCGAAACGCCGGGACCCGACGCAGTATCGGCGCCGATCGGCAGCGTCACGCAGCCGTCCCGCCCGGTCCATTGCGCAACGCGCGGCGGCATGTCGTCGCGATAACGGACGAGGACGCGGCGCGCCGTCTGATCGACATCGGCAGTCAACGCGCGGACATCGGCCTCGATTTCGGGATAGATGCCCATCAGTTCGTCGCGTTCGATATCGGCCATCGCCTTGCCCGCGCCGTCCCATAGCGACGAGCAGGTAAAGGCGGCGCGATAGCCCGCCGCCCAAGCCCGATTGAGATCGGCCCCGGCGTCCGCGGCCTGCGCCGGCATCGCCGTGAGCGCCATGGCTGCGACAAGAAACGCCCGCCAGCGCACGTCAGGGCCGCGGCCCGAACGCCGCGCGCTGCGCCTTTTTGGCGCGATCCCACCAGGCGCGGCGGATGACGTCGGCGACGCGGCCGGGATCGGCGGGCGCGAAGCGGACGAGCAGGCCGGGCCAGCCTTCATAATGCGGGGTTTGCCAGAAGATGCCGGGGTCGGTTTCAAGCAAAAGCTCCTTTTCCTCGATCGGGCACATGACGTGAAAACTGCCGGCCTCGCGGCCCGGCGACACGAAGGCCTTGCCGTTCACTTTCGGGCAGGGGGTGCCATAGAAGGGCGCCATTTCGACATCGGGCAATGCGCAGGCAAAGGCGACGACATCGTCCCAGCCATCGAAACGGGAAGCGTTCACCCCTCCTCCCGCGCCGCACGGCGGCGCTCGTCCCACCAGGCGATACGCTCGGCAATGCGCTTTTCGAAACCGCGGTCGACGGGGCGATAGAAGGTCGCGGGCGCCATGGCATCGGGCCAGTAATTGTCGCCCGAAAAGCCGTCGGGGGCGTCATGGTCATAGGCATAGCCTGCGCCATAGCCCAGATCCTTCATCAGCTTGGTCGGCGCATTGAGAATGTTCGCCGGGGGCGCAAGCGAGCCGGTTTCGCACGCTGCGGTCCAGGCCGCCTTTTGCGCGGCATAGGCAGCATTCGATTTGGGCGCGGTCGCGAGATAGAGGCACGCCTGCACGATCGCGAGTTCGCCCTCGGGCGAGCCGAGAAACTGATAGGCGTCCTTGGCGGCGAGGCATTGGGTCAGCGCCTGCGGGTCGGCGAGCCCGATATCCTCGCTCGCAAACCGGACGAGACGGCGCAGGACATAGAGCGGCTCCTCCCCCGCGACGAGCATGCGCGCGAGCCAATAGAGCGCCGCCTGCGGGTCCGATCCGCGCAGCGATTTGTGCAGCGCCGAGATCAGATTGTAATGACCGTCGCGGTCCTTGTCGTAGACCGGCATGCGGCGGTGGAGAAATTGCGCAAGCTGGGCCGCGTCGAGGGGATCGGCGATCGCCGCCGCGAACAGGGTTTCGACCTGATTGAGCAGGAAGCGCCCGTCGCCATCGGCGCTGGCGATCAGCGCCGCCCGCGCGTCCGCCGTCACCGGCAGGCTCCGCCCGACATCCGCTTCGGCCCGGTCGACAAGCTGCGCGAGCGCCGCTTCATCAAGCCGTTGCAGCACCAGCACCTGCGCGCGGCTGAGCAACGCGGCGTTCAGCGCAAAACTTGGGTTCTCGGTCGTCGCTCCGACGAGCACGACCGTCCCGCGCTCGACAAAGGGCAGGAAGCCGTCCTGCTGCGCGCGGTTGAAGCGGTGAATCTCGTCGACGAAAAGCAGCGTGCGCTTGCCAGCCGCCGCCATCTTTTCGGCATCGGCGAACGCCTTTTTAAGGTCGGCGACGCCCGAAAATGCCGCCGACAGCGGCGCGAAGCGCATCCCCACCGCTTCGGCGAGCAAGCGCGCGATCGTCGTCTTGCCCGTGCCCGGCGGCCCCCACAGGATGATCGACGACAATTGCCCCGCCGCAACCATGCGCCCGATCGCGCCCTCGGCGCCGGTCAGATGCTCCTGTCCGACGACATCGGCGAGGCTGCGCGGGCGCAACCGTTCGGCGAGCGGAACCGGCCCGGTGGCATCGCCCGCACCGGCCGGCGCATCGTCGCCGAACAGATCCCCGGCCATGCCGCGCTACCTCCGCTGCCGCTGCTTCTGGCGGATCAGCCGCAAATAGGTGTCGGCGACCGACTGATTGATCGCGTCCCATTCATAGGCCATGCTTTCGGCCAGCGCCGCCGCACCATGCGCCGCGCGCAGCCCGGCATCCGTGCAATAGCGCTCAAGGTCGTCTGCAAAGCCGGTGATCGACCCCGGATCGACGAGATAGCCCGTCTGGCCATGCTTGACGATGCTGGCGCTGCCCGTCGCGCGTGCCGCAACCACCGGCAGGCCGCATGCCATCGCCTCCAGCGTGACATTGCCGAAGGTTTCGGTGACCGACGGGTTGAACAGCATATCGCACGACGCGATCGCCCGGGCGAGATTGGGACCGCCCTGAAAGCCGACGAATTTTGCCTGCGGCAGCCGCGATTCGAACCAATCGCCCGCGGGGCCTTCGCCGATCACGACGACCTGATGGCGAACCTTGCGGCGGTCCAACACGTCGATCGTGTCGGCGAAAACGTCGAGCCCCTTTTCCATGACCAGCCGTCCGAGGAAGGCGATGACGGGCATGTCGTCGGCAATGCCCCACGATTGCCGCCAGCTCGCCTCGCGCCGGTCGGGCCGGAAAATGTCGCGCTCCACGCCGCGCGTCCAGATGCCGATGTCATAGTTCATCCGCTGTTCGCGCAGCACCTGCGCGAAGCTTTCCGACGGCGCGATCAGCGCGTCGCAGCGCCGGTAGAGCCGGCGGAGCCATGCGACCATAATCGGTTCGAGGAAGGACAGGTTGTAATAGCGGAAATAGGTTTCGAAGCGCGTGTGCACCGAACAGGCGACGGGGATATTGCGCCGCCGTGCCCACGCCGCCACCTGCCGCGAAACACGGTCGGGGCTGGAGATATGCAGGATATTGGGCGCGAATTTCGCGATATCCTCGCGCACGCGGGCCGAGAAGTGAAGCGGAATGCGATATTCGGGGCGGTTCGGGATCGCCATCGACGGCACGCTGACAAGGTCGCCGGTCGGCTCGAAATCGGGTTCGGCAACCGTCGGCGAATAGACGCGCACCGATGCTCCCTGGCGCAGCAGATAGCCGACAAGGCGGTTGAGGGCCTTGTTCGCGCCATCGACCGTCATATTGTAATTGCCGCTGAACAGCGCGATGCGAAGGTCCGAAACGTCCATCCGGTTTCCGCTAGTCTTTTGCCCCGTCAAAGGCAATTCGTCAGAAGTCGGCGCCGCGATCGGCCGAGGCTTCCAGATCGACGACCACCGGCGGATGCAGGCGCAGACGATGAACACGCTTTTCGTCGGCTTCGGTGATTTCGATGCGCCACCCGCTCGGGTGGTGCAGCACCTCGCCGACCGCCGGGACATGCCCCGCGAGCACCGCAGCGAGGCCGCCGAGCGTGTCGACATCCTCATCGACTTCGGCAAGGCGCGGGTCGATCACTTCGCCGATATCGTCTAATTCGGCGCGCGCATCGGCGTCCCAGCAGCCGTCGGCGTCGGGCACGAACAGCGCGGTCGGCTCGTCGTCATGCTCATCCTCGATCTCGCCGACGATTTCCTCGACCAGATCCTCGATCGTAACCAGCCCGTCGGTGCCCGAATATTCGTCGATGACGATCGCAAGGTGCGTGCGCTTCGCGCGCATTTCGGCGAGCAGGTCGAGCACGCCCATCGATTGCGGCACATAGAGCGGCTGGCGCAACAGGTCGAGCAGCGGCGGCGGCGTGCGCCCTTCGGCGAGCACGGCAAACACGTCCTTGACGTGGATCATCCCGACGACCTCGTCGAGCGTTTCGCGGTAGACCGGCAAGCGGCTGTGCCCCGCGTCGGCAAAGATGGCGACGATTTCCTCGAAACTGGCGCTTTCCGAAATCGCGATGATCTCGCCGCGCGGCACCGCCACATCGTCGACCGTCTGTTCGCCGAAGTGCAGCAGGTTGCGCAGCATCTTGCGTTCGATGGGCGACAGATCGCCGACGATGCTGCTGCCGCGGCGCTCCGCGCCCTCTTCCTCGGCCTCGTCGATGACCTCTTCGATCTGCTCGCGCAGCGACGGTTCGCTGTTACCGCCGAACAGCAACGTCCGTATTCCGGCCCACAGGCCGGATCTACTGTCCTCTTCCGATCGGGTCGAAGACCCCTGCTCGTCGGGCATGTCTCTCGCTTTTGCCGTTAATCCTGCACCGCATATGGATTGGCGATGCCCAGCGATGCAAGGGCTTTCACTTCCAAAGCCTCCATCGCCTCGGCGCCATGGTCGTCGACATGGTCGTATCCGACCAAATGCAGCGTCCCGTGGACGATCAGATGGGTCGCATGATCGGCGACTGAAACCCCCTTCTCCGCCGCTTCGCGCACGCAGGTTTCGCGCGCCAGCACGATGTCGCCGAGCAATATCTCGCCGTCGTCGCTGTTGCTCATCGTTTCGAGAAGGTCGGGCTGAACCTGCGGAAAGGACAGGACGTTGGTCGGCTTGTCCTTGCCCCGGAAATCGCGGTTGAGCGCCTGCACCTCATCATCGTCGGTCAGGCGGATCGCCACTTCGACAAGCGGCGCGGCATCGGCAAGCGCGGCGTAAGGGGTCAGCGCGAGCGCGGCCGCAGCCGCCTCGCCAGCGCGCGCCTGCCAATCGAGATCGTCGGGCCATGGGGTGGCCTCGTGCGTTTCGACGCTCAGCATGGCTGGATCGCGGCCGCTGGCCGGCTGCGCCTATCGACGGAGAGAATCGGCGTGGTCATTGCCCCTCGCTACTGCCGCGCCGCGCCGCGCGCCATGCGAAATCGCTTGCCCACCCCCGTTACGGCGGCGGGGCCGGTGCCGGCTGGGGCTGCGACGGCGGGGTTGCCGGTGGCGGGGGCGGCCCCTGCCCCGACGGTGGCTGACGGTCGCCGATGGGGAGGCGCAGATCGACGCGCGTGCCGCCGATTTCGGTGCTGATGACAGCGTTGCCGTCCTCGACGCCGATACTCGTCTTGTCACCGACCGGGATCGTGCCGACGTCGGGCACGTCGAGCGGCTGAACCGGCCCCGCGGGATCGGCGGCCGGCGCCGCCTTCTTCGGTTCGGCGCCGCGGCCGCTGGCCCGTACCATGAAATCGCGCCAGATCCGCGCCGGCACGCCGCCGCCGGTCACGCCGCGCAGCGGCGAATTATCGTCGTTGCCGACCCACACGCCGACAACCAGCCCATCGGTATAACCGATGAAATAGGCATCGCGATTGTCCTGGCTCGTCCCCGTCTTGCCAAAGCCGGCGATCGGCAGCCGCGCCGCGCGTCCGGTGCCGCGATTGACCACCGCGCCCAGCATATCCTCTATCCCGTCATGCTCGCGCGCCGAAAAATGGCTGGGCCCCCAGACCATATTTTCGAACCAGCCCTTGTCCTCGCTCTTGAAGGCATGCGGAACGACCGGATAGGCGTTCGCCGCCACCGCGGCATAGGCGGCGGTCAGTTCCATCAATGTCATCGTCGAGGTGCCGAGCGCCAGGCTCGGGTCGCCCTTGGCGAGCGGTGCGGTCACGCCCAGATCGCGCGCCATCGCGATGACGCGGTCATCGCCCACTTCCTGCAGCAGTCGCACCGCCGCGACGTTGCTCGACGTCGCGAAGGCGTCTTCCAGCGTGATGCTCGGCGAATAGGTGCCGCTGGCATTTTTCGGCCGATAGGTACCGGTTTCGATCGGCCCGTTGGCGATGCTATCGTCCGGGCGCCAGCCTTTGCGTAGCGCCGCGAGATAGACGAACAGCTTGAAGGTCGATCCCGGCTGGCGCCGTGCCTGCGTAGCACGGTTGAACGGCGATGCGGCATAGTCGCGCCCGCCGATCATCGCCACGACCTCGCCATCGGGGCGCATCGCGACCAGCGCCACCTGCGATTTGCCGAGCGCGGCGCGATTGACCGCACGCCGCGCCGCCGCCTGCAAACGGGCGTCGAGCGTCGTCGTAATCGTCTGGCGCGAATAGCCGATGTCGCTGAGCTTGCGGGCCTGCGGCAGCGCCCAGTCGGCGAAATAGGTACCGGTGGGCAGGTCGTCGCGCTCGCGCACGTCGATACGCGGCGGCCGCATCGCTTTCGCCTCAGCCGCGGTCAGATAGCCCTCGCGCGCCATCGCCTGCACGACCAGCCGCATCCGCTTTTCGGCCAGATCGGGGTTCTTGGTCGGGGCGAGCCGCGACGGCGCCTGCACTAGCCCTGCCAGCATCGCCGCCTGCGCCGGGGTCAGCTTTTCGGGCTGGCGATAGAAATAATGGAGCGACGCGGCGCGCAAACCATAGGTGTTATCGCCGAAATAGGCGTTCGACAGATAGCGCTCGAGGATCTCGTCCTTGGTCAGCCATGCCTCGAGCCAGAAGGCGATCAGCGCCTCGCGCGCCTTGCGGCCCAGCGTGCGCTTGGGCGTCAGGAAGGTGAATTTGGCGAGCTGCTGCGTGATCGTGCTGCCGCCCTGCGTGCGGCCGCCGGTGACATTGCTCCATACGGCCCGCGCGACGCTGCGCGGATCGACGCCCCAATGATTGTAGAAACGGCGGTCCTCGATCGCGATGAAGGCCTGCGTGACATGATCGGGCAGGTCGGCGACCTTCACCGGCTTGTCGACTACCGCGCCGATGCGCGCGATCGGGGTGCCGTTCGATGCGAGCAGGGTAATCTGCGGCGGCGCGATCGGTTCGAGCGATTTCGACAGCGGCGCCGTAATCGCCAGCCAGCCGACGAGCAGGATGAAGAGGATCGCAAAGGCCGCAAAGCCGCGCGACAGCCAGCGCAGCCATCGTGGCCGCGGCTTCTTCGCGCCCCCCGGCGTTGCAGGCGCTTCGGCAGGCGGAAACAGCGGCTCTTCAATCGCCGGGGGCGGCGGATCGTCGGAAAAGGGAAAAGCGGTCATTCTTCGCGCCGTATTACACCCCCAATACAGAGCGCGCAATCGCTCGTGCGGCGACGTGCTGTCACGCGCGTCTTTAGTGCATATGGCGCAGCTTGTCGGGGTTACGCACGACATAGATGCCGACGACCAGCCCATCCTCGATTTCCAGCGCCGTCGTCTGATATTCGCCGTCGGCCTCGCGCGTTACGAAGCCGGGCAGTCCGTTGATCGTCCCGACCTCGACCAGCGTCGAGGCATATTTTCCGAACAGGACCGCCAGGCTGCGATGCACCCGCATGACGAGGTTGAAGCCGAGTACCGGCTGCATCGCCGCGGGCCGCTTGCCGCCGCCATCGGACCACATGCCGACATCGGCCGCGAGCAAATTGCCGAGCGCGCTCATGTCGCCGCTCCGCGACGCCGCGAAGAAGGCGCTGGCGATTTCGAGTCCGCGCTCGCGCTCGAGCCGATAGCGCGGGCGCGCGTCGCGGACGTGGGCGCGGGCACGGGTCGCGAGCTGGCGCGTCGCCGCCGCATCGCGGCCAATCGTCGCCGCGACTTCGTCGAACCCGACGCCGAAGACGTCATGGAGCAGAAAGGCCGCGCGTTCGAGCGGTGATAGCCGTTCGAGCGCAAGCATCAGCGGCAGCGTAACATCGTCGTCGGGCTCCTCGCCGACAATCGGATCGGGAAGCCACGGTCCGACATAGGTTTCGCGCCGCACCCGCGCCGATTTGAGCTGGTCGAGACAAAGCCGCGTCACGGTGCGCCGCAGAAAGGCAGCAGGTTCATGCACCGACGCACGATCGGCGCCGAGCCAGCGGATGAAGGCATCCTGGACCACATCCTCGGCATCGGCGACCGAGCCGAGCATGCGATAGGCGACGCGCGTCAGCAGCGGACGCAGCGGATCGAAACTCGCCGCCGCATCCGCCGCTTCCGCATGCGAAGGTGCCGTCGCTGTCACGCGGCGCGCGCCGGCTGTTCGAGCCAAAGGTCGAAACCGACCGCGATGCGGTTCCATCCGTTGATGATGTTGATCATCAGCGTCAGCTTCACCTGTTCCTCCGGCGTGAATTCGGCCTCGAGCGCTGCCTTGGCTTCGCCCTGTGTGTGACCCTGCGACAGGCGCGTCAAGGCGTCCGTCCAGGCGAGCGCCGCGCGTTCGCGGGGCGTATAGCAGGGCGCCTCGCGCCAGGCCGAAAGCAGATAGATGCGCTGCTCGCTCTCGCCGCCGGCGCGGGCTTCGGCGGTGTGCATGTTGATGCAATTGGCGCAGCCGTTGACGATCGAGGCGCGGATCTTGACGAGTTCGGTCAGGCTTTTCTCGAGGCTGTCCTGCACCGCGAGCGAAACCGCCATCCACTGCTTCATCAACTGCGGCGCTGCGGCGAAGGGTTCGGTTACCTTGGTCATCTCATCACTCCTTTGTTCGGGTTGTGCCGACATGACGAGGCAGCGCCGGTCGATTGTGACATGGCGCACGAAAAAATTTCGCGACGACGCTCTTTTGCGATAGCGTCGCGCATCGACAACGACCGAAGGGGGCGTGTGATGAAGTTTCTCGATGGATATCGTGAACAGGCCTATGCGCTGCTGCGCATCGTCGCCGGCCTGCTGTTCCTCGCGCACGGGGTGCAGAAATTCTTCAATTTCCCGACCGATTTTCCGATGCCGCTCAACCCGCTGCTCTATGCCGCCGGAACGATCGAACTCGTCGCGGGCGCGCTGATCATCATCGGCCTGTTCACGCGGCCCGCGGCCTTCATCGCCAGCGGCATGTCGGCGGTCGGCTATTGGGTCGTTCACGCGCCGAACGGGCTCTATCCGATCGTCAACGGCGGCGAGACGATCATCCTCTATACCTTCATCTTCCTGTTCATCGCGACGCGCGGCGCCGGGATATGGAGCATCGACGCCAGCCGCTCCAAAGACTGAACGGCTTTCGCGTCAGGGCGCCGTCGCTCTCAGCTTCCCGGCCCCTCATAGGCTTCGACGATCCGCCCGACGATCGGGTGACGCACGACGTCGGCGCTCGTGAAGCGGCTGACGTTGATGCCTTCGAGCCCTTCGAGCCGCGCGACCGCATCGGCGAGGCCCGATGTCGCGGGCAGCGGCAGGTCGACCTGCTTCGGGTCGCCGCAGATCACCATGCGGCTGTTCATGCCGAAGCGGGTGAGGAACATCTTCATCTGCGGGATCGTCGTATTCTGCGCTTCGTCGAGGATGATGAAGGCATCGGCAAGCGTGCGCCCGCGCATGAAGGCGAGCGGGGCAATCTCGATCTCTCCGCTCGCGATGCGACGTTCGACCTGCTCGGCGGGCAGGCAATCGTGCAGCGCGTCGTAGAGCGGACGCAGATAGGGATCGACCTTTTCCTTCATGTCGCCAGGCAGGAAGCCGAGCTTCTCGCCCGCTTCGACCGCGGGGCGCGACAGGATCAGGCGCTGGACGCTGCCGGTGATGAGCTGCGCGACGGCCTGCGCAACCGCAAGATAGGTCTTGCCCGTGCCCGCGGGACCGAGCGCGAAAATCACGTCGTCGCGTGCCAGCGCCTGCATATAGGGAATTTGCGAGGGCGCACGCGGGACGATCGTCTTTTTGCGCGTGCGGATCATCACCGGCGGCGCGTCGCTGGTTTCGTGGCGGATGATGCCGTCGAGCGTCGGCTGCGCCGTCATCGCGATCACCGCATCGACCAGCCCGCTGTCGATCTCTTCACCGCGTTCGATCCGCGTATAAATTTCGGTCAGCACATCGCGCGCCCGCGCCGCGGCTTCGGCCTCCCCTTCGATCTGCACGCGGTTGCCGCGCGCCGAAATATAAACGCCGAGCCTGTTCTCGATCGCCACCAGATTACGGTCAAACTCGCCGAACAATATGCCCAGAAGCTGGGTTCGCTCGAACTCCACCGACAATCGGACGCGGTCGCCGGGTTCGGCGGGCGATGCGGCGGTCAGCGGGCGTTTCGACACGTGGGCAGGGCTCCTTCTTTCAGTAACAACCTGTGTACTCCCGCGAAGGCGGGAGTCCATCTCCCGTGGCACCGGAATGCGGCGAAAAGAGATGGGTCCCCGCCTTCGCGGGGACACCCAAACTCAAAGCCGGCACTAGGCAACCGCTTCCATCAACGGCTCGGCGCCAAGGCTGTTCGGGCCGGCCGATGTAATCCGCACATCGACCATGTCGCCGATCGCCAGCCCCGGCGCCGTCACATGCACCGATTGCAGCCAGGGTGACTTGCCGATCAACTGGCCGTCATGCTTGCCCTTGCGTTCGAGCAGCAGGCGCGTCGCGCGCCCGACCGTCGCTTCATTGAACGCCTGTTGCTGCTGATTGAGCAGCGCCTGCAGCCGCTGGAGGCGGTCGTTCATCACCGCTTCGTCGATCTGTTCGTCCATCGTCGCTGCGGGCGTGCCAGGGCGGCGCGAATATTTGAAGCTGTACGCCATCGCGTAATTGGTCGCGCGCACGATATCGAGCGTCGCCTCGAAATCGGCGTCGCTCTCACCGGGAAAGCCGACGATGAAGTCACCCGAGATCGCAATATCGGGACGCGCCGCGCGAACGCGCTCGATGACGCGCAAATAGCTGTCGACGCTATGGCTGCGGTTCATCGCCGCCAGAATGCGATCGCTGCCCGCCTGCACCGGCAGGTGAAGGAAGGGCATCAGCTTTTCGATCTCGCCATGCGCCGCGATCAGCCCGTCGGTCATGTCGTTGGGGTGGCTGGTGGTATAGCGGATGCGCTCCAGCCCGTCCTCCCGCGCAAGCTCGCGGATCAGGCCGTCGAGGCCGATCGCCCGGCCCTTGTCATCCTCGCCGTCCCACGCGTTTACATTCTGCCCGAGCAGGGTGATTTCGCGCACCCCGCCCGCGATGAGCGCGCGCGCCTCGGCGATCAGGTCGGCGAAGGGCCGGCTGATCTCGGCGCCGCGCGTATAGGGCACGACGCAATAGGTACAGAATTTGTCGCACCCTTCCTGCACGGTCAGAAAGGCCGTCGGGCGCTGACCACCCGCGCGCTTCGGCAGCGCGCCGAACTTGCTTTCGAGCGGCATGTCGAGGTCGATCGCCTTTTCGCCGCGTTCGGCGCGCGCGATCAGGTCGGGCAACCGGTGATAGGCCTGCGGGCCGACGACGACATCGACGCTCGGCGCGCGACGCGCGATCTCGGCGCCCTCGGCCTGCGCGACGCAGCCTGCGACCGCGATCGTCGGCGTGCTCCCGTCCTCGCGCTTCAGTCGGCCGATGTCCGAATAGACCTTCTCGGCCGCCTTTTCGCGGATGTGACAGGTGTTGAGCACGACCAGATCGGCGTCGGCGCCATCGGCGGCGGGAACATAACCCTGCGTCCCCAGCATCTCCGCCATGCGTTCGCCGTCATAGACGTTCATCTGGCAGCCGAAGGATTTGACGTGGAAGGTCTTGGCGGGATTTTTGGCGGGGGAGTCGGATGTCATCGGCGCCCTATAGGCGATGGCGGCTGATCGCGGAAGGGTTTGGCGTCTCCGCCATGGCGCCGGCGATCGCGGCGCGCGCAGCCTCGGCCAACAGCTTGCGGTCCGCCTCGGCATCGTTGGGCAGCGGATCGAGATAATGGATGGTCAATGTGATCGGCCGCTTGCGCGCCAGCAGACGCTTGAAATTGTCGAGGCCGGATTCGGGATCGAGCCACGCGATATCGGGCGCATCGACCCCATAGTCGAGGAACACCGGCTGCACCTGAAGCCGCGGCGGCGTCGGGATCACCGCCTGCAACAGCGACGGCCGGAATGGCAGCAAGCCGTCGCCCGGCCCCGTCGTCCCCTCGGGAAACAGCGTCACCGGGCGCCCGCGCGCGAGCGCATTGCGCAGATCGTTCGTCTGATTGTGAATCTCGCGCTTCGCCTCGCGCTGGACATAGATGGTGTGATTCTGGTCGGCGAGCCAGCCGACGAGCGGCGTCGTGCCGACCTCGGCCTTGGACACGAAGGCCGATCGCGCCGCACCGCCGAGCGCCAGAATGTCGAGCCAGCTGACATGGTTCGACACGAACAGGACATCGCGGCGCAGCCGCGTGCCGGTCGTCGTGATCCGCAATCCCGCGATCCAGCCGACCGCATTCAGAAAGGCCATGACCATCGGCGATGGCCGCCCGATGGCGCGGTAGAAAAGGTGCGGGACGATCAGGAAAAGGAGCGTCAGCACCATCAGCGCAAGGCGAAAGACCGAGCGCCAGGTGATCCGGGCGCGATCAGTCGCGCTTGCGATCGATGGCGACACCGTAAAGCTCCATGCGGTGATCGACGAGGCGGAAGCCCAGCCGTTCGGCGATCACCTTCTGCAACGCTTCGAGTTCGGGATCGACGAATTCGATCACCTTGCCCGTTTCGACGTCGATCAGATGATCGTGATGCGCCTCAGGCGCGGCTTCGTAGCGCGAACGGCCGTCGCCGAAATCATGGCGGTCGAGGATGCCCGCTTCTTCGAACAGGCGCACGGTGCGATAAACGGTCGCGATCGAAATGCCGCTGTCGATCTTCGACGCGCGCTCGTACAGCGTTTCGACGTCGGGATGATCTTCGGAATCCGAAATCACGCGCGCGATGATGCGACGCTGTTCGGTAATCCGCAGGCCCTTTTCGTGGCAAAGGGCTTCAAGATCGATGGAACCGGGCATGATGGCCTTTCGTGCAAAGCGCGCAGGTCGCGTCCTGTTTCTTCAATCTGTATAGGGTCGCCCCGCGCATAGAACAAGGGCGGCGCCCCCCCGGCACCGCCCCTGCATTCTGCGCCGTGAAAAGCTCAGACTTTCTTGCGCTTGCGGCCACCGCCGCGTCCCTTGGTGCCCAGGCCGATCTCCTTGGCGAGCGCGCGCCGGCGTTCGGCATAATTGGGCGCAACCATCGGATAATCGGCCGGAAGGCCCCACTTTGCGCGATAATCGTCGGGGGTCATGCCATAGTGGGTCATCAGGTGGCGGCGAAGCATTTTCAGCTTTTTGCCGTCTTCCAGACACACGATGTGATCGGGCTTCACCGACGCGCGGATCGACACCGCGGGCACCGGCTTTTCTTCCTCGACCGGCTTTTCGCCAAGGTTCGACAAGGCTGTGTGGACGTTATTGATCAGGATCGCGAGATCGGAAATCGCGACGCTGTTATTGCTGACGTGCGCCGCGACGATGTCGGCAGTCAGTGTGACGAGCATTTCATTTGTATCGGCAGACTCCGACATGAAACTCATTCCCCATATAAAGACCCGGATAATCAGCGATTTGATTATTGGGGGGTTTATACCCCGAGGAAATTCATGCCATTTTGGTGGGAATTTCGCAATGCCTCAATTGCTAATGATCGGCGTCCTTGACTGGGCGCCGCATCGTAATCGCATCGCGCATTACGCCATCGCGCCCGCGATAATAAGCAGGGCGCCGTCCGCACTCCGTAAAACCCGCTGCGCGATAAAGATGAATCGCATCATTGTCGGCCCGCATTTCAAGGAAATAGTCTTCGGCGCCTTCGCCCGATGCCCAATTCTGCCAGTCGGTCATGAGTTTTTTTGCGACGCCGCGGCCGCGAAAGGCCGGGTCGACGGCGAGCAGGAGCAACTCGCTTTCGGGACCGGCGATCCGCGCCGCATAAAAGCCGCACGCCCGCTCCCCGGCCCATGCCAGACAAATCCGTGCCGAAGGGAGCGCGAACAGCGTCAGCAACTGACCTGCGCTCCACGCTTCGCCATAGGCGGGATCGAACGCCGCATCCATGATCCGCATCGCCGCGTTCAGGTCCGCGACGCGCGCGGTGGCGATCCGCACCGCCTCGCTCATGGCGTCGCCATCGGTTTTGCGTCGGGTGCCCGCCCGTAAATGGGACGGGGGTCGTCGAACAGGGCTTCCGCCGGCAGCGCAGGCAGCGCACGCGCGTCGGGCAGCATCGCCAGCGCCTCGCCGAAGCCGCGGCGCGCCACAAAGGCTTCAGCGCGATTGCCGACGATCAACGCATCCCCGTTCGCGATGGCGGCGTCGGGCAACAGCGATTGCACCGGCCCGCGCGGCGTCAGGTCGGCGTCGAAGGGCTGGACGAACCATTGGCCGTGCCCGCCCTCCATGACGACGAGCGCGCCGCCTGCCGCCGCAATCGGCTCGGCCGCCGCCGCGGCGACGAGGGCCGGGGTCGAAAAGCCGCGCACGGGGACGCCCCAGGCCAGTCCCAGCGCGCGCGCCGCCGCGACGCCGATGCGCACGCCGGCAAAGCTGCCCGGCCCGCAGCCAACCAATATCCCGGCCGCTCGTCCCCCGCCTTGCAGTTCGGCGATCAGGGGAACCAGCCGCTCGGCATGGCCGCGTCCGATCACCTCGTGCCGCGCATCGACCACGCGCGCGCGATCGATCAGCGCGACCGTGCAGGCCTCGCTGGCACAATCGATGACGAGCCGGAGCGCGTCAGGCGATGCGGTTGAAGCGGTCAAAGTCCGGCCGCGGGCTGCGGTCGAAGATGCTCGCCGGATCGCCATAGCCCAGCGTCGAGATGAAATTGCTCTTCACATTGGGCGTATCGGCGAAAAAGGCGGCGTCGACAGCGTCGTTGTTGAACCCCGACATCGGCCCGGTATCGAGCCCGAGCGCCCGCGCGGCTAGGATGAAATAGCCGCCCTGCAGGCTGGAGTTGCGGAACGCGGTGGTCGCGGCGTGCGGCGCATTGCCCGCAAACCAGCTCCGCGCGTCGGTGTGCGGAAACAGCTCGGGCAGATGTTCGTAGAATTCATTGTCCATCGCGATGATCGCGGTGACCGGCGCCTTCAATATCTTTTCGGCGTTCGCGGGCATCGACAGCGCAGCGAGCTTTTCCTTGGCATCGTCCGAAACGCACCAGACGATGCGCGCCGGTAGACTGTTCGCGCTCGTCGGGCCGAATTTCATCAGATCCCAGATCGCGCGAAGCTGCGCGTCCGACACCGGCTTGTCGAGATAGCCGTTATAGGTACGCGCGGTGCGGAAAAGCTGGTCGAGGGCGCTGTCGGAAAGCGGCTCGCTCATCGGGACATACTCCTGTGGCTGGGATCAGATCAGACCGCGTGGACGGCGGTGACTTCGGGAACATAATGTTTGAGCAGCGACTCGATCCCGTTCTTGAGCGTCGCGGTCGACGAGGGACAGCCGGCGCAGGCGCCCTGCATCTTCAGATAGACATTGCCCTTGTCGAACCCGCGATAGACGATATCGCCGCCGTCGTTGGCGACCGCCGGGCGGACGCGCGTTTCGATCAGTTCCTTGATCTGGTCGATGATGTCGGCATCGGCCGGGTCGTCGGCAAAGCCCCCCTCCGCCTCGCCCGGAACACTGATCCCCGCGGCGCTCGCCGGGTTGAACAGCGGCATATCGCCCAGGAAATGATCCATGATGATGCCCAGCACATCGGGCTTCGCCATCGACCATTCGGCGCCGGGCGCGATCGTCACCGACACGAAGTCGCGCCCGAAGAAGACGCCGCTCACATCGCCGAGGGTGAACAACGCCTGCGCCAAGGGCGAGGCTTCGGCCTCTTCGGGGCTGGCAAAGTCGCGGGTTCCCGTTTCCATGACCGGACGGCCGGGCAGGAATTTGAGCGTCGCGGGGTTCGGCGTCGATTCGGTTTCGATCAGCATTGGTCGCATTTGGGACCGGGCGGCCCTTTGTGCAAGGCGCCGCGCCGCGCTACACGCCAAATATGCGCCCATTCACCCATTTTGCCGCCATCGACTGGTCGGGCGCCCGCGGCGCGCGCCAGCGTGGTATAGCACTCGCCGTGGCGAGCGGCGCGGCGGCGCCCGCGCTCGTCCGGCCGGGGCATGTCTGGTCGCGCGCGGAAATATTCGACTGGCTCTGCGACGTCGCAGTACAAGGCACCGACATGCTGATCGGCTTCGATTTTTCGGCTGCTTTCGCCTTTGCCGACCGCGACGCCTATTTCCCCCAATGGCCCGACAGTCCGCCCGATATGCGCGCGCTATGGGCGCTCGTCGCGCGCCATGCGGCGGACGATCCGCATTTCGAGGCGCATGGCTTTCTCAATCATGCGGAGGCCCGCCGCCATTTCCGTCACGCAAAGGGCGATGTCGGCGACTTGTTCGAGGGTGGCGCAGGACGGCTGCGTATCGTCGAACAGCATCAGCGCGCGACCCGCCAGGCGGCTAGCGTGAGCAATTTCAACCTCGTCGGCGCGGCACAGGTCGGCAAGGCCAGCCTGTCGGGGATGCGGCTGCTCCACCATCTCGGCGGCGCCCTCCCGCTCTGGCCGCTCGATCCAGCGCCCCCGCGCGGCCCGCTGCTCGTCGAAATCTACACCGCGCTTGCCGCCCGCGCCGCGGGCGTGCCCGCCGGGCGCAGCAAGATCCGCGACGGCGCCGCACTCGATACCGCGCTTGCAGCGCTCGGTTCGCCGCCGGCTGGGCTCGCAGGGCCGGTCAGCGACCATGCGAGCGACGCGCTGCTCAGCGCCGCATGGCTCCGCGCGATCGCCGCCGATGCCGCACCCTGGTCCCCCGCACCGCTCACCCCGGCGATCGCATGCACCGAGGGCTGGACCTTTAGCATAATTTGACGCAAGGGGCGCGAACGCGCCGGCTTAGCTCAGTTGGTAGAGCAACCGCCTTGTAAGCGGTAGGTCGTCAGTTCGAGTCTGACAGCCGGCACCATCGCGCCCGATAACAGGCTCATCGCGCCATCCGCAATTTGCATTGAAAGCCGATGCATTCGGTCACGCCAGTCGCCAAGGCAGTTCCAGAGAGACACCGAAGCGGCCCTCGCCAACAGGCCCGGACTTCATCGCGTAATTGCCCTGGAAGCGAGCGCGTAATCGTTCGGCCACATTCTTGAGGCCCACTCCCAAACCCGACGTCTTCGGCATATCCCCGTCATCATTCCGGGGCATGTCGTTTTCGATCGCGATGCACAGCCGATCCCCTGCCCGGCAGGCCCTGACCAATATTTCAACCCTGCCGCGGGTCGCACCCACGCCATGCTTGAGAGCATTTTCGATGAGCGGTTGCAGGATAAGGCTCGGGACCAACGCATCGGCCACATCGGCGTCGGTGGCTATCGAAAAGCTCATGCGGTCGGAAAACCGCTCGCGTTCGATCTCCAGATATTCTCGCTGCAGGGCGATTTCATCAGCAAGCGGAACGTCATGGAATGGATCGAGCGCCAATGTGGTCCGCAGAAAGATGGAGAGGGAAAGCACCATGCGTTCGGCTTGCGTGGCGGCACCTTCTTCGATCAGCCCGGCAATCGAATTGAGCGTGTTGAACAGGAAATGCGGATTTATCTGATAGCGCAGCGCGCGCATCTGGGCGCTCAGCGCCTCTTCCCGAATGGCGGCGAGACGCACCTTGCGGTCGTTCAACTCGAACGCATAGATCAACGCGACGAACAGACAGCCCCAGGCGAAAAAAATCGCCCATGCCGCTCCAAAATAGACCGTGAGGTCCGTCGTGCGTATTGGTGCGAGATGCAGAATCGCCGCGATTGCGGGGTACAATGCATGGAAACCTGCCCATAGTGCAGCCAGCACAACCGACAGCAAAAAGGCCGCGATCATCAGGAGAGGTAACGAATCTTCCGAAGTACGACGTCGCACCGATCGCTCGTGCAGCATGAAGATGAGGTAGGACAGGCCAAGCGCCAATGCCGAGAGCGATACAAAATCTACAAATCTGTATAGCAGGAAGGATCGTGAGACGTCGCTCGTCGCGCCGATGATGAATGCCGCAACAATCATGACAAAAACCCAGAACGCGATGCCGAATCTGATCGTGGCAATACGAATGCCCCGCGCATTTGCCGGTCGGTTTCTGAAATTCACGTCCAGCGCTATGTCATCGGGATTCATGACAGCTCCCTCCGGCCCCTGTTGCACGCCGCAAGCTCTGCACCGGCGTTTCGGCCGACACCGGCCGAAACACCATATGTCGCGACTTGCCGTCCGTTGTGAACGATCATCGCGCCGCCTTACCGCCGATAATCCTTGGCCCTGAGGCCATATTTCGTCAGGCGGTCGTAAAGCGTCTTGCGCGGCAGCGACAATCTTTGCTGCACCTCGTCCACCTGTCCCTTTGCGTCGCGCAGCGCGTCCTCGATCACCGCGCGTTCGAAGCGGGCAACCATTTCGCGCAGGCTTTGCGGCTCTGCACGGTCCGCCGAGCCTTGTGCGATGCGCGTCAGACCCGTGGCGAAGTTGCGCGCGAAGGTGCGCAGTTCGCGTATATTGCCCGGCCAGTCGTGGCTCAACAGATGGCGCCATTCGGCTTCGCCGAGATCGCTCGTCTCCAGTTCCAGTTCGGCCTCGAACGCGGCCACAAATTCGCGGAAGAGATCGGGAATATCTTCGCGCCGGCTCGCCAGATCGGGCAGCGCGATGGCAATGCCGCCGAGCCGGTGGAGCAGTGCGGGATCGAGCGGCCGGGCGCCTTCTCCTTCGCCCGCGCTGCGCGAGATGGCGATGATACGGACGTCGACCGAACGTGGTCGCTCGGCGCCGATCGCGAGGAAACGGCGCGTGTCGATCAGGCTCAGCAACTGGGCTTTGGCGCGCTCGGGAATGCTCTCGATCTCGTCGAGAACCAGCGTGCCGCCTTGCGCGCGTTCGACGAGGCCCGACCGTGACAGCGCCACCGAAGGATCGCGCCCGAACAGGATCAGATTCGCGTCGTCGTGCATCAGAACGCCGGCATCGACGGTCACGAAGGGCCTGTCGCGCCGCGGGCTGAGGTCGTGGACCAGCCGCGCGACGAAATTCTTGCCCACGCCCGTCGGCCCGGAGATCATCAGGTCGACATCGGCACGCGCGACTTCGGCGATCAGGCGCTGCAGCCGCTCGGCGGTCTGCGACGAGCCGCCGATCCGCCGATGCTCCCGTTCGCGCAACGCGTCGCGCAGGCGCCGGTTTTCGAGCACCAGCGCGCGCCGGTCGTGCGCCCGGCCGATCGCATGCACCAGCCGCGAGACCGAATAGGGCTTGGTAAAAAAGTCCGCCGCACCATTTTTCATCGCCTCGACGGCCATCGCGACATCGCCATGCGCGGTCGTGAAAATCACCTGCATTTCGGGATCGAGCGCGCGCAGATGGTCGAAAAAGGCGATCCCGTCCATTCCGGGCATACGAATATCGCTGACGATCACGCCGGCAAAGGCGGGGTTGACGGCGCGCAGCGCAGATAAGGCGTCGGCGTGGGCCGAGACCTCGAAACCTTCGAGCGTCAGCGCCTGCACCGTCGCCTCGCGCAGCGTCTCGTCATCCTCGACGAAAAGGACCGTTGGCCGCACGCCGGTCATGCGCGCGGGATCGTCATGACGAAGGTCGTCGCGGATGCATCCGCATCATAGGCAAGCTCGCCGCCAAGATCGCGCATGATGTCGCGCGCGATGACAAGGCCGAGGCCGAGGCCGTCGGGCTTGGTCGTCGCGAAGGGCCGGAACAGATCGTCGGCCTGCGCCAGCGAAAGCGGCGTCCCGCTGTCGATCACGCGCAGGCAGACGGCATCGCCGCCCGCATCGACGGCGACTGTCACCCTGCCCCCTTCTCCGGCGGCATCGAGCGCATTTTGCAGCAGGTTGACCAGCACCTGTTCGAGCCGGACATGTTCGGCGGCGACGACGACCTGCGTTGCCTCCTCGGGCGGCAGGTCGATGGCGACGTGCATCGACCGGATGCGATCGCGCAGCAGCAGCAGCGCCCCGTCGATCGCCTCGCCGAGCGGCATTTCGCGGCGGTCGGCCGGCTGCCGCCGACTGAAGCGCCGCAGTTCGCCGGTGATCCGTCCGATCCGATCCGCCAGATCGACGATGCGGGCAAAATTGCCCGACGCCTGCTCGACCTCGCCGGCCGCGAGCATCTTTTGCCCATTTTCCGCAAAAACCCGCGCCGCGGCGACCGGCTGCCCGATCTCGTGCCCGACGCCAGCCGATATCTGGCCGAGCGTCGCCAGTCGGTTGGCCTGCGATAGCTGTTCGCGCAGCGTGCGGGTTCGCTCGTCGAGCAGCGCTTGCGCGCGCGCATCGCGGCGTCGGCGCATCACGACGCCCGTCGCGGCAAGGACCGCCAGCACCAGAAAGCCGAGCGCCAGCGCCAGCCGCCCAGTCGCCACCGCCGCATCGACGCGCTGCGCCGGATCGGCGAGCAGGTGCAGCACCCATCCGTCGGGAAGGATCGGCTGCCGCGTGTCGAGCAGCGGGATACGCACCGCCTCGCCCTCATTGGGCGAAACGATCGCGAGCGGGCGCAGCGTCCGGATGCCGAACTGTCGCAGATCGGCCTCGGCATCGCGCGCGTCGGTGCTCGCGCCTTGGGCCAGATGAAACCGCCAACGCTCGTCGCTTGCCAGCAGCACTACCCCGTCGCGATCGGTCACATAGACGCGCTGGGCCGTGTCGCGCCAACTCCTCTCGAGCCCGTCGAACTCCACCTTCACCGCGACGACGCCGAGCGGCGCGGCGCGCGTCCCGATGCGCCGCGCGATGTATAGCCCCGGCTCGCGGCTGACGGTGCCGAGCGCGAACTGGGTGGCCGATCCGTTGGCGAGCGCATCGTGAAAATAGCGGCGAAAGGCATATTTCGACCCGACGAAACTGGTCGGCAGCCGCCAGTTGCTCGCCGCGAGCGTCGTGCCGTCGGCGCGCATCACATAGATCGCCGCCGCCGCCGATTGGCGCGCAAGCGCCTCGAGCCGCCCGTTGAGCGCCGCCACCGAAGCGCCGTCGCCCGCAGCCAGCGCGCGCACCTGCGGATCGTCGGCGAGCGCGATCGGAAGCAGGCTGAACTTGTCGAGCTCGCTGCGCAGGCTCGACGCCAATATCGCCGCGTCGTTACGCGCAAGTCCGGCCTGCTCGGACAGCGCGCGATCGTGCATCACCCGATCGGTGATCGCGACCGCGAGCGCGACGACGAGCAAGGTGCATAGCCCCGCAGCCAAAGCCCAGCGCCGCGCGCGCAGATCGATTCCCAGCACCGTCATCGCTCGATTGATGTGCGAATATCCGCACTTTGTATATCCGAAATATGCGGAAATCTGCACAAATTTGATCGGAGATCATCATAAGCCGTTGTTTTATATAGAGCTGAAGGGAGGCAGCGCGATCGTTGCGCCCGCCGCGAACCATCCTAGAATTCCCGCAACGGCCGGTTCGAGCCGGCGGACAGGGGACAGGATGGCATGGGGTCGATCAGCATCGCGGCAGATGACGGCATGGGCGGACGCAAGCGCGTACCGCTCTATCGCCAGCTCTATTTCCAGGTTGTCGTGGCGATTTTGCTCGGCGCGCTGTTGGGGCATTTCTATCCCGATGCCGGCGAGGCGCTGAAGCCGCTGGGCGACGGCTTCATCAAGCTGGTGAAGATGATCATCGCGCCGGTGATCTTCCTGACGGTCGCAACCGGCATCGCCAGCATGAAGGACATGTCCTCAATCGGCAGCGTCGCCGCCAAGGCCTTCATCTATTTCCTGACCTTTTCGACGCTGGCGCTCATCGTCGGCCTGGCGGTCGCCAACATCGTGCAGCCCGGCGCCGGCCTCAACATCGATCCCGCCGCGCTGGATACCACCGCAGTCGCGACCTACGCGCACACCGCCGAGGAACAATCGCTCGCCGGCTTCCTGCTCAACATCATTCCGACGACGCTGTTCAGCGCGATGACCGACGGCGAAATCCTGCAGGTCCTGCTCGTCGCGATCCTTTCGGGCGTCGCAATCTTCACGACGCGCCCCAAAAGCGACTTGGTGCTCGATCTGCTGACGTCGTTCAGCGAAGTGATCTTCAAGCTTGTTCACATGCTGATGAAGTTCGCGCCGATCGGCGCGTTCGGCGCGATCGCCTTCACCATCGGCAAGTTCGGGATCGGGTCACTCGCCAGCCTCGCGACGCTCGTCGCGACCTTCTACCTCACCTCGCTGCTGTTCGTGGTCGTCGTGCTCGGGTTGGTCGCACGCTTCACCGGCTTTTCGATCTTCGCGCTGATCCGCTATCTCCGCGAAGAGCTGCTGCTGGTGCTGGGGACCTCGTCATCCGAAGCGGCGCTGCCGAGCCTGATGGAAAAGCTCGAAGTCGCCGGCTGCCGCAAGACGGTGGTCGGACTCGTCGTGCCGACCGGCTATTCGTTCAACCTCGACGGTACCAACATTTACATGACGCTCGCCGCGCTGTTCATTGCGCAGGCGACGGGCATCCACCTGTCGCTCGGCGAGCAGCTCGCGCTCGTCCTTGTCGCGATGATCAGTTCGAAGGGCGCGGCCGGGGTGACCGGCGCGGGCTTCGTGATCCTAGCCGCGACGCTCTCGGTCGTCCCGTCGGTTCCCGTTGCGGGTATGGCGCTGATCCTCGGGATCGACCGCTTCATGAGCGAATGCCGGGCGCTGACCAACTTCATCGGCAATGCGGTGGCGACGATCGTCGTCGCCAAATGGGAAAAGGCGCTCGATACCGATCGGTTGGCCGCGGCGATGGCCGGCACGCCAATGGCGCTGCCGAGCGAGGATAGCGAGCGCCACGAACGCTCCGGCCCACACAGCCTTGCGATGAGCAAAGCAGGAGAAAGCGCATGATCTCGCGGCGGTCCATCCTTGCCGTCGGCGCGGCGCTCGCAGGTGTCGTCGGCGCCGCCAAATCAGCGCCGGCGCTTGCCTTTGCGGTCGAAGAAATTCCGCTCTGGCCCGGCAAACCGCCGGGGGGCAACGGCCCCAGCGGCCCCGAAAAGATCGGCGGCGCGGGGACCGGCTATGGCGCGGTATCGAATATCGCGACCCCGCGGCTGCGCGTCTACCGGCCCAATATCGCCAACGGCCGCGCGGTCATCGTCTGCGGTGGCGGCGGCTATTTCCGTATCCAGCTGTGGAAGGAAAGCACGCCCGCGGCGAAATGGCTCCAGCTGCACGGCTATACCGTGTTCGAGTTGATCTATCGCCTTCCGCGCGACGGCTGGGACGCGAGCGCGCCCTTCGCCGACGCGCAGCGAGCGATGAAGATCGTGCGCACGCGCGCCGCCGATTTCGGCATCGCGCCCGACCGCATCGGAATCATGGGCATGTCGGCGGGCGGGCACCTGGCAGGCTTCACGGCGCTGCGGCCCGACCAGAAATTCTACGACGGCACCGATCGTTTCGAAAACGCCCCGGCACGCCCCGACTTCGCGGCGCTGCTGTTCCCGGTGGTGCAGTTGCGCAAGCCGTTCGACACGACGCGGACGCGGCGCGAGATTATCGGCGAGCATCCGACCAAAGCCGCCGAAGACGCCTGGTCGCTCGATACGCTGGCGAACAGCGACGCGCCGCCGATGATCCTATTTTCGGCATCCGACGATCCGATCGCACCGCCCGGCCATAATCTGTCACTGTTCCAAGCGCTGCTCGCCAAGGGCGCGAAGGCCGAGCTGCACATTTTCGAGGAGGGCGGCCACGGATGGGGTCTCGGCACGCCCGACCAGATCCTAAGCCAATGGCCCGATCTGTTCGAAGCCTGGATGACCAGGCGGCCATTCGATCGATGAATACAGACAACAGGGGAAGGGAAATATCCATGCGTGCAATCACCATCGCAAAGCTGGCGCTACTCTGCGGACCGAGCTTGCTTGCGGCGACCGTCGCACAGGCACAGGAACCGCTCGCCGCCGAAACCGCGGCGGACCAGAGCGCGGACCAGCCGGCACCGCCCGCAGACGCGAATGAGGCGATCGTCGTTACCGGGTCGCAGATTCAGGGTGCGAAGATCAACGACGTCCTGCCCGTCACCGTGCTCGACGAAACGGCGATCGAAAACACCGGGGCGTCGTCGGGCGACGAGCTGTTCCGGGCGATCCCGCAGGCCGGCACCGTCGCGTTCAACGAACAGAATTCGTCGACCGTCAACAATGTCCGCGGCGACGTCGGCTCGATCAACCTGCGCGACCTCGGCACCGGCAACACGCTTCTGCTGATCAACGGCCGCCGGATGACGCTTCACCCCGGCTTTCAGACCGAACTGCTCGTGCCGGTGGTGAGCTCCGACACCAATGAAATCGCGCCCGGCAGCGTCAAGCGGCTCGAGGTGCTGCGCGACGGCGCGTCGGCGATCTATGGCGCGGACGCGGTAGCGGGCGTGATCAACACCGTCCTCAAGGGCGACATGAAGGGCGGCTTCCTTGAAGGCGACTGGCGCGCCTCCGACGGCACCAGCCTCTACAGCTACCAGATTTCCGGCGGCTATGGTTTCGACTTCGGCGGCGGACGCGGCAACCTGACCGTCTATGGCGGCTATTTCTATGAAAACGGGCTGTCGAATGCCGCACGCGACTATGCCGCGGACGATAATCGCCTGCCGCTGGTCGAAGGCACCGATTTCGAAGGCGACGCATCGTTCAACAATCGCAATACCTTCGGTCCGTTTGGGCAGTTTGATATTCAGGGCTCGTCGCCGTCGAGCCGGACGCCGATCGGCGACGATGATTTCTATCTCCAGCCGTCTAGCTTTCCCGGTTGCAAGCTGAGCTTCGGCGACGGTCTCTGCGCCCGCAACGGCACGACGCCGACCACGGACGTCCGCTACAATACGATCTACGGCAACAGCCTGATCAGCCAGAAGCGTCGCTACAATGCGATGGCGCTGCTGAGCTACGAGCTCAGTAACAATGTCGAGGCCTATTTCGAAGGCAGCTTCTACCGGTCGGAAAACAACCGCCAGCTCGATGCTTCGGCCATCCTGAGCGCGGTGCCGGTCGGCATTTCGAAAAATGCCTATTGGAACCCGTTCGGCCCGGTCGGCAGTCCCAACCGCCTGCCCGGCACCACCATCGCCGCGAGCGGTGTGGACGTCATCATGGAGCGCTATCGCTTCGTCGATGTCGGCAATCGCGACGTGTCGGTCGACAAGAATGTCTATCGCCTCGTCGGCGGCCTGAGGGGCAATATCGGCGCGTGGGACTTCGACACCGGCTTCGTTTATTCCGAAGCGAAGCTCAACGACCTGACGCGCAACCGTGTGTCGCTCACGCTGATGCAGAACCAGATCAACCTGACGACCCCTGACGCCTATAATCCGTTCAACGGCGGCTGCGTCACCTCCGATCCCGGCATCGGCGACTGCACCCCCAACCCGGCCTCTTCGATCGATCCCTTCCGTATCGACGTCTACCGCAAGGGCGGTACCAGCCTCGCGCTCGGCGACTTCAAGATCAGCCGCAACGACCTCCTGTCGCTGCCGGGCGGCGATCTGGGTATCGCCGCAGGCGTCGAATGGCGCCGCGAAACCTTTTACGATGACCGCGATCCGCGGCTCGACGGGACGATCACCTTCACCGACAGCGTGACCGGCGATGTCAATGGCAGTGACGTTGCGGGCACCAGCCCCTCGCCCGATACCAGCGGCTCGCGCGAAGTCTATTCGGCCTTCGCCGAACTTCTCGTGCCGATCGTCAGCCCGGAAATGAATATCCCGCTGATCAACCGCTTCGATGTCCAGCTCGCCGGCCGCGTCGAGCATTTCAAGGATATCGACGCAACAGCCGCGGTGCCGCGCATCGCCGCATCCTGGTCGGTCTTTCCCGGCGTGACCTTCCGCGGCGCCTGGTCGCGCGGTTTCCGCGCGCCCAATCTGGTGCAGGTCAATGACGCCGGAACGACGCGGTCGAACACGCGCGACGATTTCGTCCTGTGCCAGGCGCAGCTCGAAAAGGGGCTGATCTCCAGCCTCGGTTCCTGCGCCGGCGCGGGCACGATCAGCTATCGTTCGGGAACCGAGAACCTTAAGCCCGAGGACAGCACCAGCATCAACCTGGGTATCGTGCTCGAACCGCGCTTCATTCCGGGGCTGACGCTGACTGCCGATTATTGGCGCGTCAAGCAGACCGGATTGGTCGGCACCTTCGGCGATGACAATGCCATCGCGCTCGACCTGCTGCGCCGCCTGAACGGTAGCAGCAACCCCAACGTGATCCGCGCCGATCCGACCGCGGAGGACATTGCGCTGTTCACCGGCACCAGCCTCGCCCCCGCGGGCAAGATCACCCAGGTGCTCGACCCCTATCTCAACCTCGACAGCCGCGTCTCGAAGGGGTGGGACTTCGGCCTGTTCTACAAGGTGCCTGATTTCGGCATGGGAAAATTCCGCCTGAGCCTCAACGTCGCGCACCTGATGAGCTTCGTCCAGTCGGCGGGTCCCGACGGTCAGGAAATCATCGACGGCATCGCCTCGGGCGTCCTGCCGCTCGACGTTACTGTCGGCGGTCTGGGCGAACTGGTCGAGATCGAGGGCCGGCCGAAATGGCGCGCGACCGGCGCGATCAACTGGGGAAGCGGCCCGGTCGATATCGGCCTGTTCGGCCAATATACGGGCAAGGTTTACGACACGAGCGTGATCCGCGACGTGCTGATCGATTCCGACGACCCGAACGCAAACTATTACCCGGTGCACGACCAGTTTACGCTGAACCTCTCGATCGCCTACACGATCAAGAATGACACCCCGCTCGACGGCACCCGCTTGCGCTTCGCGATCAACAATCTGTTCAACGAAGATCCGCCACTTGCTGACGAGGATTATGGCTTCTTCAGCAATCTCTACACCGCGCGCGGCCGCGTGTTCCATGTCGAGTTGCGCAAGAAGTTCTAGCGCAATGCGGCTGTCCAGCGCCCTGGCGCAGCGCGTCGCGCTTGCGCTGGTCATCGGAGGGACGGGGGCGTGCAGCGGCACACCCCCGCTTCCCCCGTCCCTCGCCGCCGCGCCGGTCGAGCGCGGTTCGGGGTGCGCGACAAGCACGGTACGGATCGACTTCGATTTCGACGAAGCGCCCGCATCGCGCTGCGTCATCCGGGGCGAGCGGTCGTTCGCGATATTGATCGGCCCCGAACATGCGCCACCAATCAACCCGAGCCCTTGGTACGCCTTTCGCTACCAGGCGAGCGGGTCGGCCGATATTTCCGTCGAACTCGACTATCTTGGCGCGGCGCATCGCTATGCACCCAAATTGACCGCAGGCGGCACCGTCGCGCCCCTGTCCGCCAGCGTTGCGGCGGACGGGATGAGCGCCACGCTCTCGCTGCCCGCCGGCGAAGGGATCGTCAGTGGGCAGGAATTGTTCGGCAGCGTCCGCTATGATGCGTTGCTCGACCGGCTTGCGGCGCTTCCCGCAGCCGAGCGGCTGACACTCGGCACGTCGCTCGACGGTCGGCCGCTGTCGGCGATCCGCATCGGCGACGCCAAGGCGCCGCGGCTCGTCGTCCTGATCGGACGCGCCCATCCGCCCGAAATTACCGGCGCGCTCGCAATGGATGCCTTTTTGCGCGCGCTCGCGGACGAGATCGCCGCGGGGCGCGTCGACACCGCAGCGACACAATTCCTTATCCTGCCCCTGCTGAACCCCGACGGCGTCGCGCGGGGTCACTGGCGCGCGAACCGCGGCGGCGTCGATCTCAATCGCGACTGGGGCATCTTTTCGCAGCCCGAAACGCGCGCGGTCAAAACCTGGCTCGATCGCCTGCCCGCAGGCGTGCGCCCGGTCGCCATGGTCGATTTCCATTCGACGCAGCACAGCCTCTTCTATGTGCAGGGCGCCGACGAAACGACGCCCGCGGAGGAGGCGTTCCTAGTGGCATGGCTTGGCGGGAAGGAGAAGGCGCTGCCCGGCTATCCCTTCACGATCGAGCGCCGCAATGCCAACCCCGGCTCGGGCACGTCGAAAAACTGGTTTCACGCGACTTATGGCATCCCCGCCTACACCTACGAAGCCGGCGACGAAGCCGACCGCGCCGGAATCGATGCTGCCGCAGAGAAACTCGCACGCGCCTTTCTGGCCGCGCTTCCGCTCCTCGCTCGATAATCTTCCGGCCGCCGGACGCCGAAAGGCCGGCCCGCATCGGCGGGCCGGCCTCGGCAACCGGGAACTGACGCTGGTAATCAGCCCTTGGTTGCGGCCTTCTTTTCGGCCTTTTTCATCTTGTGCGCGTGGTGCGTCGCCTTCTTGGCGGGCTTCGACGTCGCCGCCTTGGTCGGCGTCGCGTCGGCAGCGAAGGCCGAGCCGCTCACCATGGCGAGCGAAAGGACGGCGGCGGCAGCGAGTTTGCTATAGTTACGCATAAGACTTCCACTCCTTGACAGTTCAACCGCCCAAATCGGGGGCTGTCAGGGCGGCCGGTCCGTTCCAGGGACGGAGGAAACGGTTCGGATCGGCCTGCCCGACGACCGATCAATAGACCCGGGCCCCTGCCCGGCCGATGGCGGCGGGATTACAAGTTGGTCATCTGTCGGCGCGCTCAAACCGCGGCGAGCGTCCGCTTGGCGAGCAGCGCCCGCTGTTCGCCCGCCGGGCGAAAGGCGAAATCATACGGCAGACCCAGCCGCTCGCTCGCCTGGCAGACCGGCGCGCTGCGATCGACATGGCGGTCGGCAAGGCGCCCGGCCACCTTGAGCGCGAGCCGGTCGAAGCGCGTCAAATCATAGGAACGCCCGAGTTCGAGCCGCGCCCGGATATGCGGCGGCAGCAGCGACACCGACGCGCGGGCGATCGCACGGTGCAGCAGACGGGGCACGCCCGGCGCGGCGCGGCCGGACTGGATGATGTCGAGAAATTCGAAAAGGATCGGATGGGGTTCGAAGCGCGCCTCGAGCCGCGCCATCATGTCCATGAAGTCGGCGATCGTCGGCGGCGTATGCAGCGCGCCGAACGCCCGTCCGATCACCGCGCCGTCGCTCATGAAGCGATCCTTGTCGGCATCGCTCACCGGGCGCACGAAGCGATCATAGGCGGTCAGAAAGCCATAGGCCGCGGTCGCCGCTACCCAGTCGAGCAGCACCGGGTCGAGCGCCCGATACGCCTCCCCCGCCGGCGTCTGCCCCTTCACCGCGCCATGCATCCGGTTGACCTTGCCGATCACCTCGCGCGCGACGCTTGCGGGGCCATAGCAGGCGAGCATCGCCACCAGCCCGGTGCGCCGCGACCGGCCGATCGGATCGGCCTTGTAGGTGGAATGATCCCACACCCCCGACCGGATGCGCGGTTCGGCGAATTCGAGCAGAACCGCCGCGATCCCGCCGATACCCAGCGCGATCGGGTTTTTGTAGACGCGCCACTGGACGCTGTCGGGTGCAAGCAGGGCCGCTTCGCCGACGGGAGAGGAAAAGTCGATTATCGTGCCCAGATAATTTTCCTGCATGCCTTGCCTGCACCCTTCTCGCGAGCTCAGAAATCGAAGCCCAGCGTCAACCCATAGGTTCGCGGCGGATTGGGAAAACGCACGACCACATTGGCGTTGCTCGCCACCGCCGACCAATAATATTTGTCGAACAGGTTCTTGGCCCACAGCTGAACCGACCAGCCCGCATCGCTCTTCAGGCCCAGGCTTGCATTGACCGTGCCATAGGCATCGATCTTGTAGAGCGGCAGATCCTCGAAGATCGTGTTCGACTTGCTCTGATAGCGCGCACTGACGGCGCCGGTCAGGCTGAGACTGTCGCTGACCGGCGTATTATAGGCCAGCGTGACGCTGCCCTGAAAACGCGGGCTATATATGAATTCGGCGCCGTCGAAATTCTGCGACTGGCCGGCCGCATTGGTGCCGACATAGCCGTTGATCCGCGTCTTGAGCCACAAGGCGTTTGTCGACAGCGACACGCCCGGCGCGGGCCGCACGATCAGCTCGCCCTCGACGCCATAGGCCTTCGACTTGGGCACATTGTCGAGACGCGACAGCGCGGTGTAGATCGGATCGGCGAAATAGGTGCTGATCTGCTTGTCGGCATAGTCGTAGTAGAAGGCAGAAACATTGGCCTGCACCATGCGGTCGGCGAGCGTCGCCTTCAGCCCGACTTCATAAGCGGTGAGCTTTTCCTGCTTTACCGGCGCATTCTGACGCGCGAGATTTGCGGCGTTGATCGGCGTCGTGCCCGATTTATAGCCGCGCGAGACCGACGCATAGAGCAGCGTGTCGGGGCTGGGCGACCAGTCGAGCGCGAGGCGCCACGCGAGATTATTCTCCTTGAGAAGCGAACTGACCTCGCCGAACGTGCCTGACGCCGGATCAAAGGTGTTGCACTGTCCCTGCGTGATCGGATCGGCGAGCACGCCATAGGTCTGGAGGTACAGCGCGCGGTTTACGACATTGACGTTGGGCAGCATATTGCCGTTGAAGTCCCGCGAGCAGCCGTTGTAGCGTTGCTTGTCCTCGGTATAGCGCAGCCCGGTCGTCAGCTTGAGCTGGTCCGACAATTGCCAGTCGGCATTGGCAAAGATGCTCCATGTCTTCGTGCGGATGCGCCCGAAATCTTCATAGGTGCGGAACGCCTGCGCAAGATCGGTCGCGGTATAACCGTCCGAATTGAAAATCGGACTCGCCAGAAGCGGTACGCCCGCCGCGCGGATCAGCCCGACATTGGCGTTCTGACCCAGCAGGGTGCGGTTCGAATCGATGATCCGGTCATTGGCGTAATAGGCACCGACGAGCCAGTTCACCGCACCCGATTCGCCTTCGACGTGCAGATCTTGCGCAAAGCTCTTGATCCGCCCCACGGTATTCTGAAGCAGGATTTCAAAGGGCGCGCCGCTCCAGTCGGACAGTGCGTTGCGTTTGAAATCATTGTAGCTGGTCAGCGACACCAGTTTGACGCCGTCGCTGATATCCTGGTCCCAGCGCAGCTTCAGACCCCAGAAGCGATTATCCTCGCGCAGCGGGCCGTCGAGGCCCAGCCCGGTGCCGATATCCGCCGAACGCGCCGCCTCGGGCGCCCAGTCGGCCTGCGTTGCCCTGGTCGGCGCGTTGCCCGCGATATAGTTCGCAAGCCCCGCGGCGTTGAAGAAGCGCGAATTGCTCGTCCCTGTCACCGGATCGGTCGCCGGCGTGAAGCCGATCCCCTGCCCCGCAACGGTATCGGACTTGTTGCGCCACCAGGTCACCGACAGGTCGAAATGGGTGCCCGGACCGGGATCGATCGCCAGCGAACCGCGGATGCCCAGCTTGTCGACTTCCCCGAGCCGCTCGCCGCGCGTGTTGCTGACCTGCCAGCCCTTGTCGCTGTTCTCGCTACGGAACGCGATGCGCGCCGCTATACCGTTGGCGAGCGGGCCCGACAGGTGGCCGCCGATATTCCAGGTCTGATAATTGCCGAGATCGGCGCTGATGCTGCCTTCGAAGCTGTCGGTCGGCTTCGCGGTGATGAAGTTGATCAGGCCGGCGGTGGTGTTGCGGCCATAGAGCGTGCCTTGCGGCCCTTTCAAGACCTCGACCCGTTCCAGATCCATGATCGGCCCGGTGTTCATGATCGGATAGGCGTAGGCGACTTCGTCGACATAGGTGCCGACGGTCGAGGTCGACGACAGGTTGATCGTGTTGAAGCCGATGCCGCGCAGCGTATAGGTCGGTACGCCCTGATAGCTTTGCGAAACGGTGAAGCTGGGAGCGACGGCGGTCAGGTCGCGTACGTCGGTGACCCGCAGATCCTCCAGCGTCTGTCCGTCGACCGCCTGGATCGCCATGCCGACATCATTGATCGATTCGGCGCGGCGCTGTGCCGTGACGATGATCTCGCCCTCGGCCGGCTGCGCCTTGTCGGCCGCTTCGGCGGCGGCATCGGCGGCGAAGGCCGGTGCGGCGCAGGCGAAGCTTGCGGCCGAACCGGCAAGCAGGAACAAGCGAAAAGCCTTCATGTCATCCTCCCTCAAGCGGCCGCGGCGTCCCCGTCGTTGATCGCGGGTGGCGCGCAGTCCGAACGCCCGCAGAGGATATAATTGCGGGCCGCCCGACAAGCTGGCATCTGTGTCAGTATGCGGGTTCGGAAAGAGGCGGCGTGACGGATTATCGGACAGTTTGCTGGCAACAGCTTCCGGCGTTGATCGAGGCGGTGCAGGCGGCGGGTGACGCAATCGGCCTGCCCTTCATCGCAGCGCAAGCCGATCTTGGCGATCCCGATCCGATGGCCGACGAACAGGGCCGTCCCTATGCCGAAACCAGCTTCAAATGGTATGATCCGACGCATCGATACTGGCGCGATCGCAAGCTGGCGCTGCACGTCGCCTTCCTCACCGCCGCGCGCCTGACCGCCGAACCCTTTTTCTACAGCGACGGGCGCTTGCAGACGTGGCGGGCCACCGGCCTGCTCGACGCCGTCGATTGCGAGCAGGCGAAGAACAGTCCGCTGTTCGGCGAAGCGATCGTTGCGCCGGTGCATCTGCCGCGCGGACTTGTCGGCGCCGTGTTCTGGTGCTCGCGCGAGCCGGTGGGCGTCGACGATATTTTCGCTGACCATGCCGACCGTCTGCACAGCCTGGCGCTTCGCCTCGTCGCCACGCACAATGAAGCGCGCGGACGGCCGCGCAACGCAACCGTGCCGCAGACGCTGACCCGGCGCGAGGTGCAGTGCCTGCGCTGGGCCGCGGCGGGCAAGACCGACGGGGAAATCGGCATCATCCTGTCATTGTCGGTATCGACGGTGCGCTTTCACCTGCGCAACGCCGCCGCGAAACTCGGCGCAACGGGCCGCGCCCAGTCGATCCAGCTCGCTGCGGGTCTGGGCTTCGTCGGCGCCAGCGCGGTCTGATTCCGGGACCGCGGCTGACCGCATGCCCGCTGCGGGCTTGCAGGCACCCTTGTCAAAAATCGCCCTCCCGCCTATCGCTCGCGCGTGCCTCCCCGGCCCGCGACCAGCGCGCGCCGCCACCGAAGATTGCGTCCGCTGAACCCTGTTCAAGCCACTCCCTACGTCGAACAGCTCAGCATCGGGGCGGGACGCCGGCTGTTCGCGATCGGCCTCGCTGTCCTGATTCCGGCGCTGCTGCTCCTGCTGCTGCTCACCACCGGTCTGGGATCGCTGCCCGACAAGCAGCAGGAACGCATCACCATGGTGAGCCTGGAGGCCAGCGAAGCCGCCGAGCAAGCTCCCGAACACGCCAGCAAGGCGCCCGAACGGCACGAGGAGGCCCCGACACCGCCGGTAACGAGCACCCCCGTTCCGGCGCCACCGCCCACCCCCCTGCCGCCACAAGCCCCGCAGCCCACGACGCCCCCGCAACCACCGGCGCCGCCAGCCACCCCGCCGACGAAACGCATCGGCGTCCGCCTTAACAGCGGGCAGTCCTATGGCCCGGCCGACAGCGGCGGGTCGGCGGCATCGCGCGACACGCCGCGCGTGGGGAGCGCGCCGAACGGCGAGCCGCTTTATGCCGCGGCATGGTATCGCGAACCGAGCCGCGACGAACTGCGCGGCTATCTGTCCACCGCCAGCGGGCCGGGATGGGGGCTAATCGCCTGTCGCACCGCCCCCGAATTCCGCGTCGAGGATTGCGTCGGGCTCGACGAATATCCGCAAGGATCGCAGATCAACCGCGCGGTGCTGGCGGCGGCGTGGCAATTCCGCGTGCGCCCGCCGCGGGTCGGCGGGCGCTCGATGGTCGGGGCCTGGGTCCGGATCAGGATCGATTACGGCATCGAACGACCTTAGGGGCTGGCCCCATAAATCAGGCGAGCGGTTCGCCCGAAATGGTGATGCGGTGCATCAGGCGGCGATGGCCGTGATAATCGTTCATCGCATAATGCCAGGTCGACCGGTTGTCCCAGATTGCCAGCGATCCGGGCGCCCATTGGACGCGGCAATGAAACTGCTCCTGCATCGCGACCTGATAGAGATAGGTGAGCAGCGGCACGCTCTCCTCGCGCGTCCAGCCGTCGAAATGCAGTGTGAAGGCCGGATTGACGTACAGGATCTCGCGCCCGCTTTGCGGGTGCCGGATCACCACCGGATGCACCGCGCGCGTTCGTTCCTCATGCCCCTTCAGGTCGACACCCTGATCGGTCTTCGAATAGAGGCCATCGGCGCTGTAGATATGGTCGGCCGAGTGGACGGCGCGAAGCGTCCGCAACATGTCCTTCAGGCCCGGTGACAACGAATCGAAAGCCGCGCCCATGCCCGCGAACAATGTATCGCCGCCGCTGGGCGGAGTTTCGCGGGCGAGCAGGATGGAGCCCATTGCGGGGATCTGGTCATAGCTGTGATCGGTGTGCTACCCGCCGCCGATATTGGTCTGCTGGCTTTCCGACTTGCGGACCTCCGCAATTTCCGGGTGCCCGCCATTTGCAGGGAAATATTTGTTGATGTCGATCTCGCCCCAGCGGCGGGCGAAAGCGATATGCTGTTCGGGGGTGAGCGTCTGATCGCGCACGAAGAGGACGCCGTGCTCGGCGACGGCCTGCCGCAGAAGCCCGATATCCTGCTCGTCGAGATGGTTCAAATCGAGCCCGGTCGCTTCGACACCGACGTGCGGCGACAGGGGGTGCATCTGTATCGACGTCATGGAACTCTCCCGCATTATCCCGGCGACGATAGCGCAAACGCTGGCATCCAAATGCTACCTACGTTACAATTCCTCATGACGATCGGCGATCAGCTCCGGCAATGCAGATGGTTTTGCCGCTGCGATCCTGCGGTGCAGCAGGCGATCGCCGCCGATGGCCGGCTGGCAACGCTCGCGCGCGGGCAATGGGTCTATGGCGAAGGGGACATGGCGACCGGCATCGTCATCACGCTCGACGGGATGCTGCGCCTCGAAGCCGCGGCGGGGGAAAAGACCGTGCTGGTCGGCATCGCCCGCGCCGGTGACGCCTTCGGTCAGTCGCGCCAGATGGGCGGCGGTCCGCGTATCGTGACCGCGATCGCCAGCCGGCCGAGCCACATCCTGACGATCAGCGACACGATGCTCGACCGGATCGGGCATCGCCTCCCCGCGCTCTGGAAGGCGACGAGCGAACTGGTGTACGGGCAACTCGACGCCAGCGTGCACGGACTGGCGCAGATGCTGTCGCTGAGGCCCCGCGGACGCATCGCCGCGCGGCTCCTGACCTTCGCGCGTGACGCCGAGGTACCGCTCAGCCAATCGGATCTGGCCGAACTCTGCGGCCTGTCGCGCAAGGTCGTGAGCGCCCATCTTGCCGCGCTCGAGCAAGCGGGCGCGATCCGGCGCGGCTATCGCACCATCCACCTGCGCGACATGGCTCAGTTGAGCCGCCTGGCAGGCGACGCGGATGGGTTCGTCAAGGCGATGGAACGCAGCGGCATCGCGCATCGCGTTTCGGCATCCGACGATAGCATCCTGCTCGCGGCCGGCCCCTGACCCCAAGATACTGACCCTAGTCGTCGGCCAGCCCCAGGAAGCCGGGAGACAGGAACAGCGGCAGGAAGCGGGTGACGAGATCGCGCATCGCATCATCCTTCTGGCCCAGCATATCGCGTAAATAGGGGCCGATCACGGCATCGCCGAACGCGCTGACCGCGACCATCAACACTGCGGCGCGGACGCGCTCGCGCGCGGCGGCATCCTTCGACTGACCGACGATCGCGGTGACGAGCGCACCGACCGCTTCGCGGATCGGCTCGAGGCGGCCGACATCGCCCGACAGAACGATCCACGCCGCGAGCGGCCCGGCGCCGCCCTTGTCGAAGGCATCGAAGACGTGATCGGCAATCGTGCGCGGCGCCGCATCGTCGGTTTCCAGCAGGTCGACGACATTATCCAGCGCGCCCGTCAGATCCTGGATCATCGATCCCATCAGCGCCGATTGCAGACCCGCCGCCGAGCCGAAATGATGCAGCACATTGGCGTGCGACATGCCGATTGCTTCGCCGACGTTGGCAAGCGTCACGGCACCCGGACCGCCGTCGAGCAGCAGACGACGCGCCGCGGCCAGCCCCTCTTCGCGTACCTCCGCGCCCGATCGCTTGCGGCGTTTGGGGGCGGGCCGCGCCATCTTGTACATTCGCGCCATCGCTCTTTCCTCCACCTGCGGTCCACATGGCCTTAGACCAATGTACGCAAGCGAAACAGCCTTCCGATCGGCTTCCGAAAAAGCCGTTCTGAAACAGGATAGTAGCATCTCTTGCGAATGGCGAATATTTGCATTATAAACATTGATGTTAATGTTGATGATTCGCAGGAGTTGTTCATGACCCTCGACACGCCCACGCCTCCAGATCTCCGGATCGAGAAGCGCGACATGAAGTTCGGCCGCGAGCAGGCCCCGCCGCGCTGGTGGCACAGCGGCGACCCCGGTCGCACCGCCTTTTTCAACGCGCTGTCGTCCACCTTCCCTGTCGGCGAGAAATTCTTCATGACATCGGTCCGGCAGTATCGCGAAGGCACGCCGCAGCCGCTGCGCGGCCAGATCGACGATTTCATCTATCAGGAATCGATGCATTCGCGCGAACATGTCGTCTTCAATCGCCAGGCCGAAGATGTCGGCTACGACATCGCCCCGCTCGAAGAACGCGCGCGCCGGACGATCGCATGGGCCAAACGGCGCCCGCCGATCCAGCAATTGGCGGCAACCTGCGCACTCGAACATTTTACCGCGACGCTGGCGCATGACGCGCTCGCGAATCCCGGGCATCTCGGCGGCGCGAGCGAGGAAGCGCGGCGTTTGTGGCGGTGGCACGCGATCGAGGAAATCGAACATAAGGCGGTCGCCTACGACACCTATCTTCATGCGACGCGTGACATGATGCCGCTGCGGCGCTGGTTGAAGCGCTGCGCCGTCATGGGCGTTACGACTTTGCGCTTTCACTATGTGATTTTCCGCAATACCGCAGATTTGTTGCGGCAGGACGGTCGCAACGACTGGACGACGTGGCGGCACTTGCTCGCCTATCTCTATGGAAGGCACGGCCTGATGCGGCATCTGCTCAAAGGTGTGGTTGGCTATATGCGGCCGGGCTTTCATCCCTGGCAGCACGACGACCGCCCCCTCCTGGCCGAAGCGCTCGCTTTGCTGAACGCGCCCGCGAGCCGGGAGCAGGCGGCATGAGCCGCCGCGCGACCGCGATGGGCCTCGCTGCCGCCGCCGCCCTTGCCCCCGCAAGCGCCATGGCCGCCGATCCCGTTGGGCTGTGGGCGACGGGCAGCGAAGGCGGACGGGTCGAAATCTATCGCTGCGGCGCGGCGCTATGCGGCAAGGTGGTCGATGCAAAGCGGCTGCGCGCCAATCCCGATCTGCGCGATGTGCGGAACGGCGATCCCAAGCTACGCCAGCGCCGGCTGATGGGACTGATCGTGCTCCAGAATTTCAAGGGGGGCCCGTCGGAATGGAAAGGCGGGCCTGTGTACGACCCCGAAACGGGCGACGGGGCATCGCGCGGCGAACTGCGACTGCTCGGCAACGGCAAGCTGGAAGTAAAGGGCTGCCTCGCCTTTTTCTGTCGAACCAAGACATGGACGCGGCTTAACTAGCGCGGCTCCGCTTCAATGCCGGCTCCTGACGCTCATTCGATCTCGAACGTCAGATTGTGTATGCCGATTTCGCCGTCGCAATGATTGCAGGCAACGACCATCCGAAGGTCGTGACCGCATGGCTTGTGCGTCAGGATCAGCGGCGGGCCGCGTTCGTCGGAAAACCAGCGGTCGCCCCACTGGAGCAGCGCCAGCAATACGGGATAAAGGTCGCGACCCTTTTCGGTCAGCCGATATTCGACGCGGTCGGCGTGCGCCGAATAGGGAATGGTCCGCAATATGCCCTGCCGGATCAGCCGTTCGAGGCGGCCGGTCAGGATATTGGTCGCCATCAACGTGTCGCGCTGAATGTCATCGAAGCGGTTGATGCGCGTGAACATCGCGCGCACCACCAGCGTCGCCCATCGATCACCGAACAATTCGATCATCGTATCGACCAGCGGGCGCCCGCCCGGGCGGCGCGCCGTCACCGCGCCGTTGAAGCGCCGGCGTTCATAGTGCGGAACGACCTGGGCCAGCCCCGGCCCTTCGCGCCAGTCGACGTCGCGCGGGTCGATTTCCTTCCGGCAATGGGCGCAGATCGGAGTCGGCTCGGTTTCCGCGCCGCACGCGCTGTGCCGCAGGCGAACCCGAAAGTCGCGGCTCGCGGCTTCCCAGCGATGCTGCCAGCGCAGCATCATCAAGGCGTTGGGAAACTGGTCGCGCCCCTTCTGGGTCAACGCATAATAGGAACCGCGCCCTTCCTTCTTCGGCCGTTTGGCAAGGCAATCCTCGTCGACCAGCTTGCGTAGCCGCCCGCTGACGACCGACCGCGCGAGCCCGGTCCGCGCCACGAATTCGTCGAAGCCATGGGTGCCGAGAAAGGCCTGCTCCATGATGAGCAGCACCGGAACGTCACCGACGACATCGAGCGCGCGCCAGATCGAACAGGCGCGGATGGTGCGATCTTCTTTCACGGCTGATGCGTCCATTGCTGCGCCCGCCCTACTCCGCCGAACAGCACGCGACAAGGCCGGTCCGACGGAAGATGGGCGGTGCCCGCGCCCATGCTTCCGTCGGGGGAGAGCTGGTTCAAAAGCGCCCCGTGACCTGCACCGCTATCGTGCGCGGCCGATCGACGATCCCGTTATAGGCATTGCCCGCCCCGCCCGTGATCGTCGTCGCAAGCGGCATCGCGCTGCCGGTCTGAAGGATCCGCTGGTCGGTCAGATTGCGGCCGATCAGCGCCACTTCCCAGCGATTGTCGATCTGTCCCAAGGCGATGCGGGCGCCAAGCTTCGCATAGCTGCCCTGATAGGTCCGCGGGTCGAGATTCGCCGCCGCGATATAGGAGGAGGAAAAGTCGGCGTTGACGTTGAACGACAGCTTGAGGTCGCTGCCGACCGGCGTCCAGTAATCGACGTTGAGATTACCCGACCATTTCGGACTCAGCGCGTTACGCTTGCCGCTATAGTCGCAGAAGCCACCCGGTCCCGGCGTCTGCAGATAATAGCATTGGCCGTCGGTGAAGTTGGTGAATTTGAAATCGAGATAGGCGATCGCGCCGCTGATGGTCAGGCCTTCGGCGAGCGCCGCGCGAAAATCGGCTTCGATCCCCTGCGTCCGCGCCGCCGCCGCATTGCGGACGTTGAAGTTGAGCGTCCCGTCGAAGATGTTGACCTGCAGATCCTTGTATTTGGTGCGATAGAAGGACAGGTTGAAAGCGACGTCGCGGCCCTTGTATTTCAGCCCCGCTTCGAAATTGTCGGCGCTTTCGTCCTGGAATTCGAACGCGCCGGGCTTGGCAACCGTGGTCGACGTCGGCAAAGAATTGGACCGGATGTCGAAGCCCCCGGCCTTGGTTCCGCGCGCATAGGACGCATAGAGCATCAGGTCGTCGGTCGCGTCGAACTGGACGTTGACCATCGGATTGAAGCTGTCCTCGCTCAGCTTGCCGGCGATGCTGTGCGCCTCGATATTGAGCGCGCGGAACACCGCGGCGACAACGGCGGCGGGCGCGGTGCTGAGCGGGCCCTGCACGATGGCGAGCGATCGGCGGCCGCTCTTCTTCTCATGATTGAAGCGCGCGCCGGCCGTAACGCGAAGCTGGTCGGTCAACGATAATTCGCCCTGCGCAAAGGCCGAGATCAGGTCCGATGTCTGACTGTAATCGCGGTCGTTGCGCGTGTCGCCAAGCGCGTTGAACGGTGCGCCCAGCCCCAGGAAGGTCGGGTTGAAGAGGGTGAAATCCTGAACGTCCAGCTTGGCGTGCTGATAATAGACGCCGCCGATATAATTGAACGCCTCGCCGCCGGGCGACGTCAAACGCAACTCTTGTGAAAACTGCCGATAATCCTCGCGCAAATTGGTGCCGTCGAGAAAGCTGATCCCCGAAAAGTCGACATCGACGATCTCGCGCGTCTTATAGTCGAGTAGCGACGTCACAGAGGTCAGCGTGTGCTCGCCGATTTCCAGATCGGCGTTCAGCGTCGCCCCGAACACCTTGTTGCGGCTTTCATAGCCATTATCCTCGCGCACATAGTCGGGGACAGTGCTGACGAAGAAGGGGCCCTGGAAGACCGCATTGTAATTCCCGACCGCGCCGAACACGTCGCGCGGCTGGCCCTTCATCGCAAAGTCTGCATATTCGAGCTTCAGTTCGGCCGCGAGCGGCCCGCCCTTGTCGAACTCAACCTTGCCGCGGACATAATATTCATCGACGTTGGGCTCGTTGCGCTTCAATTTCTGGTTGTAGAAATATCCGTCCATCGAGCGATGATAGCCAACCACGCGCGCTTCGATGCCGTCGCTCAGCGGCCCCGACAGGACGCCGGTCAGCTGCAGTTCCTTGTGATTGAATTCATAGAGGCCGCTCACCGTCCCCTCGAATTCGTCGGTCGGGCTGCGTGTCGTGATATTGACCGCCCCTGCGATCGCATTCTTGCCGAACAGCGTCGGTTGGGGGCCTCGCAAAACCTCGACCCGCTCCATATCGACGAGCGGCAGGCGCGAAAGCTGGTCGCGTCCATAATAGACGCCATCGACGAACATCGCGACCGACTGTTCGAACCCCTTGTTGTCGCCCGAGGCGATGCCGCGGATCGCGATGCGATTGGCGATCGCGGTCTGGGTGATCTTCAGATTCGGGACCGACGAACTGATCTGTTCGAGGTTGGTCTGCCCATAGCTTTCGACCTGCTTGCCGCTGACCGCGGAAATCGAGATCGGCACGTCGGACAAGCCCTCGGCGCGCTTCTGGGCGGTAACGATGATGTCGTCGAGGCCGCCCTGGCTTTCGGCGGGGGCGTCCTGCGCGAACGCCGCCGTGGGACCGGCAAGCGCCGACGCGGCCAACAGCATAGCAAGTGAATGCTTCATGATTCTCCCTCTCCCCACTGCCGGCGACGGGCCGGCATGTTTTGCTTGCAAATGCCTCTTGAACGGGCATAAGTTCTGTTACGCAAGTTAGTATCGCTATGCAAGTAAGTTTTGGGAGACAGGAATGAAGCCGAAGCACGGCCTTCCCGCAGCTTTGACGCGCAATTTACGCCTGCCCGCAATCGCGGCGCCGATGTTCCTCGTGTCGGGCCCCGACATGGTCATCGCCGCCTCGCGCGCCGGAATGATCGGCAGCTTTCCCGCCCCCAACGCGCGGACGACCGCCGATCTGGAAGCCTGGGTGAGCCGCATCGACGCGGCGCTGTCGAATGATCCCGACGCCGCCGCCTGGGCGGTCAATCTGGTAGTGCATCCGTCGAACAGCCGGCTTGCCGACGACCTCGCCTGCGTCGTGCGGCACAAGGTTCCGCTCGTCATCACCGCGCTCGGCAGTCCCGCCCGCGTCGTCGAGCAAATCCACGCCTATGGCGGCATCGTTTTCGCCGACGTCAATTCGGTGGGCTTCGCCCGCAAGGCTGCGGCGGCGGGCGTCGATGGACTCGTGCTCGTCGCGGCGGGAGCCGGCGGCCATACCGGCGCCACCGCCGGTTTCGCCTTTGTCGAGGAAGTGCGGCAGTTCTGGGACGGCCCCTTGGTGCTGGGCGGCGCAATCTCGACGGGCCAGGCGATTCGGGCCGCCGAAATATTGGGGGCCGACTTCGCCTATCTCGGCACGTCGCTGATCGCCTGCACCGAGAGCATGGCGGCGCAGCCTTACAAGGACATGGTGGTCGCGGCGCGGGCCGAGGACATCGTGCCGTCGAAGGGCATCACCGGCGTGACCGCCAACTGGCTGAAATCAAGCCTGATCGCTGCGGGCTACGACCCCGCGAACATGCCTGAGGACAAGCGCCCCAATTTCTCCGATGCGCTGGACGACGCCAAGGCATGGAAGAATGTCTGGTCTGCGGGTCAGGGCGTCGGCGCGGTTCGCGCGACCGAACCGGTCGCGGACATCGTCGACCGTCTCGTGAAAGAATATGATGCGGCCGTCGCCAGGCCGCGCTTTGCAGCCGCCGAAGGAGCCATCGCATGACCGCTCAGCTTGTCGACACGATCCGGACCACCGTTCAACCGAACGACCATCCCTATATGAAGGGCGCGTGGCGGCCGACCTATAACGAGTGGAATGCGGTCTTCGCCAATGGCGAGGTCGAGGTGATCGGCACGATCCCGACCGACATCGATGGCGTTTACGTCCGCACCGGCGAGAACCAGATTCACGAACCGATCGGCCGCTATCATCCCTTTGACGGTGACGGGTTCATCCATGCGATCTCGTTCAAGGACGGCCGCGCGAGCTATCGCAGCCGCTTTGTCCGCACCAAGGGGTTCGAGGCCGAGAAGGAAGCCGGCCGCTCGCTCTGGGCCGGGTTGATGGAGCCGCCGCACAAGTCGACCCGCCACGGCTGGGGCGCGCAGGAATGGCTCAAGGATTCATCGTCGACGGACGTCGCGATCCACGCGGGCAAGATCATCTCGACCTTCTACCAGTGCGGCGAGGCCTATCGGCTCGACCCCTTCACGCTCGAACAGTTCGGCACCGAAAGCTGGGTGCCGCTCGACGGCATTTCGGCGCATTGCAAGGTCGACCTCGCGACCGGCGAACTGATGTTCTTCAACTATTCGAAGCACGCGCCCTATATGCATTATGGCGTCGTCGGCGCGGACAATAAGCTCAAACATTATATTCCCGTCCCGCTCGCCGGGCCGCGCCTGCCGCACGACATGGCGTTCACCGAAAATTACACCATCCTCAACGACATGCCGCTCTACTGGAACGCGGAACTGCTCGAAAAGAATCTGCACGTCGTCCAGTTTCATCCCGATGAAAAGACGCGCTTCGCGATCATCCCGCGGCACGGAAACCCCGAGGATATCCGCTGGTTCGAAGCCGCGCCGACCTACACGCTCCACTGGCTGAACGCTTGGGAGGAAGGCGACGAGATCATCCTCGACGGCTATTATCAGGAAGAGCCGATGCCGAAATCCTATCCGAACGCGCCCGAGGGGCTCGAACGGATGATGGCCTATCTCGATCAGGGACTCCTGAAGCCGCGCCTCCACCGCTGGCGCTTCAACTTGAAGACCGGAAAGACAACCGAACAAAGGCTCGACGACCGCGATCTCGAATTCGGCATGTTCAACCAGCGCTATGCGGGCAAACCCTACCGTTACGCATACAGCGCGATCCCCGAGCCAGGCTGGTTCCTGTTCCGCGGCCTCGTCAAGCATGACCTTAACGCCGGAACGAGCGAATCCTATGAGTTCGGCCCCGGCCGCTTCGGCAGCGAGGCCCCCTTCGCGCCGCGCATCGATGCCAAGGACGAGGACGACGGCTATCTCGTTTCCTTCATTGCCGACCTCGAAACCGACACGTCCGAATGCGTGCTGATCGACGCCAAGAATATCGCGGCGGGGCCAGTGTGCCGGATCATCCTGCCCGAGCGCATCTGTTCGGGCACACACACCGTCTGGGCGAGCGGCGATGACATAGGCATGGGTCCGAACAGCGTGCTGGCCGCCTGACGATGATCGTCGCGGGAGAGGATAAAAGGCGGCGCTATCGCGAAAGTGGCTGGTGGGGCGATCGCACCTTCGCCGATCTGTTCGCGGCCAATGCTGCCGCCCATCCCGATCGGCTCGCACTGGTCGATGCCCCCAATCGCGCCGACTTCGCTTTCGGCGATCCGCAGCGGTTGACCTATGTCGAGCTGACGGCGGAGATCGATCGGCTCGCGGGCACGCTCGTCGCGGCGGGGATCGGCAAGGATGATGTGCTGCTCGTCCAGCTTCCGAACATCAGCGAGTTCGTCGCGCTCTATTTTGCGGCGGCGAAGATCGGCGCGATCGTCAGCCCGGCGGCGGTGCAATATCGCAGCCATGAGCTGAAAGGCATGATCGGCGTTGTCGAGCCCAAAGCCTTCGTCTGCGCGACGCAGATGAAGGGTTGCGACCATGTCGGCGTAGCAGCGCCGCTGCTGGATGGTGTCCGGCTGATGACCTTCGGCCCCAAGGCGCCCGTCGGCGCGATCGACCTCTCGGCCGCCAGCGGCGACGCCGGAGCTCTCGCAGCCCATGTCGCCGCGAACCCGGTCGATGCCGACGACATCTTCACCATCTGCTGGACCTCGGGAACCACCGGCGTGCCCAAGGGCGTCCCGCGCAGCCATAACCACTGGATCGCGGTCGCCGGGGCAGGATACGAGGCGATGAAGGTCGGGCCGGGCGATGTCCTGCTCAACCCCTTCCCGCTCATCAATATGGCGAGCATCGGCGGCATCACCATGTGCTGGCTGACCAGCGCGGGTACGATGGTGCTGCACCATCCCTTCGATCCCGCCATCTATCTTCGGCAGATCGCGACCGAACGGCCGAGCCTGACGATCGCCCCGCCCGCCGTGCTCAACATGCTGCTGCAGAATGAGGCTTTGCTGGCGAGCGTCGATCTCTCCAGCCTGCGCGTCATCGCTTCGGGTTCGGCACCGCTCGCGCCCGCGATGGTGCGCGGTTTTCAGGAAAAGCTCGGCATCGTCATTGTCAACGTCTTCGGGTCGAACGAGGGGATGAGCTTCATCACCGGCGAGGGCGACATGCCCGATCCCGACAAGCGCGCGAGCCTGTTCCCGCGCCGCGGCACCTATCGGCGCCCCTATGGCGAGGGCCGCGCGCCCAATATCGAAAGCCGCCTCGTCCCGCCCGGCGGCGGCGATCCGATCGAGGCGGACGGCATCTCGGGCGAACTTCAAATCCGCGGACCGACCTTGTTCGAGGGCTATCACAACGCGCCCGAGCGCACCGCCGAAGCCTTCACAGCCGACGGCTGGTTCCGCACCGGCGACCTGTTCGAAATTGCCGAAGGCGGCGATTTCTATCGCTTCGTCGGGCGCTGCAAGGATCTGATCATCCGCGGCGGCGTGAACATCTCGCCCGAGGAGATCGACCAGCTCTTGGGCGGCCATCCCTTGCTCGCCGAGGCTTGCTCCTTTTCGCTGCCCTGCGCGAAGATGGGCGAGCGGATCGGCCTCGCCTATGTCCCGCGCGGCGGCGTGGATGTGGGGCTGCCCGACGTAACCGACTATCTCCGCGAAAAAGACCTCGCGGTGTTCAAACTGCCCGAGCGCCTGTTCCGCTTCGACGCCTTGCCGCGCAACGTCACGAACAAGGTGATGCGCAGCGAAGTGCGCGAAATGGCGCTCGCCACTCTCGAAAAGGAAGCCTGACATGGCGAAAGATGTCTTCATCCTCGGCGGCGCGCAAACCGACTTCTCGCGCAACCTCGAACGCGAGGGCGGCGGGTTGTTCGAGCTGTTCCGCGACGTTGCCGAAGCCGCGTTCGCCGCGACCGGTATCGAACCCCGCGAGGTCGAAACCGCGCACGTCGGCAATTTCGTCGGCGAACTGTTCGCGGGCCAAGGCCAGCTCGGCGGCTTCTTCGGCCATGTCCACCCCGACCTTGCGGGCATCCCCGCCTCGCGCCACGAGGCCGCCTGCGCATCGGGCAGCATTGCGATCCTCGCCGCAGCGGCCGAGATCGAGGCCGAGCGCTATGGCCTCGCGCTCGTCCTCGGCATCGAACTGATGCGCAATGTGCCCGGCCAGCGCGCCGCCGAATATCTCGGCGCCGCCGCATGGGCCGGGCGCGAGGCGCAGGAGGCGCGCTACCTGTGGCCGTATATGTTCGCGCGCGTCGCGGAGGAATATGAGGAGCGCTTCGGGCTCGATCGCGCGCATCTGCGTGCCATTTCGGCAAATAACTTCGCCAATGCCAAGAAGAACCCCAACTCGCAGACGCGCGGCTGGGCGGTGACCGACGATCATCTCGGCGAGAATGACGAGGTCAATCCGCTGATCGAAGGAAGCCTGCGCAAGTCCGACTGCGGACAGGTGACCGACGGCGCTGCCGCCATCTTCCTCGCCTCGCGCGCGGTTGCCGAGGCCTATGCGAAGCGCCGCGGCATTCCGCTCGACAGCATCCCGCGCATCAAGGGCTGGGGCCACGCCACCGCCCCCCTGCTCTATTCGACCAAGGTCGCCGACAGCCGCGGCGGCGACTATGTCTTCCCCAGCGTGCGCAAGGCGATGATGGACGCGCTGCGCCGCGCCGAGATGCCTGACATCTATGCGTGCGACGGGGTCGAGGTGCATGATTGCTTCTCGATCACCGAATATATGGCGATCGATCATTTCGGCATCACCAAGCCAGGCGAAAGCTGGCGCGCGGTCGAGGACGGGACAATTGCGCTCGGCGGCAAGCTGCCGGTCAATCCGTCGGGCGGGCTAATCGGGCTCGGCCATCCGGTCGGCGCGACGGGCGTACGGATGCTGCTCGACGGCTGGCGGCAGGTGACGGGCAATGCCGGCGACTATCAGGTCGAAGGCGCGCGCAATTTCGCGACCTTCAACGTCGGCGGCAGCGCCACGACCGCAGTCAGCTTCGTCGTCGGCACCTGATTTGACCGACGTCTATATCCACGACGCGGTGCGGACACCGCGCGGCAAGGCGCGGCCGGACGGCGGCCTTGCAAAGCTCAGCCCGCAGGAACTGGTTCGCCAGCAGATTGTAGCGCTGCGCGCGCGCGGCGGCGATGCGGCGGCCGCGCCCGACGCGCTGCTGCTCGGCTGCGTAACGCAGAGCGGCACGCAGGGTGGCCACATCGCGCTGGTCGCCAAACTCCATGCCGGTCTGCCGCAAGAAACCACCGCGCACAGCATCAACAATTATTGCGCATCGGGACTTTCGGCGATCGGCCATGCGATTGCGAGGGTGGCGAGCGGCGAGATGAATTCGGTGCTCGCCGGCGGCGTCGAATCGATGAGCAGCGCGCCCTTTCTGGGCGACCGGGCGAGCTTCTACACCGCCGCGGACTTGCCGCCGCACGCCCGCTTCGTTCCGCCGGTTCTCGGCGCCGACCGGCTCGCGCATGCCGAAGGCATCGCGCGTGCCGACCTCGACGCGGTCGCCCTCCTGTCACAGCAGCGCGCGGTGGCGGCGGAGGACAGACCGGCGCTGCAACGCTCGCGCATCGACACCGGCGCGCTGTCGCGCGAGGAATGCCTGCGCCCGCAAACCAGCGCGGAAACCCTCGCCGACACACCGCCGGCCTTTGGCGACCTGCAGGATCAATATGCCGCGGCGCTCGGCGGCGTGCGCTTTGCGCCGCTGCACAGCATCGCCCACGCTCCGCCAATCTGCGACGGCGCCGGCCTCGCGCTTCTCGGAACCGACGGGCTCGGCGACGCCCCGCGCGCGCGCGTCGTCGCCTTTGCCGAATGCGGCGGCGATCCGGCCGCGTCGCTGACCGCCGGCTTCGCCGCGATGGACAAGGTATTGGCACGCGCCGGACTGACGATCGACGCCATGGATCGCATCGAATTCATGGAAGCCTTCGCGGTCACCATCGCCAAATTCCTGCGCGATTATGATGTCGATCCGATGCGGGTGAACGTCGGCGGAGGTCATCTGGCAAAGGGACATCCGATGGGCGCCAGCGGCGTGATCCTGACGTCGGCGCTGCTCGACGCGCTCGATACGTGCGACGGGCGTTTGGGGCTCGTGGTCGTAACGGGCGCGATGGGGGTTGGCGCCGCCCTGATCGTGGAACGAATCGATCGCTCCTGAAGCAGCGGTGATGCGACGGCGAGCGCATAGGGACGCACGAATTACCAGTCTTGACAATATATGTAGGAACCTACATTGATGGCCGATGATCGATGATCCTTCGGCCGCATTGACGGCTTCCATCCATGCCACGGCGAGCCGCCGATACTTTCTTGCCGGAGCGCTTTCGGCCGTTGCGCTCGCGCCGCCAGCGCTCGCGCGCTCGCCCGCCGCCGAAAACCTCGACCGCTTCCTTGCGGACCAGAGGCGCAGCGGCGGGATGGCAGGCCTTGCCGTCGGTCTTGCGCGATCGGGCAAAGTGCTGCTGTCGCGAACCTGCGGCCATGCCGACATTGCCATGCGGCGGCCCGTCACCGTCGATTCGATGTTTCACCTCGCGTCGGTGACGAAAACGATTACCGCCACCGGGATCATGATGCTGGCGGAGGAGGGACGGCTGGATATCGACGCGCCGATCAACCGCTACCTCGACTTCGCGGTCGTTTCTCCGGCAGCGCCCGAGCAAAATATTACCGCGCGCCACCTTCTCATGCATATGTCGGGCATCTCGGATGCCACCTATTATGCGGTGGATTTCCGGACGCACGGCGACGATTCGCCGCTCGCACTCGGCGATTTCCTGCGCAGTTATCTGGTTCCCGGCGGAACGCATTATTCTGCGACCGGGAGCTTTTCCGGCGCGCCACCGGGACGGGCCTATGACTATTCCAACGTCGGCTATGGCCTGCTCGGCTATATCGGCACGCGCGTCGCCGGCGTCGATTTCAGGACCTATCTGCAGCGCCGGCTGTTCAGCCCGCTCGGCATGGATCATCTGTCGTGGACCCTCGCCGATGTTCCGGCCGGGCTTCGCGTCACGCCCTATGAAATCGACGCGCAGCGTCTTGTCCCTGTTGCGCCCGTCGGATTTCCCGATTGGCCTGCGGGCATGCTCCGCGCCTCGATCTCGGGCCTCATGCCCTTCGTCGCGGCGTCGGCAAATCGCGGCCGCACCGGGTCTCGCCGGATGCTCGCCGAACCCTCGATGGACGAGATGCTCCACATGCAAAAGCCGCCAGGTCTGCCGGCCTGGCTGACCGGTCAGGGGCTCGGCTGGATGGAATCCGAGGGCGAAGGCGCGCCGCGCATCAATCATTGGGGCGGCGATCCCGGCGTTTTCACGGCGGTCTATGTCGATCCCGCGACGACGACCGGGGTTGCAATCCTCGCCAATGGCTCGGCGACCGCATCCAGCAAAACCGCGATCAAGGCCATCGCGCGCAAACTGTTCACGCTCGGGAACGCGTTCTCATGAGCGAACAGCCCGATTACAGCCGGCTCGCCGGCGGCGCGGCACTGGGCGCCAGGCTGCGCCGATTGTCCGAACGGATCGATCGCGAGAGCGCTCAACTATATGCCGCATTCGGCATCGAATTCGAGCAGCGATGGTTCGGGATTCTCAATCAGATCATACGCAACGGGCCGATGACCGTAGGCGACATCGCGTCGGCGCTGCGTCTAACCCATGTCTCGATAAGCCAGGCGCGGCGTTCGCTGGAGGCCAAGGGCTTCGTCCACAGTCTCACCGACGGCAAGGATGCGCGAAGACGTCCGATAGCGCTGACGCCGAAAGGCGAGGCGCTGACCAGAGAACTCGCCGGACTCTGGCAGGCGCTCGGCGACAGCGCCACCGAACTCAATGCCGAAGCCGGCGATCTGATACCGCTCCTCGACCGTCTGGACGATGCGCTGGCGGAGCGCTCGCTTCTCGACCGCGCTTTGGCACATGCGGCGCGGCCTTGACCACGACGCCACGAAAGCTCCCGCCAATTGAATATGTCGCTGGAACGGCGCACACTTGGAGAGCCGCCGTGGTCCGGCCTGGCAGGGGCAGCAGGATTCGAACCCGCGACCCTCGGTTTTGGAGACCGATGCTCTACCAGCTGAGCTATACCCCTAGGCCGGAGTGCGCCCTTAGCCGTAACGGGGGGCCGCGCGCAAGGGGATTGCGCGCGGTGCCCCAACATTGTTGCCGCCCTTACCGCGGCGTCGGAACCCTAGCTTGCAAAGCATCGGCAGGCTGATATGCGAAACGGCGCATGAGCACCGCCCCGTCCCCCGAGGTTTCGCAGCATTATCTGGGCGGCATCGCGCTGCGGCTGCTCGCCATGCTCAGCCTCTCCCTGATGTTCGTGCTCGTAAAGCGGATCGACGCCGCGGGCATCCATATCGTCGAGAGCCTGTTCTGGCGGCAGGCGATCGTGCTGCCGATGCTCGTCGGCTGGGCGCTGACGCGGGGCGGCCTTGCCATCTATCGCACCCACCGGATCGGCACCCATGCGCGGCGAGCGATGATGGGGCTGACCGGCATGGCTCTCAACTTCGGCGGGATGATCTTTTTGCCCATGGCCGAGGCGACGACGATAAACCTGTCGGTGCCGATCTTCGCGGTGATCTTTGCCGCGCTGTTCCTCGGCGAGCCGACGGGGTGGCAGCGGTGGAGCGCCGTGCTGGTCGGTTTCCTCGGCGTCCTGCTCGTCCTCAATCCGACGACGCTGATTGCGCAGGGCTTCACCGGCCATCACGGGCTCGGCACGCTGATCGCGCTCGGCGGGGCGGTGATGACCGCGCTGATCACCATCCAGGTCCGCGACCTCGCGCGGACCGAAAGTCCGATGACGATCGTCTTCTGGTTCAGCCTGATCTCTATGCTGCCGCTCGGTCTGGCGCTGCCTTTCGTGATGACCGCGCACGGCGCCGGCGAATGGGCGTTGCTGATCGGGCTCGGCCTGCTCGGCGCGGTGGTGCAATTGTCGCTGACCGGCGCGCTGCGTCTCGCGCCCGTCGCCGTGGTGACGCCGATGGATTATTCGAGCCTGCTGTGGTCGATTGCCTGCGGCTGGTTCTTCTTCGGCACTCTGCCCGCCGAGACGACCTGGGTCGGCGCGCCGCTGATCGTCGCGAGCGGGCTGTTCATCGCCTGGCGCGAGCATCGCCTGCATATCGAACGGATGAAGGATATCACCGCATGACCCCGCCCATCCTCTACCATTGCCCCGATGCCCGCTCGCTGCGCTGCCTGTGGGCGGTCGAAGAGGTGGGCGCAGACGTCGACCTGCGCGTCCTGCCCTTTCCGCCGCGCGCCGTTGCGCCCGAGTATCGCGCGGTCAATCCGCTGATGACGGTTCCGGGCTGGGTCGAAGGCGGACGGTTGATGACCGAATCGGCGGCCATATGCGAACGCATCGTCGAGGGCAGCGCGCTCGAGGTGCGCCGCGACGAAGCCGATTATTGGGACTATCGCAACTGGCTGCACCGCAGCGATGCCACGCTGACCTTCCCGCTCGCGATCATGATCCGCTACACGCGGGTCGAACCCGCCGAGCGCCGGCTCGCGCAGGCGGTCGACGATTACAAGGCCTTCTTCGGCGGTCGCGCCAAGAGCATCGAGGCGGCGCTCGCCGACGGGCGCGAATGGCTGGTCGCCGGGCGATTCACCGCCGCCGACATCGCCATCGGCTATGCCGCATTCCTTGCGACGACGCTGGGCGCGGCCGACGTGCTGGGCGAAGCGACGGCCGACTGGCTGCATCGCTGCACTGCCCGCCCCGCCTTCCTTCGCGCCCGCGAACGCCAGCGCACCGACGCGCCGCAGCTATAGCCCCAGCATCAGCTTGGCCATGATATTGCGCTGAATCTCGTTCGACCCGCCATAGATCGACGCGGCGCGACCGTTGAAATAGCGGGCCGAGGCGGTGAGATCATCCTCGGGCCCAACGAAGGGCAGATTGCTGCCCGCCGCGCGCGCCGCGAACTGGTGCGGCGCCGCGTAGGGACCGGCGATTTCGACCGCTAGTTCCTGAATCCGCTGCTGCGCTTCGGTGCCCTGCACCTTCAGCATCGATGACGCCGGGCCGGGGCTGCGCCCGCGCGCGATTGCCGCCATCATCCGCTGCTCGGCGGCATGGATCGCGTGTACATCGGTATAGAGCCGTGCGAAACGCCGCCGGATCGCCGGATCGTCAAGCAAGGTGCCGCCCTCGCCGAAATCGCGCGCCGCCGCGCTCGCCAGCAGGCGATCGAGCGCGGCCGTCAGCCCCGCAGCGTAAGCCGCCGAGCGTTCGAACTCGAGCAGATATTTGGCGACGCCCCACCCCTGATCCTCTTCGCCGAGCCGGCCCGATTGCGGCACGCGGACATTGTCGAAAAAGACCTGGTTGAAATCATGGTCGCCCGACAGCGTCAGGATCGGCCGCACCTCGATCCCCGGCAGCGCCATGTCGAGCAACAGGAAGGTGATGCCCTGTTGCGGGCGGCCGTCGCGGCTGGTGCGCACCAGGCAGAACATGCGGTTCGCGAAATGGGCGTGGGTCGTCCAGATTTTCGACCCGTTCAGCACATAATCATCGCCGTCGCGCTCCGCGCGGAGCGACAGGCTGGCGAGATCCGATCCCGCCTGCGGTTCGGAATAGCCCTGGCACCAGAAATCCTCGCCCGACAGGATACGCGGCAGATAATGCGCCTTCTGCTCGGGGGTGCCGAAGCGCATGATGCACGGCGCCACCATGCGCAATCCCATCGGCGACAGGCTGGGCGCGCCGGCGGCGGCGAGTTCGGAATCGAAGATATGCCGCTGCGTTTCGTCCCAGCCGGTCCCGCCATATTCGCGCGGCCAGTGCGGCGCCGCCCAGCCATGGCGATGCAGGATCGCCTGCCACGCCATTGCATGCGGCTTGTCGACGAACACGCTCGTCGCGCGCGCCGCGGCGTCGCGCAGATCGTCGGTCAGATTGGCCGCGATCCAGCCGCGAACCTCCTGCCGGAAGGCCTCCAACCCCTGCCTCTGCATCGGATCGGCCGTCAATTCACCATCCGCTCATAGCCTTCCCAATAGGGGGCGCGGAGATCCTTGCGAAGAATCTTGCCGCTGGCGTTGCGCGGCAGCGCCTCGATCACGTCGACGCTGCGCGGACATTTGAATGGCGCTATGCGCTCGCGCGCCCAGGCAATGATGTCGGCCTCTTCCACCGTCGTCCCGGGCTTGGGCACGACGACCGCCTTGACCGTTTCACCCCATTTGGGATCGGGGATGCCGATCACGGCGACTTCCTGCACCGCCGGGTGGCCGTAGATCGCGCTTTCAACCTCGGCCGGATAGACATTCTCGCCGCCGGTGATGATCATGTCCTTCACCCGGTCGTGGATGTAGAGATAGCCGTCCTCGTCCATATAGCCGGCGTCGCCGGTGTGGATCCAGCCGTCGCCCGTCATCGTGCGCGCGGTCGCCTCGGGCAGGTTCCAGTAGCCGAGCATATTGTTCGAAGAGCGCGTGACGACTTCGCCCACCGCCCCCACGGGCATGTCCTGCCCGTCGTCGCCGATGATCCTGATCTCCACGCCGGGCAGCGGTTTGCCGGCCGACCGCATGCGCTTGTTGCCTTCGGGATCATGATCCTCGGGCGGCAGCATGCAGATCGTGCCGGTCGTTTCGGTCATTCCATAGGCCTGAATGAATTCCGCCCCGAACATCTTGATGCACTGGCGCAGCAGTTCGAGCGGGATCGGCGCCGCGCCATAGAGGATATATTTGAGCCGGCTGTAATCGACGGTGCCGCAGCGCGGGTGGAGCAGCAGCATCTGAAGCGCCGCGGGAACGATGAAGAAGCGCGTCACGCCATGCTGTTCGACCGCATCGAAAACCCCGTCGGGATTGAATTCGGCGAGGATGATACCGGGCAGTCCTGCCGCCAGTGCCATGATCCCCAGCCCCGTTCCGCCGATATGTGCGCACGGCATCGCGACGAGGACCGCCTCGTCATCGTCCCATTTCGTATAGGCAAGGTCGGCGTCGGCCGAGTTTTTCCGCAACGCGAACAAATTGCGGTTCGACAGCACGGCACCTTTGGGATTGCCGGTCGTCCCCGAGGTATAAAGTTGCAGCACTGCATCGTCGGGACCGGATGGGGTGAAGGGCGCGCGCGGCGTCGCCTCGATCAGCGCGCGTGCCTCGGTATCGCCGACGATGCGCGGCGCATGGTCGAGCTTGCCCGCCAACTGATCGGGCACCGCGTCGAAGCCGGGGCCGGTGAAGACGATCTTCGCCCGGGTATCGTTGATGATATAGGCCCATTCGACGGGCGACAGCCGCCAGCCGATCGGCGCCATCACGATCCCGGCGCGCGCGGCACCAAAGAAAAGCGTGAAATAGAGATCGCTGTTCTTGCCGATCCACGCGATGCGATCGCCCTTTTCAAGCCCCGCGGCGCGCAGCGCGCTCGCCACGCGCGCGGTCCGCTCCTCAAGCTCGGCATAGGTGAACAATCGGTCCTCTTCGCGCATCGCAATGCGCTGCGGCCGGTCGGCGGCCCAGTGGGTGATGAATTCGTCGAAACTGACAAGATCCGAAACGTCGGCAGCCATCGATCCTCTCTCCTCGAATCGCGTTGCTATTTGCAATCGAGAAGGACGCTAAAGCTTCGGCAGCCAAGGTAAAGCGCCGAACGCCCAACCTGACAGCAGTGACAGCTTGGGCGCGCCGCCGAACTCAGCCGCCCTTGCGGAAGAGCAACATCAGATTGTTCGCCGGCATGGTGCGGCGCTCGGCAAAGCGAAACCCGTGCCGCGCCGCCGCATCGACGACCGCCTCCACTTCGCGCAGCCCCCAGGCGGGATTGCGGCTGCGCAGGCTGGCGTCGAAAGCAAGATTACTGTCGGTGGTCGCAACAGCGGCTTCGATATAGGGGCCGTAAAGGATCAGAGGGGCGCCCGGTCCCAGCAATCGCGCCGCCCCCGCGAACAGGCCCAGCGTCGCCGCCCACGGGCTGATATGCACCATGTTGATGCACAAGAGGGCATCGGCATGACCCAGCGGCCAGTCCGGCGCCGATGCGTCGAGATGCAGCGGCGCGGCGATGTTCGACAGCCCTGCCTCGGCGCTCCAGGCCGTGATCGAGGCGAGCGCGGCGGGGTCGGGGTCGCTCGGCTGCCAACCAAGCTTCGGGAAGGCGGCGGCGAAATGGACGGCATGCTCGCCCGAACCGCTCGCCACCTCAAGCACCGTGCCCGACGCGGGGAGCCAGTCGCCGAGCACCGCGGCGATCGCGTCGCGATTGCGCAAGGTTGCGGGGGCATGGCGCTTGTCGCCCTCGCCGCCGTCCGACGGCGTCCAGGGGCGCGGTGTCACGCCGCCTTGGCCTGCGCCCGCGCGCGACGTTCGCGCACGATCAGCCACGCCAGCAGCCCGACCGGCCCGACCATCAGCGTCAGGAACAGGAACGGGAACTGGACGAGCCGGCTGAAACCCTTGGCATCGGCATCGCGGGCAATCCACATGCCCGTGAACAGGTCGAAGGCCAGATAATGCGTCCAGCCGAGCGTCGCGCCGCCGGGACTGTCGAACAATTTCATAACCCCCGCCAGCGTCGTGAAATCGCCGCCGCCTGGCCCGCCGGCATCGATCGTGCCGGAAAGGAAGCCGCCGAGCATCACGGCATAGGCGAGGCAGAGCAGGAAGACCCCGGCATAGAGGATCAGCGCCAGCACTTTCGGCCCGCGCGGCGCGAAGGCGAGGAGCAGCCAGCCACCGATTGCCCAATAATTGGCCAGCAGGAACACGCTATCCCAGCTCATCGTCCCTCCCCTTCAGATCAGTCCGCGACGCCCAGAAAGAGGATTCCGCCGAACAATGCAACCAGCCCCGCCGACAAAATCAGCAGCGTCATTTGCGCCGCGGCCCGCCGCCGCATCACGACGAAGGCGGTAAGCAGCGCGAAACCCAGCGCGATGAGCGGCGCATAGCCGAACACCCAGTGGTGCGCGAGCGCGCGGCGGGGCCGGACGATTTCCCACTGTTCGGCGACAAGACCGTAGCCGGTTACCGCGGCCAGCCAGATCGCGGCGAAGACGACGAGCGACAAGGCGGCGGCGAGACCGCAGCCGCCCCGGCGCGGCGCGGCCCCGCTTTCATCCTTGCCCGCTGCGCCCATCAATCCTCCCAGCGAAGCACCGGCTTGCGCGCCGCCAGCGTCTCGTCGAGCCGCGCGCGCGGCGCGAAATGCGGCGCCGACTTGAGCGCAGGATCGCCGTTCTTTGCGCGAAGCGCGATGCTGCGCAGCGCGCCGACGAACTGGTCGAGTACCGCCTTCGATTCGGTCTCGGTGGGTTCGACGAGCATCGCGCCGTGCACGACGAGCGGGAAATAGACCGTCATCGGGTGATAGCCTTCGTCGATCAGCCCTTTGGCGATGTCGAGCGTCGAGAAGCCCTCGGCGAGCCCGCGATCGCTGAACAGCGCCTCGTGCATGCACGGCCCCGATGCGGCGAAGGGGGCATCGAGCACATCCTCCAGACTACGCAGGATATAGTTGGCGTTGAGCACCGCATCCTCGGCGACCTGCTTCAGCCCGTCGGCCCCGTGGCTGAGAATATAGGTCAGCGCGCGGGTGAACATGCCCATCTGGCCGTGGAAGGCGGTCATCCGGCCGAAGGTGTCGGGGTGCTCGGCGCCCGCGCTTTCTTCCTCGATCAGCTTGAACGACCCGTCGGCGTAGCGCGCCGAATAGGGGATCGGGCCATAGGGCGCGAGCGCCTTCGACAGCACGACCGGCCCCGAACCGGGACCACCGCCGCCGTGCGGGGTCGAAAAGGTCTTGTGCAGGTTGATGTGCATCGCGTCGATGCCAAGGTCGCCGGGGCGAACCTTGCCGACGATCGCGTTGAAGTTGGCGCCGTCGCAATAGACATAGCCGCCCACCGCGTGCACCGCGTCCGAAATCGCTTTCATGTCGCGTTCGAACAGGCCGCAGGTGTTGGGATTGGTGATCATCACCCCCGCCACATCGGGGCCGAGCCGCGCCTTGAGCGCCGCGAGATCGACGCGGCCTTCGGCGGTCGCCGGAATATCCTCGACCGTGAAGCCGGCAAAGGCGGCGGTCGCGGGATTGGTCCCATGCGCGCTTTCGGGGACGAGCAGCACCCGCCGGTCCTCGCCGCGCGCTTCGAGCGCGGCCTTGATGCACAGGATCCCGCAAAGCTCGCCGTGCGCGCCCGCCTTGGGCGACATGGCGACGCCGTACATACCGGTGAGTTCGATCAACCACACCGCGAGTTCGTTGATGACCGCAAGCGCGCCCTGCACCGTTTCCTGCGGCTGGAGCGGGTGAACATCGGCGAAGCCGGGCATCCGCGCGACCTTTTCGTTGAGGCGCGGATTATGCTTCATCGTGCAGCTGCCAAGCGGGAAAAGGCCGAGGTCGATCGCATAATTCTGGCGCGACAGGCGCGTATAGTGGCGCACCGTTTCGGACTCGCTGAGCCCCGGCAGGCCGATGGGATCGCGGCGCATCAGCGCGCCGAGATCGGCAGCGGGCGCTGCCTCGTCGAAATCGACGCCGGTGGTCGCGGTCGAGCCGATCTCGAAGATCAACGGCTCCTCGAGCATCAGTGCGCGGTTGCCGGTAAAGGTCGCGGTATCGGCGGCACCACCGGCGCCGTGCATTTCGGGGCGCCAGCCGGCGGGGTTGAGCGCGGTCATGCCAGCACCTCCTTCAGCGCCGCGGCAAAGGCGGCGATATCCTCTTCGGTCGCGGTTTCGGTGACGGCGACGACCAGCCCGTTCGCAAGCGCGTCATTGTCAGGATAAAGGCGCCCGAGCGACACGCCGCCGAGCACGCCCTTTTCGGCGAGCTTGTGAACCGTCGCGCGCGCGTCGACGGGCAGCCGCAGCGTGAATTCATTGAAGAAGCCGCTGTTGACGACCGACACACCGGGCACTTGCGCCAGTTCCGCCGCTGCCACCCTGGCGCGCCCGTGGTTGATACCGGCAAGCTGCCGCAACCCCGCTTCGCCGAGCAAGGTCATGTGGATGCTGAAGGCCAACGCGCAAAGCCCTGCATTCGTACAGATATTGCTCGTCGCCTTCTCGCGCCGGATATGTTGCTCGCGCGTCGACAGCGTCAGGACGAAGCCGCGCTTGCCATTGGCATCGACCGTCTCGCCGCACAGCCGCCCCGGCATCTGGCGGACATATTTCGTCTTGCACGCGAACAAACCGACATAAGGGCCACCGAACTGGAGCCCGACGCCAATCGCCTGCCCCTCGCCCACCACGATATCGGCGCCCATCTCGCCCGGCGACTTGATGAGGCCTAGGGCGACGGGTTCGGTCACGACCGCGATCAGCAGCGCGCCGGCGGCCTGACATGCCGCGGCGAGCGCGCTCATGTCGTCGATGCGGCCCAATATGTCGGGATATTGAACGACGACGCAGCTTGTATCCGTGTCGACCGCGGCGGCGAGCACAGCCCAGTCGGTACCAGCCTCCAGCGTCGGGTCGCCGTCGACAAGCTGATCGCCGGTATATTTCGCCATCGTCCGCGCGACGCTGCGATAATGAGGGTGGAGGCCGGTCGAGAGCAGCGCCTTGCCGCGCTTTGTGATGCGCCGCGCCATCACGATCGCTTCCCAGCAAGCGGTCGAGCCGTCGTACATCGACGCATTGGCGACGTCGGTGCCAAACAGACGCGCGACCTGCGTCTGGAACTCGAACAGCATCTGCAGCGTGCCCTGCGCGATTTCGGGCTGATAGGGCGTGTAGGCGGTCAGAAACTCGCCGCGCTGGATCAGATGGTCAACACTCGCCGGCACATGGTGGCGATAGGCGCCCGCACCAAGGAAGAAGGGGCCGTCGCCGGCGGCGCGATTCTGCCGCGCGAGCGCGGCCATATGGCGCTCGACCGCCAGTTCGCTGGCATGGCCGGGCAAGCCGGTGATCGGGCCGTCGAGCCGCGCTTCGGCGGGCACGTCGACGAACAGATCGTCGATCGAGGCAGCGCCCACCGCCGCGAGCATCGCGCTGCGGTCATCGGGCGTGAGGGGGAGATAACGCATGAACTACTCCGTCGAATAAGCTGATTTTATAGCAAGAAGTTGGGCCAGATCGGGAAGCGACCCGGTAAAGATCGCCGGCCCGCTATGTGTGGTCTTCACCCAGGGGGCGAGCCAGATGCGAAGCCCCGCATCGCGCACGCGGCGGCAAAAGGCATAATCGTCCGACAACTGCGCCCGCGTGTCGGGTTCGATCATCGGCAGGAAATAGGCATAGGCCTCCTCGCCGATCCCGTGCGCGGCGCGCTCGGCGGGATCGGTGCGAAAGACCAGTTCGGGATGACGCGCGCGCAGGCTGTCGAACACGTCGCGGCGGATCATCATCATCCCGCTGCCGACCCGCGTCAGTTCGACCAGATCGGTGAGCGCGAAGGATTGGTCGGGATGCAGGAAATGCAGCGCAAACTCCCCCGCAAAGCGCCCGAGCGCCGCCGGATCGGCGTCACCCAGCCCTGCCTTGGCGGCCAGCGCCGCATTGCGCCAGTTGAGCATCCGCCGCGGACAGGCAGCCCCCAGAATCGCGCAATCGTCGCGGCCGACCATCGCGCGCAGCATCGCGAACACATCCTCGGCGCCGAAGTCGATGTCGGCATCGACGAACAGCATGTGGGTGCAGTCGCTTTCCGCGAAGATCGCGGCGAGCATGTCGCGCGCGCGCGTCACCGACGGCTGGTAGAGGATGAACTCGAACCGCACCGTCAGGCCGATCGCCTGCGCCCGCAACGCAAGGTCGAGCAGCGCGCGGACATAGCTACCCTGCGCCCCGTCATAGATGGGCGTCGCCACCATCAGGCGGCAATTGGCAAGCGCAGGGTCCGTCATGGTCTTGCGGCCTTTCCCCCTCCCGCGACCGGAAGGGGTTTGCGATCACAGATCGGCGATGAAATCCTTGTACGCCTGCGCATTCATCAGCCCGTCGAGCTGGCTCTTGTCGCTGAGCGTCATGCGAAAGAACCAGCCTTCGCCTTCGGGGTCCGAATTGACGAGCGCGGGGTCCTCCTCGAGCTGGCCGTTGCCTTCGGTGACGGTGCCATCGACGGGCGCGTAGACATCGCTCGCCGCCTTCACCGATTCAACCACCGCGGCGTCGCCGCCCTTCGACAGTTCGGCGCCGGTGTCGGGAACCTCGACGAAGACGATGTCGCCGAGCTGGCCCTGCGCGAAGTCGGTGATGCCGACCGTCGCGACATCGCCATCGACATCGATCCATTCATGCTCTTCGGTATAAAAACGCGGCATCGATCAGCCTCCCTGTTTGCGCACGTAACGATGTGGAACGAAGGGCATCGGCGTCACCGTCACGGCGACGCGCTTGCCGCGGACTTCGGCGGCGAGCGCCGTGCCGGGCTCGGACAGGCCGGTGGGCACATAGCCCATCGCGATCGGGGCGCCGACGCTCGGCGCAAAACCGCCCGAGGTGACGACGCCGACTTCGCTGTTCCCGTCGAAAATCTTGGCGCCCTCGCGCACCGGCATCTTGCCATCGACGGTCAGGCCGACGCGCTTGCGCGGACTGCCGTCGGCAAGATGGCCGAGGATGCGCGCGGCGCCCGGAAAGCCGCCTTCTTCGCGGCGGCGCTTGCTGATCGCAAAGGCCAGATCGCCCTCGACGGGGTCGATGCCCTCGTCGAGGTCATGGCCGTAGAGCGGCAATCCCGCTTCGAGCCGCAGCGAATCGCGCGCGCCGAGGCCGATCGGCTTTACCGCCTCCTGCGCGCACAGCGCATCGGCGAGGGCCGAGACGTCGCTCGCCGGCACCGAAATTTCGAACCCGTCTTCTCCGGTATAGCCCGAACGGCTGATCCCCAGCGGCACGTCGCCCCACAGATAGGGGCCGGCCTGCATGAAGACGAGGCGGTCGACGGGAAGAATGTCGGGAAATTCGGGAACCACGCCGAGCGCCGTCAGCGCGGCCGCGGCCTTTGGCCCCTGAAGCGCGAGCAGCGCCTGTTCGTCGAGCAGGTTCATCTCGATCTCGTCGGGCAGATGTTCGCGCAGATGCGCGATGTCGTCCCACTTCACCGCGCCGTTGACGACCATGTAGAGGCCATGCCCCGTATTGGTGATCATCAGATCGTCGAGGATGCCGCCATCGTCGGCGAGCAGCAGCGAATAGCGCATCCGCCCCGGCTTCAACGCCGAAATATCGCCCGGAACCAGCGCTTCGAGCGCTTCGGCGGCGCCTTCACCGCTGAACACGAGCTGTCCCATGTGGCTGACGTCGAACAGGCCCGCATTGTCGCGCGTCCACAGATGTTCGGCCATGATGCCGTCATACTGGATCGGCATGTGATAGCCGGCGAATTCGACCATCCGCGCGCCCCTTGCACGGTGCCAGGCGTCGAGCGGCAGCGATTCGATCGCGACCGTTTCGCCCATTTCTTCGGTTTCGCTCATATCGGCCTCCCGTCGTTGACATGACGCGGCACGGCCCGATGCCGTTCCTTCGCCATGCCCCCTCTGTCACGGGAACCTGAGAGTTTTCGTCCATACGCCCGCCCTGACGGACCGGCATGGAGTTACCCCTTCGGTGGTCCGGGCGTGGCCGAACGCTTTCCAGAGTGTCCGTTCCAGCCGCGCGGTCCGTTGACCTGAGAGTTTCCGGGGCGGTTGCTCCTTCGGTGGCGACGGCCGGTTTCCCTGCCCCCGCGCTCTCCCGCGTGGCCGGTCGAATCTCTATGACGAGGCTCGACAGACGCCCGAGCCTTGGCGCTCGCCTTCGGCAGAGTCAATCGGCGAGCTGTTGCATCGCATCATTTTCGTGGACGAACTGCCCTGGCACCGCGAGCGACGCCGCCGCCACGATCGCGCGCGCCACCGTTTCGGCCGGGATCGAGCGATAGCGGCGCAGCGATCCGTGCAGCAGCGCGTCGGTGAACGGCGCGGCCAGCATCGCCAGCCCCTCGCCGATCCGCGTCGGTCCCTGTCGGTCGCCGGTGAGCAAGCCGGGGCGCATCAGGTCGAGCCGCAGGAAATTCAGCGCGCGCAGCGCCTCCTCCACCTCACCCTTCGTCCGCAGATAGAAATTGGCGCTATGCGCCGCCGCGCCGACGCTGCTGACCGCGATCATGTGCGCGGTCCCCGCCGCCTTTGCCGCACGGGCGCAGGCGAGCAGCAGATCATGATCGACCGCGCGAAACGCGTCCTGCGACCCCGCCTGGCGGACCGTGGTGCCGAGGCAGGAGATCAATATCCCGGGACGCTCCGCCGCGATGATCTCGGCCCATTCGCCCGGATCGGCGGTCACGGCGCGGTGGCTCGCCCCCGCCTCGACCGGACGGCGCGCCAGCAAGGTCAGTGGCAGGGCATGGCCGCAGCGGGCAACCGCCTGTCCGACAAGCCCCGTCGCTCCGATCAGAAGCGCGCGGGGCGCGGCATCAGACATGCGCCAGCGCCTCGGGCACCGCGGCACGCCCATTTATCTCTGCAAAGCGATCGATCGCGAATCGGTCGGTCATCCCGGCAATATAGTCGCCGATGTGGCGCACCGTCGCCCCGTCCGTATCGGGCAGCCGCGATGCCCATTCCTCGCCCATCAGCGCAGGATCATCCCTGTAGGCCGCAAACAGCCCCGATACGACGGTGCGCGCCGCGTCGGCGGCGGCGATCTGCGACGGATGGTGATAGAGGTTCGCATACATGAAGCGTTTGAGATCGCGTTCCTGCCGCGCCAGCGTTTCCGAAAAGCCGCCGAGCGTGCGGCCCGCCGCGCGCACTTCCGCTACGCTCTCCACCCCCGCATCGGCGACGTTGGCCTTGGTCGCGGCGATCACGTCGTTGACCATCACGCCGATCTGGTCGCGCACCAACTCGCGCAGCAACCGGTCGCGCGGCGCGCCCGGAAAGCGGGCTTCGACGAGGCGGAAATTGTCGGCAACGAAGGGCTGCGCCATCAACTGGTCGATCGTCAGCAGTCCCGCGCGCAGGCCGTCGTCGATATCGTGATTGTCGTACGCGATGTCGTCGGCGACCGCCGCCACCTGCGCTTCCAGGCTGGCATGGCTCGTCAGGTCGAGCGGAAATTCGGCGTCGATTTCCGCCAATGCCCAGCCGGGGTGACGCACCGGACCATTGTGCTTCGCCAACCCCTCCAGCGTTTCCCACGTCAGATTGATGCCATCGAAGCGCGGATAGGGACATTCGAGCCGCGCGAGCGTGCGCAGCGTGTGCCCATTATGATCGAACCCGCCATGCGCGATCATCGCGGCTTTCAGCGCGTCCTCGCCCGCATGGCCGAAGGGCGGGTGACCGATGTCATGGGCAAGGCACAAGGCCTCGGTCAGATCTTCGTTCAGCCCCAGCGCCCGGGCGATACCGCGACCGATCTGCGCGACTTCGATGCTGTGCGTCAGCCGGACGCGATAATGGTCGCCGTCGGGCGCTACGAAGACCTGCGTCTTGTGACGCAGTCGGCGGAAAGCGATCGAATGGATGATGCGGTCGCGGTCGCGCTGAAAGGCATCGCGCGGCCCGCGCACGACGCGGCCCGGTTCGTCATGGCGGCGTCCGCGTGTCGCCCTGGGGTCGCTCGCACAGGCCGACAACGTCATTTGAAGAGATCGACCTCCTGCCCCGCATCGCTGGTGAAGACGAAGCCGTCGCCGCCCGCCTTCTTATATTGCGCGAGCCAGTCGGCAGCCGCCTTCTTGTCCTTGAACGGCCCCACGAGCAGGCGGCGGGTGCGGCCCCATTCGGTCGAGCCGCCATCCTTGCCCTTGAACAGCGCGGCATTCTTTTTGGCGAAGCGGTTGAAATCGAAGGCGAGCGCCTTCTGGTTCGACCCCGCCGCGACTTGCACCCAGATGCGCGAGGGATTGGCCTTTTTCTTCGCGGCCTCTTCCTTCGCCTTGGCGTCGGCCTCTGCCTTGGCCTTGGCCGCGGCTTCTTCCTTTTCGCGCTTTGCCGCTTCGGCGGCGTCTGCCTTGCGCTTGTCCTCGACCAACTTGGCAAGCGTATCGGCGCCGACCGCGCCGCTGGTGCGCTCCAGCTCTTCGGGCGGAATCTCGATCGAGCTGACGATCTGCGCCAACGAGGCGAGCGGAGCCGCCGCACTGGGCGCTGGCGTGGTCGTCGCCGACGGCGGCGCAGCGGCAGCGGCCGGCGGCTGGCCGACATCGCTCAGCGAGAAGCCCGGACCGACCGGACCGGCACCGCTGTTTACCGCGACGCCCACCGGTTGAGCCGCCGCTGGCGCCGGTGTCGGCGCGGGAGGCTTCGCTGCCGGGACGGACGGTGTATCGGCACGGCGCACCGGCACGGCGGCCGGCGGCTGCGCCAAGGTCGGTGCTGGCGTGGGCGCAGGTGTTGGCTTCGGGGTCGGCGTCGGAGCCGGTCGCGTCACCGGTGGCGGCGTGGCGGTGGCCACCTGCACCGGCTTGCCCTTGTCGCCGCGCCGTTTGCTCGGCGTCGAAGTCGGGGAAGGCGCCGGTGTCGGGGCCGGAGCGGCTGCAGCCACCTGCACGGGCTTGCGCACCGGGCCAAGTTCGCCGGCCGGGAAGCGCCCGAAATGCGCGGCGGCGGCCTGCTGCGCCGGATTGAGCCGGTCCATCTGGGTCAGATAGGGCAAAATGCTCTGCGCCAGCAGCGCCGGCATCGTCGCCTTGACGATCTCGGCCGCCTCGTCGTTGCGGCCGTTGATTGCGAGGATCATCGCGCGCGACCGCCATGCGGCACGGTCCTGGGTACGAAGCTGCGGCGTGAGGAGCTGAATCGCGCGGTCGGCTTGCCCCGTGATGCCGAGCGAGATCGCATAGCGGCGGATCACTTCGTCGCTCGGCGCGATCGAGAGGGCGAGTTGATAATCGCGCTGCGCCGCATCCTGCTGGCCCAGCAAATCGCGCGCAAGCCCGCGGTCGGCAAGGAACAGTCGCTCGGGGGCACCGAGAAGCTGCGCCTCGCCGAAATAGTCGAGCGCCCGCGACGGCTTTTCGAGATGGAGCATCGCCGACCCGAGCGCCGCCTTGACCGCGCCGTCGCGCGGACTCGCTTGCTCGGCACGGGTCAGGAAACCGAGCGCGGCGCGATAATCCTCCAGCTCGATCGAGGCGCGTCCGGCATCAAGCAGCGCGGCGCTGTCGGTGGCGTTCGAGGCGAGCCGAGCGATCGCCGACGACAGCATCGTCCTCGCGGCGGTGCGCTTTTCCATCGCCGCCTTGGTGGCCGCATCGGGTGGCGTCACCTGAAATGCATGCGCCGCCGCAAACGGTGCGGCAGAGAGGAACAGCAGGCCGAGCGCGCCGACATGAAGTCGAACGCGCCGCGGCCCCGCCGTCAATATGGATCGCCGCATGGGCAAATCATCCCGTGTTCGGGCCGCCTGCCCATCGGGCGGCCGCGATGAACCCTGTTACTGGTTGTTCTGACGGCCCAGGAAGCGCGGAATATCGACCCCGTCTTCCTTTTCGCCTTCTTCGGCAGGGGCCGAACCGCCACGCGACAGGCGCGACATGCGTTCGAACAAGGTGCCGCCACCGATCGGGCGTGCCGGTTCGGCCGCGGGGGCCGGGTCGGCAGCTGGCGCGGGCGCCGGTTCGGGTGCATCGAGTACGAGCTCATCGCTGGTATCGTCATAGGTCGCGGCGACCTGCGACAATTCCATCGGTTCTTCCTCGGCCGGCGCCGACACTTCGGCCGCGGGGGCATCGCCCAGCGAGAAGCCCGGTGCGGGGTCGGTGTCGACTTCGGGTTCCGCGGCTTCGACCGGTGCTTCCACAGCCGCCGCCTCAACCGGCTCCTCGGCAAAGGGCGCTGGGGCCGGGCTACGCGCGGGCGCGAAGGAGAAGCTGCGCGCTGCCGGTGCGGCCGGAGCCGCCGCATCACCCGAACCGTCGATGCCGGTCGCGACGACCGATACGCGAATCTTGCCTTCCAGCCCTTCGTTGAAAGCGCTGCCCCAGATGATGTTCGCATCGGGATCGACAAGCTCGCGAATATGGTTCGCGGCCTCGTCGACCTCCATCAGGCGCATGTCTTCGCCGCCGGTAATCGAGATGATGACGCCCTTCGCGCCCGCCATCGACACGCCGTCGAGCAGCGGGTTGGCGATCGCCTTTTGCGCGGCTTCGAGCGCGCGGCCGTCGCCTTCGGCTTCGCCGGTGCCCATCATCGCCTTGCCCATTTCGCGCATCACGCTGCGCACGTCGGCAAAGTCGAGGTTGATGAGGCCGGGCATGACCATCAGATCGGTGATACCGCGCACTCCCTGCTGGAGCACTTCATCCGCCATGGTGAAGGCTTCCTTGAAGGTCGTGTTCGGGTTGGCGACCAGGAAGAGATTCTGGTTGGGAATGACGATCAGCGTGTCGACATGGTCCTGAAGCTCGGCAATGCCGGCCTCGGCCGACCGCATGCGGCGGTTGCCTTCGAAGGTGAAGGGCTTGGTCACGACGCCGACGGTCAGAATGCCACGGTCGCGGGCCGCCTTGGCGATGACCGGAGCCGCACCGGTGCCCGTGCCGCCGCCCATGCCGGCCGCGACGAAGCACATATGCGCGCCGTTCAGCGCCTCTTCGACCTGCGCGATGCTTTCCTCGGCCGCCGCCCGGCCCACTTCGGGACGCGAACCCGCACCCAGACCCTGGGTGATCTGCGTTCCGAGCTGGATGCGACGCTCCGCCGGCGAGGCGTTGAGCGCCTGCGCGTCGGTGTTGGCGACGACGAAATCGACGCCCTCGACCTTCGCCGCGATCATGTTCGCGATGGCATTGCCCCCCGCGCCGCCCACGCCGATCACGGCGATACGCGGCTTCAGTTCATCGACCTGCGGCGGGCCAATATTGATGCTCATCAACCAATCTCCCTGTAGCGGCGGACCAACGCCGCTTCCCTCACCTTGCGACCCATTCGGGCGGTAGTCCGGCCGCCCGTCATTGATTTATCGCATTGCACTATTGTGACGCCGGAATCACCCAAAAAATTAACCTTTCGCGCAACCGCGCGTCAGAAACTGCTCTTCAGCGCGGTGATAAGTCGGTTGATGATCGACGACCCCTTGGGACGGTACACATCCTGCGCCATCGTGGGCAGGTCGCGCAGATCCACGGGATCGGATGCGGCATAAAGAACCAGACCGGCAAGCGTCGCGAAAGCCGGTCCCGAATGGGCATCGGGCAAGCCGTGCAAGCCGCGCGGTCGCCCGACGCGCGCCGCCCGGCCGAGTGCGATCTGGGTATAATCGGCGATGCCTTTCAGATCGGCGCCGCCGCCGACGAGCACGACCTGACGGCCGATCGGGCCGACGAAGTGAAGATCCTTCAGCGTCCGTCCGATGTCGCCCATCATCTGGTCGAGCCGCTGACGGATGACCGAGATCAGCTGCGCGCGCGTGATGCGCGGCGCATCGCTGCCCGCGGGCGCGCCGGGATCGAGTTCGATCAAATCATTGTTGTCGCGCGGGCTGGCCGAGGCCGAGCCGTAGAAGCTCTGCAGCCGCTGCGCCTGGCTGCGCCGGATACCGAAGGCCGAGGCGATGTCGTCGGTGATGTCGCTTGCCCCGAACGGCAGCGAAACCATCTCGACGAGCATTCCGCCTGCATAGAGCGACACCGTCGTCACCGCCGCGCCGAGCTCGACAAGCGCCACGCCAAGATCGCGTTCCTCTTCCGACAGGCAGGCGAGCCCCGCCGCGATCGGCGAGGCGACCACCGCATTGACATCGAGATGCGCCTGCCGCACCGCGGCTTCCAGATTTCGTACCGGGGCGCCGTCGGCCATAATGATGTGGATGTCGACGCCCAGCCGGTCGGCGTGCAGCCCGATCGGATTCTTGACGCCGGTCAGCCCGTCGAGCGTGTAGAGCGCCGGCTGCGCGTGCAGGATCATCCGCCCTTCGGGATCGATCCCCGCGCGCCCGGCTGCGAGCAGATCGTCAATATCTTCCTGTTCGATGCGGTGACCGCCCAATTCGCTCTCGATCGGGGCGACGTCGCTCAAGAGGCTGCCCGCCGAGAAGCTGACCCAGACATCGTCGATATTGAGACCCGCGATACGCTCGGCCTGTTCGATCGCCTCGCGCACGATATGCTCGGTCTGCTCCATGTCGGCGACATAGCCGCGCTGGACGCCGCGGCTTTCGCGCTGGCCGGTGCCGAGCACGTGCAACTGCCCGTCGGCGGTCTGGCCCGCGATGAGCGCACAGACCTTCCACGACCCGACATCGAGCGCGGTGATAATCTTTTCGATGCGCGGCGGCGCCATCGCTTCTATCCCTCGTTCGCCTGACCCGCCGACACCGCGTCGGCGGCGGCACGCGCGTCGTCGATCTTCGACGGCGCCACCTGCCCTTCGTGCGGCATGCGTAGCACGAAACGGCTGGGATCGCGCATGTCGAAACGCAGGATACCGCGGCCAAGGAGGCGGTTTGCCCCGTCCATGTGCGCGAATTTCGCGAGCGCCGCCTTCGCTTCGGCATCGCCTTCGGGCAGCGACAGCGTTTCGCCGCTGCGGAAGCGCAGATCCCAGCGGCGGTTGCCGACCCAGGTCGCGCCCGCGAGCAGTTCCTTGAGCGAACTGGCCTCGGCGAGCAGCGCGTCGAGATCCTGCGCGCGCCGGTTGGCATTGGGGCCGATGACGAGCGGCAGGTCGGGCATGGTCGCGACCGTCACGGGTTCGAGGACGACCCCGCTGTCGTCGATCAGCGACAACCGACCGTCATTTTGCCAGATTGCCGCCGGGGTGCGCTCGACGATATCGACGACCAGCGTGTCGGGCAGGCGGCGCGACACGCGCGCATCCTTGATCCAGCCGTACTGCATCAGGTCGCGGCGCACATCGTCAAGCTCGACCGCGGCCATCGAGCGGTCCTTCTGCGCCAGCGCGATATCATAGACCTTCAGCCGGTCGATGCGATCCGCACCGACCACTTCGACCTTCTTTACCTGAAATCCGGCGCGTCCGACCGCCTGCGCCCACTCTTCGTGAATTTTCGCGGTCACGCCCGTCACCTCGGCACCGAGCACCAGCACGCCCGCCAGGCCGATACCGATCGTCCAGTTGGCGACGCGCTGAAGCTGCGCCGGGCTGATCGGCAAGGCGTTGATGACCATGTTGAGGCGCGACTGCTTGACCGACCGGCGCCTTTTGGGCGCGCGCGACGGACGGCGCGGCGGCGTCTTCGCGCGTTTGATCCTGGTGCTGCTCATGCTCCGCTGCTCATGCCAATGCTTCCCCCACGATGCGTTCGACGAGTTCGGCATAGTCCATGCCGATGGCGCGCGCCTGTTCCGGCACGAGGCTGAGCGGTGTCATCCCCGGCTGCGTATTGACCTCGAGCAGGAAAATACCCGCAAGCCCATGCTCGTCGTCCCAGCGAAAATCGGAACGCGACGCGCCCTTGCAGCCGAGCAGGCGATGCGCCTCGACCGCCAGATGCTTCATCCGCTGCGCAACGTCGGCGGGGACATCGGCAGGACAGACATGTTCGGTCAGACCGTCAGTATATTTGGCGTCATAGTCGTAGAATCCCGACTTCACGCGCAGTTCGGTGACACCGAGCGCCTCATCGCCGAGTACCGCGACCGTCAGTTCGCGCCCCTTGATGAAGGGCTCGGCGAGCAGCCGGTCGAACTCCTGCCACGGCCCCACCGCTTCGCGCGCAATCGGGTTGCCGTAGTTGCTGTCGTCCTTGACGATCGCGACGCCGACCGACGACCCTTCGTTGACGGGTTTCAGGACATAGGGGCGCGGCAGGGGATCGGCTGAAAACAGATTTTCGCTGTCGACCATCGTCCCCGTCGGCATGGGAATACCATGCGGCACCAGCGCCTGTTTCGTCAATTCCTTGTCGATCGCGATAACCGACGTGACGAGCCCGCTGTGGGTGTATTTGAGGCCCATCAGGTCGAGCATGCCCTGCACGGTGCCGTCTTCGCCCGGAACGCCGTGGAGGGCGTTGAAGACGACATCGGGCCGCGCTTCGGCAAGCCGCAAAGCGACTTCGCGGTCCATGTCGATGCGCGTGACCCTGTGCCCGCGGCTTTCCAGCGCGTCGGCAACGCCCTTGCCGCTCATCAGCGACACTTCGCGTTCGGCGGACCAGCCGCCCATCAGGACAGCGACATGCCAGGGGCCGCGGGTCATGCTTTAACTCCAATATTCAAAACCGTTTGTCCTGAGCTTGTCGAAGGACCGTTCTTGTCTTTCGACGTCCAAAAAGAAGAACGGTGCTTCGACAAGCTCAGCACGAACGAGGAGAGGTGAGGCGCCCTCACTTCGCCACTCCCACGCGTTGTATCTCCCATTGCAGTTCCACGCCGCTCTTCGCCTTCACCCGGCGGCGGACTTCCTCGCCGAGCGCTTCGATATCGGCGCTCGTCGCCGCACCGGTGTTGATCAGGAAATTGGTATGCTTCTCGCTCACCTGCGCGCCGCCGATGGCGAAACCGCGGCAACCGGCCTCATCGACAAGCTGCCACGCCTTGTGACCGTCGGGGTTCTTGAAGGTCGATCCGCCGGTCTTCGAACGCAGCGGCTGCGACGCCTCGCGGCTCGCCGAGATACGGTCCATTTCGGCCTGGATGGCTTCGGGTTCACCCGGACGCCCGCGAAAGGTCGCTCCGATCACGACAGCGCCCTCGGGCAATTCGCTGTGGCGATAGGTGTAGCCGAGATCGGCAAGCGGCAAGGTCCGGCGCTCGCCCGAGCGCAAGACGATGTCGGCTTCGACCAATATGTCCTTGACCTCGCTGCCATAAGCGCCGCCGTTCATCCGCACGAAGCCGCCAACGGTGCCGGGGATCGACCGCAGGAACTCCATCCCCGCGATCCCTGCGTCGCGCGCGGTCGACGAGACGAGGATGCCCGAGGCACCGCCTCCGCAGCGCAAGCTGGTCGCGTCGACAGCTTCGACCTTAGCAAAGGCCTTGCCGAGCCGGACGACGACGCCCGGAAAGCCGCCGTCGCGAACGATGAGGTTCGAGCCAAGGCCGAGTGCCATCACCGGAATCGCGGGATCGAGGTCGCGCAGGAAACCGGCAAGATCATCCGCGTCCTTCGGCTCGAACAGCCAGTCGGCAGGACCGCCTGACTTGAACCAGACGAGCGGCGCCAGCGGCGCCTTTGCGGTTAGCTTGCCGCGGACCGCCGGAAGCGTATCGGCGGTGCTCATACCGCCTCCACCGCGCTCGCCAGCCCCGCCGCCATCTTGGTGATGTCGCCTGCGCCGAGGCAGATGATCATGTCGCCCGCGCCGAGCGTTCCGGTGCGGATCGCGTCGGCGATCGTTGCAGCGAGCGTGCCGGCGTCGGCAACGGTCGACGCATGGCGATGGCCGCGGTCGCGCAGCCCCTGCGCCAGCGCATCCGACGACACGCCCTCGATCGGGCTTTCGCCCGCTGCATAAACGGGCAGTGCGAGCACCATGTCGGCGTCGTTAAAGGCCTGCTGGAAATCGTCCATATGGTCGCGCAGGCGGGTAAAACGATGCGGCTGGACGACCGCGACGACGCGCCCCGCCCCCGCCCCTTCGCGCGCGGCAGAGAGAACGGCGCGGATCTCGACCGGGTGATGAGCGTAATCGTCGATCACCGTTACGACTCCACCTTCGGCCGCAATCTCGCCGACCTTGGTGAAGCGGCGCTTGACCCCGGCGAAGCCGTTGAAGCCCGACGCGATCTTGTCGTCGCTGACGCCCATATGCAGCGCGACCGCAATCGCGGCGAGCGCATTCTGGACATTGTGGCGACCCGACATCGGCAAATGAATGCCCTCGATCGTCCGGCTATTGCCGTCGCGGTCGCGCACGACGACGTCGAAGCGATTGCCGTCGGGCCCCGGTGTCACATTGGTGCCGCGCACATCGGCCTGCGCCGAAAAGCCATAGGTGACGATGCGGCGGTCGCGGATGCGCGGGATGATCGCCTGCACCTCGGGATGGTCGAGGCAGAGCATCGCGGCACCATAGAAGGGCACATTCTCGATAAACTCGACGAAGGCGTCCTTGATCGCGTCGAAACTGCCGTAGTGATCGAGATGTTCGGGATCGATGTTGGTGACGACCGCGATCGTCCCGTCGAGGCGCAGGAAGCTGCCATCGCTCTCGTCGGCCTCGACCACCATCCAGTCCGACGCGCCGAGCCGTGCGTTCGAGCCGTAATTGTTGATGATGCCGCCGTTGATGACGGTCGGGTCGATCCCGCCCGCATCGAGCAAGGCGGCGACCAGGCTGGTCGTCGTCGTCTTGCCGTGCGTCCCCGCGATCGCGACGGTGGATTTGAGGCGCATCAGCTCGGCGAGCATTTCGGCGCGGCGGACGATCGGGATGCGGTGCGCGAGCGCGGCCTCGACCTCGGGGTTGCCGCGCTTCACCGCAGTCGAGGTCACAACCACGGCGACGCCATCGACGTTCGCGGCTTCGTGCCCGATCGCGACTTTGATGCCGCGTTTGCGCAGGCCCTCGACAACATAGCTGTCAGCGATGTCGCTGCCCTGCACCTGATAGCCGAGGTTGTGCATCACCTCTGCGATGCCCGACATGCCGATGCCGCCGATGCCGATGAAGTGGATGATACCTATATCGGTCGCGACGCCGCGCATCAGTTCGCCTCCCGCCGCGCGGCGGCGACACCCGAAGCGGCGCGCTGCGTGCTGGCACCGACGCGGATGACGTCCATCATCGGCGGCGCGGCAAAGCTTTCGACAAGGTCGGCAAGGTCGCGGGTCGCATCGGGCAGGCCGCAGTTCGCCGCCCGGTCGGCAGCCTCTTCGAGCGCGCCGGGTTCGAGCGCCATGCGCTGGATATGCTTGGCGAGCGCAGCGGGATTGAAATCGCTCTGCTGGATCGAGATCGCGCCACCCGCCGCGACGAGATCGCCGACATTATAGGTCTGGTGATCGTCCATCGCGTGCGGATAGGGCACGAAAACCGCCGGCCTGCCCGCACAGGCCAGTTCGGCGACGGTCGACGCCCCCGCCCGCGCGATGACGAGATGCGCCCAGCGCAGCCGCTCGGGAAAGTCGGTGATATAGGGAGCGCACTCGGCCGCGACCCCGAGCGCGGCATATTTGGCGCGCACCGTTTCGATGTCGGCCTCGCGGCACTGCTGGACGACCTGCAACCGGTCGAGCAGCGCGCGCGGCAGCATGGCGACGGCGGCGGGAACGACGTCGCTCAGCACCGTCGCACCCAGGCTGCCGCCGACAACGAGCACGCGAACGATGCCGTCCTCGGGCAGCGGCGGATAGCCGTCCTCGCGGATCGCGATAATTTCCTCGCGCACCGGATTGCCGATCAGGTGGCGCTTGTCGGCACAGGCGGACGGGAAACGGCGGATATGATGGTAGGCGACCGCAATCGCATCGACCCGTCCCGCCATCAGCCGGTTGGTGCGGCCCAGCACGGCATTTTGTTCGTGGATGACGCTGGGCGTCTTGGTCGCGCGCGCCGCGAGCAGGCTGGGCAACGACGGATAGCCGCCGAAGCCGACGACCACCGCCGGGTCGAAATCGCGGATCAGGTCGATCGCCATCGCGCGCCCCTTGCGGATCGCCAGCGCCGCCTTCACCCAGCCGACGGGACCGCCCTGAACGCGCCCGGCAGGCAGAACATGCGTTTCCAGCTCGGCCGGCGCGCCCGGAATCCTGAGGCCGCGGTCGTCGCTGACCAGCGCGACGCGGTGCCCGCGCGCGATCAGTTCACCCGCCAGCGCATAAGCGGGCAGCATATGGCCGCCGGTGCCTCCGGCGGCGAGTAGATAGTGGCGCGTCGCGGTCATGGCCGGGCCGTCATTTCCTGTTCCAGTTGCGGGTCATCGATACCCGCGCCGCATAGGGGTTTCGCCGGGTCAGCGACAAGAGCAAACCCATGCCGATCGACAAGGCGATGAACGACGAACCGCCATAGCTGATGAAAGGCAAGGTCATCCCCTTCGACGGAAAGAGCTGGGTATTCACCGCCATGTTGATCGTCGCCTGCCCGCCGAACTGCGCGATCAGACCCGCGACCGCGAGAATGAGGAAGCTGTCCTCTTCGTCGAGCAGCCGCACCAGAACGCGGACGATGATCGCCAGATAAAGGACGGCGATGGCGATGCAGGCGATGATCCCGAATTCTTCGCCGATGACCGAGAAGATATAGTCGGTGTGCGCCTCGGGAAGCTGGAACTTGGCAAGTCCCGCGCCCGGCCCGGTGCCGATCAGCCCGCCGGCGGTCAGCGTCGCATGGGCCTTGTCGACCTGAAAGCTGTCGCCCTCGGCGAACAGCCAGATGTTGATGCGCTGCTGCGCCACCGGGTAGAAGAAATAGGCAAGGACCAGCCCCGCGAGTCCCGTGCCCGCGAGCCCCGCCATGATCCGCATCGACAGGCCGGCGACCATGACGAGAACGAACCATGTCCCCGCGAAGATGATCGTTTGCCCCAGATCGGGCTGGCTCATCAGCAGGATCGCGATGATCCCGGTAAAGACGAAGGACAGCGGCACGACCGGCAGATTCTGATCGTGCAGCCGCAGCGACAATATCCACGCCAGCGACACCGCGAAGAAGGGCTTGAGAAATTCCGACGGCTGGAGGCGGAAGATGCCGCTGCCGATCCAGCGCTGTGCGCCGTTCACCGTCGTGCCGATCAGCGGCACCATGAACAACAGGAAGACGAAGGTAATCGTGCCATAGATGGCAAAGCGCCGCGCCTGCGGTTTGGGCAGCATCGATACCGCGAGCATGACCGGCACGCCGACCATGACCCACATGAGCTGGCGATAGAAATAATAGAGCGGGTCGAGGCTGGCGGTCGCGGTCGACAGCTTCTGCGCGGCGACCGGCGACGCCGCCGCCACGGCGACGAGGCCGATGGCGATCAGCATCGACACAAGCAACAGCAATACGCGGTCGATTTCCCAGAACCACAGGCCCAGCGGCGTGCGGTCGGCGCGGCTGAGGCGCGGGCCGCGGCGCTTCGTCGTCCGGGTCGTCGCGATGACGGGCCGTTCCGTGGTCGCATCCATATTGTCCGCCCCCCCGTTCATATCGTCATCCATCCCCCAACGCCTGCACCAGTTCGCGGAAGCGATCGCCGCGCCGTTCATAATCCGTGAACTGATCGAACGAAGCGCAGGCCGGCGACAGCAACACGATGTCGCCGGGCGCCGCAGCAGTAGCGGCGGCGGCGACCGCAGCGGCCAGATCACCCGATCTTTCGACGGGCAGCGCGTCGCCGATCTCGGCCGCGAAAGGCTCCATCGCCTCGCCGATCAGATAGGCGCGCTTGACGTGGCCGAACCAAGGGCGACAGGCGGTCAGCCCGTCGCCCTTGGCCTGCCCCCCGGCAATCCAGTGGACGCGCTGGTCCGGCGCCGGCGGGAAGGCCGCCAGCGCCGGTGCAGCGGAAGCCGCGTTGGTCGCCTTGCTGTCGTTGAACCAGCGGACGCCAGCGACTTCGCCGACCAATTCCATGCGGTGCGGCAGCGCGCGATAACTCGCGAGGCCGCGCTCGATCTGTTCGTCGTTCAGCCCCAGCACGCGGCATACCGCGATCGCACACACCGCATTCTGCGCATTGTGCGGTCCCTGCAGCGCGGGCCAGCGCGCCTGATCGGCGGGATCGATGTCCTTCGCCGAGACGCGGTGGAGCCGGTGGTTGATGCGCCCCGCGATCATCCGCGACGGATCGTCGTCGACGGCGACGATCGCGACCTGATCGCGCTGCTGGAGCGCGAACAGTCGCTCCTTCGACGCGGCATAGCCGGCGAAACCGTCATAACGGTCGAGGTGATCGGGGCTGATGTTGGTCAGCACGGCGACATCGCACGCCAGGCTGTGCGCCAGGTCGATCTGATAGCTCGACAGTTCGAGCACATAGACGCCGTTTTCGGGGAGCGGATCGCGCGCCAGGATCGGCAACCCGATGTTGCCGCCCATCAGCGCCGGAACGCCCGCGCTTTCCAGCATATGGGTGACAAGCGCGGTCACCGTCGATTTGCCGTTGGTGCCGGTGATGCCGACGATGCGGTGCGGCGGCAGATCGGCCGCGGCTTCGGCAAACAATTCGATATCGCCGAGGATCGGCACACCGGCCGCGCGGGCATGGTCGGCGATGGGATGGCGGTTGAGCGGCACGCCCGGCGACACGACGACCCCGGCAAAGCCGACAAGGTCGATCTCCAACGGATTGCCGATGTCGGCGCCGAGCGCCATCGCGGCATCGCGCGCTGCTTCGCGCTCGTCCCACGCGGTCACCCCCGCGCCGCTGGCGATCAGCGCCTCGCAGGTCGCCAGCCCCGAGCGCGCCAGTCCCAGCACCGCATAGCGGCGACCGGCAAAGGCGCGCGCGGTGATCACCGCAGCTTGAGCGTCGCGAGTCCCGCGAGCGCGAGGACGATCGAGACGATCCAGAAACGGACGACGACGGTGGATTCGGGCCAGCCCAATTGTTCGAAATGATGGTGGATCGGCGCCATGCGGAAGATGCGTTTGCCGGTCCGCTTGTACCAGAAGACCTGGATGATCACCGACAAAGCCTCGACGACGAACAGCCCGCCGACCAGTACCAGCACCAGTTCGTGCTGCGCCGTCACCGCAATCGTCGCTAGCGCGCCGCCGAGCGCGAGGCTGCCCGTATCGCCCATGAACACCGCTGCGGGCGGCGCATTGAACCACAGAAAGGCAAGGCAGGCCCCGATGATCGCGGCGGCGAAGATTGCAAGCTCACCTGCCCCCGGCACATGGGGAATGCCCAGATAGCCCGCGAATTTCACGTTACCCGACAGATAGACGATGACGAGGAAAGCAAGGCTGGCGATCATCACCGGAAAGGTCGCGAGCCCGTCGAGCCCGTCGGTGAGGTTCACCGCATTGCCGAAACCGACGATCAGCACCATCGCGAAGACATAATAGAGCGGCCCCAAGGGAATATAGACTTCGCTGAAAAAGGGCAGATAAAGGTCGGTGCCGGTCCGCGATACGATCAGCAGCACCGCGATGCCCGCGATCACGAATTCGACGAGCAGGCGCACGCGCCCCGGAATGCCGCGATGGCTCGACTTGGTCACCTTGTCGAGATCGTCGAGAAAGCCGACCAGCGCGAACCCGCCGGTGACGAAGATGCAGGCCCAGACGAAGCGGTTGGACAAATCCATCCACAGCAGCGCCGAAATCATCAAAGAGATCAGGATCATCAGCCCGCCCATCGTCGGCGTGCCCTTTTTCGCAAGGTGGCTCTGCGGTCCGTCCTCGCGGATCGGCTGCCCCTTCCCCTGCCGCATCCGCAGCATGAGGATGAAGCGCGGCCCGATCCACAGACCGATGATCAGCGCCGTCGCAACCGCGGCGCCCGAGCGGAAGCTCAGATAGCGGATGAGGTTCAGAACCCCCGGAAAGCCAAGCCATTCCGCCAGCCAATATAGCATCAATAATCCCCATTGGTCAGCGCGGTCACGACATGCGACAGTCCCACGCTGTTCGACCCCTTGACCAGCACCGTATCGCCGGGCCGGATCAAGGCCCCCAGCCGCCCTACCGCGGCCGAGTGGTCGGCCACATGCTCGAAATCGATCCGCCCCTCAAGCGCTTTGGCGAGCGGCGCCATCTCTTCGCCGACAAGCAGGGCGAACTGCACACCTGCTGCGACGAGCGGAGCGGCCAGACCGGCATGATAGGCCTCGCCGCCATCGCCAAGCTCCTTCATCGCGCCCAGAATCGCGACCCTGCGCGCACCGGATTCGCTGCCGAGCTGGCCGATGGTCGCGGCCATCGATGCGGGATTGGCGTTATAGCTTTCGTCGATGACGAGGATCGAACCGCCCGGCACCTCGACGCGGGTGCGCGCGCCGCGACCCGCAAGGCCGCCCATCTCGGCGAAGGCCAGGCCCGCGGCGGGCAGGTCACCGCCGACTGCCTTGACCGCCGCCAGCACTGCCATCGCATTGGCGACCCAATGCGCGCCGCCCTGCGCGATGGTAAAGCAGAGCAGCGCGTCCTGCACCTGCGCCGTCACAAGCGATCCGCCCTGCCCGTCGGGCAGCCAGTCGACCGCGCGCACGTCTGCGCCTTCGCCCAGCCCGAAGCTGACGACATGCGCCGCATGCTGTTCGGCCTTGGCGCGCAGCCGCGCGTAATGCGGGCTGTCGAAGGGGACGATTGCAGTGCCGCCGGGTTCCAGCCCTTCGAATATCTCGCCCTTCGCGTCGGCGATGGCTTCCTCGCTGCCGAAAAATTCCATGTGCGCGGGCGCGATGGTGGTCACGATGGCGACATGGGGGCGCACCATCCGTGTCAGCGCCGCCAGCTCGCCCGCATGGTTCATCCCCATTTCGAAGATGCCGAAATCGGCGGTCGAGGGCATGCGCGCCAGGCTCAAGGGGACGCCGACATGATTGTTGTAGCTTTTGACCGAACGGTGCGCCTTGCCGGGGCGAAAGCGGTCGAGCGCCGCGAACAGCGCCTCCTTGGTCCCCGTCTTGCCCGCCGAGCCGGTGACGCCGATGATCCGCCCGTGGCTGCGCGCGCGCGACGCGGTGCCGAGCGCGTTTAACGCGGCGGCGCTGTCGGCGACGCGGATGTGCGGAAAGTCGATATCGCTTTCGCAGATGATACCCGCCGCGCCGGCGGCGATCGCCTTGTCGATGAACTTATGGCCGTCGGTCGCCTCGCCCTTCATCGCGATGAACAGTTCGCCCTTCGTGACTTCGCGCGAATCAAAGGCAACGCCCTGCACCGTGAAATCGGTGCTGGCGGTGCCGCCGCACGCCGCCGCGATCGCGCGCGCGGTCCACAGCGGGGTCATGCCGCCACCTCGCGCGCGACGCTCACATCGTCGAAGGGGATGACGCGCAGCGCGTCACCGCGTCCGACAATCTGCCCTTGTTCGTGCCCCTTGCCTGCGACGCAGATAATGTCGTCGGCGCGCGCCATCTCGATCGCAGCAGCAATCGCGGCGCGGCGGTCGCCGATCACCTGGGCGCCCGGCGCGCCTTCGGCGATGGCGGCGCGGATCGACGCGGGATCTTCGCCGCGCGGATTGTCGTCGGTGATGATCGCAATATCGGCCTTGGCCGCGGCGATCCGGCCCATTTCCGGGCGCTTAGCCCGATCGCGGTCGCCGCCCGCACCGAACACCAGGATCAACCGCCCCGTGGCGTGTGGCCGCAGCGCATCGAGTGCCGCCTCCAGCCCGTCGGGGGTGTGGGCATAATCGACATAGACGGGGGCGCCTGCGCGCGTGATCGCCGCACGCTCGAGCCGTCCGCGCACCGGCTGAAGCCGCGCCAGATTGGCGAGCGTCTGCGCAACATCTCCGCCGGTCGCGATGACCAGCCCGGCCGCGACCAATGCGTTGGCGGCCTGATAGGCGCCGATCAGCGGCAGGTCGATTTTCTGCGTCAGGGCGCCCGCCGCAACGGTCAGCGTCTGCCCGAGCTGCGTCGGCGTCCGCCCGACAAGGCGCAGTTCCTCACCCTTCGTTCCCACGGTAAGCAGACGCAGTCCGCTCGCGCGCGCCGCCTCCACCACTTTGGGCGAATGGGCATCGTCGGCCCAGACCACCGCGGCTCCGCCGGGTTCGACAACCTCGGTGAACAGCCGCAACTTGGCGGCCAGATAGGCATCCATCGTGCCATGATAGTCGAGGTGATCGTGGCTGAGGTTGGTAAAGGCCGCTGCCTTCACGGGCAGGCCTTCGGTGCGATATTGGTCGAGCCCGTGGCTCGACGCCTCGAAGGCCGCATGGGTTACGCCTTCGGCCGCCAGTCCCGCCATGTTCGACAGAAAGGTCACGATGTCGGGCGTCGTCAGTCCGGTAACGACCCGGTCGGCGCCGGTGGTCACGCCGAGCGTTCCGATCGATGCTGCGTGAAAGCCCGCCATTCGCCAGAGCTGGCGCGTCATCTCGACCGTCGACGTCTTGCCATTGGTGCCAGTGACCGCGACGCAGGTCGCTGGAAAGCGGTGAAAGAAGCGCGCCGCAAGCCGCGCGAAGGCACGCCGCGGACTGGCATCGGCGATATGCACCGCGCCCTCGACCACGGCTTCGGGCCGCGCGACGATGGCGACGGCGCCCGCCGCCACCGCGGCGGCAATGAAGTCCTCGCCGTTGAATTTTTCGCCGACGAAGGCGCCGAAGACATTGCCCGGCGCGACCTTGCGATGATCGATGGCAAGCCCGGTCACTACCGGCCCCTCCCCATCGACATAGTCGCCGCCGGTCAGCGCCGCGAGCCGCATTATTCGCTTTCCCCGTTCTTCCACAGCAGCGGCGTCAGTTCCGACACGTCGACGTCCCGGCTTTCGTCGGGGAAGACGCCGAGCATCGGTCCCGCGCGCATCACCACCTTCTTGACCACCGGCGCGGCGGTGTAGCCCGCGGTGCGCTGCCCCGAGCTGAAGGCGTTGCCCTTGGGCTCGTCGATCATCACCAGCACCACGTAACGCGGATTGTCCATCGGGAAGACGGCGGAGAAGGTCGATACGAGCGAATGGCGACGATAGCCGCCGGCGCCCGGCTTTTCGGCGCTGCCGGTCTTGCCGCCGACGCGAAAGCCCGGAGCGTCGGCCTGGCGGCCCGTGCCGTCGGACACGATCAGGCGCAGGAGCTGGCGCATCCGCGCGCTCGTCGACGCCTTGAACACGCGGCGCCCCTGCGGCGGCGCCTTGTCACCCAGCTTCAGGATCGTCGCCGGACGCCAGATGCCGCCGTTGACCAGCGCGGCATAGGCGCTGGCAAGGTGCAGCGGGGTGACTGCAATGCCGTGGCCATAGCTGGTCGTCATCGTCGACAGCCGGCCCCATTCGCGAGGCCACAGCGGAAAGGCACGCTCCTTGAGTTCGATTTCGGGGCGCTTGTTGAATTCGAGGCTGCGGAACATCGCCTCCATCTTTTCCTTGCCGAGCTGGTCAGCAATCTGCGCGGTGACGATGTTCGAGCTGTGGATGAGCGTTTCGGGGACGTTGAGCCAGCGGTTCATCATGTGCGAATCGCGGATGCGGAAACCGGCGATCGCCAGCGGCTGCGTCGCATCGTAGCGCTTCGCCATGCTCGTCACGACGCCATTGTCGATCGCGGCGCCGATCGAGAGCGGTTTGACGACCGATCCAAGCTCGTAGAGATTATAGGTCACGGCGTTGCGCCGCGTCGTCGGATCGCTGCCCGCCAGCTTGTTGGGATTATAGGTGGGCAGCGACGTCATCGCCATCACTTCGCCCGTGTGGACGTCCAGGATGATGCCCGCGCCGCCAATCGCCTCCAGATTGGTGACTGCGTTCGACAATTCGCTTTCGAGCACGCCCTGCACCCGCGCGTCGATCGACAGCGTCAGCGGGTCGCCGCGCGTCGCCTTGTCGATCAGCCGCTGGTCGAACGCGCCCTCGACGCCAGTGACGCCATGGCCTTCGGCGTTGGTAAAGCCCAGCACATGCGCCGCGAGCGACATCTGCGGATAGAGGCGCTCCTTTTCGCGCGGATAGTCGAACCCGACATCGCCGATCGCATTCACCGCCGCCACCTGATCGGGCAGCGCGCGGCGCCGGATGTAGGTCGGGCGCGGCCCCGTCAGCTTGGCGAGCAGTTCCTCGCGCGTCATGTCGGGAAATATCTTGTGCAGCTCGTCGGCAAGATACTGGCGGTCGTTGAGCAGTTTCGACGGCATTACCCGGATCGAATAGCCGTCGATCGTCCGAGCGAGCGGCACGCCATTGCGATCGACGATATCGGCGCGCGCGGGCACGAAGGCCGTGCTGCTGCTGCCGCGGCCGGCATCGCTGTCGAACAGCGCAAAATAGAGCAGCCGCACCGAAACGAGGAAAAATGCCGCCATGAACAGCAGCATGAGCATCATCAGCCGCTGTTGCGCGGTCAGCAATATCTGCTGCCGCACCCCTGCGGTTCGAACCCGGGTCGGACGGACGACCAGCGTGTTCATTGGCCCGATTTGCCCTCCTTCGCTTCACGCGCCGCGGCACGCTTGAGGTCGGCGAGCGTCGATTCGGCGAGGAGCTGATCCTCGATCATCTTGAGCTGTTCGCGGCGACGCGTCGGCGCCAGGCGCGGCGCGCTGTCGCTGCGCACCGGCGTTTCCGCCTGCGCCAGCACGACGGGCTTTTCGACCGCGGGCTTCGCCTCGGCCTTGACCGGCGTCGCGGCGGGTTCGGGCGTTCCGACGGGGCTGACCATCGCCATCAGCACCGGCGCGACTTCATTGGCGCCGCGAGCGCGCGGCAGACCATCGAGCGAGGCAAGCTGGCGCTCGCTCGACAGATATTGCGAGGCGTCGGGCGCCGAATATCCGAAGCTGTCGGCGTTCCACTGCTCGAGCTGGCGCATCGAGGCGCGCACCGCGAGTTCGGATTCGAGGTAGCGGACATTGTCGCGCGTGCGCTCGATCTGATGATTGATGCGCGCGAGTTCGCTGCGCGTCGCGGCGACCTTCAACGAGACCGGATAAAGCATCATCGCGAAGATGAGCACGAGCAGCACCAGGCCGATCCCCTGAAGCTTGCGGGCCGCCATCAGCATGAGATTGCCTCCTTCGTCGTCAATTGGGTCGGCCAGGCCGGGGCTGCGGAGCGCACCGCGCTGCGCAGCGTCGCGGAGCGCGCGCGCGGGTTGCGCGCCTCTTCGGCCTTGCCGGGGCGCACCTTGCGCGCCGGCGGCTGAAAGGTGGCGGCCCGCGCCGCTCCGATCGGCGCGGGCCGGTGGCGCGAGCCGGCGGCGTCACCGCCGCTACGCTCGCGCAGAAAGTTCTTCACGATCCGGTCTTCGGTGCTGTGGAAGCTGACCACCGCAAGCCGGCCGCCGGGGCGCAGGATGCGCTCTGCCGCGGCGAGCCCCTGCATCAGTTCGTCGAGTTCGCCGTTGATGTGGATGCGGATCGCCTGAAAGCTCTTCGTCGCCGGATCCTTGGGCGCGCCCGGCGGATGGCGCAGCGCCTTGCGGATCACCGTCGCCAGTTCGCCGGTGCGCGACAGCGGGCGCGCAGCGACGATTGCCCGCGCGACGCGGCGCGACTGACGTTCGTCGCCATAATGGTACAGCACGTCGGCGATCTCGGCCTCGTCGGCGCGATTGAGCCATTCGGCGGCAGTCTCGCCCTCCTGCGCCATGCGCATGTCGAGCGGGCCGTCCTTCTGGAACGAGAAGCCGCGCGCATCGCGGTCGAGCTGCATCGACGAAACGCCGATGTCGAAGGTGATGCCGTCAACCGCGTCGATGCCCCGTTCGGCGAGCAGGCGGTCGATTTCGCCGAAGCGGCCGTGGATCAGCATCAGCTTGCCGTCGGCTTCGGCGACGAGCGCCTGCCCCTCGGCAATCGCGTCGGGGTCGCGGTCGCACGCGATCACCTCGGCCCCCGCGGCGAGCATTGCGCGCGTGTAGCCGCCGGCCCCGAAGGTCGCGTCGACATGCCGCTCGCCCGGAGCGATGGCGAGGGCGGCGATGACTTCTTCGCGGAGGACCGGATCGTGGCGGGGATCCCGAGGCAGGTCGGGGGAAAGATCGGTCACTTGCGCCCCTTCCCCTTCGTCTCTTCCCAGGCCTTGGCCAATCGCTGGAGCACCGGATCGGCATCGACGCAGTCGGCGAGCGTCGGCAGCCACCAGACTTCGAACCGGCGGCCCGACCCGACAAAGGCGGTCGCGCCGGCATCGCCGACGCGGTCCCGCGCGGTAAAATTGGGAAGGAAGCGCCCGCTGTCGTCGAGCGTATAGGCCTCGGTATAGCTGAACCGCTTCTTGAACGCCTCGTCCTCGTCGAAATCGAGGTTACGGGCGAGCGCGGTGTCGCGGTCGCGCTCGATTTCGTCGGTCAGGCGATCATATTGATCCTGGCCATAGGCGACCAGGCAAGGCAGCTTTTCATGGAAACCAACCCAAAGCACGCGCTGGCCGTCCGCATTGAGGGGCACATTGTTACGGAACTGCGAGGGGACGGCGATGCGTCCCTTGCCATCGATCGCGGCGAAGTTGGTACCCGAATACCGGCCGGGCGTCACAACTGCCATCGCTGAAGCCCCCCGTTTCGCGCCTCCGGGCAAAACTTCCCCGTCCGCGAGAATCGCAGGATTTCGCGCCAAAAGACTCGGGTGGAGATTGCCCCTCTCCGATTCCTGAGTATCAAGAGTCGATTAGGGTGAAAAGGGGTATTTTAGGGTGAAACAGGGTAATTACGCCCCAAATGGGCAAAAATGCGTTCAATCGATCAAGCAAAGCGGGGTCCGGCGCCGAAACGCCAGCCGCGGGAAGCAGAAATTCGGGGTGTAATGGGCTCGCGACCCCTCAGTCGGCGGCGGCGCCTATCCAGAGCGGGCGCAACCAGCCGCGCGCGGCGCCTCCGCGCAAGCGCGCGTCCAGCCACTCCATCGTGTCGGCCCTGCGCAGATGCGCCGCCCAGCGGGGTTGCGGCTGCCACAGCGGGGCGAACAGCATATCGGCGTCGCCGACCAGCCACGCTTCGCCCTGCTCGATCCGGCAATGGAGCAGATGACCGCCCGCGACCCGCATGCAGGCAGGCGGCGCCTGCGTGAAGCGGCCGGCGCTGAACAGCCGCAGGTGCGCGCCGCCGACGTCGACGGCGATCGGCCTTGTCTCGGCATCGGACGCCGCGGCAAGCGTGATGCCCCAATGGTCGAGCAGCGGGGTGAGCAGACTCGTCACCGGCGGATTGCGCGGGTCGCCGAGCGGGTGGCGCGGCGGCCAGCCCGAAAGCGCATCGGCCAGGATAACCGCGCGCCCGCCGCCGCGCACAAAGGCATCGATCGCGACAAGATCGCGCGGCGCAAGCGCGGGGGGATGCGCGAGCAACACCGTGTCGCCGCGCGCGGGCGGGTGATCGGCAAGGCTGTCGACGAGCCGCAGCGGCCCGCCGCGTGCAATCCGTTCGAGCGCAGGGTCGTCGCGGGCGCCATCAGCAAGCATCGCGGCCAGATCGCCGCCCGACCAGCGCAATGGCAGGCTTGTCATCATCGTCACCGGCACGTCGCGCGGCGCCGGAGCGCGATAGGCAAGCGCCAGCAGGCCGTGTGCGGCGGCAAACCAGCCAAGGATCGCGGCGGCAATCAGCGGCGCGCGAAAAAGCCCGCGCGGCCGCGCAGCCTGGACCATGCGGTCCGCACCGACTGCCACCACGCTCCCACAACCCGCGCTCAGCACGAGTTGCAGCCAGGGGAATGCGCCCGCAAGCCACACCGCAAGCAGCGCCTGCCCGATTAGCGTCAACGCAATCGCGACGATGAAGATGGCGCGGCGCTCAGTCCCGGAGGCGCGCCGCGCCGTCCACGCCAATCCGGCCAGCGGCAGCGGCCATAGGGGCAGCAGCAGCGCGGGATCGATCCGGCCGAGCGCCGCCTGTCCGCCGACGAACCAGCAGAGCACCAGCACCGCGGCCGCGGCAAGCGCGCCGCGCAGCAGAGCGCCGGGAGGCGGCCACGTCACTGTTTCGACTGGCGAACGCGCTCGAGTTCGGGATCGGGTTCGAGGTCGGGGACCGCGGGCGCGGTCGGAACCTTCGCCGCGGGGTCGTCATTCTGCTCCTTCGACACCGGCTGCACGCCCAGTTCCTCGAGCGGCGCGCTCGCGGGCTTCTGGTCGGCGCCCGGCACCTTGACCTCTGCCGCCGTATCGGGGTCGGCGGCGGCGCGTTCGCGCGCCCGGTCGCCGATCAGTCCCGCCATCCCGACGAGCAGCAGGACGGTCAACACCCCGGCAATGCCGATCTGGAGCCGCCGCATCGCATCATGTGGCGGCGGCGGCGGCGCATCGGCGGGTGCCGCGGGGTTCGGCGCGATCGCCGGCTTGATGTCGGGCTTGCTGCTCATGCCGCCGCCTCGGCGAGGCCTTTGCTCGCCAGCCATTCGGGATTGTAGAGCGTCGACAGATAGCGAAAGCCGCTGTCGCACAGGATCGTCACGATGCGCTTGCCGGGACCAAGTTCGCGCGCGAGCGCCATCGCGCCCGCGACATTGATCCCCGACGACAGGCCGACGCACAACCCCTCGTCGTCGAGCAGGCTGCGACAGACCGCGAAGCCTTCGGCATCCGAAATGCGGAATTGCGTGTCGATCGGCGCGCCGTCCAGATTGCCGGTGATGCGGTTCTGCCCGATGCCTTCGGCGACGCTCGACCCTTCGGGTTTCAGCTCGCCGCACTTGTAGTAATTATAGAGGCCGGCGCCGTGCGGATCGGTCAGCGCAATGGTGATCCGCTCGTCCTTGGCCTTGAGGCCCAGGCCGGTTCCCGCGATCGTGCCGCCGGTCCCCGCCGCGCAGGTGAAGCCGTCGACGCGCCCCTCCATCTGCTGCCAGATCTCCTCGGCGGTGCCGCAGATATGCGCCTTGCGGTTTGCGATATTGTCGAACTGGTTGGCCCAGATCGCATTGTCGGTTTCTTCGGCGATGCGGCGCGAGGTGTGGACGAAATGGCCGGGGTTGGCAAAGGGCGCCGGCGGCACCAGCACCAGCTCGGCACCAAGCGCGCGGATCGTCGCCATCTTCTCGGCACTCTGATTGTCGGGCATGACAATGATCGTCCGGTAGCCGAGCGCGTTGCCGACGAGCGCCAGCCCGATACCGGTGTTGCCCGCCGTACCCTCCACGATCGTCCCGCCCGGCCGCAGCAGGCCGTTCGCTTCGGCATCGCGGACGATGTAGAGCGCGGCGCGATCCTTCACCGATCCGCCGGGGTTGGCATATTCGCACTTGGCCCAGATTTCGCAGCCCGTGGCTTCGCTGGCGCCCCGCAGCAACACGATAGGCGTGTTGCCGATCAGGTCGAGGCTGTTGTTCGCATTGATCATGCCCTTGATCTAGGCCCGCGCCCCTGCGCCTGCAAGACAGCTTCGCTTGCGGCGCGCATGGCCGCGCTTTGTCGACGAACGGCGCATCGGCGCCGACCAACGACGGGGTCCGGTCCCAGCGCGGGGTTGCATCTGTAACAGTATATCATTACTGCGCCCGTCGAACTCGTCACGATATAACAGGAAATTGTCGCCATGCGCTTGCTCCCCGCCACCAGCCTGACCCTCGCCCTGCTCCTCACTACCCCCGCTTTCGCGCAGCAGGGCGCCGCCCAGTCGGGCAGCGACGATGATTTTCACACCGACCAGGGCATCGTCGTCACCGCGCCCTATGTCCGTAGCCTCGACATCCTGGGCAATGTGTCGGTGATGCAGGGCGAAAAGCTGGCGCAGGATATTCGAGGCCAGATCGGCGACACGCTGGCGTCGCAGCCCGGCGTATCGTCGAGCAGCTTCTCACCCGGCGCGTCGCGCCCCATCCTGCGCGGCTTCTCCGGCGAACGCGCCGCGGTCCTTGTCGATGGCCTCGGCGCGATCGATGCGTCTTCGACGTCGGCCGATCATGCCGTGTCGATCGATCCGCTGACCGCCGATCGTATCGAAATTCTGCGCGGCCCGTCGGTGCTGCTCTTTTCGAGCCAGGCCGTCGGCGGGGCGGTGAACGTCTTCGACCGCCGCATCCCGCGCGCCATCCCCGAAAGCCCCGCCCACATCGATGCGCTCGCCAGCTATGGCACCGCGGCGCAGGACAAGAGCATCGGCGCCTCGATCGACGTGCCGCTCGGCCAGCGCTTCGTCGTCCATGCTGACGGCAATTATCGCGATTCGAACGACGTGCGCGTCGGCGGGCTGATCTATGCGCCTGCACTGCGCGCGCATCTACTCGACCTCGCCGCCGATGCGAGCGCCGGCGGCGACGCCGAGGAAGCGGCGCGGCTGACTGACGCCGCGAACAGCCGCGGCCGCGTGCCGAACAGCCAGAGCACGAGCAAGAGCGCTGGCGTCGGTGCGGCCTTCGTCGACGATGGCGGGTCGCTCGGCATCAGCTTCGGCTATCTCGCGGACGAATATGGCATCCCGCCGCGCGCCGACATCAACGAACTGCCGACGATCAAGGCGCGCCAGTATCGCGTTGATGTGCGCGGCGAGGTCAATCTGGGCGACGGCCTGTTCGATAAATTGCGTATCCGCGGCGCCTATGCCGACTATGCCCACACCGAATTCGACGATGGTCAGCCCGGCACGCGCTTCACCAATCGCGGCATCGAGGCGCGCGCCGAACTCGCCCAGAATGATCGTGGCGGCTGGCGCGGTGCGAGCGGGGTCCAGTACAGCTTCCGCGATTTCGCGGCGATCGGCGACGAAGCCTTTCTTCCCGCCAACGAAACGACGCGCCTCGCCGCCTTCACGCTGCAGGAGCTCGAACGCGGCCCGGTGACGCTCGAAGGCGCGCTGCGTTTCGAAAATTCCAAAGTAGCGGCGAACAGCATCGGCTTCGACCGCTCGTTCGACAGCCTGTCGGGCGCGGCCGGCCTGTCGTATCAGCTCGCCGACGGCCTCAAGGCCAGCGTGTCGGTTTCGCGTAGCGAACGCGCGCCCTCGGCCGAAGAGCTGCTCTCGGACGGGCCGCATGCCGCAACGCTGACTTATGAACGCGGCAACCCCGATTTCGCCAAGGAAACGAGCTGGGGCGGCGAGGCATCGCTCAAGTTCGCCCGCGACGGCTGGTCCATGGGGCTGACCGGCTATGCAAGCTGGTTCGACAATTTCATCTATGAAACCGACACCGGCCTGATCGCCGACGACCTGCCGCTGTTCGAATTCCGCCAGAACAAGGCGCGTGTGTGGGGCTTCGAATTTCAGGGCACCGCCCCGCTGGCGCAGGCGGGGGGCTTCAACTTCGTTGCCGACGCGACCGCCGACATGACGCGCGCCAAGATCGTCGACGGTCCCTATGTCCCGCGCATCCCGCCGCTGCGCATCCGGGGCGGGCTCGAAGCGCAGAGCGACCGCGTCGATGTACGCGCCGAGGTCGAATGGACCGACGACCAGACCCGCATCGCGCCGTTCGAGACTGCGACCAAGGGCTTTACGCTGGTCAACGCCTCGCTGACCTGGCGCCCGCTTCCCGACACGAAGAATCTGTCGCTGACGCTGGCAGCCGACAATATCTTCGACGTCGATGCCCGCCGCCATGCGAGCTTCACCAAGGATTATGTGCCGCTTGCCGGCCGCGACATCCGCATTACCGCGCGCGCCAGCTTCTGACCGCGCGCCGAAAAAGAGGGCCGGGTCTCCGTGCGAAACCCGGCCCTCTTTTTTGCCCCTTGGCTTCTAGTGGCTCAGAAACTGCTGGCGACGGTTCCAGTAAATTGAACTGGCCGCGGCATAGGCGCCGACTTTTTCCCATACCGATTGATCGACGCTTTCGACATCGACGCCAGCGGCGGTATAGGCATTAATGATCGTGTTGATCTGATCCTCGGTCATCTCGCTGCTGAGATCGGGGTTGGCCCCCTTCGGCCCGAAGTCGAGTGAGCGATCGACCGGGTCGACCGACAAGCCGGCCTTCCTGATCTGACCTGCGAACCATTCGCGCGACACGCGGGCAAGATTATAGTCGAAATAGACATCCTTGCGATCGGCCGCGATCCCGTTCTTCGTCATACAGTCGGTCGAGAGCGCACCGAACTGTTCGAACAGCGGCCGCGCGGCGTCGCTGTCATTACCCGCCATCGCCGTTCCGATCTGCCCACGCAGGTCGGGCGAAATCGTCTTGGCGACGCAATCGAGCGCGGCGCCGTCCTGCGCCAGCGCGGCCCCGGGCACGCCCGCGAACCCGAGTGCAACCGCCGCTATCCAAATCCTTGTCATTTCTGCTTTCACCCCCTGAAACGCGCCCCTCAGGACAGCATGGCCATGCCGCCGTTCACGTGCAAGGTCTGTCCGGTGACATAGCCCGCTTCTCTCGACGCGAGATAGACAACGGCGGCGGCGATATCGCTCCCCTCGCCCATGCGGCCCGCGGGGATGCGCTGGTTGAGCGCTTCCTTCTGCGCATCGGGCAAATCGTCGGTCATCGCAGTGGCGATGAAACCGGGAGCGACGCAATTGGCAGTGACGCCCCGGCTCGCCAGTTCCTGCGCCAAGGCCTTGGTCATGCCGGTCACGCCCGCCTTCGACGCGGCATAGTTCGCCTGCCCCGGATTGCCGGTGGCTCCGACGACGCTGGTGATCGAGATGATGCGGCCGAAGCGCGCCTTCATCATCGGCTTGGCGGCAGCGCGCGCGAGGCGGAAATTGGCCTCGAGATTGATGCGGATGACGTCCATCCACTCTTCGTCCTTCATCCGCATGATCAGATTGTCGCGCGTCACGCCCGCGTTATTGACGAGGATATCGAGCTGACCAAGCGCCTCGACCGCGGAGGGCACGAGTGCGTCAACCGCCGCGGCATCGCCCAGGTTGCACGGGAGCGCGACATGATCGCCGCCCAAGCTATCGCGAAAGGCGTTCAGCTTATCGGCATTGGAACCCGACACCGCAAGCCGCGCGCCCTGCGCCGCAAGCGCCTGCGCGATTGCGGACCCGATGCCGCCACTGGCGCCGGTAACAAGCGCGGTCATACCGGTGAGATCGAACATATTTTTCTCCTGGAATCCGTTTTCAGAGCGTCTTGAGCAATGCCTCGATGTCGTCCATCGATATCACGCTCACCGTCTCCACATCACCCGATGCGCTGCGCTTGACCATCGGGCCGAGCACCTTGCCGCCGAATTCGACGAACTGTGTCACGCCGATTGCTTCCATGGCGCCGACGCTTTCGCGCCAGCGGACACGGCCCGTCACCTGTTCGACGAGCAGGTTGCTGATGGTATCGGCATCACTCACCGGACTGGCGGTGACGTTCGCGATCACCGGCAACAGCGGCGCCGTCGGCGGGTTGGCTCCTAGCGCCTCGGCCATCGCATCGGCGGCGGGCTGCATCAACGGGCAGTGGAAGGGTGCGGACACCGGCAGCAATACGCCGCGCTTGATGCCATAATCCTTTACCATCGCCACGGCGCGCTCGACTGCGCCCTTGTGGCCCGAGATGACGACCTGCGACGGATCATTGTCGTTGGCGACGGTGCAGACCTCGCCCTCGGCCGCGGCGTCGGCGAGCTTCTGAGCAGTGTCGATGTCGGCGCCGAGCAGCGCCGCCATTGCGCCGACCCCGACGGGGACCGCCGCCTGCATCGCCTGCCCGCGCGTTTTCAGAAGCCGCGCAGTCGTCGCCAGGTCAAAGGCACCGGCAGCGCACAGCGCGCTATATTCGCCGAGGCTGTGGCCCGCGACATAAGCGGCCTTGCCCGACAGCGTCACGCCGCCGTCCCGTTCGAGCACGCGCAGCGTGGCGATCGCGTTCGCCATGATCGCGGGCTGGGCGTTTTCGGTCAGCGTAAGCTGATCTTCCGGCCCTTCGCTCATCAGCTTGAAAAGATGCTGGCCGAGCGCCTCGTCGACCTCCTGAAACACCTCGCGCGCATGCGCCGACGCCTCGGCGAGCGTCTTGCCCATGCCCACGGCCTGGCTGCCCTGACCCGGAAAGATGAATGCGCGCATGGCCTAGCCCCTTATCGTCGCCCCCACGAAGGCAGGGGCCGCTGTTGTTTTACACCTTGCCGCCGGCACAGGCCGACGGCGACCCCCATGTTGGCGGAGGCGACGGAAAGTGCCGCGCCTATTCGCTCACCCCGCGCGATGCAAGCCGAAGGGCACGACCTTGTTGGCCGCGTCATGCCCGATGTCGGCGCGGCCAAGCCAGGAAATGCCGGTGCGCGCGCACCAGTCCTGCGCGATTTCCTCGGCCTCCATTCCGAACGGCCGGTCGTTTTCGGGAATGTCACTGACCCGCCCCAGCCGCACCCCCGCCAGCCCGCGCGGCGCCAGACAGGTCGCGACATGAAAAAAGGCGCGGTCTAAGGCGTAGAGATATTCGCTCACTTCTTCGACGATCAGCACATGCCCCGAAAGATCGGGCTCGAGCGGGGTGCCGAGCAGCATTGACAACGTCATCAGGTTGAACGCGGCATGGCGCGCGCCGTGCCGTAGGCCGGGCTCGCAGGCCGCCGGGTCGCGCGCAACGAGCCAGTCGAGCGCCCGCGTCACCGCCGCTTCACCGCCTTCGCGCCGGATGTCGGCGACCATCGGGCCGTGCGCGACATGATCGAAGCCCTCGCGGTACAGGCAGCCGAGCAGATTGCCCTGATCCGAATAGCCGAGATAGGCCTTGTGGCGCGCAGCCTCGCCCATGGCGGCGACGGCATCCTCGGCGATGCGGCAGGCACCATAGCCGCCGCGCGCGAACCAGATCGCGTCGATGTCGGGGCGGTTGGCCATCGCCACCAGCGCTTCGCGCCGCACCGCATCGGCGCCCGCAAAATGCCCGTGAACGACAAAGCATTGCGGATCGAACACCAGTTCGACCTCGGGATAGCCCAGCGCTGCAATGGCCCGCACCGCTTCCGCATCGTCGGGAAGAATGGGGGTGGAGGGGGCAATGATGCCTATGCGCATGACTTGAAATAACCCAACGATCCGTTCGCATCGAGCGAAGTCGAGATGCCCCTCGGCCTTGCGCCAGTTGCAAACCCTTCGCCAACGCCATATCGCGCCGGCATGGCCGAAAACAAATCCTATTTCTTCTGCGGCATCGGCGGATCGGGGATGCTGCCGCTCGCGATGATTGTCGCGACGCGCGGCGCGGCGGTCGCAGGGTCCGATCGCAGCCGCGATCAGGGCCGCAGCGCCGACAAGTTTCACTGGATCGAAAGCCGCGGCATTGCGCTGTTCCCGCAGGACGGCAGCGGCGTTGCCGCCGGGCAGACGCTCGTCGCTTCGGCGGCGGTCGAGGACAGCGTGCCCGACGTCGCAGCGGCAAACCGGCTCGGCCTGCCGCGCCTGACGCGCGCCGAACTCAACGCGGCCATGTTCAACGAAGCGGGCCGCGCGGTCGGCGTCGGCGGGACGAGCGGCAAGTCGACCGTCACCGGCATGATCGGCTGGATCCTCGATGGCGCGGGCGCCAATCCCACCGTGATGAACGGCGCGGTGATGCGCAATTTCGCGGACGATCAAACCCCCTTCGCCAGCGCACTCGTCGGCGATCCGGCAACTTATGTCAGCGAAGTCGACGAAAGCGACGGGTCGATCGCCCTCTACCAGCCCGACGTCGCGGTCGTCACCAACATCAGTCTCGACCACAAGAGCCTTGCCGAACTGCACAGCCTGTTCGGCGATTTCGCGGCCAAGGCGCGCGTTGCCGTGGTCAATGCCGACGATCCCGAATCGGCGCCGCTGCTGGCGGGAGGAAACGTCCTGCGCTTTGGATTTTCGGAGAGCGCCGCGATGCGCGGCAGCGACTTCGAGGCGCTTCCCGACGGGTGCCGCTTCAAGGTCCATTTCGCCGGCGACACCCACGCGGCGGTGCTGCGGATGCCCGGCCGACACAATGCCGCCAATGCGCTCGCCGCAATCGCCGCCGCGCGCGCGCTCAACATTCCGGTCGCCCACTCGGTCGAGGCGCTCGCCGACTTCGCCGGGCTCGCGCGCCGGTACGAGGTGCTCGGCCAGGCGAACGGCGTCACCGTGATCGACGATTTCGCGCATAATCCCGACAAGGTCGCAGCGACGCTCGCCGCGGTTGCCGAGCTTCCCGGCCGCGCCTTGCTCTTCTTCCAGCCGCACGGCTATGGCCCGCTCCGCCAGATGGGGCGCGAGCTTGCCGCCAGCTTTGCGCGCGGCATGCGTCCCGGCGACCGGCTCTTCGTCTGCGATCCCGTCTATTTCGGCGGCACCGTCGATCGCAGCATGGGGAGCGAAACGCTCGTCGCCGACATCGTCGCGGGCGGCGGCGACGCTGTCCATGTGCCGGTCCGCGCCGATTGCGGCGCTGCGATGGTGCAGGAGGCGGCGCCCAGCGACCGTATCCTGATCCTCGGCGCGCGCGACGACACACTCACCGATTTCGGGCGGGAATTGCTGGAAAAGCTTGCATCGCGCGCTTGATTAATCCCCGCGAATCTGTATAGGCGCGCTCATTCGGGGCGAGGCCACGTTGCCATCGCCCCGTTTGCTTTGCACCAATACGCAAAGCCGGACGACAGCCGGAGGGGTTTCGCGATTGGCGCGAAATCAGCGATCGGCCAAATCGAAGGACGCAAACCATGCCGTTTTACGAGCATGTTTTTATCGCGCGTCAGGATCTGAGCCAGGCTCAGGTCGATGCGCTCGCCGAAGGCATCACGAACATCGTGACCGAATTTAAGGGTCAGGTCCACAAGACCGAAACCTGGGGCCTGAAGCAGCTCGCCTACAAGATCGCGAAGAACCGCAAGGGTCATTACGCGATGCTGTCGGTCGAAGCGCCGGGCGAAGCCGTCGCCGAAATCGAACGCCAGGCGGCAATCAACGAAGACATCATTCGCTGGATGACGATCAAGGTCGACGAACTCGAAAAGGGTCCGTCGGTCATGATGCGCAAGCAGGAACGTCGGGGCGGCCGTGGCCGTGACCGCGACGGCGAAGAATAAGGATAACGACCATGGCACGACCCTTTTTCCGTCGCCGCAAGACCTGCCCCTTCAGCGCGAAGGACGCACCGGTCATCGATTACAAGGACGTCCGCCTGCTCCAGGGTTACCTGTCGGAGCGCGGCAAGATCGTCCCGTCGCGGATCACCGCGGTGTCCACCAAGAAGCAGCGCGAGCTGGCGAAGGCGATCAAGCGCGCCCGTCACATCGGCCTGCTCCCCTACATTGTGAAGTAAGGAGCGCGGACCGATGGAAATCATCCTGCTCGAACGCATCGAGAAACTGGGCGGTATCGGCGACGTCGTCACCGTCAAGAACGGCTTTGCCCGCAACTATCTGCTGCCCAACAACAAGGCCCTGCGCGCGAACGAAGCCAACAAGAAGCTCTTCGAAGCCAACCGCGCGAAGATCGAATCGGACAACGCCGACCGCCGCGCCGCGGCAGAAGGCCGCGCGAAGGACATCGACGGCAAGCAGGTCGTACTGATCCGTCAGGCGTCGAACACTGGCCAGCTTTACGGTTCGGTTTCGGTGCGAGACATCCTCGACGCGCTGATCGAAGACGGTGCGGCGAACCTGACCAAGGCGATGTTCGAACTCGAACGTCCGATCAAGTCGCTCGGCCTGTTCGACGTCAAGGTGAAGCTGCATCCCGAAGTCGCGGTCACCGTGGGCGTCAACGTCGCCCGCTCGCCGGACGAAGCCGAAATGCAGAAGCAGGGCATCGACGTCATCGCCGCCATGTTCGAAGAAGAACAGGCTGCGGCGGCTGCGGTCGCTCTCGAACCCGACAGCGAAGATGAATTCGACGACGCCACCCCGCCGTCGGACGCTCCGGCCGCAGAAGCGCCGGCCGCTGACGAGGACGAAGACGCTTAACGCATCTTCGGCTCGCACGAGACAAAAGGCCTCGGAACCACGGCGGTTCCGGGGCCTTTTTCGTGCGCGGGCTATTTCGGGAGACCGGCTTTGGGGTGGGAAGCTGCCGCCCTCCATTCTCGTCATCCCGGCGAAGGCCGGGATCTCTCCGGTGCGCTATTCCGTTAGGTAGAGATCCCGGCCTGCGCCGGGATGACGATGGAAGAAAAGTCGGCCAACCTCCACAATCGGTCGCTGTCCGCCCTCAGCGTTCAAGCATCAACCATCGCATGATACTCCGCTTCCGCAAGGAAGCGTTCGGCGTCGAGTGCGGCCATGCAGCCCATACCCGCCGCGGTGATCGCCTGGCGATACACCTTGTCGGTCACGTCACCCGCCGCGAACACGCCCGGCACCGCGGTCAGCGACGTGCCCGGCGTCACCGCAAGATAGCCGTCGGCGTCGAGCGGCAGCTTGCCTTTGAACAATTCGGTCGAGGGGCTGTGGCCGATGGCGACGAAGCCACCGTCGGTGCGCTCGTGGCTCGCTTTGCCCGTCACCGTGTCGATCAGGTCGACTCCAACCAGCCCCGCCGTCCCTTCGCCCGCGACGAAGCGATCGACCTTCTTGTTCCAGAGCACCTTGATCTTCGGATTGGCGTGCAACCGGTCCTGCAGGATCTTTTCGGCGCGCAGGCTGTCGCGGCGGTGGATCAGCGTCACGTCGTCGCTATGATTGGTCAGGTAGAGCGCTTCTTCGACCGCGGTGTTGCCGCCGCCGATCACCACCACCTTTTTGCCGCGATAGAAAAATCCGTCGCAGGTCGCGCAGGCCGAAACGCCCTTGCCGCCCAGTTCCTGTTCGCCGGGAACCCCCAGCCATTTTGCTTGCGCGCCGGTTGCGATCACCAGCGTTTCGGCGACATAGACATCGCCGCCGTCGCCGGTCAGGCGGAACGGCCGCTGGGACAGGTCGACGTCGACGATCGTGTCCCAGATCATGCTGGCGCCGACATGCGTCGCCTGCGCCGTCATCTGCTCCATCAGCCACGGACCCTGGATGACTTCGGCAAAGCCGGGATAGTTTTCGACGTCGGTGGTGATCGTCAACTGCCCGCCCGGCTGCAACCCCTGCACCACGATCGGCTGCATCCCGGCGCGCGCCGCATAGATGGCGGCCGAAAGCCCCGCGGGGCCGGAACCGAGGATCAGCATCTTGGTGTGGTGCGTGGTGGGCATGACGGTCTTTCGTGGCTGGCGACTATAAAGGAGCACGCTCAGATGGGTGTTGCCAATCGCGCTAGCAAGGGACAGGCTGCACGCCAAGGGGAGAGACGGGAATGGCGAGTTGGTGGGAACGTCACGGAGTGCCGCGGCTGATCAAATGCGCCTGCTCGCAGGGGCAGATCATGAAGGCGCGCAGCAAGGTGGTGCCGGCGGCGGCGGGCGACGTGCTGGAGCTTGGTTGCGGCGGCGGCATCAATATGGAATTTTACGATTGGAACCGGGTGACGCGCTTCACCGGGCTCGATCCGTCGCCCGAACTGCTCGCGATGAGCCGCGCGGCGGCGCAGGCGCGCGGCATCGCGGCGACGATCGAAGGCGGCGTCGGTGAAGCGATGCCCTTCGAGAGCGGCCGATTCGACACCGTCGTCACCACCTTCACCCTCTGTTCGGTGCACGATCAGGCGGCGGTGCTGGCCGAAATCCGCCGCGTGCTCAAACCGGGCGGAACCGCCTTGTTTCTGGAACATGGCCGCGCCCCCGACGCCGGGGTCGCGCGCTGGCAACGGCGGATCGAGCCCGTCTGGAAACGCATCGGCGGCAATTGCCATCTGACGCGGCCGATCGCCGACGCCTATGCGGGTGCGGGCTTTGCGGTGGAACGGCAGGCGGCGCAGTATATGCCCAAAACCCCTCGCCCTTTCGGCTGGGTCGAATATGGAACCGCGCGCGCTCCCGCCTGATGACCGGACGCAGCAATTCCTTAATATGGGCCGCCTAGACTTGGGGGCGAAGGATCGGATTCGCGTGCGTCATCAATACCCTCTTCCGCTGCATCACAGCTGGCCGCTTTTCGAGCGGGGACATCATTTCGATCTGGGCTGGGTCGACCGGCGATCGATCCGTCCGCCGGGCCGCACGCCAGCGACGGACGACGACGACGCTGCTGCGGTCATGGAGCGCCACGGCGTCGGCAGTTGGACCTGCGACCTTGCCGACGATCATCTTGTCTGGTCCGACACAGTCTATGACATCTTCGGCCTGCCGCGCGGCGTCGAAGTTGCGCGCAGTGATGCCGTCGCGCTCTATCGCGAGGAATCGCGCGCCGCGATGGAAAGACTGCGCGCGTACGCGATTACCCATCGTCGCGGCTTCACCCTTGATGTCGCAATCGAAGCGTCGCGGCGCAAACCACGCTGGGTCCGTCTGATCGCCGCACCGGTTTGTGAGGACGACCGCGTGGTTGCGCTGAACGGCTTCAAATATCTGATCGGCGCGTAGGCCAAGCCGGATTCCCGTTCCGGCATGGCCACGCCCGGTGCCTACCCCCGAAACCCGCTTCATAGACGGGCAATTACCGCCGTCCTTCCCTAACATGTCGGATTAACTTACAGTTTACCATAAGCTGGTGGCGGCGAATCCCCGATTTGCGCCACTGGCACATCCCTTGCTTCGGATGGTGGCGATGCTGAAGAAAATCGGACGGCTGTTTATCATCAAGACCAGGTTCGAGGCCTGCCTGATCATCTATGCGTTGGCGGCGGGTGCCATGGCGCGCGGAACAGCCTATCTCCATGAATTTCCGGGGTACGGCGGCCAGTTGCTGCTCGTCGCGTGCAGCGGCTCGGTATTTCTTGCTGGCGCCAAAATCTTCGACTGCCTGCGCTACGAACAGGCCGAAAGGCGGGCCACCGAGCCACCCGCCGGCTAGGGTCAGGAAACTGGCGAGGCGCTTCCGTCCACGTCCGAAACATGCCAAAGCCATGGGCATGAGCAGGATCAGCGGCCGCCCGGTCATCGGCACCGAACATCTTTATGGCCTCGCACTTCGCACGGCGCGCTGGCGTAAAGGCAGCGCCGGGGTGCCGTTGCTGTTCCTCAACGGGATTGGCGCCGACATCGCCGCCGCGGCACCGCTGCTTGCGCAGATACATGGGCGCGAGGTGTGGACGCTCGACATGCCCGGCGTCGGCGGGTCGCCCGACGCAATCCTTCCCTACGCCGCCCCGACAATGGCCGCGATCGTGATGGAAATCGCCGAACGCTTCGGTCACCCGCAGCTCGACCTTGCCGGCTTCAGCTGGGGCGGTGCGTTGGCGCAGCAGATCGCGGTGCAATTTCCGGCGCGCATCCGGCGCATGATCCTGATGGCAACGACGCCGAGCGTGGGGGCGCCGGGAATCGGCTGGGCCGCACTGCTCGACGACGACATGCTGGCGAGCGGGCTGAAGCTTCCCACCGCAACGCCGCTCGGCCTGGCCTATCAGGCGATGGCGATGGCCGGCTGGACCAGTGCGCCTATGCTGCCGCAGCTCAAGAACATGCCGACGCTGATCCTGATGGGGCGGCGCGACGGCGTCGTGCCGGCGGCGCACGGCCAGGCGATCGCCGACCTGATCGACGGCGCGATACTGGAAGTCGTGCCGGGGTCGCACCTTTTCCCCTTCACCCACGCCGCGAACACGGCGGCGCGGATCAGCGCTTTTCTGGAGCAGCCGACAGAGGCGAAGGCGGAGCAAGCCGCCGCGTAAGGAAATCCGCGATCGTCATCGCGGTGGCGTCGGGCGCTTCCTCCATCGGCAGATGGCCGACGCCGTCGAGCAGAACGACCTCCGATCCCGCAATCCGGTCGTGAAAGGTTAGCGCGGCGCTCGGGTTGATCAGCCGGTCCTGCTTGCCGAAAAGGATGAGCACCGGCACCTTTATCTCGCCGATCCGGTCGGCCATCGCGGGCTCGCGGTCGAGCGTGGCGCGCAGCGCCGTCGCCTCGCGATTGCCCGGAAAGCGGAGCAACTCCCAATAGCGGTCAACCATCGCATCATCGACGATGCTGGTTTTCGCGACCGATTGACGGAGCGACTTTTCGACCAGCGAGCGCGGCGTGATCTGTCCGGCGAGCCAGCGTCCGACCGGATTTTTGAGAAGCCGGAAGCCGAGATTTGATTCGGGCGCCTTTTCGCCTTTTCGCAGCGGCATGCCCGCCGCATCGAGCAACAGGAGCGCATCGACGCGCCCCGGCTCGGCGAGCGCATAGCGCCACGCCACCGAGCCGCCCATCGAATTGCCGCCCAGGATGAAATGATCGAGGCCGAGCTTGGCCGCCACCACATCTACCGCGGCAATCATCCCCGCAGCGCTGTAATCCTTGTCGGGCGTGCCGCCGGTCAGGCCATGCCCCGGCAGATCGAGCGTCACGATCCGGTAATCGCCGCCGAGCCTTTTGACGAGCGGTTCCCACGTCTGGAGGCTGCTGTTCGACCCGTGGAGCAGCACGATGGTGCGGCCGTCGCGCCTGCCCTGATCGCGATAATGGATTCGCTGCCCTGCCGGCCCCGCCGCGAAGCTCGCGTCGGGGCCGCCATATTTGGCGATCATGGCATCGCGGTCGGTGTCGGGCGTGCGCAGCGCAAGGAAGATCGCGGCGATGACGAGCAACACCGCCAGCGGGATGAGCACCCGCGTGCGGCGGAAGAGCGGCCGCCGCGGCGGCAGCGGTTCATATTCGTCGTCGTCGATCATCGTCCGTCCCCTCGACCCGCGCGCGAACCTAGGGTCAGAACCCATTCATTCCACGTTCGAGGCGTCGAAATGGCGAAGATATCGGGGCTGGGCGGGTGCAGCGGGTAGCATCGCTACCCGCAAGGCCGCGCGGGCCGGAGATCGAAGCCATTTCGACGTCCCTGCGGGATTTGACCGATTTTGCCCATGGCTTCGTTGGCAAGTCTTGAAATATCGACATATTCCTGCGCCTTGCCTCCTCGCCCTGAGCAAAATCGCTTCAAACCTCGAACGCGGAATGAATGGGTCCTGACCCTAGCGTGCCGGGGGCGGGCGTCAACCGACCCGCTTCACCGATCCCTTGTGCGCCCCGACCCCGCCGCGCGGACGAAAGCGACGCTTGCGCTGCGGCTGTGCGCCGTCGCCGGCCGCTGCCTCGCGGCGCGGGCCGCGATGGCCGCCGTCGCGCGAACCGCTCTCGCCATGCCCCTTGCGGCGCTGCGCATCGTCGCGCTGGCGCTGCGGGTCACGACCCTTGCTGCCGGTGTCGCGCGGCGGCTGTGCCGGCTTGGGCAGATTGCGAACCATCTCGCCGAAATTGTCGGGCAGCTTCGCCGGCTCGGCCTTGGTCCGCGTCACGCGTTCGATATCGCGCAGATAGGGACGCTCGTCAGGCGCGACAAAGCTGATCGCAACACCCTCCGCCCCGGCGCGCGCGGTGCGGCCGATGCGATGAACATATTGTTCGGGGACGTTCGGGATCTCGAAATTGATCACATGGCTGACCCCCGACACGTCGATGCCGCGCGCCGCAATGTCGGTCGCGACGAGCAAACGGACCTGACCCGAACGGAACGCCTGCAGCGCGGTCGTGCGCTGCGCCTGGCTCTTGTTGCCGTGGATCGCAAAGGCTTCGATGCCCGCGCCCTTCAAATGGCGGACGACGCGATCGGCGCCGTGCTTCGTGCGCGTAAAGATCAGGGCGCGGTCGATGTCCTCGCTACGCAGCACATGGTGGAGAAGCGCCTGCTTTTCCTTCTGCTCGACAAAGGTCACGCGCTGGCGAATCTTTTCGGCAGTCGTCGCCTGCGGCGCGACCGACACGGTGACCGGATCGTTCAGGAACTGATCAGCAAGGCCCGCAATCTCCTTCGGCATCGTCGCCGAAAAGAAGAGGTTCTGGCGCCGCGACGGCAGCAGCTTGGCAACACGGCGCAGCGAATGGATGAAGCCCATGTCCATCATCTGGTCGGCTTCATCGAGGACGAAGATTTCGACATCGTCCATGCGCAGCGCACGCTGATCGATCAGGTCGAGCAGGCGGCCCGGGGTGGCGACGAGAATATCGACGCCCTGCGCAAGGTCACGAATCTGCTTGTTGATCGGCACGCCGCCGAACACGGTCGAAACGCGCAGCTTGGTGAAACGACCATAGTCGCGGCAGCTCTGCGCAATCTGCGCCGCGAGTTCGCGCGTCGGCGCCAGCACCAGCATGCGGCAGCCGCGCGGATTGGCGCGATGCGGATAGGTCAGCAGATGGTGGATCGACGGCAGCGAGAAACCGGCCGTCTTGCCAGTACCCGTCTGCGCGATGCCACACAGATCGCGGCCCTTCATCAGCGGCGGGATCGCCTGCGTCTGGATCGGGGTCGGGGTTGTATAATCCTTGGCGGCAAGCGCGCGATTGATGTCGGCGTGCAGGCCAAAGTCGTTGAAACTTGTCATAACATACTCACAATGAGCGACGCGCACAGCGCCCGTTCGCATCGAACGGACGGCGCACGGCCGCGGGTTCGAAACGACCCGCGTGAAAGGGTGCCTCAAGGGACAAAGCGCGGTGCCGGCTCGTCCCGCGCTGGCGGCCTTTACGGCGCCTCGGGCGGGAAAATCACGCTGCCGGTGGTTGCGGCGGTGAAGTCCGCCATGCTGCGCTGCACAAGCATATGGCGAATATTACGCGAAATTGCAAGATGATTGCTCGGGCCGGGATTGCCCCCCTCGCCGGTTCGTGCTGATCTTGTTCCTGCAAGACCGAATAAAGGGGAGAGCCGGAGCGCCATGCCGGAAAAGATTATCGTCATCGACGAAGGCACGACATCGACCCGCGCCATGCTTTTCGACGCGAGCGGTACGCCGCACGGCAGCGCGCAGCGCGAGTTTCGCCAGCATTATCCGGGCCCCGGCCTCGTCGAACATGATGCCGAGGAAATATGGCAGGCGACCCTCGCGTGCACGCGCACGATGATCGAAAAGGCCGGCGGCGCGGCCAATATTGCCGCGATCGGCATCACCAACCAGCGCGAAACGATCGTGTTCTGGGACCGGACGACCGGCCGGCCGCTCGCCCCCGCGATTGTTTGGCAGGATCGGCGGACCGCCGCCGATTGCGCGAAGCTCAAGGAGGCCGGTCACGAACCGGCGGTGCAGGCCAAGAGCGGTTTGCTGCTCGATCCCTATTTTTCCGGCAGCAAGATCGGCTGGGCGCTGCGCAACTGGCCGCAGTTGGCCCAGGCGGGCGATCGGCTCGCCGTCGGGACGATCGAATCCTATCTCGTCTATCGCCTGACCGGCGGCGCGCATGTGACCGACGCAACCAATGCCTCACGCACGCTGTTGATGGCGATCGACGGCGATGGGGGCTGGGACGGCGGCCTGTGCGACCTGTTCGGCGTTCCCATGCGACTGCTGCCCGAAATCGTCGATTGCACCGCAACGGTCGGCACCACCGACCCGGAGCTGTTCGGCGGCGCGATCCCGATTGCGGGGATGGCGGGCGACCAACAGGCGGCAACGATCGGCCAGGCCTGTCTGGAACCGGGACAGACCAAGGCAACCTTCGGCACCGGCGCCTTCATCCTGTCGGCGAGCGGCACGGAACGGCCGCATTCGGCCAACCGGCTGCTCGCGACGATATTGGTTCAGGAAAACGGGCGCCGCAGCTATGCGCTCGAAGGATCGGTATTCGTGGCGGGAAGCCTGATAAAGTGGCTCCGTGACGGCCTCGGCCTGCTTGCGAACGTAGGCGAGAGCGAGGCGCTGGCCCGCTCGGTTCCGGATAATGGCGGTGTTTATCTGGTCCCCGCGCTTGCAGGACTCGGTGCGCCGCACTGGCGACCCGATGCGCTCGCTGCAATATCGGGGCTGAGTTTCGCAAGTGGCAAGGCGCATGTCGCGCGCGCCGCGCTGGAAGCACAAGCCTATCAGGCGCATGATCTGAAAGCCGCCTTCGCGGCCGATGGCGTCGATTGGGCCGATCTGCGGATCGACGGCGGCATGGCGGCGAACGACTGGATGGCGCAGGATCTGGCCGACATGCTCGCCTTGATCGTCGAGCGACCCGAATTTGTCGAAAGCACCGCCCTCGGCGCCGCGATGCTGGCGGCCTGCGGCGCGGGACTCTACCCCGACCTCGCCACCGCCGCGGGGACGATGCGCGGGCGTGCGACGCGCTTCATCCCGGCGCTGAACGACGCGCAACGCAAAACGCGCCTTGCCGGCTGGCAAAGCGCGCTCGCGAAAATCTTGACCTGATCGTCGCCCCTGCGAAGGCGGGGGGTGACGTCGATCAGCGCTTGAGGGTAAGGCCGCCGAAGCGCTTGTTGAACTTGGCGACCTGGCCGCCCTGATCGAGCAGGCGCTGGTTGCCGCCGGTCCACGCCGGGTGCGCGGTGGGGTCGATTTCGAGCGTCATCACGTCACCTTCGCTGCCCCAGGTCGAGCGCGTCTGATATTCGGTGCCGTCGGTCATCTTGACCGTGATCATGTGATAGGCCGGATGGATGTCTTTTTTCATGTCTTAAGCTCCTGTGCCGCTGGTTTCCGACCAGCGGCGTGAGTCGGTACGATCCCCGCAGGGGGCCGCGAAGCGGCTGCCCCTAACGACGAACGGAAGGAATTGCAACCCGCCGTATTGCCGGGCGAGCGCGTATCATTCAATCGCTCGGCGGATCGGCGATCATTGCGGTGAACTGGCATTCGGTTGCCAGTTGATCGCCCAGCATCGCCCGGCCTTCGAACTTGCAGATGTTCCGCTTGGCCTGCAGGATCGTGACGTGCAGGTCGAGCAGATGGCCCGGCTCCACGGGTTTGCGGAACTTAACCCCGTCGATCCCCATGAAATAGACGAGCTTGCCCGACCCTGCGAGTCCCAGCGATTCGATAGCGAGCACCCCGCCCGCCTGCGCCAGCGCCTCGATAATGAGGACGCCGGGCATGATCGGCCGACCGGGAAAATGACCCTGGAAAAAGGGCTCGTTGATCGTGACCGCCTTCACCGCATGGATGCTGGTGTCGCGGACCATCGATTCGACGCGGTCGACGAGCAGCATCGGGTAACGATGCGGAAGCAGACTCAGGATCCGGCGGATATCCGCCGGACCCATCATCTTGTCATCGCTGTCGGTCATGCGCGCTTAGCGGGTGACCGGCGGCGTGCCGCCCGACGCAGCCGGCTGGGCAGCCGCGGCGGCGCGTGCCTGGTCCATCGCCTGCTGGTTCTTCTGCTGCACGAGCTGGCCGGGCTTGTAACCCGCCGGCGGCGTGATCGACACGTTCGGCAGAATGCGGTTAAGTTCGGTAACGACCGCATCGGTGATGTCGGTGCTCGGGTCGCGCGCCAGCACGGCGTCGGGCTGCAGCAGCAGGTCGACCTTCTTGGCGGTCATCGCGGCGCGGATCGCCTCGTTCATGCGAACGCTGATCTGATCCTCAACATAGGCGATCGCGAGGTCGACAGGTTCGCCGATCTTGTTAAGCTCGGCGGAAGCCGACTGGCGCTTGTCCTGCACGGCCTTGGCAGCGGCTTGGAGCGCAGCCTGATTCTGCGGCGTCTTCTTCGCTTCTTCATTATATTTCGCCACCAGCACGTTCAGTTCGGCCTGCAGCGTCTGACCGCGGGTTTCCTGCTGGTCGATCTGTGCCTTATAGGTCGTCTGGATCTGCTGCGATGCGACAGTGAAGGCGTTCGAACGCGAGGCCGCAACGCGAACGTCGGCGAGCGCGACCGATTTCGCCTGTGCAATGGCCGGAGCCGACAGAAGCGGCGAAACCGAAAGCGCGGCAATGGCAAGCGCCGAAGCGGCAATAATTTTCTTCATCAGAATTGTGTTCCTACGTTGAATGAGAAGCGTTTCGTATCGTCACCCTCTTCTTTGCGGAGGGCGTAAGCGAAGTCGATCCGGAAAGGACCAAACGGAGAGTTCCAGTTGACGCCAGCGCCAATCGCGACGCGCGGTTTCCAGCTGTCGCCCAGATAGCGTTCCTCGAATGGTGCCAGCGGCGTGAAGCCGTTGGTGGCGTCGCAAGTGGTATATTGCCCAGTCGGCGTCACCACACCGGTCGTTGTGTCGGTGACGACGGTCTGACTCGCAAAGGTCGTCGCGCCGGTCGAGGCATTACGGCAAAGATATTTGGTGATACCATCGGCCGGGTCTCTGAAATCGGCCAGCGTTGTCAGCGTCGGGCGCTTAACGCCCCAGACCGACCCGAAGTCGAGGAATACCGACGGGCGAAGGCCAAGCTCCTTCGCGCCGCTGCCGAGCGGAATATCGACCTCAAACCGCCCCTTGTAATAGGCGCGTCCGCCCAAGGCGTCGTCGACGCGGGCATTGTCCGACGTGTCGAGGATCGGGTTCATGGGATCGGTCAGATCGACATTGCCGTAGCGCACGACGCGGGGGCCGACGCCGCGGATGTCGAAGCCGCGCAGTTGCGGTTCGCCAAGGAAAAAGCGGTCGGTCAAACGCACCTTGTCGCTGGTCGGCGACGGAGCATCGCCAAGGGGATAGATATAGCCGCCTTCGGCCGAGATGTTCAGGATGAACTTGCTGCCGAGGTTGAAATGCTTGCTCGCCGTCGCGGTCGTCCGGACATACCGAACACTGCCGCCGAGGCCGGCAAAATCCTGTCCCAGCGTGAAGGACTGACCGCGCGTCGGGCGCAGGCGGTTGTCGCGATCGTCATAGGCGATGGTGTAGCCGACGAGCGACGTCGTGCGCTTGCCGATCGCGTCGCAAAGATAGCGGCCGGCGACCAGCGGGTCGCAATTGCCCCCGAAATAATAGAGATTCTTGTCGAGCGTCACATCGTCGAGATTGAGGCTGTAGCGACCGAACACCGACATGAATTCGGTAAGCGGAACGCCCATATTGACTTGGAAACCCGTCGTAATCTGCTGGAAGGTCGTCTGGCGGTTGTTGTTGATGAAGTTGAACGAGTTGAGGTCGCGGCGATAGATGCTGCCGCCAAGCGAGATGTTGCGGTCGAACAGATAAGGCTCGGTGAAACCAAGCTCTACCGACTTCGAATAGCTCGAATAATTGACCGATGCCTGAAGCTGCTGGCCGAGACCGCGGAAGTTGCGCTGGCGGATCGACGCCTGGAGCAGAAAATTCTCGATCGACGAGAAACCAGCGGAAAGCGACAATTCGCCTGTCGGCTTTTCTTCGACATTGGTTTCGAGGATGATGCGATCTGGGGTCGAGCCTTCCTTGCGCTCGATCTCCAGCTTGTCCTGGAAATAGCCAAGGCTGTTCAGGCGGTTCTCGGTGCGCTTGACCCCGAAGCTGTTGAAGGCGTCACCTTCGTTGAGGCGAAACTCGCGGCGCACCACCTTGTCATGCGTCAGCGTATTGCCGTTGACGTCGATGCGCTCGACATAGGTGCGCGGGCTTTCGCCGACGTCGAAAGTGATCGCCATCGTCCGCGTTTCGGGATCGCGGCGGAATTCGGGATTGATGTCGGCGAAGGCATAGCCGAAGAGGCCGGCGGTTTCGCTCAGGCTTTCCACCGTATCTTCCACAAGCTTGGCGTCGTACCAGTCGCCCGTCTTCATCGGCAGCAGGCGCTTCAGCGTCTCCGGCTTGAAGTCGCGCAGCTGGCTCTTCACGTCGATGTCGCCGAATTTGTAGCGCTCGCCTTCCTCCACCACATAGGTGATGATGAAGTCCTGCTTGTTGCTGGTCAGCTCCGCCACCGCCGAAATCACGCGGAAGTCGGCATAGCCGTGCTGGAGATAGAAGAGGCGCAGCTTCTGCTGGTCATAGGCCAGACGATCGGGATCGTAGGTCGTGTTCGACGACAGGATATTGCCGAGGCTGGCCTGCTTCGTCGCCATTTCGCCGCGCAGTTCGCCGTCGCTGAACTGTTCGTTGCCGATGATGTTGATCTGGCGGACCTTCGACTTCGGCCCTTCGTCGATCTCGAACACCACATCGACGCGGTTCTGGTCGAGCTGGACCATCTTGGGATCGACGGTCGCGGCGAAGCGGCCCTGCCGCTTGTAGAGTTCGATGATACGCGCGACGTCGGCGCGGACCTTCGAGCGGGTGAAAATCTGCCGCGGCGCAAGCTTGATCTCGGGCCGGATCTTGTCTTCCTTCAGCCGCTTGTTGCCTTCGAGGATGACGCGGTTGATGACGGGGTTTTCCGTCACCTGGATCGTCAGCGCGCCATTGTCATCGCTGATCTGATAATCCTTGAACAATTCGGTCGACGCCAGATCCTTGAGTGCCTGGTCGAGTACCGAACGGTCATAGGGCTGCCCCACGCGCAGGCGCAGATAGGAGAGGATCGTCTGCGCCTCGAGCCGCTGGTTGCCGACGACGGTGATCGTCTTGATCGTGGCCGCGGTCGGTGCCGCCTCGGTCGGCGGAACGGGCAGCGTCGATGTCACCGGCGGCGGGGCGACCTGCGCCAGCGCCGCAACCGGCCACGCCAGCATCGACCCGGTCAAAAGCACCGCGGTCAGTCGCGTCCGTGCCGAAAATTTCTGTGAAGCCACACCGTTCATCCCGCAAAAATCCGTATCCCTGCGCCCAGGTCCCGCTCCGGCCCAAGTGCGCGCTCTCCCTGCCTTAGTCTGGCTATCCAATCAAGCGGGCGATCCTGTCCCAAACGCCAATTGAGCCCAAATCGTTGAAAGTCACGACCAGCATCAACGTCACGATCACCGCAAAACCGAATCTGAACGCCCACTCCTGCGCCTGCGGCGGCGCCGGCCGCCTCCGAATTGCTTCATAGCCGTAGAAAAGCAGATGGCCACCATCGAGCATGGGCAATGGCAACAGATTTATGAACCCCAGATTGATGGAAACGAAAGCGACGAAGAAGATCAGGCTGGAAAGCCCCAGCGTCGCCATCTCGCCCGATTGTTTCGCGATCTTGAGCGGGCCGCCCATTTCCTTGACCGACCGCTGCCCGGTGAGGAATTGCCCCAATATATCCCCGGTCAACCGCACGATACCCCAGGTCTGGGCCGCGCCAGCCTGAACGGCCGCGAGCGGATTGACAGGTTCCAAGGCAATCTCACCCGATCGGATGCCGATCACCGCGCGTTCGCCCTTGTTGCCGAAGCGATCGGTTTCGGTGATGACGCGCGGCCGCAGCAGCACATCGATGCGTTCGCCGCCGCGCTGGATCGCAAGCTCGGCGGGTTTGCCAAGGTCGAAGGCCACGGCCATCGGAATGTCGTCGAATTTCTCGATCGCGCCGCCGTTGATCGCCACGATCCGGTCGCCGACCCGCAGATCGGCGGCTTCGGCCGCGCTGCCCGGCTCCACCGCGCCAACGACGGGGGGCGTCGTCGGCACGCCATAAGCCATGTTGAAGGCGGCAAAGATCGCGATGGCGAACAGGAAATTGGTCACCGGCCCCGCGAGCACGATGAGAGCGCGTTTCCAGACCGGCTGCGCGGGAAAGCTGTGCGATCGTTCTTCGGCGGGCATATTGTGCCAGTTGGCGTCGGGCTGGCTCACCGCATCGCGGTCGCCCGCGAACTGGACATAGCCGCCAAGCGGCAGCCAGCCGATCTTCCATTCGGTGCCGCGCTTGTCGGTCCAGCCGAGGATCTTGCGCCCGAAACCGATCGAAAAGGTGTCGGCTTTCACCCCGCACCAGCGGCCGACGATGTAATGGCCATATTCGTGCACGAACACGAGCGGGCCGAGCACGACCAGAAACGCAAGAATGGTGAACAGGAAACCGGGCGACTCAAGCATGTTCGAGTTGGTCCACAAAATGCTGCGCGGCCGCGCGGGATGCGGCGTCGACGCTGAATATGTCCTGAAGCGCACCCGGCACGGCGGGCGCATCGGCATCGAGGACGCGCTTTACCGTGTCGATGATTGCCGGAAAGGATATCCGCCCCGCAAGGAAGGCGGCGACCGCCACCTCGTTGGCGGCGTTGAGCTGCGCGGGCCGCGCGCCGCCCTCGGCGATCGCGGCGCGGCACAGCGCCGTCGCCGGAAAGCGCTCCTCGTCCGGCGCTTCGAAATCGAGCCGCGCGATGGCGGCAAGATCGAGCGGCGCGCACGGCGTCGCCATACGCTGCGGCCAGGCGAGCGCGCTCGCGATCGGAATGCGCATATCGGGCGATCCGATCTGCGCCAGCGTCGAACAATCGACATATTCGACGAGGCTGTGGATCACCGATTGCGGGTGAACGAGGATTTCGATCCGGTCGAGGCCGACGGGAAAGAGATGATGCGCCTCGATCAGTTCGAGGCCCTTGTTCATCATCGTCGCCGAATCGACGCTGATCTTGGCGCCCATCGACCAATTGGGGTGCGCGACCGCCTGCGCCGGGGTGACGCGCGCCATCGCCTCGGCCGGCATCGTGCGGAAGGGACCGCCGCTCGCGGTCAGAATGATGCGCCGCACCTGATCGAGACGTCCGCCCGCCAGGCACTGAAAGATCGCATTATGTTCGGAATCGACCGGCAGGATCGTCGCGCCGGACCGCTGCGCCGCCGCGATCATCAACTCGCCCGCCGACACCAGCGATTCCTTGTTCGCCAGCGCCACGTCGCACCCGGCCTCGATCGCCGCCATCGTAGGCGCGAGCCCGGCGGTACCGACAATCGCGGCGAGCACCAGATCGGCGGGAAGCCGCGCAGCGTCGACCAATGCGTCGGCGCCCGCCGCCACGCCGATATGCGTGTCCGCCAGCGCCGCCTTGAGCTCGTAATGGCGCGCGGCATCGCCGATCACGGCGACTTCGGGGGTGAACTCGCGCGCCAGACGCGCCAGTTCGGCAACGTCGCTGTTGGCGCTGAGCACGACGATCTGCCATGCATCGCGGTCGCGGCGCACGAGGTCGAGGGCCGATTGCCCGACCGAACCCGTTGCGCCAAAGACCGAGAGGCGGCGCATGTCAGCCGGCCGCCCGGACCGCGATCTGACCCGCGACGGCGAGTGCACCGAGAATGAGCGCGACGGGCAGCAAGCCGTCGACGCGGTCGAAAATGCCGCCATGCCCCGGAATCAGCTTGCCCGAATCCTTGACCCCGGCGCGGCGCTTCATCCAGCTTTCGCCGAGATCGCCAAGCTGCGCGAGGAGGCCCATGAACAGGCCGATCCACAGCGGGACGCCGATAATCTGGCCGCGGTCGCCGATCGTCGCGCTCGCAATCAGCGCCGCGATCATGCCGCCGACGAGCCCCGACCAGGTTTTCGAGGGGCTGATCGTCGGCGCGAGCCGCGCGCCGCCAAAGGCGCGTCCGGCAAAATAGGCGCCGATGTCGGTCGCCCAGACCATGCCGAACACCCACAGCGCCGCCGTCATCCCCAGATTCTGCCGGATATACCAGAGCCCACCGATCGCCCCGATGACGAGCAGCAATCCGAGCGCCGAGAAGGCCGCCTTGCCGCCGCTGCCGAGCCCCATCGCGCGGACGAGCTGGAACCATTCGACCAGCAGCAGCGCGCCGCCGACGAGCAGGAGCAGGCCGAAGGCGATGCCGCCGAACCACAGAGCGGTGCCGGCGATCGCGAACAGGATGATCGCTGACCCGATGCGCACCCACAGATCCGACTTAGCTGCGCCCGCCATGCCTTATAATCCTCCGAAACGGCGCTCGCGCGCCGCAAAATGATCGAGCGCCGCCTTGAGGTCGGCGGGTTTGAAATCGGGCCATAGCCGATCGGTGAAATAAAGCTCGGCATAAGCCGCCTGCCACAGCAGGAAATTCGACAGCCTCACTTCGCCCGACGTGCGGATCAACAGGTCGAGCGGCGGCATGTCGGCGGTGTCGAGATGCGCCGCGATCGTCTCGGCACTGATCTCGCCTTCCGCCGCCGCGGCCTTTGCCGCCCGCACCAGTTCATCCTGCGCGCCATAATTGAGCGCGACCGCCAGCGTGGTGCGCCGGTTATGCGCGGTGCGCGCGATCGCATCCTCGATCAGTGCGACGACATCGGGCGCGAGCGCGCGCCAATCGCCGATGATCTTGAGCCGCACGTCATTGGCGGCAAATTCGTCGATATCGCTGACGATGAACCGCTTGAGCAGGCCCATCAGATCGCTGACCTCGTCCTCGGGCCGCTTCCAGTTTTCGGACGAAAAGGCATAGAGGGTCAGCGCCTCGATCCCCAGGTCGCCGGCCGCGCGCACGATCGTGCGCACCGCCTCGACCCCCGCGCGATGACCGGCGATGCGCGGCAGGTGGCGCTTCTTGGCCCAGCGGCCGTTGCCATCCATGATGATGGCGACATGGCGGGCACCGTGATGCGTTTCGGACACCGGAAAAGCCTAAGACTCCGTTCGCCCTGAGCTTGTCGACGGGCCGTTCTTTGCTGGGCAAGAAAAGGACGGGGCTTCGACAGGCTCAGCCCGAACGGCCGAGAGGGTAGCGCGGAGGAGCACTAGCCCAGAATTTCCTTTTCCTTCGCTGCCGCCGCCGCATCGATTTCGGCGATCGTCGCGTCGGTCAGCTTCTGCACTTCGGTTTCGGCGCGCTTGCGCTCGTCCTCGCTGATTTCCTTCTTCGCCTCGTCCTGCTTCAGATTGTCCATGCCGTCGCGGCGGACGTTGCGGGCGGCGACGCGCGCCTTTTCGGCATATTGCCCGGCAAGCTTCGACAATTCCTTGCGGCGTTCCTGCGTCATTTCGGGGATCGGCAAGCGGAGAAGCTGGCCATCGACGATCGGGTTGAGGCCGAGCCCGGCCGAGCGGATCGCCTTGTCCACCGGGCCGACGTTCGACTTGTCCCACACCTGCACCGCCAGCATGCGCGGTTCGGGCGCGCTGACCGAGGCGACCTGGTTGAGCGGCATATGGCTGCCGTAGACCTCGACCGTCACCGGATCGAGCAGCGCCGAATTGGCGCGGCCGGTGCGCAGCCCCGCAAGGTCGTGCTTCAGCGATTCGACCGCGCCGTGCATGCGGCGCTCCAAGTCGGCCTTGTCATATTTCGCCATCTGTCTTTCCTCTCTTGATCGTTTCAGGCCGCGCCGCCGACCACGGTGGCGACGCCCTCGCCGGCCAGCACCCGCGCCAGATTTCCGGCTTCGCGAATGTTGAACACGACGATCGGAATATTATTGTCGCGGCACAAGGCCACGGCGCTCGCGTCCATCACCTTCAGATTGTCGGCGAGGACACGGTCATAGCTCAGGCTGTCGTAGCGCACCGCGCTCGGATCCTGTTTCGGATCGGCGTTATAGACGCCATCGACGCTGGTGCCTTTCAGCAACGCATCGCATTTCATTTCCGCCGCGCGCAGCGCCGCGCCGCTGTCGGTCGTGAAATAGGGCGCACCGACGCCCGCGGCAAAAATGACAACGCGGCCCTTTTCGAGGTGGCGTTCGGCGCGGCGGCGGATCACCGGTTCGCACACCTTGTCCATCTCGATCGCCGACTGGACGCGGGTCTGGACGCCGAGCTGCTCGAGCGCATTCTGCATGGCAAGCGCATTCATCACCGTCGCCAGCATGCCCATATAGTCGGCCTGTGCGCGGTCCATGCCCTTCGCCGCCCCCGCCATGCCGCGAAAGATATTGCCGCCGCCGATGACGAGGCAGATTTCGAGGCCGCGATCCTTCGCTTCCTTGACCTCGGCCGCCATGCTCGCGACCGTTGCGGGATCGATCCCGAAGGGCGTCGGCCCCATCAGCGCCTCGCCCGACAATTTGAGCAGGATGCGTTTCATGCCGGGCAATGCCATGTCGGGGGGAACCTCTTGCAAACTCGTAATATGCGAATGGCGCGCACCCTAGAGAGAGTGCGCGCCATTGCCAAGCGGACTGCGGCGCCCCAAGCGCAGCAATCCGGTTCTTCTTTTAGACGCCCGCGGCGGCGGCGACTTCGGCGGCGAAGTCGCTCTCTTCCTTCTCGATGCCTTCGCCGAGCTGGAAGCGGATGAAGCCGGTCAGCGTGATCGTCGCGCCGACATCCTTGCCCGCAGCGGCGACGACTTCGGCGACCGGCGTCTTGCCGTCCATCACGAAGAGCTGCGACAGCAGCGCATTTTCCTTGCGGAACTTGGCGATCGACCCATCGACCATCTTCGCGACGATCTCGGCCGGCTTGCCCGACTGGGCCGCCTTTTCTTCCGCGATCGCCCGTTCACGCGCGACGAGATCGGCGTCGAGATCGTCGCCGTTCAGCGCCAGCGGGTTGGCGGCGGCGACATGCATCGCAAGCTGCTTGGCCAGCGGTTCGAGAACGTCGGCGCCAGCGGTCGATTCGAGCGCGACGAGCACGCCGATCTTGCCCATGCCCGGCGCCGCGGCATTGTGGACATAGCCGGTCACGACGCCCGAGTTCACCGACAGGATCGCGGCGCGGCGCAGCGACTGATTCTCGCCGATCGTGGCGATGTTGTTGGTGAGCTGTTCGGCGACCGTGCCACCCGTCGGGTAGCCGGCGGCGGCGAGCGTTTCGATGTCGGTGATGCCTTCGGCGAGCGCGACCTGCGTCACGTCGCGAACGAACGCCTGGAACTGTTCGTTCTTGGCAACGAAGTCGGTTTCGCTGTTGACTTCGACGACGGCACCCTTGGTGCCGTCGGCGGCAACGCCGACCAGACCTTCGGCAGCGACGCGGCCGGCCTTCTTGGCGGCGGCGGCAAGGCCCTTGGTGCGCAGCCAGTCGATCGACGCTTCGATGTCGCCGTTGTTTTCGGCAAGCGCCTTCTTGCAGTCCATCATGCCTGCGCCGGTGCGGTCGCGCAGTTCCTTGACGAGAGCGGCCGTAATTTCAGCCATCGGATGTTCCTTTCAAAAGGGCGGGCGCAATTGGACCCGCGGGACGCCCGCGCGCATGGCGGGGCGATAAGTCAAAGGGATGACAGGGGCGACCGCCGATCGGCGCGCCGCCCCGTCATGCCGCACGGGCTCAGGCGTCGGCCTGGCGCTCGGTTTCGGCAGCCGCTTCGGCCGGGACCTGTTCGTCCTCGGTCAGCACGGGCTCGGCAACGGGTTCGACCGCCGCACCCAGATCTTCGCCGCGATCGGCGCGGGCCTGCTGGCCGCCGCGGGTCGCCGCCTGGGCAACCGCTTCGCAGTAAAGACGGATCGCGCGCGCCGCATCGTCGTTCGCCGGAACGGGGAAAGCGATGCCATCGGGCGAGACGTTCGAATCGAGGATCGCGACGACCGGGATGCCAAGGACGTTGGCTTCCTTGATCGCCAGCTCTTCCTTGTTCGCGTCGATCACGAACATCACGTCGGGAATGCCGCCCATGTCGCGAATGCCGCCGAGGCTGAGCTCGAGCTTGTCGCGTTCGCGCGTCTTGTTGAGCACTTCCTTCTTGGTCAGGCCCGAGGTGTCGCCCGAAAGCTGTTCTTCGAGCGACTTGAGGCGCTTGATCGAGTTCGAGATCGTCTTCCAGTTGGTGAGCATGCCGCCCAGCCAGCGGTGGTTGACGAAGTGCTGACCCGAAGCGCGGGCCGCATCGGCGATCGGGCCCTGCGCCTGGCGCTTGGTGCCGACGAACAGCACCTTGCCGCCGGCGGCCGAGGTCGACGAGATGAAGTCGAGCGCACGCGCGAAGAGCGGCACGGTCTGCGACAGGTCGAGGATGTGGATGCCGTTGCGCGCGCCGAAGATATACGGCTTCATGCGCGGGTTCCAACGGTGAGTCTGGTGGCCGAAGTGGGCGCCAGCTTCGATAAGATTCTGCATCGTGACGACAGGAGCCGCCATAGTCTTTCTCCTTCCGGTTAGTCCTCTGAAAGGCAAGAACCGAGCGATCCGCTAGGGAATCATCCCGGCACCGGTATGTGCGCCTTCCATGTGGAATGGGCGGGCCGTTAGACGGCTTGCCCGCGAAAAGCAAGGCCCAAGCGTCGATTAGCCGCCCTGCCCGCTCGGTGCGCCTTGCACCGCGCCCGACTCAACTCATCGACAAAACATAACGCTTCGCCGCATTAGCATTGAGAACAAATAGAGAACATGGAACGAAAAGATCAGCAAAACCGTAGCTCCGGGCAAAGGTTTCGCACAGGGAAGCCGAAAGGACAAGAAAATGGTTCAGGTCGCCGCCGCTCTTCTCTTCGCAAGTGCCGCCGGACTGGGTGTGCTGGTGATTCTCGCCATGCTGCGCACCAATGGCGATGCGATCTTGTCGGCGCTTGCCGGCGAAGGCGCCTTCCCGCACGGCTCATCCCCCCAGACCGGCCCGGCCGCGACCGTCGTGCCGCTACGCCGCCGCGGCATGCCGCGAGGCGTTCGCACCCCGGTTCGCGTTCAACCGCTGATCAGCCGCGCCGCCTGACTTTCGCGTAGCTCGCAAGTCCGAAGGGCAGCAGCCCGACATAGAAGACGCAGATCGCAAGCAAGGTCGGCCACGGCGCGGTGACGAGCGCCGCGCCGAGCAGCCCCACCCCCGCCAGCGCGAACAGCCGCCACGACCGGCGCAGGCGGATCGACGACCAGCTGTAGGTCGGGATTGCCGAGATCATCAGCATCGCGACGCCGAGCGCCCACGGCATGACGACATACCATTCGCGGAACAGGTCGCTGCCGGTCGAAAGCCAGAGATAGACGGGAACAAAGGCAAGTCCCGCCCCCGCAGGCGCCGGAATGCCGGTGTTGAAGCCCGCCGACTTGTGCGGCTGGACATCGGCGTCCATCCGCGAATTGAACCGCGCCAGCCGCAGCGCGCAGCCGACCGCGAGCGCCAGCGCTGCGGTCCAGCCGAATTTCGGCGCGTCGTCCAGCGACCACAGAAACAGGATCATCGCCGGCGCGACGCCGAAGGCAATGACGTCGGAGAGGGAATCGAGTTCGGCGCCGAATTTGCTCTGCGCGCGCAGCAGGCGCGCGATGCGCCCGTCCATCCCGTCGAGCACCCCGGCGAAGATCACCGCCGCCAGCGCCTTTTCCCATTCCTCGCCGATCGCGAAACGCACGCCCGTCAGGCCGAAGCACAGGGCGAGCGCGGTAATCGCGTTGGGCGCAAAGGCACGCAGCGGAATGCCGCCGATACGGCGCGGGTCGACGCCCGTCCGCGGATCGCGATCGCCCGCCATTATTGCCCGATGCCGTCGATCGTGTCGCCCTTGCCGAGCCGGGCAACAATCGTTTCGCCGGCCAGCGTGCGCTGCCCCAGCAACACCTGCGGCGCCGTACCCTGCGGCAGATAGACATCGACACGGCTGCCGAAGCGGATCAGGCCGACGCGTTGGCCCGTCGCAAGCTCGGTTCCCATGCTGACGAAGGGCATGATGCGCCGCGCCACCAGCCCCGCAATCTGGGTGAAACCGATGCGCACCCCGTCGGCGCGTTCGACGACGAAATGCTGGCGCTCGTTTTCCTCGCTCGCCTTGTCGAGATCGGCGTTCACGAACTTGCCGGGGATATAAACCAGCTTGCGCAGCGTCCCGGCAACCGGGGTGCGATTGATATGGACGTCGAACACGCTCATGAAGATCGATACGCGCAGCATCGGCGCATCGCCCAGCCCGTCGGCCCCAGCGATTTCGGGCGGGGGCGGGACTTCGGCAATCTGGGTGACGAGCCCGTCGGCGGGTGCGATGACCAGGTCGGCACTGGTCGGCGTCACGCGCACCGGGTCGCGGAAAAAGGCGCCGACCCACGCGGTGATTCCGGCCATCAGCCAGCCGGCGATTTCCCAGCCGAGCAGCCAGAAACAGACGGTGACGATCGCCGCGATCAACAGGAATTTGCGGCCCTCGGGGTGAATCGACGGCCAGCGCCACTTGATGCCGCCGCCGGGGCGGTTGGAAGAGATGGTGGTGGACATGCGGGTTGTTCTAGGGCGCGCATCGGGCACTGACAATCGCTTATCCCGCCCCGCCCGCTCGTGGGACGGCACCAGGGCGGTTGAACATTGCCCCGGCTTTGCCTAAGGCCCCCTGCAATTCGACTCCCCAAGGAAAAGGCAGCAGCATGGGCAAGATCAAGGTAGTCAACCCGGTCGTCGAACTCGACGGCGACGAAATGACGCGGATCATCTGGCAGTGGATTCGCGAACGGCTGATCCTGCCCTATCTCGACGTCGACCTGCATTATTACGACCTCGGCATCGAGGAACGCGACCGCACCGACGACAAGATCACCGTCGAAGCCGCCAATGCGATCAAGAAATATGGCGTCGGCGTGAAGTGCGCGACGATCACCCCCGACGAAGCGCGCGTCGAGGAATTCGGCCTCAAGAAGATGTGGAAGTCGCCCAACGGCACGATCCGCAACATCCTGGGCGGCGTCGTGTTCCGCGAACCGATCGTCATCAAGAATGTCCCGCGGCTTGTCCCCGGCTGGACCGACCCGATCGTCGTCGGCCGTCACGCCTTCGGCGATCAGTATCGCGCCACCGACTATCGCGTCCCCGGCCCCGGCAAGCTGCGCCTGGTGTTCGAAGGCGAGGACGGCACGATCATCGACGAGGAAGTGTTCCAGTTCCCCTCGTCCGGCGTCGCGATGGCGATGTACAATCTCGACGATTCGATCCGCGATTTCGCGCGCGCCAGCATGAATTATGGCCTCGCGCGCGGCTGGCCCGTCTATCTGTCGACCAAGAACACGATCCTGAAGGCCTATGACGGCCGCTTCAAGGATCTGTTCGAGGAAGTCTATCAGAACGAATTCAAGGCCAAATTCGAAGCAGCCGGCATCATTTACGAGCATCGCCTGATCGACGACATGGTCGCCTCGGCCCTCAAATGGTCGGGCAAGTTCGTCTGGGCCTGCAAGAATTACGACGGCGACGTCCAGTCGGACACGGTGGCACAGGGCTTCGGCTCGCTCGGCCTGATGACCAGCGTGCTGATGACGCCCGACGGCCAGACCGTGGAATCCGAAGCCGCGCACGGCACCGTCACCCGCCACTACCGCATGCACCAGCAGGGCAAGGCGACCTCGACGAACCCGATCGCGTCGATCTTTGCCTGGACCGGCGGGCTCAAGCATCGCGGCAAGCTCGACGGCACGCCCGAGGTGACGAAGTTTGCCGAAGACCTTGAGCGTGTGTGCATCGAAACCGTCGAAAGCGGCAAGATGACCAAGGATCTCGCCCTGCTGATCGGTCCCGATCAGAACTGGCTGACCACCGAGGGCTTCTTCGAAGCGATCGTCGAAAATCTCGAAAAGAAGATGGGCGCCTGAGCCATAGGGCTTAAACAACCGAAAAGGTTGGGATAGGCATCTAGCCAATCGGGGCCGGCCTGCATAAGGTCGGCCCTTATGGTAAGTGAACAGGACACATCGGCTATCGGCAACGCGCTGGTGGTGCTGGGGGCGGCGGGAATCGTCATCCCGGCCTTTGCGCGCTTTCGCATCTCGCCGGTGATCGGGTTCATTCTCGTCGGGCTGCTCGTCGGGCCATCGGGGCTCGGCGCGCTCGCCGCCGATTATCCGTGGCTGCGGCACATCACCATCGCGTCAAGCGAAGACATCGCGCTGTTCGGCGAATTCGGCATCATCCTGTTGCTCTTTTCGATCGGGCTCGAACTGTCGTTCCGACGCCTGTGGCAGCTGCGCAAGCTGGTCTTCGGCATCGGGGCCGCCGAACTGTTGCTCGGCGGCGCGATACTCGGCACGGCGCTGTTCCTGCTAGGCGATCATTCGACCGCCGCGGCCTATGGCCTCGGCATCGCCCTCGCCCTCTCATCGACGGCGCTGGTGCTGCCAATCGCGGGCACCAAATCGGCCGTCGGCCGCGCTTCCTTTGCGATGTTGCTGTTCGAGGATCTGGCGATCGTCCCGATCATCTTCGTTCTCGGCGCGCTGTCCCCCATCGCGGCGAGCGACAATACCGAGCTTATGCTGACGACGCTGTGGCAGGGCGCGCTGGTCGTGGCGATCCTCGCGGTCGCGGGCTGGTTCCTGCTGCCGCGCATCTTTGCGCAGGCCGCGCGCGCCAAGGATCCCGAGCTGTTTCTGGCGGCGAGCCTGCTGGTCGTGATCGTCGCGGCGCTGGCGACCGCCGCGGTCGGCCTGTCGCCGATCGTCGGCGCGCTGCTGGCCGGCCTGATGATCGCCGAGACCGAATATCATGGCGAGGTCGAAGCAATCACGGCGCCTTTCAAAGGCCTCGCGCTCGGCGTGTTCCTGATCAGCGTCGGCATGGGGCTCAACCTCAAGACGATCGCGGCGCAATGGCCCGAGCTGATCGCCGCCGTCGTCGGCGTGGTCCTGATCAAATCGATCGTGACCGCAGCGCTGCTGCGCTTTTCGGGCGCCGCGCGGCGCGGCACGGCGGCCGAGGTCGGATTGCTGATGGCCAGCCCGTCGGAAACGACGCTGATCGTCCTTGCAACGGCGCTGCAGGCGCAGCTCATAAGCCGCACCACCGCCGAATTCTGGCAGCTCGTCACGGCAATCGGCCTGACGATCACGCCGCTCCTCGCCCGCGTGGGCCACGATGTCGCGCGCCGGATCGAGATGCGCAGCGGCGACGCGCAGGAAGAAGAAACGCCCGAAGGCCGCACCGTCGTCGTCGGCTTCGGCCGCGTCGGGCGCACCGTCGCCGAATTGCTGCGCGAACATCAGCGACGCTATGTCGCGGTCGACGCCGATATCGACACCGTCGCGGCGGCGCGGCGCGACGGTTTTTCGGTCCGCTTCGCCGATGTGGCCCGCCCCGGCAGCCTCGACCGGATGGGGATCGAAAATGCCGACGCGATCGTGCTGACGATGGACGATCCGGTGCAGCAATTGCGCATGACGCGCCAGCTTCGCCAGAAATATCCCGAGCTGCCGATCATCAGCCGCGCGCGCGACGCCGATCATGCCGCGGCGCTCTATCGGGCCGGCGCCACCGACGCGGTGCCCGAAACGCTCGAAAGCTCGCTGCAACTCGCCGAAGCGGTGCTGGTCGATCTGGGGGTTGCGATGGGGCCGGTCATCGCCTCGATTCACGATGTCCGGGCGCGCATGCGCCACGACATCATGACCAAGGGCGAGCTCGCCGACGAACCGCGCATCCGCAAGCTGCGCCGCCCCGAAGGCAGCGCCTGACTATTTGCCGCCGCCGATGGCTCCGGCATCGAGCGCCGCCGCCTGCGCCAGCGTCATTCCCTTCGGCAACACCGCCAGCGACCATTTCCGCCCCGGCACCAGATATTGCCGCGCCAGACGCTGGATGTCGGCGGCGCTGATATTCGTCACATCGTCCTCGATCGCCATCGCCGCCTTGATATAGCGCGGATCGCGCGTCGCCCCCTCGAGCAGATACATCCAGTAAAGATTGCCGGTCGTCGCGCGCGCGACCTGTTCGCGGATCGGCCCGGCGTTGCGCGCGAGTTCATCGGCGCTGACCGGCCGCGCGACGAGATCGGCGGCAATGTCGTCGGCGATGCTGTAGAGCCGGTTCACATCCTTTGGTGCCAGCAGACTGCCGACGAGCAGATAACCGCCGCTTTTTTCGAAACCCGTCGGCCAATGGCTGTCAACGACCGGGCCATAGCTTGCGCCCTGTTCAGCGCGCAGCCGGTCGAACAGGCGATCGTTGAAGATCGCAGCGAGCACATCCATCGCCCGCGCGTCGCGCATATTGTCGATCCCGCCGCTCGTCGGCCAGGCGATCATCGCCGCCGCCTGCCCCTTGTCGCCGGTGTGATAGGCGACGAACGGCTTTGCATTATGCTGCGCGAAGGCAACGCTCTGTCCGCCCGGCGGTGCGAGCGGCTGGCGCGGCGCAAGCGCCCCGAAACTTTCCGCAAGCAACTGCTTATAATCGACCGATTCGAGATCACCGAAAATCTGGACCTCGATCGGGCCGCTTTTCAGGCGCGGTTCCCAGAAAGCGCGAAAGGCGGCGGGGGTCAGCCCTTCGATCGCGGCGCGCGACGGCGGCGCCCAGCGCGTGTCGCCGCCTGCCAACCACCCGCGCAGATTGCGGTCGAGCACCGCGTTGGGCGTCGCGTCATTGAGGTCGAAACCGGTCAGCAGGCCAACGCGCAGCCGCTCGATCGGCGAGGCATCCCAGCGCGGCGCCGCGAGCTTCGTCGCCATGAGGCGCAGCTGATCGCGCAGATCGGCGGGGTTGCTCTCTGCGGTCATTTCAAAGGCGTCGTCGTCGATGTCGAAGCCCATCTGGATCTGGCGCCCGTTGGTTGCCTGATCGAGCTCGTTCTGGCCCCAGGGACCGACACCGCTTGCCATCAACGCATAATCGCCGGTCCACAGCAGATTGGGCGCGTTCCCCGCGACGCTGCGATTGCCGCTGCCGAAGCGGACGTTGACGCGCACCTTGCCGGGTTCGACCTTGTTGTCGGCAACCAGCGCTGTCACGCCATTGGCGAATTCGAGACGCTGGACGCGCAGCCCGGGGAGCGGCGTTTCGGATGCGATCGTGCCGGGCTGCCCCAGCGCGGGAAGCTGGCTGAAATCGACCTTCGCCGCCGCGACGCGATCGTCGCGCGCGGTGACGGGCGCGGCAAGCGCAGCGAGCAACGCCTTGTCGCCGCCTTCGATCGGCGTCGGCGTCGTCAGCACGAGCCGCGTGACGGGCGCCGCGAAAATCGCCCGGCTGATGTCGAGCATCACCTGCGGCGTCGCCGACGCGCGGATCGCGGCGAACATATCGACCTGCCCCTTGGGGCTCGTCACCGTCTCGCCGATATCCACCGCGCGCACCATGTCATCGGCGAGGCGCGACCCCGGCTCGTTGGGCGCATTTTCCAGTTCCTTGCGCAGGAAAGCCTCGATCTCGTTCGCTTCGCGGTCGATATCGGCCTGCGACGGCGGCGTCTGGACGGCATCGGCGATAACCCCGCGCACGTCGGCGAGCGCGGCCTTCCAGTCGCCGAGCGGGACGATTTCGGCCGAGGTGACATCGGCGCTGCGGCTGACATAATCCTGGCTGACGGTGGCCACGAGGTAGCTGCCGCCGCTGCGCGCGCGATTTTCCAGCCGGCGATTGACGAGCGCCTGCGCGAGATATTCGAGGTAGAGGCGCCGGGTGTTTTCGACGGTATCGACGCGCTTTTTCCACGGCCGGATCATCGCGAGCGTCAGCGCGAGCGGCTGGTTCGCCTCGACGATTTCCTTCGCGACCGGTTGCGACGGATCGGGCTTGCCGAAATCGGGCTGCGCCGGATTCGCACCCGCTTCTTTCCAGTCGCCGAAATATTTGCCGATCAGCATGGCGAACTGTGCGGGATCGCCATCGCCGACCATCACGACAACGGCGCGGTCGGGGCGATACCAGCGATCGTGAAACGCCTGAACGCTGTTGGCGTTAGCCGCACCGAGCGCCGCAGTGGTTCCGATCGGCGAGCGTTCGCCGAGCAACTGTCCTGCGAACAGATGCGCGCTCGTCGCATCGGCGATGCGCTTTTGCGGCCCGTCCTGTTCGCGCAGTTCGGACAGCACGACGCCGCGCTCGGCCGTCACCGCGGCATCGGTGATCCGCGGTTCGCGCACCATGCCCGACAGCAATTTCATGCTTTCGTCGAGCGTCGTCGATGTCACGCTGGGCAAGTCGAGTTGATAGACGGTCTGCGTCGGCGTCGTTTGCGCGTTCGAATCGCTGCCGAAGGTGACACCGAAACGCTGCCAGATGCGCTTCGTCTCACCATCGGGAATATGCAGCGAGCCGCGGAAGGTGAGATGTTCGAGCAGATGCGCAAAGCCGCGTTCGCTGTCCGTTTCGAACATCGACCCGACATCCATCCGCACCCGGATCGACACCTGTCCCGGCGGCACGCCGTTGTTGCGAACGGCGTAGCGCAAGCCATTGGGCAGCACCCCGAAGCGCCAGCCCTCATCGCGCGGAATATCGCTGCCTTCATAGAGCCAGTCGCTTGCTTGCCCCGCGAGCGTCGATGCGGCCGCCGGTGCCGGCGTCGTTTGCGCCGAAGCGAGCGGCGCGATCAGCAGCGCCAGCGCGCTGGCGCAGGCGGGAAGCAGGAAAAGGGAGAGCGATCGACGCGCAGTCGACGGGGGAGAGACGGACATTGCGGCTATTTATCGCTTTCGAACCTTGCTGGCCACTGAACTGTCACAGCTTGTCCTTCGCGAAGGAGGCGCCTAGCCAGAACCGATGCAACGCCCACCGCACGCCCCGGTTGCCGCCATCGTTCAAATGACGAGCGGAATCGATCCCGACGCCAATCTGCGAGTGATCGACCGCGCGCTGGCCGCGGCGGCCGCCGAAGGCGCCGCGATGGCCTTTTTCCCGGAGATGTCGCTGCTGCTCGATCGCGATCGGCAAAGATCGGCCGCACATATGCAGCGCGAGGTCGACAGCCCATGGCCTGCGGCGCTCGCCAAGATGGCGCGGCGCCACCACATCTGGCTCCACAGCGGATCGATGCCCCTGCTCGCCGACGACGGCGAGCGCCGCGTCAACCGCAGCCATGTGATCGACGACAAAGGCGAGATCCGCGCGCGCTACGACAAGATCCACATGTTCGACGTGACCCTGCCGACGGGCGAGAACTGGACCGAATCGGCCGCCTATGTGGGCGGGGACGCCATCGTCCTCGTCGATACGCCGCTCGGCCGGCTGGGCCTTTCGATCTGTTATGATCTGCGTTTTCCCGAACTCTATCGCGCACTGGTCGACGGTGGCGCCGAACTGATCGCGATCCCGGCCGCCTTTACCGTGCCGACCGGCGAGGCGCATTGGCACCCCCTGCTCCGCGCCCGGGCGATCGAAACCGCCTGTCATGTCGTCGCGGCGGCGCAAGCGGGAACGCACGCCGACGGGCGCGCGACCTTTGGCCACAGCCTCGCTGTCGATCCCTGGGGGACGGTGTTGACGGACGTGGACGCGCAACAATCCAGTGGCGCGGCGAGCTATGATATCGGCTTCGTGGCGATCGACGCCGAGGCGCGTAACCGGGCTCGCGCGGCCATCCCCCTCGCCCGATCGCGCGCGGTGCGGAATATAGAGCTTTAGGCTGGGGGCCTTAAGTCAGGCGCTGCCATCATGCAGCATCGCAGCATGTAGAATCGGCGCATGTAGAATCACAAAGGGCCCCGAGCAAAGCCCGGAGCCCTTTGGTATCGGTTTGACCCGGAGCCTGTTACGGGCTGGTCGGGCTGTCTTCGTTGTTATCCGAAGCGATGATGATACCGCCGATGATAGCCGCGAGAGCGACAACAGCGATGATCCAGCCGCTGCCTTCCAGCTTGCTTTCACCGTTGAGTTCCGAATTGGCGCGAGCCGAGTCGAACGACTGAGCCGACGCGGCGATCGGCGCCGCCAGCATCGAGGTCGCCGCGAGGGAGATCGCAGCCTTCTTAAGCAGGTTCATCTTATTCTCCGTCCACTGGATATATCGTCTCGATCCACACCGCGAAATGGCTTTCCCGCCATGGACCTGCCCGATCGGTTTAAGCGTAATTGCCATCGATTGCAATCATCAATTCCCTATTTCGGTACTAGTTAGCAAATTGCTAAATATTGCAAAAGTTGCGCAACTGGTCGCGATTCTAACCCCGCCTGACTTGCTCGAACGCTTCGCTGGTCACGGGGTAGCCCAAATGACCCGGAATGCACAGATGCGGGGTGCCGTCCCGCTCCTCTATCCACGGCGTTACCAGTTCGACCGGATAATTTTTCGCGTGGCGAGCGAAGCCCGCAAAATCCTCGGCCTGCGCGATTCGTTCGAGGTTGCGGCGGGTGGGGAAGATAACCGACACATCGCCGCGATCGGCGAGCGCCAGCGTATCGCGGGCGCTGGACCAGAAAATATGGCTATGCTCGGCCTCCTCGACCGTCAGTTCATGCCCGTGCGGCGGCGCCGCAACGGCATAGAAGCGCGTGTCGAAGGTTCGCGCTTCCTTGAAATTGGGGCACCAGCGCGCAAAGGGCACCAGCCCGCCGAGTTGGATCGGCGCCCCATGCGCAGCCAATATGTCCGACAGCAACGTGCCGCCCAGAAGCGCGCGGCGAACATCGGCAAGGTCGGGTTCGGCAAGGTCGGGAAGACCGACGCCAAGCCCCGTTTCCTCGAGCGTTTCGCGCAAGGCCGCGACTCGCGCCGCGCCTTCGGCCGGATCCTCGCCAAAGCCGTAACGCTCCGCGACCAGATGATCGTCGGGATCGACGCGGCCACCGGGAAAGACGACGGCCCCCGCCGCAAACGCCATGTTGCTCGCGCGCTTGACCATCAATATCTCGTCGGGACCATCGTTGCCGGAAGGCCGCATGATGACGAGCGTGGCGGCCGGGATAGCCCCGTCGGGCAGCTTGGGCGATTGCGATGGCGCGGGATCGGTCATGAAAATTCGATAACTAGGCTTTGCGCGCTTGTCATCTGCCATTGCCGCCAGCGACGACGGCCCCATTGCCCCGGCATTCAAGAGGGTGCAAGATGCCGCATCTTGGCGCGGCCGGAGGCAAGGCAATGGGATTGGCCGAAATATTGGGGGTCGCGGGCAGCATCAGCCTGTTGTCGGGCTGGCGTCTCTACCTCACGATTCTGGCAACGGGCGTCGCGATGCATTTCGGCTGGCTGCCGCTGCCCGAACATTTGCAGGCGCTGCAGATATTGGCGAACCCCTGGGTCATGGGCGTCGCCGCGATCGGTACGATCGCCGAGTTTCTGGCCGACAAGATCGCGTGGGTCGACAGCATCTGGGACAGCGTCCACAGTATTGTCCGCCCGCTCGGCGGCGCGTTGCTGGCGCTCGCGCTCGTCGACAGCGCCGATCCGGCGTGGCAGGTGATCGCTTTCATCCTCGGCGGCGGCGGCGCGCTCATCAGTCACAGCGCCAAGGCAACGACCCGCGCGGTCGTCAACATCAGCCCCGAACCCTATAGCAATGCCGCGGTATCAACCGGCGAAGACGTCGCGACGACGGGACTTCTCGCGCTGGTAATCGCCTTTCCCGCGGTCGCCATCGTCATCGCCCTATTGCTGCTGATCGCCGCTGTCCTCGTCATCATTGCGCTGCGAAAATTGCTCCGCAGCGTCAGAGGCGGGCTCAAACGCGCGCTCGGCGACCCGGCAGACGCCCCGCCGCCCATCGTCTGATCGTCAGCCTGTCATCAGTTCCTTGAGGGGTGTGTCGGTATCGGCGAGCTGTTCGGGGGTTGCGGCGGTGCCGGCAGTGACGAGCATGCGGCCCTGGACATAATCCTTGGTGGCGTTGACGCAGTCGAGCGCGATGACCTTGCCGGCTTTCAGGTAGACGACCGAGAAGCTGCGGCTGGCGGGATCGCCGCGCAGCACCGCCTGGTCGTGGCCGGTCGAGAGCCCTGCGGTCTGGAGCTTGAGGTCATATTGGTTCGACCAGAACCAGGGGATGGCATGATAGGGCGCTTCGGCGCCGCAGATGCCCTTGGCCACGACATTCGCCTGATCATTGGCATTCTGCACCGATTCGAGGCGGATCACCGCGCCTTCGGCAAAGTCGTTCGCATGCGCCGCGCAGTCGCCGATCGCATAGATGTCGGGCAGGCTCGTCCGGCACAGCGGATCGACCAGCACGCCGTTGCCGCCCTCGGCCCCCGCCGCGAGCAGCGGTTCGACCGCGGGGACGATACCGATGCCGACGATGACGAGATCGGCAGGAATGACCTCGCCGTCCGCCAGCCGCACGCCGGTGACATGCGTGTCGCCCTCGATCGCCGCGACCTGGGCGCCGAGCCGCAGGTCGACGCCATGATCGCGGTGCTCCTTCTCGAAGAAGCGCGACAGATCCGCGCCCGCGACCCGCGCAAGCACGCGGTCGAGGGCCTCCAGCAGCACGACCTTCTTGCCCGCCTTGGTCAGCACCGCCGCCGCCTCGAGCCCGATATAGCCGCCGCCGATCACCACGATCTGCTGCGCGGTCTCCGCCGCCGCCTTCATCGCGTCGGCATCGGCGCGCGTGCGCACCCCCTGCACCCCCGGCAGGTCGCCGCCGGGGATCGGCAGCATCCGCGGATGGCCGCCGGTTGCCCAGACGAGCTTGCCATAGCCGATGGTCTCGCCGCCGTCGGTGGTGACGCGGTGCGCGGCCGGATCGACCGTCACGACGCGGCGCCCGAGCAGCATCGTCACGTCGCGCTCGTCCCAATATCTGGCGGGGCGCAGCTGGATGCGCTCGAACTCTTTCTCGCCCGCGAAATATTCCTTCGACAAGGGCGGCCGCTCATAGGGAAGCTCCGCCTCCTCCCCCACGATCGCAATGCTGCCGGTGAACTTCTGCGTCCGCAGCATGATCGCCGCCTGCGCGCCCCCGTGGCCACCGCCAACTATCAATACGTCGAAGTTCATGGTCCGCCCATCTCCCGGATCGCCGCTCGCGCTGCGCGCGCCGTGACACGCACGGCGAGGCTGCGCAAGCGCGGGCTGCCCCGATCGCCGCATTAACATTTCCCAATCGATGCGATCCTATTAGGGGGGCAGCATGCGTTTGGCGACAATCACCAACTGGGCCTATGCCGCGACGGTCGTGCTGACGATCGCGTCGAGCACGACGATGCTGCTGGCCTCGAACGCGACCGACCGCGAACGGGCGGCGGTCGAGCAGCGATACCGGCTCGATCAGGCGACCGCGACGCTGGAGGAGGATGTTTTCCTGCTCAGCGACCGGGCGCGACAATATGTGAACACCGGCGATCCGACCTATCTGGTCGGCTATCGTTCCGAAGAGGCGGCGCTCAAATCGGTCGAGGAGCGCATTTCGCATATCGGCGACGCCGGGGCATCGACCGGCGAGATCGAAGCGCTGGCCGATGCGGTGCGGCTGGCCGATCTGCTCCACGACGAACAGCGTGCGGCGGTCGCCGCGCACGAAGGCGGCGACGAAGCGAAAGCGCGGCAATTGCTGTTCGGTGCGGAATATGAACGCCAGCTCGACCGCGCCGAACTCGAACTCAAACGCTTCCGTGACCGGCTCGACGCGCGTGTCCAGTCGCAGATCAATTCCGCGACCGAAGTTGCGCGGCTGTGGAAGGGCATTTCGGAGATCACGCTGGCGCTGACCGCGTTGCTGGTGCTGTGCGTGCTGTATTTCGTCTTCAAGCAGCGCGTGCTGCACCCGGTCGTCAAGCTGAGCGACGTCGTCAACCGGTTGGCGGCGCAGGACTTCGCCGCCGAGCCGCCCGCCTTCGACCAGGTCGACGAGATCGGCGATATGGCGCAGGCGATCCGCATTTTCCGCGAAAACGGGTTGGAACGGCAAAGACTGGAAAGCGAACGCGACGCCGATCGCGCGATGCGTGACCTGTTGTCGCGGATGACGCAGCGGCTGCAGGGCTGCGACACGATGGACGACCTGAAAGACGTCGTGCAACGCTTCGTCCCGGAAATCACGCCGGGGCTTGCCGGGCGCCTTTATCTGCTCGACCGCCAGCGCAACATGGTGGTCGAGGCGTGCGGGTGGCAGAACCCCGGCCATTCGCGCGCCGAATTTTCGGCGCTCGCCTGCTGGGCGCTGCGCCGCGGACTGCCGCACCGTCCCGCGGGCGACAATGTCGATGTGCCGTGCGACCATGTCGACCGCAGCGATGCCGCGGCGCCCGTCGACACGCTGTGCCTGCCGCTCACCGCGCAGCGCGAGACGCTGGGCCTCCTTTATTTCGAAGCGCCGGCGGGTAACCCCGGCGCGCTGTCCGGTCCCGAAATCTATCTCGACATGCTGGCGGAGAATATCGGGCTGGCGATCGCCAATCTGCAATTGCGCGAAACGCTGCGCGAAATGGCGCTCGCCGACCCGCTGACCGGTCTGTCGAACCGTCGCCAGCTCGACCAGCTGCTCGGCATCCAGATCGCGCAAGCCGAACGGCTGGGGCAGGATCTGGGCTGCCTGATGATCGATGTCGATCATTTCAAGCGCTTCAACGACGTCCACGGCCACGACGCGGGCGACATGGTGCTGCGCGAAGTCGGCAAGGTGCTGGCGGGCGTGACGCGCGATGCGGGCCTCGCCTTTCGCTATGGCGGCGAGGAGTTTATGCTGCTGCTCCCCGGCCTGTCGGTCGAGGGCGCGACCGAGCGCGCCGAGGAAATCCGTACCCGCGTCGCGGCGCTGGCGCTGGGATCGGAGGCCGGAAATATGGGGCCGGTTACGGTTTCGATCGGCGTTGCGATCACCCCCCTGCACTGCCCGCCCGACCGGCTGGTCCGCACCGCCGACGCCGCCTTGCTGCGGGCGAAAGCGATGGGCCGCGACCGGGTCGAGGTGGCGCAGCAGCGCGATTCCTTCGCCGCGGTCTGACGGGCCGCGCCGCCAGGACGCAGCCCGCCGATCGCAAGGTCAGGCAATGATGCGCTTCAGCTTTTCGAGCGCCGTCTTGTCATTCTCGTGATAGTCGATGGTGGTGACGAAGCGGCCGTCCTTGTCCATCAGATAGATGGCGGCGGTGTGATCGACCGTATAGTCGCCGCCCTCGATCGGCACCTTGCGGACATAGACGCCATATTCCTTCTGGATTTGGGCAAGCTGGGCATCGGTTCCGGCCGCCCCGATGATCGGCGTCTTGAACAGCGCGACATAGCTGCCGATGTCGGCGGGCCGATCGTGCTGCGGATCGACCGAGACGAAGACGATGTCGAACTTCATCCCGTCGGGACCGAGCTGCTCGCGGAGCTGCGCCATGCGCGCGAGGCTGGTCGGGCAGACGTCGGGGCAGCGGGTGAAACCGAAGAAGATCGCGAAGGGCCGGCCCTTCAGCGTCCGGTCGGTGAGCGTCGAGCCATCGGCCGCGGTGAGCGTGAAGGGGCCGCCGATCGCGGCGCCGGCGGAGGCGGCCGGCGCGCTCTTGCTGCCATCTCCGCCACCAACCGCCAATATGACGCCGAAGACCGCGGCGACGGCGACGAGCACCCACAGGATGCGACGAACGACGACCATCGGCGGGGTGCCGCCCTCAATGTCCGCCATGACCGCCCTCCATCGGTGCGGTCGATGCGATCGGTTGCACCTTGAAGCGCACGGCGACCTTCCCCTGCCGCGCGAAGGCCAGCGTCGCGGGGATCATGTCGCCCTGCTTGAATGGCTTTTTGAGGCCCATGAACATGATGTGATAGCCGCCGGGCTTGAGTTCGAGCGTGCCACCCGCCGGGATGGCGAGGCCGCCGGTGACCTGGCGCATCCGCATCACCCCGTCCTCGACCTTCATCATGTGGATCTGGACGTCGGCGGCGGCGGGCGAAGTCGCCGAGAGGAGCCGGTCTTCGGTCTTGCCCTTGTTCGTTATGGTCAGAAAGCCCCCGCCGGCCTTTTGCCCCGGCGCGGTTTCGCGCGACCATGGGTGGCCGATGGCGAGCGCGCCGGCGGCGACGCCGTGCGCGAGCAGCGGCGGCGCGGCGACCAGCGCCGTTGCCGCCAACATGATGCGGATTGAAGGATTCATCGAACGATCTCCTGTTGAAAAAATATTGTCTGCGCGGGATGCGCGGCGACCCAGTTTTGAGCGGCTGCCGATCCGACCTGCATCAGCAGGCACAGACCGACAGCCGCCCAGCAGCGGCGGCGAAACCGGCGCAATGCGGCAATGCGGCGAGGCGGAGATGGGGCCATGTCCTACCTCATGTGGTTGCTTGCCGCGAGCGCACGGGCGAGGATCGGGGCGATCTCGCGCCGCTCGTCGAGGTTCAGACAATGCCCGACCTCGAAGCGCTGCATTCGGTGGTGGAAGACGAGTCGGCAGTCGGTCGGCCCGCGCCGCTCCAGCTCGAAGCGAAGCCAATAGGACGGCAGGTCGACGGCCGCCCTGCTGCGCCCGCGCCAGACGAACCGGCCATCCGACAGTTCGAGCCATTCCTCGGGCGGCGGATTGCGCTGGTGCCATTCGAGCGCCAGCACCAGCGCCGCCATGGTCGATAGCGCAAACAGCGGCACGAGCCAGCGCCCCTGCAGCGCGGGCAGGATCGCCATCGCCATGAACAGCAGGATCAGGACGGTAAAGGTCTCGCGCCCGTGCTGCGTCAGGCGCGACCGGTTCTCGCGCATGCGCAGGCGAATGCCATCGGGCGCATCGAACGCGGACGCTTCATCGTCCGCATGCCGCCCCTCGGGACGGCGCATTATTTCGTACATGGACAATCTCCGGCAGGACCACGCGATCAAGGCGCGCGGCTGTCCGACACAGCGGGTTCAGCGTGTCAGGCGTGCGCCGGAGGGCCGCGCAGGGGCGGGCGGAGACGGGAAAGACGGCGCAGCGGCGGCACCGGAAGCGGCGCGAAGCCGAGCGCGAACAGAAACGCGATCGCAGCAAGCAAAAGCGCCGGATCGGCGGCGGCGACGGCGCCATGCGCGAGCGCGGTAAAGGCGCATTCGCCCTTGCCGCCATGCTTGGCGGGCACATCTTCGCCGCCCTTTTCGAAGGGAATCACGATCTGCTGCGCGAGCGGCTGGCCGCCGGGATCGGAGCAGAGGATGACGTCGATCGTCCGCGATGCATCATGGCCGGGCATATAGCCCGCGGGAACCAGCGCTTTCGAAAGCAACGCCAGCGCGACCAGCCACATGGCCAGCCCGCGATGGCGTGCAATCCAGGCGCGTACCCCCGTCATTGGTCCCCTTTACGCCGGCGCGCGGTCCCTGTCACCGGCCGCGCGCGCCGCGGCGGCCGGACAAATTGTCTCAGGCCGATCAGCCGATGGTGCGCGCCAGTTCGCGGTTGAGCCACAGGGCGACAAGCGTGCCGACCGCGCCCGACAACAGATAGCCACCCGCGGCGATCAGGCCGAAGCTGCTCGACAGCCAGAGCGCGACCATCGGCGCGAAGCCCGCGCCGAACAGCCAGGCAAGGTCGGAGGTGAAGGCCGATCCGGTGTAGCGGTGCCGCGGAAGGAATTCGGACGAGAGCGCGCCCGACGACTGGCCGAACGACAGGCCGAGCAGCGCGAAGCCGAGGATCATGAACACCGCCTCACCCGCTTCGCCCGCGTCGAGGAGTTGCGGCGCGAAGCCGCTGAACGCGGCGATGGCGGCGGCGGTCGCGCCAAGCACGGTGCGGCGGCCGAAGCTGTCGGCGAGCCGGCCCGACGCGATGATCGCGAGCACGCCGACGAACGCCGCCACCGCTTCAATCATCAGGAAGCGCGCCGGTGTTTCCTCGGTAAACAGGAACACCCACGACAGCGGGAAAACCGTGACCATGTGGAAGAGCGCAAAGCTGGCGAGCGGCGCGAAGGCGCCGGTCAGGATGACTTTCCATTCCGACCGCACCGTTTCGGTGAGCGGCGCGGGTTCGAGCGACTTGTCCTCGAACAACGCGGCATATTCGGGCGTGACGACGATGCGCAGCCGGGCGAAGAGCGCGACGACATTGATCGCGAAGGCGACGAAGAAGGGATAGCGCCAGCCCCAGTCGAGGAAATCCTGCGCGGGCAGCGCCGAGATGAGGAACATGAAGAGCAGGCTGGCGACGATCAGGCCGAGCGGCGCGCCGAGCTGCGGGATCATCGCATACCAGCCCCGCTTGCCCGCGGGCGCATTGATCGCGAGCAGCGAGGCAAGCCCATCCCACGACCCGCCGAGCGCCACGCCCTGGCCCATGCGGAACAGCGCGAGGAGCAGCGCGGCGCCTATACCGATCGATTCATAGCCGGGCAGGAAGGCGATCGCCGCGGTCGATCCGCCGAGCAGGAACAGCGCGGTCGTCAGCTTTGCGCCGCGGCCATAGGCGCGGTCGATCGCGGTGAAGATCACCGTGCCGACGGGACGCGCGACGAAGGCGAGCGCGAAGATCGCGAAGGACCAGAGCGTCCCCTGCAGCGGATCGAGCTGCGGAAAGATCAGCTTCGGGAACACGAGCACCGATGCGATCGCATAGACGAAGAAGTCAAAAAATTCCGACGTGCGCCCGATGACCACGCCGATGGCGATCTCTCCGGGCGCGATCGGATGGCCGTCATCGTGAAGCGCGCGGGCGTCCCGTTCGGCCTGGGTGGTGGTGGGCGCGGTATCGGCAGACATGGGTAGGCGGTCCTGCATCGGGCGCCGCCGCCGGCATGCGCGGCGGGCATGCACGGAGGGATGGCGCGAGTCGGGTTATAGGGCGCGGCGCCCCTTCATGAAAATGCCCCTGCGTCATTGATCGCGATCAAGGGATTGGACAAAATGTCCTATGTGCGGTGCAGCAAAGCGGGCCTAGGCGCGCCGCCATGCCAGAAAAGCTCTCCCGTCCGTCCACCCGATTCCGGTTATTGCCGCTGCTCGCGGCGTTTCCGCTGCTCGCCGGTTGCAACATGGTCGTGCTCGATCCTGCAGGCGACGTCGCGCAGCAGCAGGGCAATCTGATCCTGGTTTCGACCGTGCTGATGCTGCTCATCATCGTGCCGGTGATGGCGCTGACGATCTTTTTCGCCTGGCGCTATCGCGCCGCGAACAAGGCGGCGACCTACAAGCCCGACTGGGACCATTCGACGCAGCTTGAGCTGGTGATCTGGGCCGCGCCGCTGCTCATCATCATCTGTTTGGGCGCGGTGACATGGGTCGCGACCCATTTGCTCGACCCCTATCGCCCGCTCGCGCGCACCGCGCCGGGCCAACCGGTCGCGGCGGCGACGCAGCCTATCGACGTGCAGGTCGTCGCGCTCGACTGGAAATGGCTGTTCATTTACCCCGAACAGGGCATTGCTACGGTAAACGAGCTGGCGCTGCCCGCGCATCATCCGGTGCGGTTCCGCATTTCGGCATCGTCGGTGATGAACAGCTTTTACATCCCCGCGCTCGCCGGCCAGATTTATGCGATGCCGGGCATGGAGACGAAGCTCCACGGCGTCTTCAACCAGACCGGCGACTTCACGGGCTTTTCGGCCAATTATTCGGGCGCCGGCTTTTCGAACATGCGCTTCGCGGTAAAGAGCCTCGACGATGCTGGTTTCGCCGCCTGGGTCGCCGCCACAAAGGCCGAGGGCAAGACGCTCGACCGCAACGCCTATCTCGCGCTCGAAAAGCCCAGCGAAAGGGCGCCGGTTCAGCGCTTTGCGGCGGTCGAACCGCAGCTTTTCGACGCCGTGGTCAACATGTGCGTCGAACCTGGCAAGATGTGCATGCACGACATGATGTCGATCGACGCCGCGGGCGGTGCCGGCATTGCGGGCATCCACAATGTCCGCAGCCTTGCCTATGACAAGTTCGCCGCGCGCGGCTCCGAGCCCGGATATTGGGGCAAGCGCTATGTCGCCGCGCTGTGCAGTTCGCCGCTGATGGCGAAGGCCGACACCCCCGACGCCGCCCCGGCGAGCCAGGCGCCGCTGACCGGCGCCGGCCTGCCCAGCCCCGGCAAGCGCGCCGCGCCCGCGCAGACCGCGCTCAACGCCGCCTCGCCCCGCCCGCTTTCCTGATTTTTGTCGCCGAGATCGCCATGACCCCGCACCCCGCCCCCGAAACCGGCCCCTTCCTCGGCCGCCTGTCGCTCGACGCGATTCCGATCCACGAACCGATCCTGATCTTCACCTTCGCTGCGGTGGTGATCGGCGGGCTCGCGGTGTTCGGCCTGATCACCAAATATCGCCTCTGGGGCTATTTGTGGAAGGAGTGGTTCACCACCGTCGACCACAAGCGCATCGGGATCATGTACATGATCCTGGGGCTGATCATGTTCCTGCGCGGCTTTGCCGACGCGATCATGATGCGGTTGCAGCAGGCGATGGCGTTCGGCGGGTCCGAAGGCTATCTGAACGCGCACCATTATGACCAGATATTCACCGCGCACGGGGTGATCATGATCTTCTTCGTGGCGATGCCCTTCATCACCGGCCTGATGAACTATATCGTCCCGCTGCAGATCGGCGCGCGCGACGTCAGCTTTCCTTTCCTCAACAATTTCAGCTTCTGGATGACGACCGCGGGCGCCGTGCTCGTCATGATCTCGCTGTTCGTCGGCGAATTCGCGCAGACGGGCTGGCTGGCCTATCCGCCGCTGTCCGGCATCGCCTACAGCCCCAATGTCGGCGTCGATTATTATATCTGGGCGCTGCAGATCGCGGGGGTCGGCACGACGTTGTCGGGGATCAACCTGATCGTCACCATCCTGAAGCTGCGCGCGCCCGGTATGGGCCTGATGAAGATGCCCGTCTTCACCTGGACCAGCCTGTGCGCGAACATCCTGATCGTCGCGTCCTTCCCCGTGCTGACCGCGGTGCTCGCGCTGCTGACGCTCGACCGCTATCTCGGCACCAATTTTTTCACCAACGACTTCGGCGGATCGCCGATGATGTATGTGAACCTGATCTGGATCTGGGGGCATCCCGAAGTCTATATCCTGATCCTGCCGCTGTTCGGCGTATTCAGCGAAGTGACCTCGACCTTTTCGGGCAAGAAGCTCTTCGGCTATACCTCGATGGTCTATGCAACGATCGTCATCACGATCCTGAGCTACCTCGTCTGGCTGCACCATTTCTTCACCATGGGATCGGGCGCGAGCGTCAACAGCTTCTTCGGGATCACGACGATGGTGATCTCCATCCCGACGGGCGCCAAGCTCTTCAACTGGCTGTTCACCATGTACCGCGGCCGCATCCGTTTCGACCTGCCGATGATGTGGACGGTGGCCTTCATGCTGACCTTCGTGGTCGGTGGGATGACCGGCGTGCTGCTCGCGGTGCCGCCCGCCGACTTCGTGTTGCACAACTCGCTGTTCCTGATCGCGCATTTCCACAATGTCATCATCGGCGGCGTGCTGTTCGGCCTGTTCGCGGCGATCAACTATTGGTGGCCCAAGGCCTTCGGCTTCAAGCTCGACGTCTTCTGGGGCAAGATCAGCTTCTGGTGCTGGGTCGTCGGCTTCTGGCTCGCCTTCATGCCGCTTTATATCCTGGGCCTGATGGGCGTGACCCGCCGGATGCGCGTGTTCGACGACCCCAGCTTGCAAATCTGGTTCGTCATCGCCGCAATCGGCGCCGCGGTGATCGCGGTGGGGATCGCCGCCATGCTCGTCCAGTTTGCGGTCAGCATCTGGAAGCGCGACGCGCTGCGTGACGAAAGCGGCGATCCGTGGGGCGGCCGCACGCTCGAATGGGCCACCAGTTCGCCGCCGCCCGACTATAATTTCGCTTTCACGCCGGTGATCCACTCGCTCGACGCGTGGCACGACATGAAGACGCGCGGCGCCGAGCGCCCGGTCGGCGGCTTCCGCGACATCCATATGCCGAGCAACACCGGCGCCGGGATCATCCTTGCGGGGATCAGCCTGGTGATGGGTTTCGCGCTCGTCTGGCATATCTGGTGGCTCGCCGCGCTGGGCTTCGTCGGCCTGGTCGGCGGCGCGATCGCCCACACCTTCAACTACAAGCGCGATTTCCATATCCCCGCCGCGACAGTGGCCGAGGTCGAGGATGCGCGCACCCGCCAGCTTGCGGCGGCCGGAGCCTGATCGATGAGCAGCACCACCCTCCCCGTCGCGGGCGAAGCGCCCGTCTTCTACGAACTCGACGCGCATCCCCATCCCGAAGGGCACAGCACGATGCTGGGCTTCTGGATCTATCTGATGAGCGACTGCCTTATCTTCGCGATCCTGTTCGCCTGCTATGCGGTGCTCGGCGGCAATTATGCCGCGGGACCGGCGCCCAAGGATCTGTTCGACCTGAAACTGATCGCGCTCAACACCGCGATGCTGCTCTTTTCGTCGATCACCTATGGCTTCGCCGTGCTCCAGATGCAGCAGGGCAAGGTGAAGGGAACCCAGCTCTGGCTGGCGATCACCGGCCTGTTCGGCCTCGCCTTCCTGAGCATCGAGCTTTACGAGTTCCACCATCTGATCGAACTTGGCGCGACGCCGCAGCGCAGCGCCTTTCTGTCGGCCTTCTTCACGCTGGTCGGCACCCACGGGCTGCACGTGACCTTCGGCATCATCTGGCTGGTGACCCTGATGATCCAGCTCGGCAAGCATGGGCTGATCGCCGCGAACAAGCGCCGCGTGATGTGCCTGTCGATGTTCTGGCACTTCCTCGACGTCGTGTGGATCGGCGTCTTCACGATCGTCTATCTGATGGGAATGCTGCGATGAGCGCGAACCACGACAACCACGCCGCCGACCACGCGCATCACGAGACCGAGATGCCGCACGCGTCGATGCGCGATTATGCGATCGGCTTCGTCCTGTCGGTGATCCTGACCGCCATCCCCTTCTGGATGGTGATGACGATGCCGCTGTCGGCCGGTGTGACCGCGGCGATCATCATGGGCTTCGCGGTGGTTCAGATCGTCGTCCACATGGTGTATTTCCTGCACATGACGCCGAAGGCGGAGGGCGGCTGGTCGATGACCTCGCTGCTGTTCACGATCATCGTCGTCGTGATCATGCTGGCGGGGTCGCTATGGGTGATGCACCACCTCAACACCAATATGATGCCGATGCCGCACGACATGAGCCAGTTGCCGTGACCCGGCCGCGCCGCGCGGCCTTTGCCGCGGCGGCGCTGGTCGTGGCGGCGCTGCTCGCGGCGCTCGGCGTCTGGCAGCTCGAACGGCGCGAATGGAAACATGCGCTGGTCGCGGCGGTCGATGCGCGCATCCACGCCGCCCCCGTTCCCGCGCCACCACCGCCCGCATGGCGCGGCATCGACGCGGCGCACGACGCCTATCGCCGCGTCACCGCAACCGGTCGCTTCCGTCACGACCGCGAAACGCTGGTTCAGGCGGTCACCGATCGCGGCGCCGGCTATTGGGTGATGACGCCGCTCGAAACGCCCGGCTTCACGCTGCTCGTCAATCGCGGCTTCGTGCCGCGCGAGCGCCGCGATCCGGCAACGCGCGCCGCGGGTAATACCGCCGGACCGACGACGGTAACGGGACTGCTGCGCGTGACCGAGCCCGGCGGCGGCTTCCTGCGCGCCAATGATCCCGCCGCGAACCGGTGGTATTCGCGCGACGTCGCCGCGATCGCGGCGGCGCGCGGTCTCGGCCGCACCGCGCCCTATTTCGTCGATGCCGATCCGGCGCCGAACCCCGGCGGCCTGCCCGTCGGTGGGCTGACCGTCGTCAAATTCCCCGACAATCATCTGGTCTATGCGCTGACCTGGTTCGCGCTGATGCTGCTTGCGCTGTTTTTTGCCTGGCGGCTGTGGCGTCCGGGCGCCGATGCGTCCAATATGCCGGACGAATGAGCGAAGCCACGGCCCCACCGATCGCGCTTCCGGCGGCCGACGCCGGCCAGCGGAACATGTCGCTGCTGATCCAGCTACGCTGGATCGCGGTCGGCGGCCAGCTCGCGACGATCGAGGTCGTCAACGGGCTGATGGGCATCAAGCTGCCGCTTGCGCCGCTGCTCGGCGCGATCATCGTCCTCATCGCGATCAATCTCGTCAGTCTTGCGCGGCTACGCGGCGGCCATTCGGTCGCCAACCGCGAGCTGACGGCGGTGCTGCTGTTCGATGTCGCGGCGCTGGGGTGGCAGCTCCACCATAGCGGCGGTCTCACCAATCCCTTCGCCTCGCTGTTTCTGCTTCAGGTGGTGATGGGCGCGATCCTGCTCACGCCGCGTTCGTCTTGGGCCGTGGTGGCGGGCGCGATCGTTGCGATGGTCGCGCTGCGCATCGATCCGACGCCGCTCGTCCTGCCGCAACCCTATGCCGCCGATCCGCTGGCGCTCTATCTCAAGGGCAGCCTCGTCTGCTTCCTGTTGATCGCGGTGCTGCTCGTCGCCTTCGTCACGCGGATGAGCCGTAACCTGCGCGAGCGCGATGCGGCGCTGGCCACCGCCAGCCAGCGCGCGGCGGAGGAGGATCATATCGTCCGCATGGGCCTGCTCGCCTCGGGCGCCGCGCACGAACTCGGGACGCCGCTGTCGACGCTTTCGGTGCTGATCGGCGACTGGCGCGCGGCACCGCGGCTGGCGGACGACACCGAATTGCAGGAGGATCTGGCCGATATGGACGCGGCGGTCGGTCGCTGCAAATCGATCGTCAGCGGCATCCTGATGTCGGCGGGCGAAGCCCGCGGCATCGCGCCGCAGCTAACGACCGCGCGCCGTTTCGTCACCGACATCGTCGACGACTGGCGCGCCGGGCGCCTGCCGGGCACGCTCGATTTCAGCGACCGGATCGGTCCCGATGTCGATATCGTCTCCGACCCCGCGCTGCGTCAGGTGATCGACAATGTCATCGACAATGCGGCCGAAGTCTCCCCCGACTGGATCGGCCTCACCGCACTGCGCGACGGCGAGATGCTGGTGATCGAGATCGCCGACCGCGGCCCCGGATTCGATCCGGAAATGCTGGAGACGATCGGCCAACCCTATCGGTCGACCAAGGGCCGCCCCGGCGGCGGGCTCGGCCTGTTCCTGCTGGTCAATGTCGTGCGCAAGCTGGGCGGGCTGGTGAGCGCCGACAACCGCGATGCGGGGGGTGCGGTGGTGCGGATCACGCTGCCGATCGCGGCGATCGCGCGGGGCGAAGGGAGAAGGGGATGACCGAACGGCGCCTGCTGATCGTCGAAGATGACGAAGCCTTTGCGCGGACGCTGAAGCGGTCGTTCGAACGGCGCGACTATGATGTGCGGGTGGCGCATGGGCCCGAGGGGCTGGATGAGCTCCTCGCCGGATTCCATCCCGATTTCGCGGTGGTCGACCTGAAGCTCGGCGCCGCTTCGGGCCTCGGCTGCGTCCAGACGCTGAGCGCCTTTGACCCTGCGATGCGCATCGTCGTGCTGACAGGCTTTGCCAGCATCGCCACCGCGGTCGAGGCAATCAAGCTCGGCGCCTCCTATTATCTCGCCAAGCCGTCGAACACCGACGATATCGAAGCCGCCTTCGGCCGCGCCGAGGGCAATGTCGAGGCGCCGCTCGACGGACGCCAATCGTCGATCAAGACCGTCGAATGGGAACATATCCACCAGACGCTGGTCGAAACCGGGTTCAATATTTCCGAAGCCGCCCGCCGGCTCGGCATGCACCGCCGCACGCTGGCGCGAAAGCTGGAAAAGCGGCAGGTTCGCTGAACGCGGGCACCGCCGGTTCGCCGCCGTTTCGAGGCGCCCTACCGGAAAATTTTCGCATTCCTTTGCGGGGTGCGTGTCATCGCGGCGTCTCATCCCTGTAACATAGGGAGATTGGCATGACGCCAGGCGACGAATTCGGAATGATCCGCCAACGGTATCGCGACTGCTTCGCTGCCGAACTGTCCCCCGGCTTTTCCGACTATATTCATCGTCCCGGCACCGGCGGATCGACCGCCGCGCTCGGCTATGCGCGTGCCACCGATGCGCCCCTGTTTCTGGAAGCCTATCTCGATGCGCCCGTCGAAGAGCTGGCGGCAATTGCACTGGGCAGACCCGTTGCGCGCAGCCAGATCGTCGAGATCGGCAATCTGGCAGCCGTCAATCCGCTGGCGATGATCGCGCTTTGGGGCGCGGCGGCGAACGATCTTGCCGCGCTGGGCGATGTCGCGGTCGCGACGCTGACCGCCCCGCTGCGCGCCATGTTTCGCCGCATCGGCATCCCGATCGCCGCCATCGCCCCTGCCCGCGGCGAGCGGCTGGGATCGGCGGCATCGGCGTGGGGACGCTATTACGATCAGGATCCTTGGGTCTGCGCCGGCGTCATCGCCAACGGGCAAGCCGCCATCAACAGCTTCCTCGAACGCCGCGCCGCGCGGCAGGCGGCCTGACATGACCATATTCGACATTCTGACCGCCCAGGCCGCCACGCGCCCCGACGCCGTTGCCATCGACGCGCTTGACGGCCAGCCGCTGTCCTATGCCGCGCTGCGCGATCGCGTCACGGCGCGTATCGCCGACCTCGCGCCGCGACTGCAACCGGGCGTGCCGGTCGCGTTGCAGCGCGACCATGGCCGCGAAAGCGCCGAACTGGAACTCGCGCTGCTCGCGGCGGCGATTCCGGTGCTGTCGCTTCCCGGCTTCTTCACCGCCGACCAATCGCGCCACGCCACCGGCTTGTGCGGGGCCGTACCCGATCCGACGATCCGTTCCGCCGGGTCGGGCAAGCCCCGCCAGTCCGCGCCCGTCCCCCTCCCCGGTGGGACGGCGCGGATCAGCTTCACCTCGGGATCGACTGGCATGCCCAAGGGCATCTGCCTTTCGGCCGACCATATGCTCACCGTCGCCCGCGCGATCGTCGCCGCGGTCGGGGCCGAGCACGCCGGACGGCACCTCGCGCTGTTGCCGCCGGGCATCCTGCTGGAAACGGTGGCGGGCTTTTTCCCGACGCTGATCGCGGGCGGCACCTATGTCTGTCCGCCGCAGGCCGAGGTCGGGATGGCCGACCCCTTTCGGCCCGATTTCGCCAGGGCGGTCCGCCTGATCGCCGAACAGCGCATCACCTCGCTGATCTTGGTTCCCGAATATCTCGACGGCATCGTTCGCGTCATGGAGGCGGCGGATATCCGCCTGCCGCTGTTGACGCTGGTCGCGGTCGGCGGTGCGCGCACCCCTGTCCCCTTGGTGGAGCGCGCCCGCCGACTCGGCCTGCCCGTCCGGCAAGGCTATGGCCTGACCGAATGCGCATCGGTCGTGTCCCTGCAGGACGCGGGCGATGACGATCCGACGTCGGTCGGCCGGCCGCTTTCGCATATGCAGGCGCGTGTCGCCGACGATGGCGAGATCGTGCTCGATGGCCCGATCTGCCTCGGCGCGGTCGGCGGGGCAGCACCGCACACACCGCTCCACACCGGCGACATCGGCACGATCGACGCCGCGGGACGGCTGCACATCGACGGGCGGAAATCGAACCTGATCATCACCAGTTTCGGCCGCAATATCTCGCCCGAATGGGTCGAGGCTGCCCTCACCCAGCAACCGGCGATCGCACAGGCGATGGTCTGGGGCGAGGGTCGGCCGGCGCCCGAGGCGCTGATCGTGCCGGCCCATGCCGACGCCGATCTGGAAGCCGCGGTCGCCGCCGCCAATGCCCTGCTGCCGGCCTATGCCCGCATCGGTGGCTGGCGCCAAGCCGCGCACTTCACGCCGATGAACGGGCAGCTGACCGGCAACGGCCGCCTGCGCCGCGCCGCGATTGCCGCCGCCTATCTGGACGGTACGCCGGACTTTTTCACCGAACTCGAGGCGCAAACGGTGCGCGAGCGCCTGCGCTTCCTGACCATTCCGCAATTGCAGGCGGGACTGACGGGCACGATCACGCGCGACGTGTACCTCGCCTATCTGGCGCAAGCCTATCACCATGTCAGCCACACCGTCCCGCTGATGCAGGCGGCGCGCGCGCGGCTCGGCGGACGCCCCGCGATCGTGGCCGCGCTCGACGATTATATCGCCGAGGAAACCGGCCACGAGGAATGGATATTGTCCGACATCGCGGTAGCGGGCGGCGACGCCGCGGCGGTGCGCGCCAGCGCGCCTGCGCCCGCAACGGCGGCAATGGTCGATCACGCCTATCGCCGGATCGCGACGGGCAATGCCATGGCCTTTTTCGGCATGGTCTATGTCCTTGAAAGCGTCAGTGTCGCGCTGGCGACGCGCGGCGCTTCGGCGGTCGCGAAGAATTTGGGTCTGCCGCCGCAGGCCTTCACCTATCTGACCTCGCACGGGGCGCTCGATCAGGATCATATGGCCTTTTTCGCGGAGCTGGTGAACGGGCTCGACGATCCCGCCGATCGCGCGGCGATCCTGGGCATGGCGCGCGAGATGTTCGCGCTGTTCGGCGGGGTTTTCGCGGGCATCGAAATGGAACCGGCGCGTGCGGCGGCTTGACGGACAGCGTGTCGCCATCACAGGCGCCGCGGGCGGGCTCGGCGCCCCCGTCGCCATGCTGCTTGCGCAGGCGGGCGCCCATACGATCGGTATCGACCGCAGCGAAAGCGCGGCATGCCACGACAGCATCGTCACCGACCTTTCCGACGACGATGCGCTCGCCGCGCTCGCCGAACGGCTGACGGGCGACACCCCCGACATATTGGTCAACATCGCCGGGGTCATGCGATTCGGCCTGCACGAAAGCCAGCCCGTCGAGGCGCTGGCGCTGTGTTACCGGATCAATCTGCTCGTTCCCGCGGTGCTCGCCCGGGCGGTCGCGGCGCCCATGCGGCGGCGCGGGAGCGGGCAGATTGTCAATATCGGATCGGTGCTGGGAGCCATCCCCTACCCCTGGTTCGCCGCCTATTCGAGCAGCAAGGCGGGACTCGCCGCGTTCAGCCAGGGATTGCGGCGCGAACTGGGCGGCAGCGGCGTCAGCGTGACGCACGTCAATCCGCGCGCCGCGCGCACCGCCTTCAACAATGCCGAGGTCAACCGCTTCCTCGAAATTACCGGAATGAAGGCCGATGCCCCCGAATGGGTCGCGCAGCGGATCGTCGCCGCGATCCTTGCCCGGCGACCGACGCTCAGCATCGGCGCGATGGAGCGGGTCTATGCCGCGCTCAATGCCATTTCGCCGCGCCTGATCGACACCGGCCTCGCGCCGCAGATCCGGCGCGCCCGCGCGGAATTTTCGTGAAGCACGACAAAGGAGTAGCCCGATGAAATTGCAAATGACGCGCGCCGCGGCGGTCGCGGCGATGGTGGTTGCGGCCGTGCCGGCCGTGGTGATGGCCGGTGCCGCCGAAGATGTGAAGTCGATCAACGACGGCTGGGCGCACATCGTATACGAGGTGCACGGATCGAGCACCCAGACCAAGGCACTCGACGCGCTTGCCAAGCAGGCCGCCGTGCTGGTCGCCCGCTATCCCGGCCGCGCCGAACCTTTACTGTGGCAGGGCATCGTCACCAGCGAGCAGGCGAACCGCGCCAACATCTTTCACAAGCTGGGCCTTGCGACGCGCGCGCGCGACATCATCGCCCGCGCCTATGCGCTCGATCCGCACGCCGCCAAGGGCGGCGCGGCAATGAGCCTGGGCGTCCTCTATTACAAGGTGCCGGGATCGCCGATCGGCTTCGGCGACACCGACAAGGCGCGCAAGCTGCTGAAGGAAGCGCTTGCGCAAGATCCGGGCGGGCTCGACGCCAATTATTTCTACGGCGACTTCCTGCTCGATCAGGGCGACAAGGCTGGCGCCCGCGCCTTTCTGCAAAAGGCTTTGCGCGCGCCGCACGACGGCACGCGGCCCGTGTGGGATGCCGGTCGTCGCCGCGAGGTGCAGGCGCTGCTCGCCAAGGCGCGCTGACTTGGCGGCCAGCATGGCCGCCGCCTTCGCGGGACAGCTCGCGCGCCCGCGCGGCATCGCAGGGCGGCTGCTCGGCCGGGCAATGGATCTGGCGAACCGCCGGCCGACGCGGCTCGCGATCGACCTGCTGGCGCCGCGTGCGGGCGAATGCGTCATCGACATCGGGTGCGGGACCGGCGCCGCGTTAGCAGCGGTGCGGCGCCGCGCCGACGTGGACGCTGCGGGGATAGACCCGTCACCCGTCATGGCCGCGATGGCCGCGACCCGGCTGGGGGTGGGCGCCGATATACGCTGCGCCGAGCTTGCCGCGATGCCCTTTCCGCCGGCCTCGTTCGACGCCGCGCTACTGCTTAACATGCTTTATTTCTGCGATCCCGACGGCCGCGACCTTGCGCCTCTCCACCGGATATTGCGCCCCGGCGGCCGCGCGGTCGCCTATGTCACCCACCGCGACACGATGCGCGACTGGTCTTTCACACGCGTCGGCTTGCACCAGCTTTATGACGAGGCAGCGCTGGAGCGCATCTTCACGCGCGCGGGCTTTGCTCAGGATCGCATCACGATCGCGCGCGTCTCAATCACCCGCTCGATTACGGGCTTGCTCGCGCAGGCCGTGCGCTAGGATCAAAGCCGCTTGCGTGCCGACGGCAATCTGGGTGAATAGGCGCATGACGCTTGTCCATCAGCTCATGCTCGCCACGCTCGTCGTCGGGACGACGGTCATCGTGCACCTTGTCGGGCTGGCGATCCTGCTCGCGGTCCTGCGCCGCTATCGCCGCGCCGAGCGCCGTATCCTGATCGTCCTGCTGAACGGTGCCGCGATCCTGGTCGCCGCTTTCGGTCTGTTCGCACTGCACTCGGTCGAGATATGGATATGGGCGGGGGTGTTCCAGTGGCTCGGCGCCTTCGCAGACTTTGAACACGCACTCTATTTCTCAACCTCGACCTATGTGACGATCGGATATGGCGACATCGTCCTGCCGCCCGGTCTCCGCATCCTGGGCGCGATCGAGGGGGCGAGCGGCATCATCCTGATCGGCTGGTCGACCGCCTTCTTCTTCTCGATCGTCGATCGCATGAAATTGCTCGAACGCCATTTCGACGCCGACCACCCCCGCTGAACGCTCAGGACGCCGGAAAGGCGGGCGCCTTGCTGACCATCGCGGGCAGCGGACGCCCCATCACTTCGGTAAACCATGCCGCCGCATCAACGACGTCGGCGAGCGCGAGGCCGGTCGCAATGCCGCTGCGTTCGAGCATATAAACGACATCCTCGGTCGCCACATTGCCCGCCGCACCCGGCGCGAAGGGACAGCCGCCGAGCCCGCCGAGCGAGGCATCCACGACCGTTGCCCCTGCCGCGACCGCCGCCCAGACATTGGCAAGCCCCGCCCCGCGTGTGTTGTGAAAATGCACGCGCACCGGCAGCGGCCCGACCGCTTCGCGCACGCGCGCGACCGTTTCGGCGACCTGCGCCGGCACCGCGACGCCGATGGTGTCGGCGAGCGCGACCTCGCGCGGCTGCGCATCGGCGGCGCGCTTCGCCATGTCGATAACGCGCGCCATAGGCACCTCGCCCGTGAATGGGCAACCAAAGGCGGTCGCGATGGTGATCTGTGCGCTGCGTCCGGCGGCATGGGCAAGCTCGACGATCTCGATCGCCGCCGCGAGCGATTCGTCGGAGCTTTGCCCCTGATTGCGGATGCCGAAAGCGTCGCTGGTGACGCAGACCGCGCCCAGCTCGTCGATCCGCCCCGTCGCCAGCGCGCGCTCGGCGCCGCGCCGGTTCAACACCAGCCCGATATAGGTCACATCATCGCGATCGGGCAGCATTGCGGCCAGCTGCTCGGCATCGGCAAGCTGCGGAACGCGGCTGGGATTGACGAAGCTCGTCACCTCGATCCGCCGCGCGCCATAGGCGATGGCGCGGCGGATCAGCTCGGCCTTGTCGGCCGTCGAAACGACCGCCTTTTCATTCTGCAGCCCGTCGCGCGGTCCGACTTCGACCATTTCGATGCGGGTTTTGCTGGCCATTTTCGCGCCTCGGTTCAAATGCTGTTCAAGCGGGGTTGAAAATTACATAGTATTCTAAGTATAAAGAGTCCATGGGCTGCGTTCGATGGGTCGCCAGCAAGGGCGACATAGAGGATCGGGGCCGCGAAAGGAACGACATGACAGACAGCAACAGCGGCGGGGGAGCGCTGGACGGCCTTCGGGTGGTCGAAATGGGCCAATTGATCGCGGGCCCGTTCTGCGGCCAGCTTCTGGGCGACATGGGCGCCGAAATCGTCAAGCTGGAGCCGCCCGAAACCGGCGACCAGATGCGCCATTGGGGCCAGGGCGACCGCCCGAGCTGGTGGCGCGTCATCGCACGCAACAAATATTCGGTCGCCGTCGACCTGCGCAGTGCGGAAGGGCAACAGCTTGCCCGCGACCTCATTGCCAAAGCCGACATATTGATCGAGAATTTTCGTCCCGGCACGCTCGAAAAATGGAACCTCGACCCCGCAGAGCTGCGCAAGACCAATCCGGGCCTGATCGTCGTGCGCGTATCGGGCTATGGCCAGACCGGCCCCTATTCGGCGCGCGCCGGATTCGGCGGCATCGGCGAAGCGATGGGCGGCTGGCGCGGGATCGTCGGCTATCCCGACCTGCCGCCGGCACGCATGGGCGTGTCGATCGGCGACACGCTGGCCGCGACCTATGGCTGCCTCGGCGCGCTCGCGGCGCTCCATCACCGCAGCAAGACCGGCGAGGGCCAGATCGTCGACTCGGCACTTTACGAGGCGGTGTTGCAGGTGATGGAATCGACCGTCGCCGATTATTCGGCGAGCGGCACCAAGCGGCGGCGCACCGGATCGACCCTGCCGGGCATCGCGCCGTCGAACGTCTATCCCTGCAAGGACGGCGAATATCTGATCGGCGCCAATCAGGACGCCGTCTTCGCGCGGCTGGCTGCGGCGATGGGCCGCCCCGAACTTGCGAGCGACGAGCGCTATGCGACCCACCGCGCGCGGGGTGCGCGGCAGGAGGAACTCGACGCGCTGATCGGCGAATGGACGCGCACGATGACGATCGCCGAACTGGAGGCGAAGATGATCGACGCGAGCGTCCCCGCCGGCCGCGTCTATGATGCCGAGGATATGCTCGCCGACCCGCATTTCGCGGCGCGCGAGGCGCTCGTCACCGTTCCCGACGCCGAATTGGGCGAGGTGACGATGCAGGGCGTCTTTCCCAAATTGTCCGCTACGCCGGGCAGCGTGCGGCGGCCCGCGCCACTGGCCGTCGGTCAGGACAGCGCCGAGGTTCTCGAGCGCTGGCTCGGCCGCCCGGCCTAGGGTCGGAACAAACATCAGAAACGAGCGCGCGAGCGCTTCGACGCCCCAGACACGGGTAGCATAAGTGTTCCCCCGCGAAGGCGGGGGTCCAGTTTCGACACGCAGCGTCGGAGGTCGCGCTGCCGCGCGTCTCTTCGTTGGAACTGGGCCCCCGCCTTCGCGGGGGAACGCATATTCTTTGTCGCAAAGGGATAATGTCGCAAAGGGGTAACCCCCGACGCTGGCCTGCGGCGCGACCGGCCGCGTGCCGAGCCGGCTGGCCGAGGCGCCCTGCGCAAATCCCCTTGCCCGCCCACAAGCGATGCTTACAGTAGCGCGCACGATTATTACCCGAACGATGAGGATCGCCTTGCCATGCCCCGTAGAAAATTTCGCGCGCCGCTCGCGCTGGTCGCCCTGTTCATGACGCCCGCGGCGGCACAGGCGGCCGAAGATGCCGCGGCGGCGGCGTCTGCGGCTGCGCTGGCCTATCCGGCGACCGAGCGCGGCGACACCGTCGATCCGCAATTCGGCGTCGATGTCGCCGACCCCTATCGCTGGCTGGAAGACGATGTTCGCGTCAATCCGAAGGTCGCAGCCTGGGTCGCCGAGCAGAATAAGGTCACCGACGCCTATCTGGCGACGCTGCCCGGCCGCGATGCGTTCAAGGCGCGGATGACCGAGCTTTACAATTACGAACGCTTCGGCCTGCCGCGCAAGGCGGGGTCGCGCTATTTCTACACGCGCAACGACGGGTTGCAGCCGCAATCGGTGCTGACAGTGCGCGAGGGCCTGACCGGCGAAGGCCGCGTGCTGATCGATCCCAATGCATGGGCCAAGGACGGCGCGACCGCGCTCGCCGAATGGACGCCGTCGGAAGACGGCAAATATCTGCTCTATTCCGTGCAGGATGGCGGCACCGACTGGCGGATCGTGCGCGTGATGGACGTGGCGACCGGCAAGGATATCGCCGACGAGATTCGCTGGGTCAAATTCTCGTCGCTCGATTGGGCGAAGGACGGCAGCGGCTTTTATTATTCGCGCTTCCCCGAACCCAAGGAAGGCGAGGCGTTTCAGTCGCTCAACGAAAATCACGCGGTCTATTTCCACAAGCTCGGCACGCCGCAGAGCGCCGACGTGCTGATCCACGCGACGCCCGACCAGCCCGAACTCAATCACGGCGCGCTCGTCACCGATGATGGCCAATATGTCCTCGTCGTCTCGTCCAAAGGGACCGACGAACGCTTCGGCCTGACACTGCATCCGGTGAAGGGCGGCAAGGCGATCACGCTGGTCGACGATTATGCGAACAATTGGGAATATGTGACCAACCAGGGCACGCGGTTCACCTTCCTCACCAACAAGGATGCCCCGCGTCAGCGCCTTGTTTCGCTCGACATCCGCAAGCCTGCGGCGCTGACCCAGATCGTCGGCGAACAGGAGGGGACGCTAGTCGGCGCGTCGCGCGTCGGCGACCGCATCATCCTGTCCTACCTCGGCGACGCCAAGTCGGAAGCCCGGATGGTCGCGCTCGACGGCAAACCGGTGGCGAACATCAATCTGGGCGAAATCGGCACCGCGAGCGGCTTCGGCGGCAAGCCGGGTGATCCTGAAACCTTCTACGCCTTCTCCAGCTTTGCGCAGCCCACGACCATCTATCGCCTTGATACGGTAAGCGGGAAGAGTGAGGTTTTCGAGGCGCCGAAACTGACCTTCGACCCCAAGGATTTCACAGTCGAACAGCGTTTCTACGCGTCGAAGGACGGCACCAAGGTGCCAATGTTCCTGGTGATGAAAAAGGGGCTCGACCGGTCGAAGGGATCGCCGACTTTGCTCTATGGCTATGGCGGTTTCAACGTGTCGCTGACCCCCGGCTTTTCGCCGACCCGCCTCGCCTGGGCCGACAAGGGCGGGGTCGTCGCGATCGCGAACCTGCGCGGCGGCGGCGAATATGGCAAGGCGTGGCACGACGCCGGCCGGCTCGCCAACAAGCAGAATGTCTTCGACGATTTCATCGCGGCGGGCGAATATCTGATCGCCGAGGGGATCACCGGCAAGGGCGAACTGGCGATCGAGGGCGGGTCGAACGGCGGCCTGCTGGTCGGCGCCGTCACCAACCAGCGCCCCGACCTGTTCGCGGCGGCACTGCCCGCTGTGGGCGTGATGGACATGCTGCGCTTCGATCGCTTCACCGCGGGCCGCTACTGGACCGACGATTATGGCTATCCGTCGAAAGAGGCCGATTTCCGCAATCTGCTGAGCTATTCGCCCTATCATAATATCAAGGGCGGCCGCACCTATCCGGCGATCCTGGTGACGACCGCCGACACCGACGATCGCGTCGTCCCGGGTCACAGCTTCAAATATACCGCCGAGCTGCAGCATGAGGATATCGGTCCGAAGCCGCACGTGATCCGCATCGAGACGCGCGCCGGCCATGGGTCGGGCAAGCCGACCGACAAGATCATCGCCGAGGCGGCGGACAAATATGCCTTCGCTGCCAAATGGACCGGCCTCGACGTCAAATGATCGCGCGGCGGCGGCGGACGATAGTGTTCGCCGCCGCCCACCAGCCGAAAGCCATCGCCTTGACCTACGCCCTATCCTTCACCGCCACCGATCCTGCCGCGCTGTGGGCGGAGGCGGCCGACGCCGCCGCCGCTCTCGTCGCAGGTGAGCCCGATGCGATCGCCAATATGGCCAATGTCGCGGCGCTGATCTGGCAGGCTGTTCCCGATCTCAATTGGGCGGGCTTCTACCGCTTCGACGGCACCGAACTGGTGCTCGGCCCGTTTCAGGGCAAGGCGGCGTGCATCCGCATCCCGCTCGACAAGGGGGTGTGCGGCGCCGCGGCGCGGCTGCGCGCGACGCAGCGGGTCGAGGATGTTCACGCCTTTCCCGGCCATATCGCCTGCGATGCGGCCAGCCGCAGCGAACTGGTGGTGCCGATCGTCGCCGAAGGCCGCCTGATCGGCCTGCTCGACCTCGACAGCCCCTCGCCCGCGCGCTTCACCGCCGACGATCAGGCGGGCGCCGAAGCGCTGATCGTCCGCATCGCCGCCGCGCTCGCGGGATAAAGCTGCGTCAAAATGGGACGCGATTCGCACGGTTAACGGATTCGCGGAAAAGCGCCGATTTTGCTAACAGACTGTTAACCAAGCCATTGCCCCCACGGGCGATTCCGCTGGAACAGGGAGTTTAGCATGCGCACCGTTCTGTTGTTGGGGGCTGCCGCCGCATCGTTGCTGCTGGCCGGCCATGCGACCAGCGCCGAGGTCACCAAGACCCAGACCACCGTCGTCACGACCACCGACGAAGCGGCCCCGCGGCTCGACTATGAGGCGCCCTCCGCGCCCGACGTGCGCGTCTACACCGGTTATCCCGACCGGATGCCGAGCGAAGTCGAATATCGCCACATCGACGGCTATCAGTCCGAAGGCCGCTGGACGGGCACGTGGAACGGCACCTACGAAGATCGCGACGGCCGCCGGTACGAGGGTAGCTATGAAGGCAGCGTCGAGGGGCGCACCGGCGCCGACTATCCGCCGCCCCCCTATTATCAGGGCGGTTTCGACCCGCGCGAGGACATGGAAATGGGTCGTCGCTGCGGCCATGGCGGCGCGACGACCGGTGCGGTCGTGGGCGGGATCGTCGGCGGTGTCGTCGGCAATCGCGTTGCCGGTCATGGCGACCGTACCGCCGGCACGCTGATCGGCGGCGGCGTCGGGGCGCTCGCCGGCGCGGCGGTCGGTAGCGAGGCCGACAAGCAGAAGTGCGACGAATGGTGGGCGCGCCGTGGCGGTGCCCATGGCGGCTATTACCCCGGCCATCCCGGCTACCCGGGTGGTTATGCCTATAGCTACGGCTATGGTTATGGCTATTACACGCCGGGCGTCGTCGTCACGACGATCATCAACGGCCCGCCGGTCGTCACCGAACGCGTCGTGACCACGACCAAGACCTATTATGAAAATGTGCCGGTGCGGAAACGCTATGTGGCCAAGCGGAAACCGAAACCCAAAGCCAAGCCGCGCTGCGTCTGCTGACGTGCCCTGAACTGGTCTGGTCGCCAGACTTGGCTTAGTGAGGCCCGCCGATCCGAGGAGCGGCGGGCCTTTCCTTTCGCCGCCCTTTCGCCACGGTTCAGCGGCGCGAAAGCATGGCGCGCCTAGGTAATCGGGCGACGGCGGACTCCCTTGTCCGCGCTCTGGAGTGACTGAAATGCGCAAGATGACCGGCTTCACCGCAGCGGCGGCGGTTCTGGTTACGACGGTCGGGCTCAGCGCGACCCCGGCCGAGGCACGCGGACGCCACGGCGGCTGGCACAATCGCCATGACGACGGGATCGGCGCGGGCGAGATCATCGGCGGCATCCTGATCCTTGGCACGATCGCGGCGGTTGCCAGCGCGGCGAGCAAGCAAAATCGCGAAGCGCGCAACCGCGACTATCGGTACGACCCGCCCTATCGCGACGATCGCGCGCAGGACGCCCCCGATTATCAGCGCCGCGACGATCGCGGTCCGGACGGATATGGTACCGGCGACGCCTATCGCGGCGGCGAGATCGAGCAGCGCGCGGCCGATGCCTGCGGTTGGGCGGCCGAGGGTGAAATGGGCGACAACGCCCGCGTCGAAAGCATCACCGACACGCGGCCTGCGAACGGAGGCGACGGCTGGTACGTCACCGGGAACATATCGCGCCCGGGCGGCGAGCTGCACAGTTTCGGGTGCAGCTATCGCGACGGGCGCGTGGTCGACGTCAGCATCAACTGACCCCATCGCCATTGGATTATCGGCCCTTCGCCAGCGATGGCGGAGGGCTTTTTTTTCTGGCCGTCTTCGCCAAGCTGAACCCACGCCGAACCAAGGCTGAACCGCAGATAAGCGCCGGGTTCAGCACCGCGTCACGGCGCCTTCGCTAGCAAGGGGCATCGCAGGCCGCACGGGTGCCGCCTGCTGCATAGGAGACCGAACCATGGCGAAGAAGCCCATGAACTGGACCAAGGCCGCAATCGGTGCGGCCACCGCTGGCGCGATGTTGAGCGCCACCCCTGCGCTTGCGCGTGACCGGTACGATCACCGCGATCGCGACGGGATCGGTGCGGGCGAAATCATCGCCGGCGCCGTCGTCCTCGGCGGCCTCGCCGCGATCCTGTCGGCCGACAACGACCGTTACGATCGCTACGACCGCAATGATCGTCGCTATCGCGACCGGTATGACGATCGGCGCTACGGCTATGGCTATGATTATGGCCGCTATGGCAACAGCCGCGCCGCGGTCAGCCAGTGCGTCAACGCCGTCGAGCGCGGTACCAGCCGCTATGGCCGCACCGACGTGACGCAGGTCACGAGCATCGACCGCAAGCGCGATGGCTATCGCGTCAAGGGCCGCGTCGTCGTCAACGACGGCTGGCGCGGACGCTGGGGTCGCGGCGGTTCCTATGATCGCGGCAAGTTCAGCTGCGACGTGCGGTATGGCCGCGTCGTCGACGTCGATTATTCGGGTCTGCGGTAGCGCGGAGCCCCTTCTCCCGGCCCGCCCGCGCTTCGGCGTGGGGCGGGCCGCCTTGCACAAGAGCGTTGTCGGGCGCGGTTAACGCGGCGGTGGGCCGGAGGCGAGCGGCCCGGCCGACGCTCGGCAGGTCGCCAGAATATTCCCGCGTCAATTCAGATGCTTCGTATCCGAAGCATATCCATGGAGCCTGCACTCGGTCCGTCGCAAAAGCCGCAAAATCTACATGCGCGCTATACGAAAATTTACCTTCTTTCGTTATGCGCGGAGATGGGACCACAATAACCGCCTGACGTGGGTGACAGGCGGCAGAAGATTATTGGGTCGCCCATGCCGAATTTCGAGGCCGATACCGCCTCAACGGCTTCAGCCGAAAAGCGCCAACCGCGCCAGTCGCGACTGGTGAAGGCGTCGCTCGCGTGCGACCGCCTGGGGCGCTTCGATGTGACCCTGCGCAATATTTCCGAAACCGGCGTTGGCGGGCAGTCGCCGCATGTGCTGCAGGTCGGCGAGCGGCTGACCGTCTATCTTCCGGGTCATCAGCCGATGGAAGGCGTCGTCCGCTGGGTCAGCGACAAGCGCTTCGGCCTGCAGACCGAAGGGACGATCGAGCCGGCACGGCTGCGCGCGGCGCACGCCGATCAGCTCGTCGCCGCCGACAGCAAGGCCGAATTCCAGATCATGGCGCCGACGCAAATGTCGACCTGGCGCCCCGGACTGCGGCAGGTTTCGTCGCTGCCGGGTCATTACGGCAAACCGAAGATCTGATCCGCGCGTCGCCGCGACACAAAGGAAAACCGGCGCGGATCGCTCCGCGCCGGGTCCCCCGTTTACTGATTTTCGCAGGTAAAGCGCGTCAGGCGACCCGGCGCACTTCATTCCCTTCTTCGTCGATATCGCGCAGCACATAGCCGCGACCCCAGACCGTCTCGATATAATTTTCGCCGCCGCACGCGAGCGCCAGCTTCTTGCGCAGCTTGCAGATGAAGACGTCGATGATCTTCAATTCGGGCTCGTCCATGCCGCCATAAAGGTGGTTCAGGAACATTTCCTTGGTCAGCGTCGTGCCCTTGCGGAGCGAAAGCAGCTCCAGCATCTGATATTCCTTGCCGGTCAGATGGACGCGGACGCCATCGACTTCGACCGTCTTGGTGTCGAGATTGACCGCCAGCTTGCCCGTCTTGATTACGCTCTGGCTATGGCCCTTCGAGCGGCGGACGACGGCGTGGATGCGCGCGACCAGCTCGTCGCGGTGAAAGGGCTTGGTGACATAATCGTCGGCACCAAAGCCGAACGAGCGCACCTTGGAATCCATTTCCGAAATGCCCGACAGGATCAGCACCGGCGTCTGCACCTTTGCAGTGCGGAGCTTTTTCAGCACGTCATAGCCGTGCATGTCGGGCAGATTCAGGTCGAGCAGAATGATGTCGTAATCATAGAGTTTGCCAAGGTCCAAGCCTTCCTCACCCAGATCGGTGGTATAGACGTTGAAGCCTTCGGTTGTGAGCATCGTGTCGATCGCCTTCGCGGTCGTCGGCTCGTCCTCGATCAGCAGTACGCGCATTAGGCACCCCTTGACTGTTTCCCACGATGGACCCGCAACCCGTCCGCGGCTCCCTCGCAGTGCCACCAACGCCCCCGTTGCAGGGCTGGCGGACCATTAACCATGAAACTTGTGAAGGGAAAAGGTTAATTTTGATTTAACCCGCAGAAATCCACGAGTCGCGGCCCGCGCAGCTGCGTTTCAGCGTGTCGGCGAGATAGTCGGACAAGGCCCGCACCCGCGCCGGGCGGAGGCGCGACGGCGGCGACAACAGGTGCAGATAGGCCTGCGGCAGCGACCAGTCGGTCAGGATCGGAACGAGCCTGCCGGCGCGCAGTTCGGCGTCGATGATGAAGTGCGGCAGCACCGCGATGCCGCCCCCCGCGACCAGCATCGGCACGATCACATCGCCATTGTTCGTGAACAGCGGGCCTGCCGGAACGATCGTGGCCTCCTCGCCTTCGCGGTGGAAACGCAGCGGCCGCGCCTTTTCGCGGTGGCCGTAGCCAGCGAGCCGATGCCCCGCGAGTTCGAGCGGGTGGCGCGGCGTGCCGTGACGATCGAGATAGGCCGGGCTGGCGATCACCGACGTCGGGATCGGCGCGATGGTGCGCGCGAGCAGGCTGCTGTCGTCGAGGCTGGCGACGCGCAGCGCCAGATCGAAGCCTTCGGCGATCAGATCGTGGCGCGCATCGCTGAGCGTCAGTTCGATCTCGACCGCGGGATGCTCGGCCATGAAGGCGGCGAGCGGCGCGCCGAGCACCTTGATCCCGAAACTCATCGGCGCCGCCAGCCGGATCGGCCCGGCCAGGTCGAAGCGGTCGCCATGCGCCGCCTCGGTCGCGGCGGTCGCAGCGGCGACCATCGCCCGCGCCTCTTCGAGCAGCCCGGCGCCCGCCGTCGACACGGTCACCGATCGCGAACTGCGATGGAGCAAGGTGATCCCGAGCGATGCCTCGAGCCGGCTGACCGCCTTGGACACGCTGGCCTTCGACAGGCCAAGCGCGCTTGCCGCGGCGGTGAAGCCGCCGCTGTCGGCCACCGCCACGAAACAGGCCCAGCCTTCATAATCGGGAAGCGCCACAACATCCTCCAATTGGAAACGATAGGTTTCGATCTACGCTATTTCAGAAACGAATGCATCGCCTATCTTGGCCTCAACACGTCGCCCCCGATGTCCGGGATGGCGGCCAGTAAGGAAATGCCCGATGATCGACATTCGCAAATTCGACACGCTGGGTCACGCCAATCACGGCTGGCTCGACGCCCGCCACCATTTTTCCTTCGCCGGCTATCATGATCCCGACCGCATGGGCTGGGGCGCGCTGCGCGTCTGGAACGACGATGCCATTGCGGCGCAGGCCGGCTTCCCGCCGCATCCGCACCGGGACATGGAAATCATCACCTATGTCCGCACCGGCGCGATCAGCCACCGCGACAGCATGGGCAACAGCGGCCGCACCGCGGCCGGCGATGTCCAGGTGATGAGCGCCGGCACCGGGGTGACGCACAGCGAATTCAACCTCGAGGACGAGGAAACCACGCTGTTCCAGATCTGGATCATTCCCGATCGCGACGGCGGCAATCCCGGCTGGGGCCAGCGCGAATTCCCGCAGGCCGACCGTTCGGGACGCTTTGTGACGCTGGCCAGCGGGATCGCGGGTGACGACGACGCGCTACCGATCCGCGCCGATGCCCGTGTCGCAGCAGCGACCGTAACCGCGGGAAGCCGCGTCGCCTATGATCTGGGCGCCGGCCGTCACGCCTATCTGGTCGCCGCCAAGGGCCGCATCCGCATCAACGGACAGGATGCCGATCCGCGCGACGGCATTGCAATCCGCGACGTCGCAACGATCGAGGTCGAAGCGCTCGACGATGCCGAACTGGTGCTGGTCGACAGCCTCTGATCCCACCCCCTCGGGCCGCCGCCTTCCATCCCCCTCCCTTGCGGCGGCGGCCCACCCCTTCCCCTCCCGACTGAAAGGAAACCGAAGATGGCAAAGATTTTGGTGCTCTATTATTCGAGCTATGGACATATCGAGCAGATGGCCGACGCCGTCGCCGAAGGCGCGCGCGCTGCGGGTGCCGAGGTCGATATTCGCCGCGTCGCCGAAACCGCGCCCGACGCGGTGGTAAAGGCCGCCGGCTTCAAGACCGATACCGCGCATCCGCTGCTCAGCGATCCCAAGCAGCTTGCCGACTATGACGCGATCGTCGTCGGTTCGCCGACCCGCTTCGGCCGCATGGCCAGCCAGATGGCGAGCTTCTGGGACACCGCCGGCGGCGTCTGGGCGCAGGGCCTGCTTACCGGCAAGGTCGGCGCGGCCTTCACCTCGACCGCGTCGCAGCATGGCGGACAGGAAACGACGCTGTTCAGCATCCTCACCAACCTCCTCCACTTCGGCATGACAATCGTCGGGCTCGACTATGGCTATGCCGGACAGATGGGCGTCGATGAAGTCAAAGGCGGCGCCCCCTATGGCGCGACGACTCTCGCCGACGGCGACGGATCGCGCCAGCCGAGCGAAGCCGATCTCGGCGGTGCCCGCTATCTGGGCGAACGCGTCGCGAAAACCGCGGCGAAGCTGGCGGCCTGATCCCGATGCGCCGTCTGCCGAGCCTCTTTCTCTCCCACGGCTCGCCGATGATGGCGCTCGAGCCCAGCCCGGCGCGGGACTTCCTCGCCGGGCTGGGCGCCCGCTTGCCGCGACCGCGCGCGATCCTGGTCGTCTCGGCGCATCACGACGCACAGTTCGAAGGCGGCCGGGCGACGGTCACCGCTTCGTCCGCGCCGCCGACGATCCATGATTTCGGCAATTTCCCCCAAGCGCTGTTCGACATGCGCTATCCCGCGCCGGGCGATCCGGCGCTTGCGCAGCGGACCGTGGACCTGCTCGCCGCTCAGGGCCTCGCCGTCGCCGCCGATCCCGACCGCGGGCTCGATCATGGCGCCTGGGTGCCGCTGTCGCTGGTCTATCCCAAGGCCGATATTCCGGTGGTGCAGCTTTCGATCGCCTCGCATGCGCCACCCGAATGGCATTATGCGCTGGGCCGTGCACTCGCGCCGCTTCGCGATGAGGATGTGTTGCTGATCGGTTCGGGCAGCATCACGCACAATCTTCGCGCGCTCTTTTCGGCGCGCCTTCCGATCGACGCACCCGCGCCCGCCTGGGTCACCGACTTCACCGACTGGGTGGCCGGACATATGGCGGCGAACGCCGTCGACGATGTGCTACACGCCGTAGAACGCGCGCCGCATGGCCGCGACAATCATCCGACGATGGATCATATCCTGCCCTTGTTCGTCGCGATGGGTGCGGGGACCGAAGCGGATGGCCTGCACGCCGCTCGGCTCCATGCCAGCACGACCTATGGCCTGCTGGCGATGGACGTTTACGCTTTCGGCGAAGGAGCGGCCCGCCTATAGGCAGCCGATGCTTCTTTCTGACCATATTCTGTTCCTCGATGGCGAGGCGCTTGTCGTCGACAAGCCCGAAGGCCTGCCCGTTGATCCGCCGCGCGACGGCAGCCTCAGCCTCGAAAACCATCTCGACAGCCTGCGTTTCGGCTTCAAGCGCTGGCCGCTCGCCGTTCACCGGCTCGACCGCGACACCTCGGGCTGCCTGCTGCTCGCGCGCAATCCCAAGGCGCACGGCCGTTTCACCCGCGCTTTCGAGGGGCGGGAGGTCGAAAAACAATATCTCGCGATCATCGACGGCGTGCCTGATGGCGATGGCGGCACGATCGACCTGCCCCTCGCGAAGACGTCGACCGCGGAGACCGGCTGGCGCATGGTCGTCGATCCGAATGGCAAGCCGTCGGTGTCGCACTGGGAAAAGCTTGCCGTCGTCGACGGGCGGGCGCTGCTGCGTTTCCGTCCCGAAACCGGCCGCACCCATCAGCTTCGCGTCCATGCGCTCGATGGGCTGGGTCTGCCGATCGCTGGCGATCCCGTGTACGGCAACGGCCGCGGCAAGGACCGCACCCTGCTCCACGCCGAGCGGTTGGTGGTAAAACGTGACGTCAAGCCGTCAATAATTGCCGAAGCTCCCTTCCCCGCGCGCTTCGCCGCGCTCGGCTTTTCACCGCCCGAAGGCGCCGCCCCGACCCGTGGCTGACATTCCCGAAGCCGCGATTTCGGAAAAATTCCTCGCCGGCACCGGGCCGGGCGGCCAGAATGTCAACAAGGTCGCGACCGCGTGCCAGCTTCGCGTCGATGTGTTCGCTCTCGGCCTCCCGCCCGACGCCTACCGCCGGCTCAAGACGCTCGCGGGAAGCCGGATGACGGCGGCGGGAGAACTCGTGATACTCGCGCGCAGCTATCGCACCCAGGAAGCCAACCGCGCCGATGCGCGCGCGCGGCTGAACGAGCTCGTCGATGCGGCGCTGGTCCGGCCTGAAAAGCGGATCAAGACAAAGCCGAGCAAGGCGGCCAGGGCGCGCCGCGTCGACGGTAAAAAGGCGCGCAGCGCGGTCAAATCGATGCGCGGACGCGTGCGATCGACCGACTAGGGCCGGGCGGGCATGCACCTCTATCGCCTCGACGCGACCGCCGAAATCGCCGCGCAGGCGCTCGGTGCCGATGCAGGGCGCGATCCCTGGGCCGGCGGCTATGTCACCCCCGGACGCCCGGCGCCGGTGGTCGTCGGCGACGGAAGCGCGCAGAGCCGCCCGTGGCTGCGCCCCAAGCTGTGGGGCGTCCCGCCGCCGCCGCGCGGCGACCAGCCGGTGACGACGGTGCGCAACCTTTCGAGTCCCTTCTGGATCGGCACGCTGCGTCATCCCGAACTGCGCTGCCTGATCCCCGCGACCCGTTTCGCCCTGTGGTCGGGGACGGCCGGTGCGCGGCAACAACTGTGGGCCGCGCCCGCCGACCAGACGGTTTTCGCCTTTGCCGGCATCCATCGTCAGGGCGAGGATTGGCCGAGCTTTGCGATCCTGACCGTCGAACCGAACCGCCTGCTTAGCCATCACGGCGCGCAAGCGATGCCGGTCATCCTCCGTCCCGGCGATTATGCGCGCTGGCTGACCGCCGACTGGCGCGACGCGGCCGGCCTCGCCCGTCCCTTTCCGGGGCAGGAGATGACGCTGGCCGAAGACCCCATGGTATAGGCGATTTTCACCAATTCCGTCGACTTTGCGTTCACCAGCGCGGCGCTAAAAATGCGAATCGATAATCCGACCAGTGGGATTGAATACAGTGGCCAACGCCTGCACGACCGACACCGAAGACCTTTTGCCGCAAGGGCGCCGCGCCGAACGCGCCACCGTCCGCGGGCGCGCGCGCTATCGCGAAGCGGGCTTCAACCCGTTCGACGTCGAACTGTTCGACCTGTCGTCGACGGGCTTTCGCATGATCACCTTTTCGCGGCCGCAGATCGGCAAGCAGATATGGGTCAACCTGCCGGGCCTGCAGCCGCTCGAAGCGGTGATCCGGCGCGCCGACGGCAACAGCTTCGGCTGCGAATTCGTCTACCCGCTCCACCCCTCGGTGGCGGCGCACATGCAGTCGAAACTGCGCTAAGCCTCCGGCTTTTCCGACTTTTCCAATATATGCTTCCACTCGTCGGGCGTCACGCGCCCGACCGACAGGCGCGACAGGCGGATAAGGTCCATGTCGGCAAGCTTGGGATCGGCCTTGATCGCCGCCAGCGTCACCGGATGCGCGAGCGGGCGCACCGGCGCGACGCGCACGATGACCCACGGCGATCCTTCCTCGGCGGTCGGATCGGGCGCGCTTTCCTCGGTAATGCGCATGATCCCCACGCATTCCTTGCCGATATTGCTGTGATAGAACAGCGCCTCGTCGCCGACCTTCATCGCCATCATGTTCAGCTTGGCGCTGTGGTTGCGCACGCCGTCCCACATGCCCGTGCCGTCCTTGACCAAGTCGTCCCAGCCATACACGTCGGGTTCGGATTTCATCAGCCAATATTGCTTGCCCATGGCGGGGGCCTAGCCCAGCGCGCGCCGACGCGAAAGCATCCTTTTCCTCTTTCGCAACCGCGCCGACCCGCCTAAATCCTGATTCATGTCAAAGACGCGCCCCGGCGGGACCGGCATGGCGCGCCACAGCACCAACAAATGGACACACCCCTTATGACCGCTGCCGTTCCCGTTATTTCCATGTCGCTGCCCGACGATCGCTTCGCCCAGGATTTTGGCGGATCGTTCGAACGCTTCGGGTTCGCGATGATTACCGATCACGGCATCGATCCGGCGCTGATCGACGACGCCTGGACAAAAGCGAAGGAATTTTTCGCGCTCCCCGAAGCGGCGAAGCGCGCCTATCATATCGCGGGCGGCGGCGGCGCGCGCGGCTACACCCCTTTCGGCACCGAAATCGCGAAGGGCGCGAAGGAAGTCGACCTCAAGGAATTCTGGCACGTGGGCCGCGACCTGCCCGCCGGCCACCCGCTCGCCGCGCAACAGCCGAACAATGTCTGGCCGGCCGAAGTCGCGGGCTTTCGCGAAACCTATGACCGGCTGTTCGCCGAATTCGACCGCGTCGGCGGCAAACTGCTCTCCGGGATCGCACGCTACCTTGGCCTCGCACCCGATTTCTTCGACGACACGGTGAAGGACGGCAACAGCGTGATGCGCCTGCTGCATTACCCGCCCGTCGAAGGCCCGGCGAAGGGCATCCGCGCCGAGGCGCATGAGGATATCAACACGATCACCCTGCTGCTCGGTGCCGAAGAAGCGGGCCTCGAAATCCTCGACAAGGACGGGAGCTGGCTTCCGGTATCCCCGCCTGCGGGCGCTATGGCGGTCAATGTCGGCGACATGTTGCAACGGCTGACCAACAACCGCCTGCCCTCGACCACGCACCGCGTGCGCAATCCCGACGCCGGCCGCGCCAGCGTTGCGCGCTATTCGATGCCCTTCTTCCTGCACTTCCGTTCGGACTATCCGATCGTGACGCTGGATAATTGCATCGATGCCGAGCATCCGAACCTGTATCCGACGCCGATCACCGCCGACGAATATCTGCAGGAACGGCTCCGCGAAATCGGGCTCAAGAAATAGAACCGGGCCGCGGCCGCCCCGTCGGGCCGGCCGCGCGCGCCGCTATTTTCCGGCCTTGTCGCTGATCGCCCGGATCACCAGCGCCTTGTCGTCGACAAGATAGCGCTTGGCGAGCGCTTCAAGCTCGGCCGGCGTCGCAGCCTCGACTACCGCGATGCCGTTGCGGCTGCGGTCGAGCCGGTCGGCGCGGCTCGTCGCCTCGGCGACATAGGCCAGCCAATAGGCATTTTCGCGCCGCGCCTTGGTCATCGCCTCGACCAGCGGCTTGCGCGCGCGGTCGAGCGTGTCGGCATCGACGGGTTTGTCGCGCAATTCCTTGGCGATCGCGAAGATCGCGGCGCGCGTCGTCGCCAGATCCTTATAGTCGACATTGCTTGCGGCGACGAGCCAGCCATAGCCCGGATATTCGTCCGACAGGCTGGCGCCCGCCGACGGGCTGTAGGTTTCGCCTAGCTTTTCGCGCAGTTCGTCGGTGAGCATGAGCTGCATCACGCGCGACAGCAGGTTGAGGCGCATCGCCTCGGTCAGGTCGCTGTCGTCGCGCGCCGGCCAATAGACGCGCAGTTCGGCCTGGTCGGCCGGCCCCTTGTGAATCAGCGTGCGTTCGCTGTGGTCGACCGGATAGTCGCGCTTGCGCGCGTCGCTGTGCGGGTCGAACGCCGCGCGGCGTTCAGGCAGCGCGCCGAAGGTTGCCGCGATCGCATCGATCGCCGCCTGTTCGTCGATGTCGCCGACGACCCCGATCTCGATCGCGCCATGATCGAAGCTGTCGGCGACCGCCGCCTTCAATTTGCTCCAGTCGAGCGCCATCATCGTCGCAAGCGGCGGCGTTTCCTCGCGCGGGTCGCCATTGGCAAGGATGCCGCCGCTGTCGCGCGCCATCACCGCGCCGGGCGTTGCATCATTAGCGGCATATTGTTGCGGCAGATAGCGACGGATCAGCGCGAGCCCGTCGGCACGGTAGCCGGGGTGCGTCAGATAAGCCGCCATCAGTTCGGCCTGCGCCGCGAAATCGTCGGGTGAGGTGACCGCTTTGCCCCCAAAGGCATCGGTATCGACGCCGAAGCTCGGGCTGACTGTCTTGCCCGCAAAAATGGTGCGCAGATCGTCGAGGCTATGCGCCTCCAGCCCGCCGAGGCTGATCGATCCCGCAAGCGCCACCTTGGTCGGGTCGTCGCGCGTCGCAAGCAGCGTCCCGCCGTCGACGCGCACCGACAGATAGACCTTGTCCTTCTGGAAATCGGTCTTCTTGATATTGAGCATCACATTATTGGCGAAGCGGATGCGCCGGATGCCGAGGTCGTCGATGCGGTCGTCGCTGACGATCGTGCCGGGCGTGCCGAAATTGTCGTAGGCAAAGGCCGCGCTCTGCGCCTGCGCCGGCGGTGTCACCGCGACCGCGCGCGCCGTATCGAGCGCGGCAAGGATCGCCTTGTCGCCGCCTTCGACCGGCGTCTTGGCGGTGACGCGCGCAAGCGGCGGGCTGAAGCCCTCCATCCGTTTGCGGAAAGCCGCGCTCACCGCATCGGCCGACAGCTGCGACGCGACGGCATCGAACAGCGCCTGCGAGGTTTCGGGGCGCACGACGACATAATCGCCGTCGGACGCGTCGATCAGCACATCGGCGAGCGCGTCGCTGCGCCGGGTCGTCACGCCGGCGACGGCGTTCTTGAGCGCGGTGCGCCGATTGGCGATCTGTTCGTTGACCTCGGCCTGGGTGAAGCCGAACTGGACGGCGCGGCGCAGCTCGCGCTCGATCAGGCCGAGCGCCTCCGTCCACGCCCCTTCCTTGGCGATCGCCCCGACCGTAACCTGATCGAAGACCTTCCACCCGTCGGCTTCGCTGAAATAGCCCGCGAGGATCGGGGAATCTTCGTCGAGCGCAATCTTGGCGAGACGGCGGCTCAGGATCGCTTCGCCGATGTCTTCGGCGAGCTTGCGCGCGCGCTTCGCCTTGGTGTCGGCTTCCTGCACCCAGGGTTTGAAGCTGGCGATCGTCACCGAATCCTGGATCGCCGGGTCGACGAAGGATTCGGCGGCGGCGGGGCGCTTGAAATCGAGCGTGCCGATGTCGGGATCGGCACCAGCCGGTCCGCGGCCCTGCCAATCGGCGAAGCGCGCCTTGATCTTCGCCTCGACCGCGGCGGGATCGAAATCGCCGACCATCACCAGCGTCGCCCGTTCGGGCCGGTAATAGCGATCGTAAAGGTCGCGCAGGCGCGATGCGGGGGCGGTACGGATCACCTCTTCGGTACCGATCGGCATCCGGTCGGCGACCGTCATCCCCTTCATCTGGAAACCGAGCTGATCGACGATGTTGCGCAGCTGATAGGTATCGCGCGCGCGGCGCTCCGACAGGATGACACCGCGTTCGCGGTCGACCGCGGCGGGATCGATCGTCAATTCGCTCGCGGTTTCCCGCATCAGCATCAGCCCGGTGTCGATCAGATCGTCCGACGCGTTGGGCAGGTCGAGCTGGTAGACCGTCTGGTCGAAGCCGGTCGAGGCGTTGGTGTCAGCCCCGAAGGCCAGCCCCTTCCTTTCGAGCAGCTTGATCATCTCACCCTCGGGCACATGGGTCGATCCGTTGAACGCCATATGCTCGATGAAATGCGCCAGCCCGCGCTGATCCTCGGCTTCGGCAAAGCTGCCGACGTCGAAACGCATGCGCAGGACGACACTGTCCTTCGGCGTGCTGTTCTTCAGCAGCGCATATTTCATCCCGTTGGGGAGCACGCCGAAAACGATATTCTCGTCGACGGGCACATCGCTCGCGGCAAAATTCCAGGCCTTGGCCGCGGCGGTCTGCGGATTGGCCGGAACGACCTGCACCGCCGCGGTGGGGGCGGCGGCGGGTTCCGCGAGAACCGGCGATATGCTGACGGCGATGAGGGCAAGGGGCGAGAGCGCGGTCGAGACGCGCCAGAAAATGGTCCGCTTCATGGCGACCGGTCTGACCGCCCCATATGGGGCGGTCAAGCCCGCATCAGCTTGCGATGCCGATGCTTTCGACCGGCGACATGTCGGGTCGACCAGCCGCCTTCGCCGCATAGAGGGCGCGGTCGGCGGTGTCGAAAAGCCGGCGCGCGCTGCCACCGTCGCCGGGCCAGTTGGCGATGCCGACGCTCGCGCCGACGCGCAATGGCTGGCCGCCGATGCGGTAGGGCGCGACGAGCGCGGCGAGCAGATGATCGGCAAGCGCGGTGGCAAGCAGCGGTGAGCGGCGCGGCACCAGAATGGCGAATTCGTCACCCCCCTGCCGCGCGACCAGCGCATGATCGCCGCACGCCCGGCGCAGCCGCGCCGCGACTTCGCACAGCAGTTGATCGCCGGCGGCATGGCCGTGCCGGTCGTTCACCGGCTTGAAGCCGTCGAGATCGAGCAGCGCGATCGCGAATATCTCGCCATCCGCCGCGCGCGCGATTTCTTCCTCCAGCCGCAGGTCGAACGCACGCCGGTTGGGCAGCCCGGTCAGCGCGTCGCTATGCGCCAGATCGCGCATCTGCCGCTGCAATTCCAGCAGGTCGACAAGCTGGCCATGCTGCTGAAGGATCATGCGCACCAGGAACATCGTCGCGACGACCAGGCTGGTGCCCGCCGCAATCTCGGGCGCGTGGCCGGAGCTGAGCATCAGATAGGCGATCGGCACCATCCCGATGCCCAGATTGAGCAGCGCTGCAAAGCGCGTCGATGACAGGCAATAGGCGGTCGCCAGCGACCCCATCGCCATGATCATCGCATAATAGCTGTGATTTTCGGGCGGCGCGGCGAGCCAGTTGACCACCGTCCAGCTGCTGCACATCGCGCCCATCGTGCCCGACACCCACGCTGCCTCGACGATCACCCTCCGCGCGCGCCGCGGGCTCATGCGCCGGCCACGATAATGCATCTGCGCAGCGAAGCCGAGCAGGCACACCGCCGCCAGAACGACCGGAAAGCCGATCCGGATGATCGGATGGACGCTCGGCATGCCGCCATAGATGGCGGTCGGCGTTGTCGCCGCGAGCATCAGAAAAAGCATCGGGGTCAGCGTCTCGATACGATTGGCGCGCAGAATCGCGACATCGTCCCGGATATCCTCCGGCAATGGCGGAAAAAAGCGCCGCCGCATCCATGCTATAACCCCCGTCATTCCGGCTGGGTATCAAGCGGGAGTAAAGCATGCGTTAAACAAAGGAAGGATTGTTTTTCATCGCCCTAACCGGGCCGCCCCCTCCCTGCGGCATGCCAAAAATTAACCATGTTCTGCGATCCCTCGCGCCGCGTTCATGTCGCAGGAGCTTTCGCATGTCCTTCCCTTCGCCCGATTTCACCGCCCCCAGCCAGATCGACGGCGCAATCCTTCCGCCCGCCGCGCCCAGTCTGCCGCAGCAGGACACGCCGGCGGAGCAGGCCGCGCGCGCCGCGCAACTCGCTGCGACGCGGCAGGTCTATATGTGGACGACCGACGAGCCGTCGCTTCCCGGCGTTCCGCTCGCAACCGACGTGCCCAAACAGGATATGCCGACGATCGCCTGGTTCGCGATCCTGATCGGCGTCGGGCTGGCGATCGTGCGCAATGCACTCGCGGTGAAGCTGGACGGCGTCGACAAGGGCGAACTCGATACGCCGCGCAGCACCTATGAAGCCGCGCTGGCCGAATGCGACGCGATCGAGCAATCGACCGCGCGGATCGCGGCGGGCCATGCGATGAAGGATGGCACGTCGCTCCTCGGCCATTTCGTCGATGAGGTCGAACATGTTGTGGCTGCGGTCGAAGCCGACACGCAGCTTGCGAAGCTGGAGGCGCATCGCCAGCGGATCGAAGCGCTGATCAAGGTCAGCGCGGCCGAAGTGGCCGGCCTCGGCAGCAGCGCGCCGCGCAGCCTCGACGCTTATCGCGCCCTGTTCCGGACGCTGCCCGTTCCCGGTGTCGCCTATGATTTTCAGGACGATGCCTGTTTCGCGCGGCTGCGCGTTCAGGGGCCGAACAATATGCTGATCGCCGCGGCGGGCGACGCGCTCCCGACCAATTTCCCGCTCAGCCCCGCGCGCTATGCCGCGGTGGTCAATGGCGACACGCTGGACGCCGCGCTTGCCGAGCGCCGGCTGTTCCTGCTCGACTATGCCGAACTCGCGGTGCTGACGCCGGGCACCTACGGCAGCCTTGCCAAATATGTCTGGCAGCCGATTGCGCTGTTCGCGGTGCCGCCGGGCGGATCGGCACTCGTTCCGGTCGCGATCCAGTGCGGGCAGGATCCCGCGCTGCACCCCATCTTCACGCCCTCGGCCGCCGCCGATGCGCAATGGGGCTGGGAGATGGCGAAGCTGGTCGTTCGGGTCGCCGACGGCAATTATCACGAACTCTTCACGCATCTGGCGTGCACCCATCTGGTGATCGAGGCTTTCGCGGTCGCCACACACCGCCATCTGGCCCAGGCGCATCCGCTATGGGCGCTGCTCGTCCCGCATTTCGAAGGGACACTGTTCATCAACGATCAGGCCGCGACCTCGCTGATCGCCGCGAACGGGCCGATCGACCATATTTTCGCAGGCACTATCGCATCCAGCCAGGCCGCGGCGGCCGACGACCGGCTGGCCTTCGACTTTTACGGCAAGATGCTGCCGGCCGATCTGGCCGCACGCGGGGTCGGGACCGGATCGACGCTCGCCGACTATCCCTATCGCGACGACGCGCTGCTGGTGTGGAATGCGATCCGCGAATGGGCGCGCCAATATGTCTGGCTCTATTATGCCGACGATGACGCGGTTGTCGGCGACACCGAACTCGCCGCCTGGGCCGACAGCCTGGCCGGCGAAGCGCGGATCACGGGTTTCGGCCCGATCGCCACGCGCGACCAGCTTGCCGATGTCTGCACTATGGTGATGTTCACCGCGAGCGCACAGCATGCCGCGGTGAATTTCCCGCAAAAGGACATCATGGCCTTTGCGCCCGCCGTCACCGGCGCGGCGTGGCAGGCCGCGCCAGATTGCGAGCGTGGGCAGGACAAGCCGGGGTGGCTCGCGATGATGCCACCGATGGCGCTGGCGCTCGAACAGCTCAACGTGCTCGAACTCCTGGGTTCGGTGCATTACCGCCCGCTCGGCGACTATCGCAGCAACAGCTTCCCCTACCCGCCATGGTTCCAGGATCCGCGTGTCACCGCGCCCGAGGGGCCGCTCGCGTGGTTCAAGGGGGCGCTGGCCAATGTCGAAACCGCGATCGCCGCGCGCAACGCGCAGCGGCGGCAGCCCTATCCCTATCTGCAGCCCAGCCTGATTCCGACGAGCATCAATATCTGAGGCAGCGTCAGCGACAAAACTGCGTCATGGCGAGCCCGGCAAGGCCGGGTGAAGCAATCCAGAGCGGTTTACGCGCGCTCTGGATTGCCGCGTCGCCTTCGGCTCCTCGATATGGCGCGGCGGCAAACTCTCAGCCGCGCGCGGGATGGGAGCGGCCTTAGCTGCCCTTCTTCTTGCGGTGCGTTTCGAGGTCGAGCACTGCATTGTCGCCGCCTTCGGGCATCAGGCCAAGGCGCCGCGCAACTTCCTGATAGGCTTCGACTTCGCCGCCGAGGTCGCGGCGGAAGCGATCCTTGTCGAGCTTTTCATTGGTGTTCATGTCCCACAGGCGGCAGCCGTCGGGGCTGATTTCGTCGGCCAGGATGATACGGCTGTAATCGCCGTCGTAGAGCCGTCCGAATTCGAGCTTGAAGTCGACGAGGCGGATACCGACCGCCGCGAACATACCGCTCATGAAATCATTGATGCGGATTGCCATGTCCTGAATGTCGTGCAGCTCGTCCTGGCTGCACCAGTTGAAGCAGGCGATATGTTCTTCGGCGACCAGCGGATCGCCGAGCGCATCGTCCTTGTAGCAATATTCGATCAGCGTGCGCGGCAGCGGCGTGCCTTCCTCCAGCCCGAGGCGCTTCGACAGCGTGCCCGCCGCGACATTGCGCACGATCACCTCGATCGGCACGATCTCGACCTGACGGATCAGCTGTTCGCGCATGTTGAGGCGGCGGATGAAGTGCGTCGGCACGCCGATATTGCCGAGCAGCGTGAAGACATGCTCCGAAATCCGGTTGTTGAGCACACCCTTGCCGTTGATCGTACCGCGCTTTTGCGCGTTGAACGCGGTCGCATCATCCTTGAAATACTGGATCAGCGTGCCCGGTTCGGGGCCTTCGTAGAGGATCTTCGCTTTGCCTTCGTAGATCTGGCGGCGACGGGCCATGGCGGTCAACTTTCTGTCGGAACCAAATGAATGGCCCCGGCAAAGCGACTCAAATGTGAGCGCGACGCCGGGGCGGTCGGGGCGCCTATAGCGACAAAGCGAGGGCGCGTCATCCCCGGTTGAAAGCGATCCTCCCTGTCGCGCAGCGATGGGGAGGTGGCAGCGGCGTAGCCGCTGACGGAGGGGCCTTTGCGCAACGCCGCTGCCCCGCCACCATCCTTCGGATGGTCCCCCTCCCCATCGCTGCGCGACAGGGAGGATCTTTCTTTACGTTTACGTAAAGTGCTTGCACTCGACGCCGTCGCTTGCAACGCTGCTACCAAAGCCAAGGAGAGAGAAGATGAGCTTCGACCAGATTCGCCTCGACCGCCACGAAGGCATCGCACTGCTGACCCTCTATCGCCCCGACCGCATGAACGCCTTCACCGGCGAGATGATGCAGGAAATCATTACCGCGCTCGACGAATGCGATGCCGACGACGGCGTCCGCGCGGTGATCTTCACCGGTCATGGCGAAAAGGCCTATTGCGCGGGCGCCGATCTGGGCGCGGGCGCCGCGACCTTCGATTATGACAAGCGCGCCGACAAGCAGGCGCTGCTGCCCGACGGTACCCCGGCCAGCCCGATCGGCGAAGACGGCACGATCAACTGGTCGCACCCGCTGATCCGCGACGGCGGTGGCCGCGTGTCGATGCGCATATTCGAGGCGAAAAAGCCTGTCCTCGGTGCCATCAATGGCGCCGCGGTCGGCATCGGCGCGACAATGACGCTTTCGATGGATGCCCGGCTGGCGAGCGACAATGCCCGCTACGGCTTCGTCTTCGCGCGCCGCGGCATCGTCCCCGAAGCGGCCTCGAGCTGGTTCCTGCCGCGCCTCGTCGGCATCCAGACCGCGCTCGATTGGTGCTATTCGGGCCGGCTGATCCCTGCCGCCGAAGCGCATGAAAAGGGGCTGGTCCAGTCGGTCCATACACAGGGCGAGCTGGTCGACGCTGCGATCGCCAAGGCGCGCGAGCTGACCGGCGACAGCGCTCCGGTATCGGTCGCGCTGACGCGGCACATGATGTGGCGGATGCTCGGCGCCCCGCACCCGATGAGCGCCCACCGCTGGGACAGCCGCGTGATCTTCGCTCGCGGCCGCAGCCCCGACGCGGCCGAAGGCGTAACCAGCTTCCTCGAAAAGCGCGCGCCCAACTTCACCGCCAGCGTCGCCAACGACTATCCGGCGTTCGGGGAGTTCGAGGACGCTCCGCCCTATAGCTGAGCCCATAAGCGATGCTGCGGGTCAGGGCCGTCCGGGCTCTGACCCCGGCGTTCCGGCGCTAGCCCCAGCACGCGTACCATCGCGATTTGATGCCGCCGACCGGCTGCAGAATGTCGGTGAGATTCATGCAAATTCTCCCACCGCGGCGCGGGATCGAACTCAGCCGATGGGGGTTGGTATAGCAGCGCGGGCACCGAGGGGGAGCGGTTCATTCTCCTGTCATCCACCCGCCGCATAAATGAGTCTGGCGCGCTTCGTCCGAAGCGCCGGACCAAAGTGGGAGCATGAACATGAGCATTTTCAGCAAGATAAAAGACGCGATCTTCGGCAAGAAGGCGGAAGCCGCCACTCCCGCTCCAGCGGCACCAGCTGCTCCTCCCGAGGTCCCCGCTGGTCCGGCCGCGGTCGCAGTGCCCACTGCCGCAATCAGCGAAGTCGATGTCGAGGCTATCCTCGCCGCAGAAGCCGCCAAGGTGACGCAGCCGCTCAACTGGCGCACCTCGATCGTCGATCTGATGAAGCTGCTCGACATCGATTCGAGCCTTGCCAATCGCAAGGAGCTGGCGCAGGAACTGGGCTATACCGGCGAACTCAACGGCAGCGCCGAAATGAATATCTGGCTGCATAAAGCGGTGATGCGCGAGCTTGCGGCGAACGGCGGCAAGGTTCCCGCCGACCTGACCGACTGACAAAGCGCCGATAATTTTCGACCGGGGCCGGGCGCACGGGGTGCGTTTCCGGCCCCTTTCGATTGACCCGGGGCAGCAGCGGCTCCAAATGATTTCTTCAGAAACGAGAATATCCAGGGGAGCCGCCGAATGCCCGAAGCCTTTGCCACGCCCGTCAGCCGCCGTCAGACGATCGCCACCCTCGGTGCCGGAGTCGCGGGGCTGGCCTTGACCGCCCCGGCCCGCGCCTTCGCGCCCGCGACCAGCGGTGAGGGCGCGGCGGGCGCCGACGCGCTGTTGACCTCGATCGCCGACAATCTCCTCGCCCATTCGCCCGAGGGAGCGACCTCGCTCGGCATCGATACCGGCGCGCGCGCGGCGATGCGGGCGCAGCTCGGCGATCGGTCGGCGGCGGGGCAGCAGGCACTGGCCGCGACGCTGAAGGCTGATCTGGCGCGCGTCCGCGCCTTCGACACGGCGGGGCTCGACCATGCGACGCGAACCAGCCTTGCGGTCGTCGACAGCGCCTATGACGTCGCGCTCGCCGGCTTTGCGCAGCCCTATGGCGATGTCGCGGTGGGCGGCTGGCGCAACACGCCCTATGTCGTCATCCAGAATGTCGGCGCCTATCTCGACGTGCCGAAATTTCTCGACAGCGATCATCCGGTCAAGACGAGCGCCGACGCCGAGGCCTATCTTGCGCGCCTCGCCGCCTATCCCGCCGCACTCGACGGCGAAACCGAACGGCTCAAGGCTGCCGCCGCCCAAGGCCTCATCGCCCCGGCCTTCCTGATCGACAAGGCGGTCAAGCAGATGGATGCGAGCCTTGCCGACGCCCGCGACGGCGGCGGACTGGTCGAGAGCCTCGCCTCCCGGACGCGCGAACAGAATATTGCGGGGAACTGGGGTCCGCGCGCCGAAACGATCACGCGCGAGACGGTGGTACCGGCGCTCGAACGCCAGCTTGCCGAACTCAAGGCGCAACGGCCAAAGGCGACAATGGACGCGGGCATGTGGGCACGCCCGCACGGCGACGAATTCTATGCCTGGGCGCTGCGCGCATCGACCACGACGCGGATGACCCCCGATGAGGTTCACAAAATGGGTCTGGAGCAGCTTGAAGAGTTGCACGGCCGGATGGACCCGATCCTTCAGAAGCTCGGCTATACGCAAGGGTCCGTCGGCGACCGGATGAACGCGCTGGCGAAAGACCCGCGCTTCAAATTCCCCGACAATGATCAGGGCCGGGCCGAGATCGTCGCCTATATCCAGAGCTGGCTGAACAAGATTCGCGCCCAGTTGCCGCGCGCCTTCCGTACGATGATGAAAGGCAATGTCGAGGTGAAGCGCCTGCCGCTCGCCGAAGAACCCGGCGCGCCTGCGGCCTATGGCGGCGCCGGATCGATCGACGGATCGATCCCCGGCCGCTTCTGGATCAACCTGCGCACGACCGATCTGCACAGCAAATATTCGCTCCCCGACTTGGCGATGCACGAAGCGATCCCGGGCCATGCCTGGCAGGGCGAATATGCGAACAAGATGCCGCTGATCCGCTCGATGCTCGCCTTCAACGCCTATTCCGAGGGCTGGGCGCTTTATGCCGAGCAGCTTGCCGACGAGCTGGGGCTTTACGACGATTTCGAGGTCGGACGGCTCGGCTATCTTCAGTCGATCGCCTTTCGCGCCTGCCGCCTCGTCGTCGATACGGGGATCCACGCGAAGCGCTGGACGCGCGAGGAGGGCGTGCGCTTCTTCGTCGAACGCAATGGATCGAACCCGCTGGAGGTCGCGAGCGAAGTCGATCGCTATTGCAGCTGGGTCGGGCAGGCCTGCGGCTACAAGGTCGGCCACAGCGAAATCGTCCGCCAGCGCGGCCGCGCCCAGACCGCGCTGGGTGCAAAATATGACCTGCGCGATTTCGACGACACGGTCGTGCTCGGCGGCAATGTGCCGCTCGACGTTCTCGCGAAGAATGTCGACGAATATATCGCGGAAACGAAGGGATAGTGCCCGGAAAAAGGCAAGGCGATCCTTCGTTGACGCTATCGCCGACGGTAGGCGGACCTGACGGGTTCGCCTATTTCTTCCCGAACAGCGAGCCCGCTATGCCGCCCAGGTCATTGAGCGGGTTGCCATCGCCATCGCGGTCGAGCGCACCGAGAATGCCCGCGCCGCCGTCCTGCTGGACCATCTGCGCAAAGCGGCCGAGCGAGCCTTCGCCGCCGATCTGGCCGATGATCTCCTGCAACTTGTCGAGCGGCAGACCGGTGGTCGCGGCAGCGCCTTCGGCGGTGTCACCCTGCATCGGGTGATGCTTGGCGAGCGCGGCAATCGCCGATTCGACATGCTCGGGCGACAGGCCGACCTTGGCGGCAAGGTTAGCCACCGTGTCGTTTCCGGAAATCTGTCCGAGAATATTGTCCAAGATGCTCATGGCTGCGCTCCTTCGCTTCGAGTCGGAACCGACGCTATCACGGCGCAGGCAGCGGCGCGAGGTCCGGCGGGACGAACCCGCGCCGCGCCGGCACCGAAAAGAGCAGATCGCGGCTGTAGAAGCGCAGCGGCCAGTCGCGCGCGCCCACGGGCGATCGCAGCAACGCATTGACGCGGCTGGTCAGGCCCGTCTCCGCCGTTTCAGCGAGGAACAACCGCACCCCCGCGACATAGGCGCGGGTGATGCTGTCGTGATAGCCCTGCGTGTCGTCGTTCACGCCGCCCACGCTTTCGTTGAAGCGGCGGATGATCGGCGCAATTTCGGCATCGACGTCGATGTCGGGGCGCTCGCTCAGCAGCCAGAGGCACGCCGCCAGATGCGCCTCGTGCGTCCACGCCTCGCGCGGCAGGGTGCAGCCGAGCAAGCCTGCACCGATCGCGCGAATATCGGCATCGCGCTCGAACAGGCGCGGGGTAAAGTCGGTGGTCATGGGTCCGGTCCTTCCGGGTGAATGAGCACCCGGAAGTTTCCGGGTTGGGGTTCTAACCCGCCCAATACACCGCTGAGGTTTGAAGCGATTTCGTTCAGTGCAAGGAGAAGAGACGCCCGGATATAGATATATCCCAAGGCTCTTCGACGCGGCAATGGACGAAATCGGTCAAATCCCGAAGGGACGCCCAAATGGCTTCGCCATTTGGGCGCCTCAGCGGCGTATTGGGCGGGTTCTAACCCTTAGGCCGCGACGGCGGCCTGCGGTGCGGCGTTGCGGACGCCTTCGTCGACATGGTCCGCAAATTGCGCGAAATTGTCGATGAATTGCTGCACCAGCGTTTGCGCCGTGCGGTCATAGGCCGCCTTGTCGGCCCAGGCTTCGCGCGGATCGAGCAGGCCCGAATCGACGCCGGGCACCGCAACGGGAACCATGAAGCCGAAATTCGGATCCTTGCGGAATTCCGCATTGTTCAGGCTGCCGTCGAGCGCCGCGTTGAGCAGTGCGCGGGTCGCCTTGATCGGCATGCGGCTGATCCCCTCCATCGTCGCCATGCCGCCGGTCCAGCCGGTGTTGACGAGCCAGCATTCGACGCCGCCCTTGGCGATGCGCTCCTTGAGGAGGTTGCCGTAAACCGACGGATGGCGCGGCATGAACGGCGCGCCGAAGCAGGTCGAGAAGGTCGCCTCGGGCTCGGTCACGCCGATTTCGGTGCCCGCAACGCGCGCAGTATAGCCCGACAGGAAGTGATACATCGCCTGATCGGGGGTCAGCTTCGCGATCGGCGGCAGCACGCCATAGGCATCCGCGGTGAGCATAATGATATTCTTGGGCACCGGGCCCATATTCTTTTCCGACGCATTCGGGATGAAGTCGATCGGATAGGACCCGCGGCTGTTTTCGGCGAGGCTGTTGTCGTCGAGGTCGAGTTCGCGCGTCGCGGGGTCGATCACCACATTTTCGAGCACCGTGCCAAAACGCTTTGTCGTCGCATAGATTTCGGGTTCGGCCTCCGCCGACAGGCGGATCATCTTGGCGTAGCAGCCGCCTTCGAAGTTGAAGACCGCGGTGTCCGACCAGCCATGTTCATCGTCGCCGATCAGCGTGCGCGAGGCGTCGGCCGACAGCGTCGTCTTGCCGGTGCCCGACAGGCCGAAGAAAACCGCCGTATCGCCGTCGGCGCCGATGTTCGCCGAGCAATGCATCGGCATCACGCCCTGCACCGGAAGGAGATAGTTGAGGATGCCGAACACCGACTTCTTCATCTCGCCGGCATATTGCGTGCCGCCGATCAGGATCAGCTTTTCGGAGAAGTTCACCGCGATCACCGTTTCGGTGCGCGAACCATGTTTCGCCGGGTCGGCGCGGAAGCTCGGCAGGTCGATGATCGTATATTCGGTCGCGAAGGACGCCAGTTCCTCGGCCGTCGGACGGCAGAGCAGCGTGCGAATGAACTGGCTGTGCCAGGCGAATTCGGTGATGACCTGCACCCCGACGCGATATTCGGGCTGCGAACCGCCGAACAGCTGCTGGCGATAGACGCGGTCGCGCGATGCGAGATGGGCAAAGAAATCGGCCTTGAGCGCTGCGAAATGATCGGGGGTCATCGGCACATTGGTCTTGCCCCACCAGATCGTATCTGCCGTTTCGGCATCCTGGACGATGAACTTGTCCTTGGCGCTGCGCCCGGTGTGCTTGCCGGTGGCGACGACGAGCGGGCCGTCCTTCGCGAGCAGGCCTTCGCCATTGCGCACGGCATCCTCGACGAGCTGCGCGGTGCCCCAGTTTTCGGCCACATCCGCTTTGGTTTCGACGGTGTCGGTGCCGATCACAACCTTGGTCATTTGCTTCGCCTTTCCTCTGCGCCGCGCGCACCTTTGCATAGGTATGCAGGACATGCCATGCGAAAGCGATGGGCCCGCATGAACATGGGGTGCCGACGTCACGCCGATTCCGAAATCCCGGCCGCGTTAGCGATAGCCGAGGCCGAGGTCAAAAGATTAAAAGGTGAATCGCGGGCGGGACGTGCGCAGTTGTCGCTGGGCGGCAGATCGGCTAGTCCGGCGCCGGGTCCGCCCAATGGAAAGAGCATGACGGCAACCATCGCGCTGGTCGACGACGACCGCAACATCCTGCAATCCCTGTCGATCGCGCTTCAGGCCGAAGGCTTTGTCACGCGCGTCTATTCGGACGGCGAAGCCGCGCTGAAGCCGCTCATCGACAATCCGCCCGATCTGGCCGTCTTCGACGTCAAGATGCCGCGCATGGACGGGCTCGAGCTGCTGCGCCGCCTGCGCGAGAAAAGCCAGCTTCCGGTGATCTTCCTCACCAGCAAGGACGACGAGATCGACGAGGCGCTGGGACTCGCGATGGGTGCCGACGACTATATCTCCAAACCCTTTTCGCAGCGGCTGCTGATCGCCCGCATCCGCGCGATCCTGCGCCGCGTCGACCTCAACCGCAATGCCGCGGCCGCCGACGACGAGCCTGCGGCCGAACCGATCGTGCGGGGCCGGCTCGCGATGGACCCGGCGCGGCACAAGGTGAGCTGGGGCGGCAGGGATGTGACGCTGACCGTCACCGAATTCCTGATTCTGGAGACGCTTGCCAGCCGCCCGGGCATCGTGCGCAGCCGCAACCAGCTTCTCGACGCGGCCTATCAGGACGATGTCTATATCGACGATCGCACCATCGACAGCCACATCAAGCGCCTGCGCCGCAAGTTCCGCGAGGTCGATTCGGACTTCGACGCGATCGAGACGCTCTATGGTGCGGGGTATCGTTTCTCCGATGATGGCTGACGCGTCGATTGCCGAACAGGAAGAGGCGCCGCTCGTCTGGTCGGCGCGCTGGTCGCTGACGACGCGCATCCTGGCCGTCAACATCCTGGCGATCGCGCTGCTGGCGGGCGGATTCTTCTATCTCGATACCTATCGCACCCGCCTCGTCGATACGCGCATTTCCGAAATGCAGGACCAGCTCGGCCTGCTCGACAGCGCGCTCGAGGCGGCGCGCCCCGACCAGCGTGCGCGGCTGATCGGCGAATTCACGCGCGCGACCGAATCGCGGCTGCGCTTCTATGCTGCCGATGGCCGCAAGCTGTCCGACAGTTTCGATCATGGGCCGCCGACCTATACGCTTCGCGATCCCGATTTGCAGGCGTGGCAGCGCGATGCGGCGCGCGCGATGGACCGCGGCATCGACTGGATCGTCGGCGCGCCGAGCTACCCCGAATTTACCGAACCGGCCCGGGACACGCTCGCCGCCTGGCCCGAGGCCGAAGCGACATTGCGCAGCGGCGAAGCGCAGGCGCGATTCCGCTATGCCCCCGAACGCACCCCGCTGCTCAGCGCCACCCGCGTCGTCGATCTGGAGACACCCGAGGTGATGCTGATGACGCTCAACGCGCGCGACATCACGCGCACGGTGCGCGCCGAGCGCTTCCGCCTCGCGATCGTCATCGCGATGGTCGTGATCGCATCGGTCCTGCTGTCGCTGTTTCTGGCGCGCACGATCGTTCGCCCGCTGCGCCGACTGGCACGCGCCGCCGTTCGCGTCCGGCTGGGCCGCGCGCGCGAGGTGGTCGTCCCCCGCCTGCCGAGCCGCCGCGACGAGATCGGCACGCTGGCACGCGCGCTGAGCGACATGACGCAGGCGCTGCGCGAGCGCATCGACGCGGGCGAACATTTCGCCGCCGATGTGACCCACGAGCTTAAAAATCCCATCGCATCGGTGCGATCGGCGATCGAAGGGCTGGGGCGCGTCACGTCCGACGTGCAGCGCACCCAGTTGCTCGCTATCGCCGACGAGGATGTCCGCCGGCTCGACCGCCTCGTCACCGACATCAGCGACGCAAGCCGGATCGACGCGCAATTGTCGCGCGCGTCTTTTGAACCCGTCGATGTCGGGCTGATGATCGAATCAATGCTCGCCGCGCGCTGCGCCCGCAACAGCCAGAACGAAGATCGACCGCGCATCGCCTTTGCGCGGCCGCGCAAGGGGACGACTGCGGTGATGGGCGACGGCCATCGGATCGAGCGGGCGATCGACAATGTCATCGACAATGCGATCAGCTTCTCGCCCGCAGGCGGCCTCGTCTGCATCGCCGCCACGCGGCTGGGCGACGAGGTTCACGTGCGGGTCGACGACGACGGGCCGGGGATCGAACCGTCGCAGCGCGAAGCAATTTTTCGCCGTTTCCACAGCGAACGGCCGTCGGGGGAAGCGTTCGGCAAGCATAGCGGGCTGGGCCTCGCCATCGCGCGAACGATCATCGAGGGGCATGGCGGCACCATCTCGGCGCGCGACCGCGACGACGGCCGGCCCGGCGCCAGCCTGCTGATCACCCTGCCCGCGCGCGAAGGCTCCGATCCTACAGGCTGAATTTGCCGCGGGCGCCTATCGCCTTGCAGCCCCGCTTCGTCGCCGGTAAGCCTGCACCCATGTTCCCGAGCAGGACCAGGGCCGAGATCCACAATATCCATGCGAGCTGCGTGGCAGCGGGCAATGGCGGCGTCCTGATTCTCGGCAATTCGGGTCAAGGCAAGTCGGATCTTGCGCTCCGCCTGCTCGACCGGGGCGCGCGGCTCGTCGCCGACGACCGCTGCGACATATGGTACGAGCGCGGACGCCTGTGGTGCCGCCCGCCCGAAAATCTGGCCGGAAAGCTGGAAGTGCGCGGCATCGGCATCATCGAGCGACCGTGGACCGCTCCGGTGCCGCTGGCGCTCGCGGTCCGGCTTACCGACCATTATGATCGCATGCCCGCGGTGAATCAGGTCGAAATGGTCGTCGGTCATCCGCTGCCCGCGCTGCTGCTTTCGGCCTTCGAAGTATCGGCCCCGATCAAGATATTGCTCGCGCTCGAACGGCTGGCGCCGGCCGCATGAGCGATCCCGCCGCACCGCGTCTCCTGCTCGTCACCGGCCTTTCGGGCGCCGGCAAGTCGACCGTACTCAAGGTGCTGGAGGATCTGGGGTGGGAGGTTGTCGACAATCTGCCGCTCGCGCTGCTCGACGCGCTGATCGACGCACCGGTGCAGCGCAGCGCGGCGAACCGGCCGATCGCGGTGGGCATCGACAGTCGCAGCCGCGGTTTCAAGCCGGCGCTGCTCGTCAAACGCATGAAGGAACTGCGCGAAGCGGGCGGGCGCGACATGCAGACGCTGTTCCTCGATTGCGCGGGCGCTGAACTCGAACGGCGCTTTTCGGAGACGCGCCGCCGCCACCCGATGGCGGAGGACCGCCCCGCCGCCGACGGCATCGCGCGCGAACGCGAGATGATGGAGCCGCTCCGCCGCTGGGCGGAGCATGTCATCGACACGACCAACTATACGAGCAACGATCTGCAGCAAGAGGTGCGCCAGCGCTTCGGCGGCGGCGGCGACGATGCGCCGGTGCTCAACATATTGAGCTTCGGCTTCGCGCGCGGGTTGCCGCGCCACGCCGATCTGGTGTTCGACATGCGCTATCTGCGCAATCCGCACTGGGACGCGGCGCTGCGCCCGCACACCGGGCTCGACCCCGACGTCGCCGCCTATATCCGCACCGATCCCGCTTATGAAGCGACGGTGGCGCAGATCGAAACCCTGCTCCTCACCCTGCTGCCGCGTTACCGCGCCGAAGGGAAAAGCTATGTCACCATCGCCTTCGGCTGCACCGGCGGGCGCCACCGTTCGGTCCATGTCGCCGATCGTGTTGCCCGAACGCTACGCGCCGCGGGCCACGAACCCACGGTGACCCACCGCAACCTTGACTCGGCCCCGCAAGATGGGCTTGAGGGCAAGCCCCCGCCCGCATCTCCCGCACCCGGCGGACAAACATAAGGGTCTCGCTTTTCATGCCCACCGATAAAGCCCTGCCGCTGCTCGGAATGGTTCTCGTCACGCACGGCCGCCTCGCCGAGGAAATGGTGACGGCGATGGAACATGTGGTGGGACCGCAGCGCGCGGTGGCGACGGTGTGCATCGGCCCCAATGACAATATGGAAGTGCGCCGCGGCGAAATTGCCGAAGCGATCCAGCGCGTCGACGAAGGGCGCGGGGTCGTCATACTGACCGACCTGTTCGGCGGCACCCCGTCGAACCTTGCCATCAGCCTGCTGGAAAGCGGGCGAACCGAAGTCATTGCCGGCGTCAACCTGCCGATGCTCATCCGGCTGGAAAGCGCGCGCAAGACGATGGACCTGCGTGCCGCGGTGATCGCGGCCAAGGAAGCAGGCCAGAAATATATTTCCGTCGCATCGGAAATGTTGGGGGTGGGGCCATGAACCAGATCAGCGAAACGGTAGAAATCACCAACCAGCGCGGTCTGCACGCCCGCGCCAGCGCCAAGTTCGTTACCTTCGTCAGCCGCCTGCCCGAAACCGTGTCGGTCGAGGTCGAAAAGGGTGGGTCGCGCGTATCGGGATCGTCGATCATGGGATTGATGATGCTGGGCGCGGCGAAGGGCGACAGCATCACCATCCACACCAGCGGCGACGGCGCCGAAGCCGCGATGCTCAAGCTCGTCGGGCTGGTCAAGGACAGCTTCGGCGAGGACTAGATACGCTCCTCCCTTCTGCCGCATCCCCGAGCGAAGACGAGGGGGCATGGCGAGCGAAGTCGAGGCAAGGACTTTGCGGGTTCTCGCTTCGCTCGAAGGGGCCCCTCGTCTTCGCTCAGGGAGACGGAATCCCAAGGAACACCAGAGTTGACCCATCGCCGTTCCCGAATCGAAAGCCTGTCGAACCCGCTCGTCAAGCGGATGCGGCTGCTGCGCGAAAAGCGGCATCGCCGCGCCGAGGGGCTGTTCCTGGCCGAAGGGCTGCGCATTGCGACTGAAGCGCGCGAGGCGGGCATATTGCCGCGCTGGCTGTTTCTGGCCGAAGAGGGCGCCGCGCACCCGCTCGCGCGGGCGCTGATCGACGCGACGCTGGCGAGCGGCGGCGAGGTGATCGACACGACGCCGGCGATCCTCTCCAAATTGTCGGGCAAGGACAATCCGCAGACCGTCGTCGGCATCTATGCCGAGCCGCGGACCGCGCTATCCGACCTCGATCGCGACGCGGCGCCGATCTGGCTGGTTGCCGAACGGCTGCGCGATCCCGGCAATCTGGGCACCATGCTGCGTACCGGCGACGCGGTCGGCGCCGGCGGGTTGATCCTGCTCGGCGAATCGACCGATCCCTATGGCGTCGAGGCGGTGCGCGCGAGCATGGGGGCGATCTTCACCCAGCGGCTGGTGCAGGCCGAATGGGACGAGTTTCTGCCCTGGCTGCGCAGCGGGCGCGGCGAACTGGTCGCAACCTGGCTCGGCGACGACACCAAGGATTATCAGGCGGTGCGTTATGCCGCCCCCACCTTCATCCTGATCGGCAATGAATCGCAGGGCCTGCCGCAAGCCTATGCCGAAGCCGCCGACGTGCGCGTAAAAATGCCGATGATGGGCAAGGCCGACAGCCTGAACGCGGCCGTTGCGGCCGCAGTCATGGCCTATGAAGTGCTGAACCAGCAGCGAAGCTGAACGCTGGCCATGCAACCTGTTCAGCGGCCGGCCATTGGACCCGATGTACCCGCCGCTGCGAAAGGATCTGTCATGAAAATGCTGCTTGTCCCCGCCCTAACCGCCGCAGCGACGCTTGCCGGCTGCGCTGCCACCGGCACCGGACCCGCGACGCCTACTCCGCCCGCCGATACCTATATGGCGCTGGGTACCGAGCCGGGCTGGACGCTGGAAATCACGCCCGCGCGCCTCGCCTATAATGGCGATTATGGCGCGACGCGGATCGCGGTCGCCAACCCCGGCGCGCGGCCGAGTTTCAACGGCGAGCGCTATGTGACCGACCGGCTGACCGTCGATGTGACGCACAGCGCGTGCAGCGACGGGATGAGCGACCGCCGCTATCGCGACACGGTGACCGTCACCGCCGACGGCAAGACGGTTAAGGGCTGCGGCGGTGCGATCTTGCCGGCCGCCGACCTTACCGGCACCCGCTGGACCTTCGTGTCGATTGGCGGCACGCCGGTCGCCGCCGATCGCCCCACCGACCTCGCCTTCGAGGGAGAACGGATGAGCGGCAGCGCGGGCTGCAACCGCTTCGGAGGCAGCTATGCCGTCGAGGACGGCGTGCTGACCGCAGGACAGCTTGCGGCGACGCTGATGGCCTGCCCCGGCGCCGGCATGGCGCAGGAACGCGCCTTCTTCGACCTGATGAAGACGCCGGTGCGGCTGAGCTTCCCGTCCGACGGCACGATGGTGCTGATCGGTGAAAGCGGCCAGACGGCGGTGCTGAAGCGCGTGATCTGACGCGCCATATCGCCTCCGCCCGAGCGGGGGCGATAGGTCATTCGCTCGCGTCGTTCACCGCAGCCGGTGCCGCCGCAAGCTTCGCCAGCGGCCGCGCCGCCTGTTCGGCAACGGGCAGCACGGGAATTTCCTTGCCGCCCGTCTCGACGTCGAGCGCCTCGAAACGCTTCGCCTGCGTCAGCACCTGGCTTTCGAAGCTGCCCACGAAGGCGTTATAGGCGCCGGTCGCCTGATCGAGATTCTTGCCGACGCGCGCGATATGCCCGCCCATCGTCGCCATGCGCGCATAAAGCTCCTTGCCCAGCGCGGCGATCTCGCGCGCCTGCCCCGCCAGCTTTTCCTGCCGCCACACCGCCGCGACGGTGCGCGCGATCGCGATCAGGTTGGTCGGCGTAGCGAGCAGCACCTTGCGCTCGAAGGCATAATCCCAAAGCTCGGCATCATGATCGAGCGCGGCGGCGAGGAAATGTTCGCCGGGGACGAACATCACGACATAGTCGGGCGTGTCGTCGAACTGGTTCCAATAGGCCTTGGCGCCCAGCGTGTTGACGTGCGCCTTCATCGCCGCGGCATGTGCGGCGAGATGCGCGGTCTTTTCGGCTTCGTCGACCGCGCCGAACGCGTCCTGATAGGCGTTGAGCGACACTTTGGCGTCGATGACCAGGCTTTGCCCGCCCGGCACCTTGACCACGACGTCGGGACGCAGCCGCCCGCCTTCGCCATCCGTGACGCTTACTTCGGTCTGGAAATCGGCATGTTCGGACAGGCCGCAGCTTTCGAGCACATTGCGCAGCTGTTGCTCGCCCCAGCGGCCGCGCGCCTTGGGCGCGTTGCGCAGCGCGTTGACCAGCTTCGCCGCCTCGCTCGACACGCGCTCGGTCCCTTCGCGCATGGCGGCGATCTGGCCGTGCAGCAGCCCGAAGGCGTCGCGGCGTTCGGCCTCGACCTTGCTGACCGCCTCTTCATATTTGGCCAGCCGCTCGTGAACCGGCTGGAGCAGCGCCTTCAGATTCTGCCCCGCGCTTTCCTCGCTCTGGCGGAACCGCTGATCGGCGCGTTCGAGGAAGTTTTTCTGCGCCTCGCCCAGCATCGCCTGCCCGACCTCGCGGAATTGCGCGGTGAGCGCCGCCTGTGCCTCCTTGAGCTGCGCGACCTGCGCGTCATGCGCCGCGTCGCGCGCCTTTTGTTCGGCGAGCAGCGACGCGAGCTGGATATCGGCGGCCTTGCGTGCCTCCGCTTCGGCGGCGAGATCAGTGACGGCGACCCTGAACCGTTCGGCGAGCCCGTCGCGCTCAGCCTTGAGCCCGCCCGCCTGCCGTCCGGCGAACAGCCAGCCGATCACGGCACCGACGACAAGGGCGGCAACGACGGCGAGGATCAGGGGCAAGGTCATCGGCGGAACATAGGACGAACGCAGCGCGCTTGGCTAGCCGCTAATTTAGCACCCCGATCCGCTGGAGGCTCCCTCGCCCGGCGCGTCAGTCCTTGTCATAGGCATTGCGGCCGCGCGTCGCGGTCATCCGGTGCGACGAGGCGAGCGCGAGGTCGTGGCTGCGCACCGAGCTGACGAAATGCCAGTCGGCGGTGACACGCTCGGGCGTCAGCGCCACCGTCGCATAGCCGCGATCGCGCGTGTTCGCCCAGCGCAACTGCGGCGACGCGGCGCGCAGGGCGGCGACCCGAATATCGTCGGGGATGGCGGGCGTATAGCTTTCGAACCCCGGCGAGGTGACGCTGTGTCCGCCGACCTCGATCCCCGCCGGCCGGCCCCCATGCGTCAGGTCGAAGGCCCAGGCATTGTGACTGTCCCCCGACAGGGTGACAAGATTGGCGCCGGCGCGCTGCGCCGCGGCGAGCAGGCGGTCGCGCGCGGCGGGATAGCCGTCCCAGCTGTCCATGTTGAGCGGCAGCCCGGCCTTGGCGGCGAGCTGACCGATCTCGACCCGCCGCTGCACATAGTCGGGCAGGTCGGCGCCGAACCAGTTTTTCGATTCGGGCGGAGTGAACAGGCTGCCCATGACAATCTGCTGCGCGCAGACCTGCCAGCGCGTGCCCGATTTCGCCGATGCCGCGAAGCCGTCGAACAGCCATTTTTCCTGCTCGCTGCCCAGCAATTGCCGCGCCGGGTCGCGATAGCCGGTTTCGGCAAATTGCTTGAGCGCGGCGGCCGCGTCGCCCTTGTCGGCAAGGATGTCGCCGATCTCGAACTGCTTGTCGCGCGCGGTGATGCGCGTTTCGGGCAGGAAGATCGTCGCCAGATCGCCGACCTGATAGCTGCGCCAGCGCGCGCCGCCGACCGGCATCCATTCGTCATAGGCGCGCATGGCGGCGGCTTCGCGCGCGCTCCAGTCGCCCTCGTCGGGCTGGTGATTTTCGGCCCCGCCCTTCCAGGTGTCATTGGCAAATTCATGATCGTCCCACTGGGCGACGATCGGGAACAGCTGGTGAAGGCGCTGCAAATCGGGGTCGCTGCGATAGGCGGCATAGCGCAGCCGGTAATCGGCGAGCGCGATCAGTTCGTTCGACGGCTGGATCAATCGCCCGGGCACCGTCTCCTTCGCCGACGGATAGGTGCCGACCTTATATTCGTACAGATAATCGCCCACATGGACGACCAGATCGATATCCGAACGGGCGGCGGCATGACCGTAGGCGTTGAACCAGCCGAACGGCATGTTCGCGCAGGAGAACAGCGCCAGGGTGAAGGCGCCCGCCGCCCCTTCCGGCAAGGTGCGCGTGCGCCCCGTTACCGACATCGTGCCGTCGGGCGCGACGAAGCGATAGAAATACCAGCGGCCGGGCTCGAGACCGTCGACGCGCAGCTTCGCGGTATGATCCGCATCGCCGGCGGCGGTGACGCTGCCGCCACCGACGATGCGCACGAAGTCGGCCGTGTCCGACACCTCGGCCGTCAGCGCGGTGTCGGCCGCAGCGGCAAAGCGCGTCCACAGCAGCACCGACCGCGGACCGGGCTCGCCGCTCGCGACCCCGTGGGTGAAGCCCTGTGCCGCCATCGCCTGCGCCGCGCCGGGCAAGGCCATTGCGGCAAGCCCTGCCGTGCCGAGCTTCATCAGCAGGCGGCGATCCATTTCGGCCCAAAGCTGGTGCATCGTTTTTCCTCCCGTCTCGCCGGGTCTGTGCCCGGCTTTCATGACAATTATGCGCTCACCCGCTCATACCGAGCGCGAGCAACAGCAGCATGAAAGCGATGACCGCGAACAGGCTGAAGAATAGCAGCAGGGTCGTCCGGGCAAGCGCGCCGACGCGCGACGAGCGATAGGCGCCGCGAAGCTGGCGATACATGTGGAACGGGACATAGAGCATCGCGAAGAAGGTCGCGAGATCGCCCAGCACCGTCAGATTGAGCAGCCGCACCACGACGAAGAGCAGCAGCATGAAGCTGATCGAATAGGTGACGAAGACGAAATGGTCATAGGTGTGGAAACGCCGGCTGAACGGATAGAGCAGCCACATGAAGGGCAGCGACAACGGGATCAGCGCCCAGGCGAATTTATAGGCGTTCGCCTGCAATTTATAGAGAATCAGCGCGGGGTTCGCGAACGCCTTTTGCAGACCATGGTCGATGAAAGGCACCCCCGTATCGACCTTGTTGCGCGTGACGAAATCGGCGCTGGTTTTCACCTGATCGACCGGGTTGTCGAGAACCGGCGGCCCCGCGGCGCGGTCGGCGGTGCGCTCATCCTTGCTGCGGCTGCGCGCAATCCCCAGATAGTCGGCACTTTTCTGAAGCGTGGCGCGTTCGTCCTGCAATTCCTTGCGCTGCGCCGCGGACAGATCTTTTTTCGCAAGTTCGGTATCGATGCGGTCGACCTCGACCTGCATGCTGTCCTTGATCGCGGCCGATCGCGTCTGTTCGGCGGCGGCCTTGTTCAGTTCTTCCCCGACGCCGCCGCCCGCGCCGACCATCGCCAGCACCGCATAGGTCAGGAACACCGCAAACAGGAACAGCGCCAGCGGCGAAATGAAGCTCGCCCGCTCGCCGTGAATGTAGCGGCGCGTCAGATCGCCAGGTCGCCATGTCAGGAGCGGCAGCGTGTTCCACAGCTTGCCCTCGAAATGAAAGATAGCGTGAACCAGATCATGCCCGATCGCGCCGAAGCTGCGATGGACATCGGCCTTCTGCCCGCAGCGATGGCAGTGCGAGCCGCGCAGCACCGTCCCGCAATTGAGGCAGCGGGCGCCCGCGTGCGCGCTGCCGTCGCCGTGTCCCGGCTCGATCGCGCCGCCCGCAAGCCCCGCCGTGATCGCCGCCCCGAATGCTTCGATGTCCCCGCTCATGCGCCCTGACTAGTGGGGTGAATGACCTCGTGCAACGGGGCTTTCGGGAATCACGCCAAAAGTGATATTGGCCCGTCGCATGAACGCTGAAACCTCCCTCACCCTCGGCGACGCGCCGCGCCTGCACGATGCCGATGCGCTGATCGCCGACATGGGCGCGCGCGCGCGGCTGGCGGCGAAGGCGCTCGCGGTCGCGACGACGGCCGAAAAGGCCAAGGCGCTGCGCGCGGCGGCGGCCGAGCTGCGCATGCGCGGCGCGACGATCCTGGATGCCAATGCGCGCGATATGGAGGCGGGGCGTGAAGGCGGCCTGTCGTCGGCGATGCTCGACCGGCTGCGTCTCGACGAGAATCGGCTCGCCGCGATTGCCGACGCGGTCGAGGCCGTCGCCGCCTTGCCCGACCCGGTCGGCGCCGAAATCGACCGGACCGTGCGCCCCAACGGCATGACGCTGGCCCGCGTGCGCGTCCCGCTCGGCGTCGTCGGCATCATCTATGAAAGCCGCCCCAATGTGACCGCCGATGCCGCCGCGCTGGGGCTGATGTCGGGCAATGCGGTGATCCTGCGCGGCGGCAGTGAGGCTGTGCACTCGAACCGCGCGATCCACGCCGCGCTCGCGGCGGGTCTCGCCCAAACCGGACTGCCCGCCGATGCGGTGCAACTGGTGCCGACACAGGATCGCGCCGCGGTCGGCGCGCTGCTCCGCGCGCAGAGCCTGATCGACATCATCATTCCGCGCGGCGGCAAGGGGCTGGTAGCGCGCGTGCAAGACGAGGCGCGCGTACCCGTGCTCGCGCATCTCGACGGGATCAATCATCTCTATATCGACGGCGCCGCCGATCCGGCCAAGGCAGTCGATCTTGCGGTCAACGCCAAGATGCGCCGCACCGGCGTCTGCGGCGCGACCGAAACGATCCTGATCGACCGCGCCTATCCCGCGCCGCTTGCCATCGTCGACGCGCTGATCGCCGCGGGCTGCGAAGTGCGCGGCGATGCCGCCATCGCGGCGCTCAGCCCGCATGTAACACCGGCGAGCGCGACCGATTGGGACTGCGAATATCTCGACGCGATCGTCTCGATCGCCGCGGTCGACGGGATCGAGGGCGCGCTGTCGCATATCGACACCCATTCGAGCCGCCACACCGACGCGATCGTCACCGAGGATGTGGCGACCGCCGAGCGGTTCCTGTCCGAAGTCGACAGTGCGATCGTCATGCACAACGCCTCGACGCAATTCGCCGACGGCGGCGAGTTCGGCCTCGGCGCCGAGATCGGCATCGCCACGGGACGCCTCCACGCGCGCGGCCCGGTCGCGCTCGAAGGGCTCACCACCTATAAATGGCTGGTGCGCGGGAGCGGACAGGTTCGACCCTGACCCGCCCGCTCACCACCGGCCTCCTCGGCGGCAGCTTCAATCCCGCGCATAGCGGGCACCGCGCGATCAGTCTGAACGCGATCGATGCGCTGGGGCTCGACGAGCTGTGGTGGCTCGTTTCGCCCGGCAATCCGCTCAAGGCGCAGGCAGGCATGGCGCCGCTTGCCGCCCGGTTGGCCTCGGCGCAGCGCATGGCGCGCCGCGCGCCGATCCGCGCGACCGCCATCGAGGCCGAACTCGGCACGCGCTATACGGTCGACACGCTGCGCGCGTTGATCCGTCGCTATCCGAATCGGCGCTTCATCTGGATCATGGGCGCCGACAATCTGGTTCAATTGCCCCGCTGGCGCGACTGGCGGGAGATTACGCGATTGATGCCGATTGCGGTTATCGCGCGTCCGGGCTATAATGGCCGCACCCATGCTGCAGAGGCGATGGGTTGGCTGCGGCGCTTTGTCCGGCCCGCGGACCAGAAACGTCTTTGGACAGACTGGAGACCGCCTGCCCTCGTGTTCCTGCGTTTTTCGCCCGATGTGCGATCCGCAACTGCAATACGGCAGGCCAACCCCCGCTGGTTCGAAAGCTATGCAGGCCGCGCGCTGCGCGACCCTGTCACGCATTCGCGGCTGGCCATGGATGAAAGGAATGAAACCGCTTGATAGCCGCCAGTAAGGATGCCGCGCCCGGCGCCGCGTCCGCACCCAAGTCTTCGGACGACAGCGTGGAAAGCCTCCACGCGCTGATCCTTCACCAGCTGGACGAGGATCAGGCCCAGGAAACCATTTCCATCCCGCTTGCCGGCAAGAGCAGCATCGCCGATCATATGGTGATCGCGAGCGGTCGGTCGACGCGCCATGTGTCGGCAATCGCCGACAAACTGGCGCAGCGGATCAAGCAGGAAACGGGCCGGCCGGTCCGCGTCGAGGGGCTGCCCAATGCCGATTGGGTGCTGATCGACGCCGGCGACGTGATCGTCCACCTGTTCCGTCCGGAGGTTCGCAGCTTCTATAATCTCGAACGCATGTGGTCGTTCGGCGATGCACCGCCGGTTGCCGCGGTAAATTGACGCCTTTGTTCTGTTCGGCCTAAAGCCCGAACAGAAGCGGCACCAGCCCGCTCCCCCGCCCGGCCTCCCACAGGCTACTATCGTCGGGGAGGCCGGGCGGGGGAGCGGGCTGGTGCCGCTTTCACCGAAGGTGAACGAAGACATCATGTTGCTGCACATCATCGCGCGGGGCCGGATCGGGCGCGGGCCCGAGGCCGAACTGGTCGAGCGTTATATGAAGCGCGTGACCTGGGCGCAGAAGATTTCGGAACTTCCCGACACCGGCGGCCGCGTGCCCGCCGCACCTGTCGGCAGTCGTACCGTGCTGCTCGACGAAGGCGGCGAACAGATGTCGTCGCTCGAATTCGCCAAACTGCTGGAAAAATGGCGCGACGGCGGCGTGCGCGAGGCGCGATTCTGTCTTGGTGCCGCCGACGGCTTCACCCCTGACGAGCGCGAGGGGGCCGACAAGGTCATCGCCTTCGGCCGCGCGACCTGGCCGCATCTGATGGCGCGCGCGATGCTCGCCGAGCAATTGTGGCGCGCCACCAGCATCGTTGCGGGCCACCCCTATCACCGCGAGGGTCGCCAATGAGGGCCGCCTTGCTTGTCGTCGTCGCCTTCGCAGCGATCGCCGGCGGCGCGCTGGCGCTGGCGCAGAGCGACGTTTTCGATCCCGCCGCGATTGCGGCGCGCGAGCGCCAGCAGTTGCTCACCGCCAAGGCCCAATCGGCCGCGGCGCTGCGGCGAAGCGCGGTGCTCGAAGCGCAGGCAAGCGCCGCGCGCGACGAGGCGGACCGGCTGAAGAAGCGCAGCGCCGCCCTCGCCGCGCGGATCCAGTCGGCCGAGGCCGATATCGACGCGGCAGAGGCGCGCGTCGCGCTGGTCAGCCGCCGCCTCGCCGATCAACAGACGCGGCTCGCCGACCAGCAGCAGCCCCTGCTCGCGCTCACCGCCTCGCTCCAGCAATTGAGCCGCCGCCCGCCGGTGAGCGTGCTCGCGCAGCCGGGCTCGCTGCGCGACATGGTCCACGCGCGCGCCGTACTCGACGCGGTGATGCCGGTGATTCAAGAGCGCACCGCGGGAGTCCGGCAGGAACTCGCGCGGCTGCGCACGACGCAGCAGCAGCAACGCGTCGCGCTGCAGGCGCTTTCGGCAAGCAAGGCACAGCTTGCCGAGCGCCGCGACGCGCTGACGCGGCTCGAGAATGAAGGCCGCCTGCGCTCGCGCGACCTGATGAGCAGCGCGCAGCTCGAGGCCGACCGCGCGCTCGGCCTCGGCGAAAAGGCGCGCGACATCGTCGATCTGATGGACGCGCTGGAGGCCGACGCAGCGGTGCGCGGCGAACTCGCCGATCTGTCCGGGCCGCTTCCGCGCCCCGCCGACCCCGCCAGCGCGGCGCCGCAGGCCGCACCCGTCGCGCCGGCCGCAAGCCGCGACGCGGACCTCGGCGCGGGCGCCTATCGCCTGCCGGTCGTCGGGCGCATCGTTGCGGGGCTCGGCGAAGTGAATGACAGCGGCGTCCGCTCGCGCGGCATCACCGTCGCGACGCAGCCCGGCGGTCAGGTGGTCGCCCCCGCCGCGGGCCGCGTGAGCTTTGCCGGCGATTATCGCGGCTATGGCAAGATCGTCATCATAGACCATGGCGGCGGCTGGACATCGCTGATCACGGGAATGATCGCGCTGTCGGTTTCGGTCGGCGACACGCTGGACGCCGGGGCGCCGGTGGGCCGCGCCGGGTCCGACGACAGCCGCATCACGGTCGAACTGCGCCGCGCCGGGCGCCCGGTCGATCTGGTCGCGATGCTTGGCTGACGCCGCCGCCGTTAACGCGCCGTTCGGGCGACCTTTGCTAGGGCGATCGCGCGCTTGACGCCGATGCAAAGGCATTGGACGATGGCTCGCCGGGGATTATAGTGCGGCCTATTCCGCGTGACTGAAAGACATCCATGACCGAATCGACCAAGACTCTCGCTTCCCCGAAGCGCCGCTTCGCCTTCTGGCAGGGGGCTGCCGCGCTCAGCACGCTGGCTCTCGTGCCGCTCGCAACCGGCGCGATGGCGACGGTCGATTCGAAGACCACCGAGGAAATCCAGCGCTTCATGGACGTGTTCCTGGAAGTGAAGGCCAATTATGTCGAACCGGTCAGCGACGACAAGCTGATCGAAGGCGCGATCAACGGCATGCTCGCCGGCCTCGATCCCCATTCGGGCTACCTCGACGCGCGCGACTATTCGACGCTGCGGACGCAGACCGATGGCGAATATGGCGGCCTGGGCCTGTCGGTGACGATGGAGGACGGGGTGGTCAAGGTGATCGCGCCGACCGCCGACACACCGGCCGACCGCGCAGGCATCAAGGCCGGCGACTATATCACCCATATCAACAAGCAGCTCATCTTCGGCATGACGCTCGACGAAGCGGTCGAACAGATGCGCGGCCGTCCCGGCACCGAAGTCGAGATTACGGTCGTGCGCGAAGGCCAGGACAAGCCGATGGAGCTGACCCTGAAGCGCGAGATCATCGACGTGAAGCCGGTCAAATGGGAGGTGAAGGACGATGTCGGCGTGCTGACCATCGCCAGCTTCTCCGCCGATGCGGGTCGTGATCTGCGCGCCGCGATGGTCGCGGTCGAAAAGTCGCTCGGCCACAAGCCGCGCGGCTGGATTGTCGACCTGCGCTCGAACCCCGGCGGCCTGCTCGATGAGGCGGTGAGCGTCAGCGACGTCTTCCTCGACCGCGGCGAAATCGTCTCGCAGCGCGGGCGCCGCAAGAACGACATCGAACGCTTCTTCGCCGAACCCGGCGACCTTGCGCAGGGCGCGCCGCTGATCGTGCTGATCGACGCCGGGTCGGCATCGGCGTCCGAAATCGTCGCCGGCGCGCTGCAGGACCAGCACCGGGCGCTGATCATGGGCGAACGCAGTTTCGGCAAGGGGTCGGTGCAGACCGTGCTGCCGCTGACCGACACGACGGCGCTGCGCCTGACGACGGCGCGCTATTACACCCCGTCGGGTCGCAGCGTGCAGGAAGGCGGGATCGAGCCCGATATCCGCGTGCCGCAGCTGTCCGACCCCGACTATAAGGACCGTCCGCGCTTTCGCGAAAGCGACCTGCGCCGCCATCTGATCAACGAGAAAAAGGTCGACAACAGCCTGCTCGAAAAGGACGAGAAGGACGATCCGCGCTTCACCGCCACCGCCGAGGAGCTGAAGGCCAAGGGCATCGAGGATTATCAGCTCTATTACGCGCTGCAGACGATCGGTCGCATCGGCCCGTCGACTTCGCGTATGGCGCAGGCGACCAAGCCCGCCGCCAAGCCGACGACGCGCAACTAAGAGGGGCTGAACCACGATGCGAATGTCGCGTTACGCCGCGCCGCTTGCCGCGCTTGCCATCCCGCTGGCGCTCTATGGCGGTGCGCTGGTGTCGCAATTCGGCTTCGGACTCCACCCGTGCGAGATGTGCTACTGGCAGCGCTGGCCGCATCAGGCGGCGATCGTGCTGGCGGCGCTGGCACTGCTGCTCTCCCGCAATACGGCGGCGATGCGCGGGCTGACCCTGCTCGCCGCAATCGCCATCGCGATCAGCGGCGTCATCGGCGTCTTTCACGCCGGGGTCGAATATGGCTTCTGGGAAGGGCTGACGACGTGCAGCACCGGCGTCAGCGGACCGGTATCGCTCAGCGACATCATGGCGGCGCCCATCACCCGCTGCGACGTCCCGCAATGGACGCTGCTCGGTGTTTCGCTCGCCGGTTTCAACGCTATCTTCTCGCTCGCCGGCGCGGCGTTCGTCTTGACCTTGCTGCGCCGCCGTCCCACATCGGCGGCACGATGACAGCTGACCGCAAAACGGCCTCGATGATCCGCGTCGATCAGGCGGGCGAATATGGCGCGACGCGCATTTATGCGGGTCAGCTCGCGGTGATGGGCGACCGCCATCCGATGGCGCGCGAGATCGCGCATATGGCCGAACAGGAAGAGCGGCACCGCAAATTTTTCGACGCGATGGTCGCGCGCCGCGGCGTGCGCCCCACCGCGCTTCAGCCGTTCTGGAACGTCGCGGGCTTCGCGCTCGGCGCCGTCACCGCCGCGATGGGGCCGCGCGCCGCCATGGCCTGCACTGCCGCCGTCGAGACCGAGATCGATCGCCACTATCGCGAACAGCTCGATACGCTGGGCGACAGCGACCCCGAACTGAGCGCAGCGGTTGCCGATTTCCGCGCCGAAGAGCTGGAGCATAAGGAAGCGGCGATTGCCGCGGGGGCCGAAAGCGCGCCCGCCTATCCGCTGCTCAGCCTCGCGATCCGCGCGGGCTGCCGCGCAGCCATCGCGCTGTCAAAGCGTATCTGATAGGGTTCCACGGGGAAAGCCTGACCGTTCAGCGCGGATGCAGGCAGCGGGTGGCAAGCCGCCCGAAACGAAAAGGAAATAACGATGACCCGCCTGCCGCTTGCCATGCTGATCCTCGCCGGGGCAGCGATCGTCCAGCCCGCCGCCGCGCAAGATACGGGGCCGGTGGGCCCCGCGAATGAGAAGATCAATCAGGTCATCGTCTATGGCAACGACAAATGCCCCGAGGCGAATGGCGATGAAATCCTGGTCTGCGCCGTGCTGCCCGAAGGCGACCGCTACCGCGTCCCGCAGATTTTCCGTGGCGGCGACCCGCTCGACCCGCGCAACGAAGCCTGGGTGAACCGCGTCGTCTCGCTCCAGCGCGTCGGCCGTTTCGGCACCGACAGCTGTTCGCCGGTCGGGCTCGGCGGCTTTACGGGCTGCACCCAGCAATTGCTCGCCGGCGCGAAGGCCGAGCGCCAGGCGGCCGACAAGACCGACTGGCAGGCGATGATCGCCGACGAGCGCGCCAAGCGCCTCGCCGGGATCGACGCTGCCGCCGACACGGTCGAAGCAGCCGTCGTCGCCGAGGAAAAGGCGCTGGCCGACCGGCAGAAGCAGGCCGAAGAGACCGCGCCCGCAACCGACGCACCGGCAACCGACAATCCCGACGCCGAACCGCTGCCGGTCCCCCCGCCGCGCTGATTTGCGGCACGGCGCGCGGCGCGCGCCTCTCTCAACTGCTATCTTCGACTCGGGCAGAGTTCGGCCTCGCGACGGGGGCTGACGGGGCGCGCCTTCGCGCCCGGCACCCTGCGAAACAACCGAATCTGCGGCAATATCAGCCGTCGGACCCGATTTTGTTGCGATTCTGCGGTGAAACGAACCCGAAAATTAACGAATCGCTGGCAACCTGTCTTGACTTGGGAATTTTCGGCTGAAAACTTCGCATTTATGGGAATCGCCAGCCGGGGAGGCTGAAAAACAACATGGCATCGACCTTCGAACCGCGCCTCTGGCGCCGCGCCACCGCCAGCGTTCCACCGGCACGCAGTCTGGGTCGACGCATGACCTGGCACGCCGCCGCCGCGCTGATCGTTTTTGCGGCCCTCCAGGTCTGGCTGGTGATGAGCGCGGTTTCGGCCGGCGCCCCGTCGATGCTGGCGGTCGTGTCGCTGATCGTCGTCCTTGCGCTCGCGCTTCCCGTCGCGCGCTCGACCGAGCGGCGCTGGTATCATCTGAGCCGCCAGGCGCTGGCAAGCTGGGGGCTGCACGCGCGCTTCCGCCGCGATGTGCGCCGCCTGTGGGTTGCCGCGATCACCCTGCCCTTCTTGTGGGTCAGCGGTGCGATGGCGGCCACCGATGCCATCGCCGCCATCGCGCGCTGAAGCGCACGTCATCCGACTTTGATTTTGACGCCCCGCCGCGCGCCGTATAGGGCGCGGCCATGCTGAGTGTTTCCGAAGCCCTCGACCGCGCGCAAATGCTGTGCGCCACCGCGACCAAGGCGGGCGCCGACGCCGCCGACGCGCTTTACTATTGCAATGCCGCGACCTCGGTCTCGATGCGGCTCGGCGCGCTCGAGGATGTCGAGCGGTCCGAGGGGCAGGATATCAGCCTGCGCGTTTTCGTCGGGCAGCGCAGCGCCAGCGTCTCGACCGCCGACATGGATGCCGCCGAACTGGCGAAGCTCGTCGAGCGCTGCGTTGCCATGGCACGCGAGGCTCCCGAAGATCCCTATGCGGGCCTTGCCCCCGCCGACCGCCTGTTCACCGGCCCGGTCCCCGATTTCGATCTCGACGACGGCAGCGAAGCCGATCCCCAGGCGCTGCGCGAGGCCGCGCTGGCGGTGGAGGAGGCCGCGCGCGCCGTCACCGGTGTCACCAACAGCGAAGGCGGCAGCGCGAGCCACAGCCGCACGCGCTTCGCGCTCGCGACGAGCCATGGCTTCGCCGGCGGCTATGGGTCGAGCGGGCACAGCCTGTCGGCGAGCGTCATCGCCGGCGAAGGTGCGGCGATGCAGCGCGATTATGGCTGGCACAGCGCGCATCATCTGTCCGACCTCGAAAGCGCCGCCGAAATCGGCGCGCGCGCCGGAACCCGCGCCGTCGCGCGGCTGAACCCCGGCAAGGCGCCCGTCGGCAAGGTGCCGGTCGTCCTCAATCCGCGCATCGGCAGCAGCATCGTCGGCCATCTGCTCGGCGCGATCGCCGGCCCCGCGATCGCCCGCGGCACCAGTTTCCTGCTCGGCAAGGAAGAACGGGCGCTGTTCGACAGCGCAATCGTCGTGCGCGACGAACCGCATCGTCCGCGCGGGCTGCGCAGCCGGGCCTTCGACGGAGAGGGCCTGCCGACGGCCGCGCGCGATATCGTCGCCGATGGCCGCATTACGGGGTGGCTGCTCGACACCGCGTCGGCGAAGCAGCTCGGGCTCGAACCGACCGGCCATGCGAGCCGCGGCGGCGGCGCGTCGGGGGTCTCTGCTAGCAACCTGCATCTCGCGGCCGGGTCGATCACGCCCGACGCGCTGATCGCCGACATCGACCGCGGCGTCTATATCACCGAACTGATCGGCCAAGGCGTCAACCCCGTGACCGGCGATTATAGCCGCGGCGCGTCAGGTTTCCTGATCGAGGGCGGGCGGATCGCCGGCCCGATCGCCGAATTCACGATCGCGGGCAATCTGATCGACATGTTCGCCGCGCTGGTCCCCGCCGACGATCTGGTCTTCCGCCACGGCACCAATGTGCCGACGCTGCGCATCGACGGCATGACCGTCGCCAGCAGCTAGGCCGGCCGCCCGATGCCCGCGCGCAACCTGGAAGCCGTGATCGCCGCGACGCGCGAGGTCGGCGACATGGCGATGGCGCGCTGGCGCGGCGAGGGCAAGGCGGTCAATGTCTGGCACAAGTCGGAAAATAATCCGGTCAGCGACGTCGATCTGGCGGTCGACGCCCGGTTGAAGGCGGTGCTGGGCGCAATGGTACCGGAGGCCGGATGGCTTTCGGAGGAAACCGCGGACAACAGCGACCGGCTGTCGCGCCGTTTCATGTGGTGCGTCGATCCCATCGACGGCACCCGCGACTTCATCCGCGGCCGTCCGGGCTGGGCGGTGTCGGTCGCGCTGGTCGTCGATGGCGCGCCCGAAATCGGGGTGCTCTACGCGCCCGCGCTCGACGAACTGTGGGTCGCCCGCAAGGGTCAGGGCGCGACGCTCAACGGCGAAACGCTGCGCGCCAGCCGCCGGATGATCTTCAACGGATCGCGCGTTCCCGCCGACAGCCTGCCCAAGATCGACCGCGACCTCATCATGGTGACAAAACCCAACAGCATCGCGCTGCGCATGGCGCTGGTCGCCGACGACCGCGCCGATCTGGTCGCGACGCTGCGCTGGGGTTTCGAATGGGACGTCGCCGCCGCGGCGCTGATCGCGACCGAGGCCGGTGCGACTGTCACCGACGCCTTTGGCGAGCCGCTCGTCTTCAACACGCCGCGCGCGCAGGCCTTCGGCGTCATTGCCTGCGCGCCGGACATTCATGGCGCGGTCGTCAACCGGCTGCACGACCGCGCGGTGGCGCTGACCGCCGACGATTGAGGCGCGCCCCGGCAGGCTGCAAAAGCCGCCGCTTCGCTTGACAATTCGCCCGACTCACCCTAATTGCCGCTGCATTCCAACACCCTGACCGGACGGCGAAACGCTCAGCGCGTCTTCGTGGTCCGTTTTTTGCGTTGGAAAACAGACGCTTTGAGATAGGGATCGTTTGCCAGCGAACCCTGTGGAGCAGGAGAAAGAACAGATGGCACGTATCGCGGGCGTAAACCTGCCCACCAACAAGCGCGTAATCATCGCGCTCACCTACATCCACGGCATCGGCCGCAAGACCGCCGTCGACATCGCCGACAAGCTCGGCATCGACCACACCCGCCGCATCCAGGACCTGTCGGACGCCGAAGTCCTGCAGATCCGCGAAACGATCGACGCCGACCTCACGGTCGAGGGTGATCTTCGCCGCAACACGGCGATGAACATCAAGCGCCTCATGGACCTCGCCTGCTATCGCGGCCTGCGTCATCGCAAGGGCCTTCCGGTCCGCGGCCAGCGCACGCACACCAATGCGCGCACCCGCAAGGGCAAGGCCAAGCCGATCGCCGGTAAGAAGAAGTAAGAGCAGAGATTCGTCCGGGGGACGGATTTCCTTATTTCTCCGCCGGAGGTCGCCATCGCACTGGCACCACCGGTCGTTTTCAGGATTTAGGGTTTAGGAATTCAAAATGGCTCGTGAACCGCAGCGCCTTCGTCGGCGCGAACGCAAGAATATCTCGTCGGGCGTCGCCCACGTCAACGCGACCTTCAACAACACGATGATCACCATCACCGACGCGCAGGGCAATGCGATTGCCTGGTCGAGCGCCGGCATGATGGGCTTCAAGGGCAGCCGCAAATCGACGCCCTATGCCGCGCAGGTTTGCGCCGAAGACGCCGGCAAGAAGGCCGCCGAACATGGCGTGCGCACGCTGGAAGTCGAAGTGAAAGGCCCCGGCGCCGGTCGTGAATCGGCCCTGCGCGCGTTGCAGGCGGTCGGTTTCCACATCACGTCGATCCGCGACGTGACGCCGATCCCGCACAACGGCGTACGTCCGGCCAAGCGCCGCCGCGTCTGACGTTTCCGGACTGGCGGTCTTCGGGCCGCTCTGCCGTCACCATATCTAACGCAGGACAGGCTCGACCCGCCCCGCCCGTCCCGCCCAAAGCAAAGGGAAGTCCATGACTGTCAATATCCGGAACTGGCAGGAATTGAAGAAGCCCAGCAACCTGGAAATCAAGGCTGGCAGCGACAGCAAGCGCAAGGCCACCTTCGTCGCCGAACCGCTCGAACGCGGTTTCGGCCTGACGCTTGGCAACGCGCTGCGCCGCGTGCTCCTGTCGTCGCTCCAGGGTGCGGCCATCACGTCGATCAAGATCGAGAACGTCCTGCACGAATTCTCGAGCCTGGCCGGCGTGCGCGAGGACGTGACCGACATCGTCCTCAACGTGAAGCAGATCGCGCTCAAGATGGAAGGCGAAGGCCCGAAGCGGCTGCAGCTTTCGGCGACCGGTCCCGCGACCGTGAAGGCCGGCGACATCATGGTGTCGGGTGACATCAAGGTGATGAACCCCGATCATGTGATCTGCCACCTCGACGACGGGGCGACGCTGAACATGGAACTCGTTGCCGACACCGGCAAGGGCTATGTTCCCGCGACGGCCAACCGTCCGGCCGACGCGCCGATCGGCCTGATCCCGGTCGATTCGCTCTACTCGCCGGTGCGTCAGGTCGCCTACAAGGTCGACAATGCCCGCATCGGTCAGGAACTGGACTATGACAAGCTGTCGCTGACCGTCGATACCGACGGCACCGTGACCCCGGAAGATGCCGTCGCCTATGCCGCGCGCATCCTCCAGGACCAGCTTCAGGTCTTCGTCCACTTCGAAGAAGCAATGAACGACAGCGGCCTCATCGGCATGGCGGCTCCGTCGGCTTCGACCGAGGAATCGGACGTCAACCAGCTCAACCGCTTCCTTCTCAAGAAGGTCGACGAGCTCGAACTGTCGGTTCGTTCGGCCAACTGCCTCAAGAACGACAACATCATCTACATCGGCGACCTGGTCCAGAAGACCGAGGCCGAGATGCTCCGTACGCCGAACTTCGGCCGCAAGTCGCTCAACGAGATCAAGGAAGTGCTCTCGTCGATGGGTCTGCGCCTCGGCATGGACATCCCCGGCTGGCCGCCGGAAAACATCGAGGAAATGGCCAAGAAGCTCGAACAGGAGCTGCTGGGTTAAGGCACGTCGCCCCCGCGAAGGCGGGGGCCGCATGCCCCCCTCATGCTACGCCTCCAGCGGCCCCCGCCTTCGCGGGGGCGACGGGGCAGGGAAAAGGGCTCCCCCGCAAGCGGGCCTGGCTTGGGGTTCCGTAAAACGGCCCCTCTGACAAACGAAGGAATGGATTATGCGTCATAAATCGGGTGGCCGGAAGCTTCAGCGCACCGGCGCGCATCGCATCGCGATGTTCCGTAACATGTCGGCTTCGCTCATCAAGCACGAACAGATCACGACGACCGTCGCCAAGGCGAAGGAACTGCGTCCCTATGTCGAAAAGCTGATCACGCTCGCGAAGCGTGGCGGCCTCGCCAATCGCCGTCTGGCGATGAGCCGTCTGATGGACGAAGCGCAGCTTCAGAAGCTGTTCGACGTCCTCGCCGAACGCTACAAGGACCGCAACGGCGGCTACACCCGCATCATCAAGGCCGGCATCCGCGCGTCGGACGCCGCGCCGATCGCGATCATCGAGTTCGTCGACCGCGACGTCGATGCCAAGGGCCAGGATTCGGGTCCGGTACTGACCGACGAGGAACTGGAAGACGCGGCCTGAGCCGAACTTTCCATCGACACAAGATCAAGGGCGGCGTCCACCGGGACGACCGCCCTTTTTCTTGGCCAGCCGCCGGGGACCAGCGCTCCGCAAAGGATCAACCGATCGTGAGGACGATCTTTCCGACGTGCGCGCCCGCCTGCATCCGCGCATGCGCGGCGGCGGCATCGGCAAGCGGAAAGGCCTGATCCATCGCGGGCTTCCAGGCCCCGCTGGAAAGCCGCGGCCACAGCGTCTTGTGAATCTCGTCGGCCAACGCGGCCTTGAAGTCGGCGCTGCGCGCCCGCAGCGTCGATCCGGTCATCGTCAGGCGGCGGCGCATGAGCTGCGACATGTCGATTTCGGCTTTCGCGCCCCGCTGGAAGGCGATGGTGACGTGCCGCCCGTCGTCGGCAAGACACGCAAGATTGCGCGGCACATAGTCGCCGCCGACCATATCCAGCACGACATCGACCCCCGCCCCGCCGGTAAAGCCCTTCACCGCCTCGACATAATCCTCGGCCGAATAATCGATCGCGAGGTCGGCGCCGAGCGCCCGCGCCGCGTCGCATTTGTCGGCGCTGCCGCAAGTGACGATGATACGGATATCGAACAGCTTGCACAGGCCGATCGCCGTCGTGCCGATACCGCTGGTCCCCCCGTGGACGAGCGCCGTCTCCCCTTCCTTGATCCAGCCGCGCTCGAACAGATTATGCCATACCGTGAACACCGTTTCGGGCAGCGCCGCCGCTTCGGCCATGGTGAAACCCGCGGGAACGGGCAGCACGCTGCCCACCGGCGCGACGCAATATTCGGCATAGCCCCCGCCCGCGACCAGCGCGCAAACCGCCTGCCCCAGCATTTCGGGATCGCCGCCCGGTCCGGTGGCGACGACAGTGCCGGCGATTTCGAGGCCGGGAAGGTCCGATGCGCCTGGCGGCGGCGGATAGAAGCCCATGCGCTGGAGCACGTCGGGACGGTTCACCCCCGCCGCGGCGACGCGGATCAGCAACTCGCCCGGCCCCGGCCGCGGCACGGGTCGCTGCTCGGCAACGAGTACCTCGGGACCGCCGGGCTCGCGGATCGCGACGGCGGTCATGCTCTCGGGCAGGCTGGTCACGCTAAATCCCCCACTTTGTTCGATTTCCCACTCGCCCCGCCTTATTGACAGCCGCGGCGCAGGGGTCAACAGTTCGCGCCCCGCAAGGCCGCAATTCGACAGGGAGGATGACCATGGACGACGACGACCTTCCCCGCCGCCGCGACGATGTGCTGGCGGCGCTCGCCAAACAGTCGCTCGACCCCTTGTCGGTCGCCGAACTCGACGACCGCATTGCGGTGCTGGAAGCCGAGATAGCACGCACAAAGGCGCACAAGGCCGCAGCGGGCAGCTTCAAGGCAAATGCGGAAGCGCTGTTCCGCAAGGGATGACGGCGCGGCCGTCGCAGCAGCGCCATGTATCTGCAGGCAAAAGGCGGCCGATTTGGCGGGATCGACGCTTGCCCGCCGCATGGGCTCCGCCTAGCCTGTAGCCGAAATATTCCCCTGAAATCAGGAACGGAACGAGCCGATGCCCCTTATTGCCGCGCTTTCGATTGCCGCCCTGGCCAGCACGCCGCCACCCCCTCCGCCCATTGTCATTCCGGCTCCTGTCGACAAGTCGCCCCTTCCGCTGCTTGAGTCTGCGGACGGTTGGCCAGCGCTGATCTCCTGGAATATCACCGATGCGCGCTGCAACGACGGCGCCCTCGACACTGCGGGCGTAAAGACCGTCCTGCGCGCGATGTCGAACCGGCCGATACGCAGCGCCGCCCAGATAATTTATCGTTTCGACATCGACGCCGACGGACGGCCGATTTCGATCGAGAGCGACGGGTCGCCTGGCGCTCTTGGTCAGGATCTACCGGCATCGCTGGCGGCAAGCCGTTTCCCGGTCGGGCAAGCCCGCACCCGATGCACGATACGCTATCGCATCAGCGCGCAGGCGGTCGGCGCCGCTGCACCCCCAGATCTGCTCGCTTATACGATGACGCCGATTTCGGGACCGTTGCCCAAAGAGGGATGGGCGCGCATTCGCGACATCGGCACTTGCGCCGAACCGCCGCGCCCCCGCCCACTCCTTCGCGCCTTTCCGGACTTTTCGAAAATCCCGGCGACGCCGGGACGAAAAGACTGGTCCTTTGTCCTTTACGACACCGATGCGAAAGGGCGCCCCGTCAACCTGAAGACATTTGCGGCGTCCGGCAATCGGGAGCTGGATGCGGCGGCGCGCGACGCCGTGGCACGATCGCGCTTCACCGGAGGCGTTCGCACGCAATGCCTCTACCCCTATCGGCGGGCGCCAGAGACGGTATCACCGCCGCCGATTCCCGATGCCGACGCATTCAGGCCGCAGGGCGCGACCTGCGGCGACGATCGCGCGTGGGACCGCAAGCCGGCCCTGATCTACCCCGCCGCTTATCGCCGGCGCGCGGTCGAAGGTTGGGCGGTGCTGACCTATGACATCGCCCCTTGGGGTGAAATCGGCAACGTCAAGGTTGCCGCGGCGCAGCCTGCTGCCGACTTCGGCACCCAGGCGCAGCGAATGCTCCTGTCCGCCCGGGCCGCGGCTTCGCCGCAAGGATGGACGGGCTGCGTCGAGCGGGTCCGTTTCCAGATGGGAACGGCGCAGGACGACGATGACAAACCCGATTCCGACGATGCGACCTAGCGCAGGCCCTGTGATTGAGCGGCGTCGCGCCCGCCAAATCCCAACGCCGCGTTAACCATAAGACAAGCCTGTCATCGTAATTTCACACGACCTTCCGCTTTTCCCTTGCGGAGAGACGGGAGCATCGCCACGTTGTGTTCCTAGGGGCGGCCTCTCCCCGGCACGTCCCCGCAAGGAGATGAAGACCATGCCGTCCTTTTCGGAGTCCCTCGAAAAGACCCTGCACAACGCGCTGAAGGCCGCGTCGGAGCGCCACCACGAATATGCGACGCTCGAGCATCTGCTCTACGCGCTGATCGACGACGAACATGCCGCCGAGGTGATGCGCGCGTGCGGCGTCGCGCTGGGCGAGTTGCAGTCGGCGGTGGTCCATTATCTCGACACCGAACTCGACAGCCTGAAGGTCGAGGGGCACAGCGACCCCTCCCCCACCAGCGGTTTCCAGCGCGTCGTCCAGCGCGCGATCCTGCACGTCCAGTCATCGGGCAAGGACGAGGTGACGGGCGCCAATGTCCTTGTCGCGCTCTTCTCCGAACGCGAAAGCTATGCGGTCTATTTCCTGCAGCAGCAGGATCTGACGCGGCTCGATGCCGTTTCCTACCTCAGCCACGGCGTCGGCAAGGGCGGCAAGCCCTCGCCCACCGCCGAGCCCGAGGAAAAGGAAGAAGCGAAGGACAAGAGCGAAGGCAAGAACAAGAAGGAAACCGCGCTCGACCAGTTCACCGTCAACCTCAACGAAAAGGCGAAGGGCGGCAAGGTCGACCCGCTGATCGGCCGCAGCGCCGAGGTCGACCGCACGATCCAGATTCTCTGCCGCCGCAGCAAGAACAACCCGCTCTATGTGGGCGACCCCGGCGTCGGCAAGACCGCGATCGCCGAGGGCCTCGCGCGCAAGATCATCGAGGGCGACGTGCCCGAGGTGCTGAAGGAAGCGGTGATCTATTCGCTCGATATGGGCGCGCTGCTCGCTGGCACGCGCTATCGCGGCGATTTCGAGGAGCGGCTGAAACAGGTCGTCTCCGAACTCGAAGGCATGCCGCACGCAATCCTGTTCATCGACGAGATTCACACGGTGATCGGTGCCGGCGCGACGAGCGGCGGCGCGATGGACGCCTCGAACCTTCTGAAGCCCGCGCTGTCGGGCGGCGTGATCCGCTGCATCGGGTCGACCACCTACAAGGAGTTCCGCAATCATTTCGAGAAGGACCGCGCGCTGCTGCGCCGGTTCCAGAAGATCGACGTGATCGAACCGAGCATCGAGGACACGAAGAAGATCCTCGCCGGCCTGCGCGACGCGTTCGAGAGCCATCATAATGTGAAATACACCGCCGACGCGATCAACGCGGCGGTCGAGCTGTCGTCGCGTTACATCAACGACCGCAAGCTGCCCGACAAGGCGATCGACGTGATCGACGAAGTCGGCGCGATGCAGATGCTGGTGCCGCCGTCGAAGCGCCGCAAGACGATTACCGCCAAGGAGATCGAGGCGGTGATCGCGACGATGGCGCGCATCCCGCCCAAATCGGTGTCGAGCGATGACAAGAAGGTTCTCGAAACGCTCGAGACCGACCTGAAGCGCGTCGTCTTCGGCCAGAATACCGCGATCGAGGTGCTGTCGTCGGCGATCAAGCTCAGCCGCGCCGGGCTGCGCGATCCCGAAAAGCCGATCGGCAATTATCTGTTCAGCGGCCCCACCGGTGTCGGCAAGACCGAGGTCGCGAAACAGCTCGCGCATCTGCTCGGCATTCCGCTCCAGCGGTTCGACATGTCCGAATATATGGAACGCCATTCGGTGAGCCGCCTGATCGGCGCGCCGCCGGGCTATGTCGGCTATGACCAGGGCGGCCTGTTGACCGACGCGATCGACCAGAACCCGCACTGCGTGCTGCTGCTCGACGAGATCGAGAAGGCGCATCCCGACCTGTTCAACATCCTGCTCCAGGTGATGGACAATGGCCGGCTGACCGACCACCACGGCAAGACGGTCGACTTCCGCAACGTCATCCTGATCATGACGACCAATGCGGGCGCGAGCGACATGACGCGCGAGTCGATCGGTTTCGGCACCCAGACGCGCGAGGATGCGCAGGAAGAGGCGGTGAAGCGCATGTTCACCCCCGAATTCCGCAACCGCCTCGATGCGATCGTCCCCTTCGGCTATCTGCCGCCGGAAGTCGTGGCGCGCGTCGTCGACAAGTTCATCCTGCAACTCGAACTGCAGCTTGCCGACCGCAACGTCCATATCCAGCTCGACGACAAGGCGCGCGAATGGTTGACCGCCAAGGGCTATGACAAGCTCTATGGCGCACGCCCGATGGGCCGCCTGATCCAGGAAAAGATCAAGCAGCCGCTCGCCGAAGAACTGCTCTTCGGCAAGCTCGTCCACGGCGGCGAGGTCAAGGTGAAGCCGAAAACCGGCGAGGATGCCAAGGTCGGCAATCCGCTGAGCTTCGAAATCACCCCGGCGGCGCCCAAAGCGAGCAAGGGCAAGGGCAAGGCCAAAGCCGAGAAGGCGGCAGAATAGAAACCGCTTCAACCCCTCCCGCTTGCGGGAGGGGTTTTGTTTGACCCCCTCGCTTTTTGGGGCTGCGGCGCCTATATCACCTGCATGTACAACTACATCTCCGTAACCGCCGACGAAGCGGCCACCCCCGCCCGCGTCCGCGACGGCACGATCAAGCTGCACGACGAATCCGGCTTTGCCGGAATGCGCAAGGCCGGCCGGCTGTCGGCCGAGATCCTCGACGCGCTCGTTCCTTTCATCCAGCCCGGTGTGACCACCGGGGCGATCGACGATCTGGTGCGCGAGATGATGCTTGCGGGCGGCGGCATTCCCGCGACGCTGGGCTATCGCGGCTTCACGCATAGCTGTTGCACCAGCATCAACCATGTCGTGTGCCACGGGATTCCCGACGACAAGCCGCTGCGCGAAGGCGATATCGTCAATGTCGACGTTACCAGCATCATCGATGGCTGGCATGGCGACACCAGCCGCATGTATCTGGTCGGCGAGGTTCCGATCAAGGCGCGGCGGCTGGTCGACGTGACCTATGAATGTCTGATGCTGGGCATCGAACAGGCGAAACCGGGCAATACGATGGGCGACGTCGCGCACGCGATCCAGAGCCACGCCGAACGCCATCGCTATTCGGTGGTGCGCGATTTTTGCGGTCACGGGCTCGGCCAGATGTTCCACGATGCGCCCGAAGTGGTCCACGCCGGGCGCCCCGGTACCGGCCCCGAGCTGAGGCCCGGCATGTTCTTCACCATCGAACCGATGATCAACACCGGCAAATATGCCGTGAAGATGCTTGCCGACGGCTGGACCGCGGTGACGCGCGACCGGTCGCTTTCGGCGCAGTTCGAACACAGCATCGGCATCACCGAGGACGGCTGCGAAATCTTTACCGCAAGCCCCAAGGGACTCAACGCCCCGCCCTGGGCCTGAAACCTGCCACAGACTTTAGGTAGAACACCCTAAATTCCCGCTTGCGAATCCGCTTCGCCCGGCGCAGTCTTGACGTGAACGTCAAGCATAGGACGTCGAGGGAGAGCGAATATGGCGAAACGGGTCATGGCGACCGCGCTGCTTTGTGGTGCGGCCTTGGTTCTGGCGGGTTGCAACGCGTCGAAGTCGGGCGGCACGGGCGGATCGCTCGACGATGCCGAGAAGGCGAGCGAAGCACTGCTCAAGACCGGCGGCAACGGTGACAACTGGGCCGGCATCGGCTATGGCTATGACGAGCAGCGCTTCAGCCCGCTCACCGACATCAACGACAAGAATGTGGGCGAGCTTGGCATTGCCTGGTTCGCCGACCTTGAGGACGCGCGCGGACAGGAAGCGACCCCGGTCGTCGTCGATGGCACCCTTTATGTCAGCCACGCCTGGTCGAAGGTCGACGCGTGGGACGCCGCGACCGGCAAGAAGCTCTGGTCCTTCGATCCCAAGGTGCCGGGCGACCGCGCTGTCAACGCCTGCTGCGACGTCGTCAACCGCGGCGTCGCGGTATGGGGTGACAAGCTCTTCGTCGGCGCACTCGACGGGCGGCTGATCGCGCTCGACCGCAAGACCGGCAAGGAACTGTGGTCAACGCAGACCTTCGATCCCCAAAAGCCCTACACGATCACCGGCGCGCCGCGCGTCGTGAAGGACATGGTGCTGATCGGCAGCGGCGGCGCCGAATTCGGGGTGCGCGGTTATGTGACCGCCTATGATGCCGATACCGGCAAGGAACGCTGGCGCTTCTACACCGCGCCGAACCCCGAAAAGAAGAAGGACGGCGCCGCAAGCGACGACATCTTCGCGTCGAAAGGCAATGCAACCTGGTCAGACCAAGGGGAATGGAAGACGTCGGGCGGCGGCGGCACGGTGTGGGACGCAATCGTCTATGACAAGGATCTCGACCAGATCTATCTCGGCGTCGGCAACGGCAATCCGTGGAACCATGGTACGCGTTCGAACGGCCAAGGCGACAACTGGTTCCTCTCGTCCGTGGTGGCGCTCGATGCGTCAACCGGCAAATATAAATGGCATTATCAGGAAACGCCGGGCGAGAGCTGGGACTATACCGCGACGCAGCCGATCATCCTTGCCGAGCAGGCGGTGAACGGCACGCCGACCAAAGTGCTGTATCATGCACCGAAGAACGGCTTTTTCTTCACGATCGACCGCACGACCGGCAAGCTGATCGACGCCAAACCCTTCGTCGACGGGATCAACTGGGCGACCGGCTATGACATGGCCACCGGTCGGCCGATCGAAAATCCCGATGCACGCTTCTACAAGACCGGCAAGCCCTTCATCGCGATCCCGGGCGCGCTCGGCGCGCACAACTGGCACCCGATGAGCTACAACCCGGCCACCGGCCTCGTCTATATTCCGGCGCAGCAGATTCCGCAGGGCTATATCCAGGATATGGACGAGCTGGACCGGCGCAAGGTGCTCGGCTTCAACATCGGCGCCTCGCTGACCGCGGCGATGCTGCCCGACGACAAGGCTGCTTTCCGCGCCGCCGTCGCCGCGACCACCGGACGCCTCGTCGCCTTCGATCCGCGCACCGGCAAGGTCGCCTGGGGCGTCGATTATCCCGCGGCATGGAATGGCGGCACGATGACCACGGCAGGCAATCTGGTCTTCCAGGGAACGAGCACCGGGCGCTTCCGCGCCTATGCCGCCGACACCGGCAAGCAGCTCCTCGACCTCGATATGCAGTCGGGGATCGTCAGCGCGCCATCGACCTTCCGCGTCGGCGGAGTGCAATATGTCGCTTTCCAGACCAGCAAGGGCGGCGCCTTTCCGCTCGTCGCCGGGGTCGCGGGCGGCGTGACGCGCAAGGTGCCCAATATTCCCCGCCTCGTGGTGCTCAAACTCGGCGGCACGGTGCAGCTCCCCGCCCCGCCCGCAACGACGACGCTGGCCTGGAATCCGCCCGCGCAGTTCGGCACGCCGCAGCAGATCGCATCGGGCAAGGCGCATTTCGGGCGCTATTGCCAAGTCTGTCACGGCGACAGCGCGATCGGCAACGGCTTCACCCCCGACCTGCGCGTTTCGGGCGCGCTGACCAGCGCCGATGCATGGAAGGGCGTGATCCTCGACGGCGCGCTCAAGGACCGCGGCATGGTGAGCTTTGCCAAGGTGCTGACCCCCGTCGATGTCGAGGCGATTCGCGCCTATGTCATCGACCGGTCGAACTGGACCAAGGCGAACCTGCCCGACGCGACGGCGCCCGTCGGGCGCTGATTGCACAAAATTTAATCACCGAAATCACGCCGTTGCCCAAAGGACGGGCAGCGGCGTAATTTCGTGCCAAATTTCTTACCGAAAGCTTGCGATTCGCCAATTGGCACGGGTCTTGATTGGTGCAAGATGGCCGCACACCGCACCGACTCACGGGGGAAACCGGTTCAGGCGCACCTGACCCGGCTTCGACCACAGGCAAAGGTGGAAGGCCCAAAGGGGGACATGAAGCGTGAAGAAGATTGAGGCGATCATCAAACCGTTCAAGCTCGACGAGGTGAAGGAGGCGCTGCACGAAGTGGGCGTCAGCGGCATCACCGTCACCGAGGCGAAGGGCTTCGGTCGCCAGAAGGGGCACACCGAACTGTATCGCGGTGCCGAATATGTCGTCGACTTCCTGCCGAAGGTGAAGCTGGAGGTTATCGTCGACGACAACATGGCCGAACGCGTGGTCGAGGCGATCGCCGCGGCGGCGCAGACGGGCCGCATCGGCGACGGCAAGATTTTCGTGATCCCTGTGGAAACCGCGCTGCGCATCCGCACCGGCGAACGCAATGAGGACGCGCTCTAAGCTCCATCGCTCCATCCCGTTCAACAGACGCCGGTCCAGCCGGTACTATTCGCAAAAAGGAAGAAGTGACCATGGCCACCAAGCCGAAGGATATCATCGCCCGGATCAAGGATAATGACATCGAGTGGGTCGATCTGCGTTTCACCGATCCCAAGGGCAAATGGCAGCATCTGACCATGTGCGCCGGCGTGATCGACGAAGACGCCCTTGAAGACGGCCTGATGTTCGACGGTTCGTCGATCGAAGGCTGGAAGGCGATCAACGAAAGCGACATGATCCTGAAGCCCGATCTCGAAGCGGTCTATGACGATCCCTTCTCGGCGACCCCGATGCTGGTGATGTTCTGCGACATCGTCGAGCCTTCGACCGGCGAAGGCTATGCCCGCGACCCCCGCACGACCGCGAAGCGCGCCGAAGCCTATGTCGCCTCGACCGGCATCGGCGACACCGTCTATGTCGGCCCCGAAGCCGAATTCTTCATGTTCGACGACGTCCGCTTCGAAACCGGCTACAACAAGTCGGGTTTCGAAATCGACGATATCGAACTGCCGACCAACACCGGCCGCGCCTATGAAGGCGGCAACCTTGGCCATCGTCCGCGCGCCAAGGGCGGCTATTTCCCCGTCGCGCCGGTCGACAGCGCCGTCGACATCCGCGCCGAAATGGTCTCGACGATGCTCGAAATGGGTCTGCCCTGCGACAAGCATCACCATGAAGTCGCCGCCGCGCAGCACGAGCTGGGCCTGACCTTCGGCACGCTGACGCAGACCGCCGACCGCATGCAGATCTACAAATATGTCGTGCATCAGGTCGCCCATGCCTATGGCAAAACCGCGACCTTCATGCCCAAGCCGATCAAGGACGACAACGGATCGGGCATGCACACCCACATCTCGATCTGGGAAAAGGGCAAACCGCTCTTTGCGGGCAACGGCTATGCCGGCCTTTCGGACATGTGCCTCTATTTCATCGGCGGCGTCATCAAGCATGCGAAGGCGCTCAATGCCTTCACCAACCCGACGACGAACAGCTACAAGCGCCTCGTCCCGGGCTTCGAGGCGCCGGTGCTGCTCGCCTATTCGAGCCGCAACCGTTCGGCTTCGTGCCGCATCCCCTATGGCGCGGGCGCCAAGGCGAAGCGCGTCGAATTCCGTTTCCCCGACGCGATGGCGAACCCTTATCTCTGCTATTCGGCGCTGCTGATGGCGGGGCTCGACGGCATCCAGAACAAGATCCACCCCGGCGACGCGATGGACAAGAATCTCTATGATCTGCCGCCCGAAGAACTCGCCGAAGTGCCGACCGTCTGTGGCAGCCTGCGCGAAGCGCTCGACAGCCTTACGGCCGATCACGACTTCCTCTTGAAGGGCGATGTCTTCTCGAAGGACCAGATCGAAGCCTATATCGAACTCAAATGGGCCGAAGTTTACAACTTCGAACAGACCCCGAGCCCGGTCGAATTCGACATGTATTACAGCGCCTGATCTGCAGCGATCAGTCACGCTCGAAGGGCGTCCGGCTTGGGGGAGCTCGGACGCCCTTCCCTTATCTGCTACCTGCGCTCAGCGCATCATCAGCCCGCGGCGACCGATCGCCACAAAGGCCCCGACAAGCATCATCGCGGCCAGCGTCGTCACCACGTCGATCGCGGTGAGCACCGGTCCGAGCCCCAGAAAATCGGCGGCGCCCCAGAAGGTCAGCCCGATCCAGCTCAAGCCGAAGGCCCAATAGCCGCCTTCGATGCCCAATTGGCGGTTAAGCTCGTCATATTGCCGCCGCCACGCCCAGCTCGCCGCGACACCGCCCGCAATCACGAGGGCCAGCACCGCCGCAGCCGCCTGCGCCGGAACGGGTCCGGTCGGAAAGGAGGGCGTGCGTGCGAGCGCGAGCGCAAGCAGCGCGGCACCGATTGCGCCCATGACGATGACCGATCGCCCCATGCCCGCGCGCTCCTCGCGCAGTTCGTCGGCATCGGCGACGTTGAGCAGCCTGGCGCCGGTGCGCGGCGCCGCCAGCCCGAAGCCGACAAAGGCCGCCATCAGAAGATAGAGGATGGCGACCCCGGCCAGCGCAACGCGCGATCCGCCCATCGCATCGATGAAATCGGTCCCGGCGACATGCATCAGCCCGGCGACCGTCCCCGCACCGACGATCGCGCCGACCAGCGCCCCGATCCCGCTCTTCTTCCACGCCGCAACGCTATGTCCGGCCACCAACTTGTCCATCACTCGTCCTCCGGCATCCAATGATCGATAAACAGCTCGCGCACCTCCAGCCCGAACAGCCGGGCCATGCGCAGCGCAAGCGGCAGGCTGGGGTCATATTTGTCGGTTTCGACGGCATTGATCGTCTGCCGCGAGACGCCGAGCCGGCGGGCCAGTTCGCCCTGGCTCCACCCCGCCTGCTCGCGGCAATCCCGAACGCGATTTTGCAATGACCGTCCTTTCAGCCTGTCAAACACTCTTTACAGACACGAAGCGCGCACTGTCAAACACTCTTTACAGGTCGTGCTCGAGATGGGGATCGGCAAGCGGGCGAATATTGTCGGGCGCGATGGCTTGCGGCGGCGGCCTTCAGGCGGCACAAGGGCCCGACAAAGGAGATTGTGCAGATGAAATCAGCCCGTTTCGCCGTGTTCGCCGCCCTTGCCGCGCTCGCGCTCGCCCCGGCCGCGCATGCCAAGCTGAGCCCGACCGAAAGCCGGATGGCCGGGACGGTCAAGGCCGAGCAGGAACGGTCGATCGCGCTGCTCGAAAGGCTGGTGAATCAGAACAGCGGCACGCTGAACCTCGCCGGGGTCGAAAAGGTGGCCGAGATGATGCGCGCCGAGCTTGAACCGTTGGGCTTTACGGTCACCTGGAAGCCCACCCCGGAAACGAAGCGCGCTGGCCATCTCATCGCGGTGCACAAGGGACGTGCCGACGGCAAGAAGATGCTGCTGATCGCGCATCTCGACACGGTGTTCGAACCCGATTCGCCTTTCCAGACCTTCACGCGCAAGGATGGCTGGGGTGAAGGCCCCGGCGCGGGCGACGACAAGGGCGGCATGGTCGTGATCGTCGCGGCGCTACGCGCGATGAAGGCGGCGGGGACGCTGAAAGACGCCAATATCGAGATCCATATGACCGGCGACGAAGAAGACGCCGGCGATCCGATCGAAAAATCGCGCGCCGACCTGATCGCGGCGGGCAAGCGCAGCGACATCGCGCTCGATTTCGAAGGACTTGTCCGCGACAATGGCGCCGACATGGGATCGATCGCCCGCCGCAGTTCGGAAAGCTGGACCGTCACCGCAACGGGCATGAGCGCCCACAGCTCGGGCATCTTCAGCGCCGAGGTCGGCGACGGCGCGATCAACGAACTGGCGCGCATCATCCGCGATTTCCGCACCCAACTGCCCGAACCCGATCTGACCTTCAACGTCGGGCTGATCGCCGGCGGACAGGAAGCGACGCTCGACACCGGCGGTATCCGCGCGACCGCAAACGGCAAGACCAACATCGTCGCTCCGATTGCGGTGGCGCGGGGCGACCTGCGCACGCTGTCGCCCGAACAGTCGGCACGGGTGAAGGACAAGATGGCGGCGATCGTTGCGCGCCATCTGCCCAGCACCGATGCGAAGCTTGCCTTCGACCCCGGTGCCTATCCGCCGATGGCGCCGACGGCGGGCAACAAGGCGCTGCTCGACCGGCTCAACGGCGTCAACCGCGACATGGGACTTCCCGAAATGGCGGCGCTCGACCCGCTGAAGCGCGGCGCCGGCGACATCAGCTTCGTCGCCGCCGATGTCGATGGCCTTGCCGGGCTCGGCACCTATTCGACCGGCGACCATGCGCCCGGCGAAAGGGTCGAATTGTCCAGCATCGAACGCCAGGCGACGCGCGCTGCCATACTCATGTCACGCATCGCCGCTGAAAAGCGCTGAGCCGGAAGAAATCGCAGCCCACCGCGCTTGATTCGTGCGGCACAGTGATTAGGTAGCAATCCGAGACGGAAGTTTCCGCCGATGGGAGAAAGATGATGAGCGATACCGAAACGCACCTGAAACAGAATTACATCGGCGGCAAATGGGTCGACAGCAAGGGCGGCAAGCTGCACGACGTCATCAACCCGGCGACCGAGGAAGCGGCATCGACCGTCGTGCTCGGCACCGCGGCCGACGTCGACGATGCCGTTGCTGCCGCCAAGCAGGCCTATAAGACATATTCGCAGACGACGCGGGAGGAGCGCCTGGCGCTGCTCGGCCGTATCGTCGAGGAATATAAGAAGCGCGGCGCCGATCTTGCCAAGTCGATGGCGGCCGAAATGGGCGCACCGGTCAGCTTCGCAGGCACCGCGCAAGTCGGCGCCGGCATCGGCGGCTTCCTCGGCACGATCGAGGCGCTCAAGAATTTCGAGTTCAGCGAACAGCATGGCGCAAACAAGGTCGTCTATGAACCGATCGGCGTCGTCGGGATGATCACCCCCTGGAACTGGCCGCTCAACCAGATCGCGCTCAAGGTCGCGCCCGCGCTCGCCGCTGGCAACACGATGGTGCTGAAGCCGTCGGAAGAATGCCCCGGCAATGCCGTTATCTTCGCCGAAATCCTCGATGCGGCAGGCGTTCCGCCGGGCGTGTTCAACCTGGTTCAGGGTGACGGCCCGACCGTCGGCAATGCGATCAGCGCGCATCCGGGGATCGAAATGGTGAGCTTCACCGGATCGACCCGCGCCGGCATCCTCGTCGCCAAGGCGGCGGCCGACACGGTAAAGCGCGTCCATCAGGAACTGGGCGGCAAATCGCCGAACATCGTCCTGCCCGACGCCGATCTGGCCCAGGTCCTGCCCCCGACGGTGCAGGGCGTGCTCGTCAACACCGGTCAGAGCTGCATCGCCCCGACGCGTATTCTGGTCCACAAGGACCGCAAGGAAGAGGCCGTCGGCGTCATCAAGGCGATGTTCGACGGAACGCAGGTTGGCGATCCGGCGCAGGAAGGCGGTCATATCGGCCCCGTCGTCAACAAGGCGCAGTTCGAAAAGATCCAGGGCCTGATCCAGTCGGCGATCGACGAGGGCGCAACGCTCGAAACCGGCGGCACCGGCCTGCCGGCGAACGTCAACCGCGGCTATTTCATCAAGCCGACCGTCTTCTCGGGCGTCACGCCCGACATGCGGATCGCCAAGGAAGAAGTGTTCGGCCCCGTTGCGACGATCATGGAATATTCCAGCCTCGACGAAGCGGTCGATATCGCCAACGACACCGAATATGGCCTGTCGGCCGTGGTATCGGGCGATCCGTCCAAGGCGGCAGAGGTGGCGCCGAAGCTGCGCGCCGGTATGGTCGCCGTCAACGCCTGGGGCCCCGGACCGGGCGCGCCCTTCGGCGGTTACAAGGCGTCGGGCAATGGCCGCGAAGGCGGGCTGTTTGGCCTCAAGGACTTTATGGAAGTCAAGGCGATCAGCGGCATCCCGGCGTAAGCCGACCGATCCTCCTTGTGGCGACGCCGCGGGGAGGACGACCGCCGGGAAGCGCTCGCCGCTGAACTCCGGCAGCAAAGCCCCTTCCGTTCGCGGGAGGGGTTTTTCTTTGCCCCCCCAACGGCTATGCGCGCGCCATGACTGATCGCTCGCCGCTCGCGCCCGCTGCCTTCCCCGCCCTGCCCGAAATCGCCGGGGTGACGCGCCGTATCGCGCGCGCGCACTACAAGAATTGGGACCGCTGCGACCTCACCTATGTCGAACTGACGCCGGGTACCGTCGTCGCGGGCGTGACGACGCAGAATGTCTGCTGTTCGACCGAGGTCGAAATGTGCCGCGAGGGCATCGCCCACGGCCGCGCCCGCGCGCTGATCGTCAATGCGGGCAATTCGAACGCCTTCACCGGCTATCGCGGACGCGAGGCGGTCGAGCAGATCGTCGATCAGGTCGCTGCGCATCTGGCGTGCGATCCGAGGGAAGTGTTCGTCTGTTCGACGGGCGTGATCGGCGTGCCGTTGCCCAAGGACAAGGCGCGCGCCGGCGTCGCCAAGGTCATCAGCTTCGACACCCCGAGCGCAAGCTGGGAAGAAACGGCGCAGACGATCACCACCACCGACACCTTCCCGAAGGGTGCGGCGGCGAGCGCGGTCGTCGGCGGTACCACGGTGCAGGTCGCGGGAATCGTAAAGGGATCGGGGATGATCGCGCCCGACATGGCGACGATGCTCGGCTATATCTTCACCGATGCCGCGGTGGCGCCCGATCTGTTGCAAGCGATGCTGAGCGAGGCGACCGCGGACAGTTTCAACGCGATCACGGTCGACAGCGACACGTCGACCAGCGACACGGTGCTGCTGTTCGCGACCGGCCTGGCGGGCAATCCGGTGCTGACGACGCGCGACGACCCGGGCGCCGACGCGCTTTATGCAGCGATCCGCAGCGTGGCGCTCGATCTTGCGCAGCTTGTCGTGCGCGACGGCGAAGGCGCGTCGAAATTCATCGAAATTGCGGTGACCGGCGCGGTCAGCGATGCCAGCGCCAAGCGCGTCGCGCTGTCGATCGCCAATTCGCCGCTGGTCAAGACCGCGATCGCGGGCGAGGATGCCAATTGGGGCCGCGTCGTGATGGCGGTGGGCAAGGCAGGCGAACCCGCCGACCGCGACCGGCTGGCAATCCGCTTCGGCGACCATTGGGTCGCGAAGGACGGGCTACCCGTCGACGGCTATGACGAGGGCCCCGTTGCGGCGCATCTGAAGGGCCAGGACATTCGCGTCGGCGCCGACCTCGGCCTCGGCGACGGGCGCGCGACCGTTTGGACCTGCGACCTGACCCACGGCTATATCAGCATCAACGCCGACTATCGGAGCTGAGTTTTCCGAGAAACGTCACCCCCGCAAAGGCGGGGGCGACGATTTGTATCAAAGCGCGCCTTCGAGCCAGCCCTTGAGCGCGCTCTTCGGTGCGGCGCCGACCTTGGTGTCGGCGATCTGGCCGTTCTTGAACAGGATCATCGTCGGGATGCCGCGCACGCCATATTTGCTCGGCGCGTCGGGATGGTCGTCGATGTTCAGCTTGGCGATCACCACCTTGCCGGCGAGTTCGTTCGAAATTTCTTCGAGCGACGGGCCGATCATCTTGCACGGACCGCACCATTCGGCCCAGAAATCGACGAGCACGGGGGTGTCGCTGTCGAGGACATCGGCCTGAAAGCTGGCGTCGGTGATTGCCTTGGTTGCCATCGTCTGAACTCCTGAAATTCTGAAAAATCGTTGATGCCAAGCTAGGACGTCGGGGCGTCCGGCTCAAGGGGCGGCGGCGGCAAATTCGCCTTGGCGGCAAGCAAGCCGGGCTTGTGCGGTGCCAGCACCGCATCGTCGAGCGCGATCAGGCGCGGTCCCGCCGTATAGAGCAGCGCCGTTTCGACGCGCCGGCCCGGAAAGATGACCGCCAGCGCATCGCGATAGGCCGCCATCTGGCGCAGATAGGCGGGCGCGACATCGGACGCGCTCCCGGGTATCCGCCGCCCGGTTTTGTAATCGATCACCGTCACCGCGTCGTCGGTCACGCGCAGCCGGTCGACGATCCCCGCCACGACCATGCCGTCGACCACCGCCGAGAGCGGTACTTCGGCCAGGCTGTCGGGGCCGAAAAGCGCGGCGTGCGCCGGATCATCAAGGATGGCGAGCACCTCGTCCGCCATCGCCATACGCGCCGCATCGTCGAGCATCGGTGCCTGCGCCGCGAGCCAGCGCAGCGCCGCCGCGCGCCGCCTATCGGTCGCGACCGGCGGCAGGCGTTCGAACAGCGCGTGGAGCAGCAGGCCGCGCGTTACCGCCGCGACGCGCGCCGAACCCTGCGGCGGCACCGCGACATCATCTTCGCCCAGCGCCGAGGGCGCGAGCGGGCGCGGCGGGCGCGCCTCCTCGGGCGCCGGGGTGTGGGTCCAGGCGGGCAGCGCGAGCGGCGGCGGCGCGGCGCGCACAGCCGCATCCCTGCGCGCCCATTTGCCATCATTGACGCGGTGGACACGGCGGCGGCCCCACAGCGGCCCCGCATCCTCCCAATCGCAACCAAGCCCCTCCAGCGCCACCGCGGCCGCGCTGTGCCAGCTCGTCTCGGGCACCGACAGGTCGGGCTTTTTGGTAACGCCCGCGACGATCAGCATCTCTTCGGCGCGGGTCATCGCGACGTAGAACAGCCGCCAATGCTCCTGCGCCGCGGCATCGGCCGCGTCCTGATAGGCCTGCGCCAGCGCACCCTGCCGCTCGTCGGCGGGCATCGCGAAGACGGGCAGCTTTTCCCAAGCGGCGACATCGACGGTGAAGGGACGATGACCGATCGCGGCATCGTCGGTCGCATCGGCGAGAATGACGATCGGCGCCTGCAAGCCCTTCGATCCGTGGACCGTCATCACGCGCACGACGTCGCTGCGCGCTTCGGTCTGGCGCTTGATATCGGCGCTGCTGCCCGCGATCCGGGTCAGAAAGCCGAGCAGCGACACGGTTTCGCGCGCCTCGAACGCCAGCGCTTGGCTCAGCAGTTCGTCGATCGGGTCGCGCGCCTCGCGCCCCAGCCGCGCGTACAGCTTGCGCCGCCCGTCGATCGGCCCTGAGAGGATCGTTTCGAGAAAGCGGAAAGGGGTCGTGAAATCGGCCATGCCGAGCAGCGCGCGCAGCGCCGCCATCGTCGCGGGCGGCATCGCGTCTTCGTGCGCGCGCAGATGTTCCCAGATGGCGGCGCGACCGCGCTTTGCGGTGCGCGCGTAGAGGTCATCCTGCGTCCAGCCGAGCAGCGGCGAGACGAGCAGTGCGGCAAGGTTGAGATCGTCGAGCGGCTGCACCGCGAAGCGCATCGCGGCGATCAGATCCTGCACCGCGAGCGGCTGGGTCAGCGCGAAGCGGTCGACGCCCGCGACGGGGACGTGCAGCGCCTGAAGCCGCGCGACGATCCGCGCCGCCAGATCGCGGCGTCGGCGGACGAGGATCATGATATCGCCCGGCGCCACGGGACGCCCGTCCTTGCCGTTCGCGATCCAGTCCTGCACCTCGCCCGCGATCGCCTTGGCCAACCGCATCGAGGCGGGATCGGAAGCGGGGGCGCTGCCGTCCCCCTCGTCTCCGCCGTCCTCCGCGGCTGCGGCATCGATCGCCTTGCCGACGGGCAGCGGCGCCCAGAGTTCGACCTGGCCGGCTTGGGCGCTTCGAAACGGGCGGTGGGGCGGCTCTTCGCCGTCGAGCCCCATCGCTATCGTCCCGCCGTCGCCGAGCCAGCGGTCGACGACGTCGAGCACCGCGGGCGTCGAGCGATAGTTGGAAACCAGATCGACCTGGCGGAAGGGCTGGCCGCCCATCTCGCCCAGCGCGTGGAACATGTCGCGCGCGGTCGCGAACGCCTTGGGCTCGGTGCCCTGAAAGCCGAAGATCGCCTGTTTGCGGTCGCCGACGGTAAACAGCGTCCGCAACCGGTCGTCCTTTGCGCTGACGCCCGCGAAAAATTCCTCGGCAAGCGACAGGACAATGCCCCACTGGCGCATGTTCGTATCCTGCGCCTCATCGACGAGGATATGGTCGGTGCGCTGATCGAGCTTGAAGCGCACCCATTCGCCGAAGCTGCTGACTCGTAGCAGCGTCCCGGCGAGCGTGATGAGATCGTCGAAGTCGGCAAGACCCGCGTCGCGCTTGGCGAGCGCATAGGCCTCGGCGAAGCGCGCGCCAAGCTTCCACCCCGCCGCGAGATCGTCGGCGACGCGCATCGCGGTGGCGGTCGCGCACAGCCGCCCGGCGGCATCGACGATGCGCACCGCGCTGTCGGCACAATCGGTCATCCGGCCCTTGTCGCCCGCAAAATCGGCGCGCAGCTCGCCCTTGCCGGTCAGGAAACAGCCGAGCAGTTCATCGAGCATCGCGGCGCGCGCCGAGGCCTCGGCGATGAGCCAGCCGACCATCTTGTCCGAACAAGCCTCCCCGGTCTTGGTTCCCCACGCCGCCCCGCTGGTCGCGACCGCCTTAATGTCGGCGTCGGAAATCGCCCCGCCCGCAATCTCGCCCGCAAGCCATGCATCGGGATCGCCGCCCGGCAGGTCGAACGCGGCGCGCAGATCATGCGCCGCGGGCGGCAGCGCCGCGCGCGGGCCACCGAAGACGGCGGCGCAGCTCGACAGGAAGGCAAGCGCCGATTCCTGCCCCAGCCGCCGCGACAGCATCGCCGCAACCGCCCGCAGCGCCTCGCGGTCGGGATCATGCTCGAGCAGATCGCCGAGTATCTGCCGCTTGAGCGCCGCTGCTTCATCCTCCTCGATAGCGCGAAAGCCGGGGAGCAGCTTTGCCTCGATCGGAAAGCTGGCGAGCAAGGTCTGGCAGAAGCTGTGGATCGTCTGGACGCGGATCGCGCCGCCGGGGCTGTCGATCACTGTCGCAAACAGCGACCGCGCGCGCGTCATCAGCCCCGGCCGCTCCCAGTCGAGCCCCAGCGCGTGGAGATCGAGCCGCAGATCGCCGTCGCTCATCCGCACCCAGGTCGCGAGCCGTTCGTGGATGCGGTGCGCCATTTCGGCAGCGCCCGCCTTGGTGAAGGTGATGCACAGGATCGCCTGCGGCGAAACGCCGTCCAGCATCAGCCGCAGCACGCGCGCCGACAGCACCTGCGTCTTGCCGGTCCCCGCCGATGCGCCGAGCCAGACATGGCTTTCGGGATCGGCGGCGGCGCCCTGCCGCGGGTCGAGGGTGGCGAGGCCAGCGCTCTTGCTCACAGCCCGTCCTCACCGCGTCCGAACCATTCGTCGCGGCGCATGAGTTGGTCATAATCGCCATAGCCGCCGCCCTCGCCGGGCACGAAGGGCGCGTCGCCGAGCAGATAGTCGTGCGCCAGCCGGGTCAGCGTGTCGGCAGCATGGTCGATCGCCGCCTCTGCGGTCTTGAGCGTGCTGCGCGGGCCATAGCTGTTCGAAATCCGCCCCGCACCGTCGGCGCGGCGATCAGGACGCAAGCTCCAATATTCGAGCGCCACGACGGGGGCGGCATCGATACCCTCCATCGCCCCTTCGCGCGCAAGCAGGCCGAGCAGCCCGAGCTGATTGTCGAGCCCGTCGGCGGCGGCCTGCGCGCTCGGCGCGCCGCCCGATTTATAATCGATGATGGCAAGGCCATCGGGGCCGCGGTCGATGCGGTCGGCCTTGCCATGCAGCGTAATGCCGTCGTCGGTCCGTTCGCCCCGCGCTTCGACTGCGACGGGCTTGCGGTCGGCCTCCCAAACCTGCGCCGCAGCCCAGCGCAGCGCGGGTTCGATACGCGGCAGCCAGAAGGCGCGCGCAAGCCCGTCGAGCGCCGGATCGGCGGCGAGCGCGGCCAGTTCCGCTTCGAAAGCCTCGCGCGTCGCGCCGCCGCGCACCCAATCTTCGAACAATTTATGCACCCGCGTACCGCGCCAGCGCGGATCGGGCGCGGCACTCAACGGATCGAGCGCCGAGAGGCCGAGCATGCGGTCGGCGTAAAAGGCGAAGGGATCGCGTGCGAGCTTGTCGACGCCGGTGACGCTGATCCGGCGCGGACGGTCGGCGGCGGGCGGCTGCGGCGCCGGACGACCGGCGGGCTGCGCACCGCCTGGCGGCAGGTCGATTTCGGCGGCGAGGCGCGTGAGTGGCACGCCCCCCGGCGCGGGTTCGGGAAGCTCGCCCGCGAGCGCTGCGAGCCGCAGCCAGAAGCGCGAGGCGACGGCGGGATCGCCGCCGCTGCGCTGCGCGCGCGTGACGACGATTCTCCCGGCTCCGAGCGCGCCCGCGAAATCATGCGCCGCCATCCCCTGCTGCCGTTCGGGCGCGGCAAGACCGAGCAGACGGCGGATGCCGGGCGCGAGCCACGGGTCGGGTTGCGTCGCGGCGGGCCAGCGCCCTTCGTCGAGCCCGCCGAGAATCATCAGGTCGGCGCGCTGCAACCGCGCCTCGAGCAAGCCCCAGACGAACAGGCGCGGATGCCCGCCATAGGGCGGACGCACGCTCGCCTGCCCGAGCAATTGCCCGAGCATCGCGGGAAAATCGGCGGGATCGACCAGCGCCGGCCCGGCGCCGCGCGCCAGCGCCCACTGATCGAACAATTCGGCGAGCATCCGGCCCGCCGGCCCCGCCCACACCGCGTCGCCCGCCAGCCATTCGGCTGCGCGCTGCAACGCCGCGAGCAGGTCGGCGGGCGGCACCGGCCCGGCCGCGAAGGGCGCGAGCGCTGCACCGAGCTCGGTCGAAACACGCGTCCACCATGGTGCCATCTGCACGGCGACGGAATGACCGCGCGCCTTGGGATCGGCAGCGCGCGCCGCAATGCGCGCGCTCACCCCGTCCCATCCCGGAAGCAGTCCGGGCTCGCGCAACGTCAGGTCGAGCCGCCGCACCTCGTCGAGCCACATGGTGCGCTCGCCTCCCGCGCGCACGAGCGGATGGCCGAGCAGCGCCACCAGCGCGACCGGATCGAATACAGCAGCCAAGTCGGCAAGCAGCAGCAACAGCGCGCCCGGCGCGGTGCGCGACAGCGGTTGGCCGGCGCTGTCATCGACGCTGATGCCCCAGCGCGTCAGCGCGGCGGCGACGCGCTCGGCGAGCGCGCGGTCGGGGGTGACGAGGGCAGCGGTGCGCCCCGGCGTCTCGATCGCCTCGCGCATCAGCAGGGCGATTCCCTGCGCCTCCTGCCCGTCGTCGGCAAAAACAGCGCCCGACAGGCCGGCAACCGCCGCCGACAGATCGCCCGCCGCCTGCCACTGGGTGCTGTAGTCCGCGGGCGCGAAGAGCAGCGAGGCGAAGGGCGTCCGCGCCTCTGGCCCATCATATGGCGAGGCGGCGTCCCATGGCAGCACCTCATCGCGAGCGACGCCCATGCGATCGAGCAGCAGCTTCAGATGATATTGCGGATGCGTTTCGAGCGGGCGCCGGTCGTCATCCGCATCGGGCCGCGTCGGGCCGAGCGCATCCCATTCATCCGCCGCCATCACCTGATCGAGCCCGGGCAGCACGACCATGCCGCGCGTCATATCGGCCACGGTGCGGAGCAACCGCGCGATGGCAGGAGCAGCGGTGGTAACGCCCGCCGCGACGACGAAGCGCGCTGGCGGCGCCGCGCGCCACCCCGCGGCGACGCGATCGAGCAGCAAGTTGCGGCGCGCCGCGCGGTCGATCGCGCCGGTCCTGGCAAGCGCGGCCGGCCATTCATCGACCAGCAGCCGCAGCCGCGCCAGCGACGCCCGCCAATGGTCGGCAAAGGCGCCGAGATCGAGATCGACGAGCGCCGAAACCGACACCTCTTCATAATGAAGCTGGTCGATCACGCGGCCCAGCCCATCGGCAAGCTGGAACGCCGCCGCGCCTGTGATTGCCGGTTCGCCCGGCGGCGTGTGCCGCTCGATCAGCTCGGCGAGCAACAGGCGCCGGTGCAGCGGATCGATGGCAGGCGGCAGCGGATCGTCTTCGATCGCATCAAGCGCCAGCGCGACCGATTCATCGAGATCGGCGTCGCCGATCACCGCCAGCCGCGGCATGAGAAGCCCCTGCCCGCCCGCGCGGACGAACGCCGCCTGCACCGCGCTGCGTGCACGATTGCTCGGCAGCAGGATCAGCCCCTGCGCCAGCCCCAGCGCGCCGTCGTCGAAGCGCGCGATCACCCCGGCGGCGAGCGCGTCGGCGAAGGCCCGATGAATCGGGATGGAATAGATGGTGGGTTGGCCGGTCACAGCCATCAGGATTCCTTCGTCATCCCGGCGAAGGCCGGGATCTCTCCCTATCGCCATGACGCACCGGCGAGATCCTGGCCTTCGCCGGGATGACGATCCGTGTCAAACTTCGCTCAGCGCCGCTTCGGTCGGTGCAATGCTGGCGGGGGTTCCGACGTCGAACCATTGCCCCATATGCGACAGACCATAAAGCCGCCCCGCCGCGATCGCGCGGTCCCACAACAGGTTCGTCGAAAAGGGTCCATCAGGCGCGCCAACGAGCAAGCGCGGCGAAATGAGCTGGATGCCGGTATAGACGAAGGGTGCGACCCGGCCCGGCTTGCGCCGCGACAGCTTGCCGCTCGGGTCCATGTGAAAATCGCCCTTGCCGCCGTGTCCCGTCGCGCTCGCCTGACGGATGACGAGGAGCAGCGCATCCATCCGATCGCCGTCCCAGTGGCGCGCCAGATTGCGGATGCTGTCCTGCGGCCCGTCGGTCCAGATATTGTCGCTGTTGACGATCAGGATCGGGTCGCCCTTGAGCAGCGGCAGCGCCTTGACCATGCCGCCACCGGTTTCGAGCAGTTCGCCGCGTTCGTCCGACACCGCCAGGGTGAAGGATCGCTTCTGCTTCGCGAGATGCGCCTCGAGCGCGTCGGCGAGATAATGGACGTTGACGACGACATGGCTGATCCCCGCCGCCTCGATCCGGTCGAGGCTATGGTCGATCAGCGGCTTGCCGGCCACGCGCACGAGCGGCTTGGGCCGCGTCGCGGTGAGCGGGCGCATCCGCTTGCCGATCCCCGCCGCCATCACCATCGCGCTTTCGATCGTCGCGGTCATGCCGTCACTCGCTCCACGCCGCCGCGCGCTTGGCGGCGGGCACATTGTCGTCGAACCATTTTTTCACCGGCGCGAGCGCCGGGTGCGCGAGGTCGCGTTCGAGAAGACCCCACATGCGCGGCTGGAACTGGCGGTATCCGGGCTTGCCGTCGCGTTTCCACAAACGCACGAAAACGCCCAGGATGCGCGTGTTGCGCTGCGCCGCGAGCGCCCAATAGGCGGCACGGAAAGCCGCGCCCTGTTCCGTCGCGGCGACATAGCGATCGAGCATTGCGGCCTCGACCGCCGGGGTCACGTCGCGGCGCGCATCCTCGAGCACCGAGGCGAGGTCATAGGCGGGATGGCCGACCAGCGCGTCCTGAAAATCGAGCAGACCGAAATATTCAATGCCGCTGCGTCCATCGACGAGCATGATATTTTCGGCATGAAAGTCGCGCAGCACCGTGACGCGCGGCAGGCCGTCCTGTTCGACGGGCGCCAGCGCCGTTTGCCACGCCGCGCGAAATCCGTCGCGATCGACGGCAAGGTCCAGCGCGGGGCAGTACCAGTCGGTGAACAGCATCACTTCGTCGAGCCATTGTTCGATGCCGTGGACGGGCAGCCCCGGCATCGCGGGGCGCGCGTGCAGATGGACGAGCAGGTCGGTGACCCCGGCGTAGAATTCGACCTCCGCCGCGGGGCGCGCGTCGAGCGTTTCGCGCAGCCGCACATCGCCGAAATCCTCGATCAGCAGCAGGCCCTGCGCCAGATCGCGGGCGAGGATCGCGGGCGCGCTCATCCCCTGTTCGCACAGCCATTCGGCGACGGCGATGAAGGGGCGCGGGTCTTCGTGCGGCGGCGGCGCATCCATCAGCACCGCCTGCCGCCCTTCCCCGACGACGCGGAAATAGCGGCGGAACGAGGCATCGCCCGCGAGCGGCAGAATGCGGGCATCGCCCCAGCCATGCGCGGCAAGAAAGGCGGGCGCATGGTCGGGCGGAATCATCGGAGCGGCCATCGCGCTTCCCAAGCGGGCGGCACTTCCGCTGTCAAGACGCGCGTATCGCCCCCGCCCGAAATCGTCAGCGCCAGCGCGTCGCCCCATGCCTGCGCCCCCAATCGATCGGGCCATTCGATCAGCAGCGCGCCGTCGTAGAGATAGTCGTCGAGGCCGAGTTCGATCAGTTCATCCTCTCCGTCGATACGATAAAGATCGACATGCGCGATCGGCAGATCGACTTCGGGCGGGGCGTAGGGCTGGACGATCGCGAAGGTCGGGCTCGGCGCCTCGCCCGCCAGACCGCGCGCCTTGAGCATCGCACGCGCCAGCGTCGTCTTGCCCGCGCCGAGGTCGCCCGACAACAGCACGACATCGCCGGGTCTCAGCGCGGCGCCGATGGCGGCACCGATGCGATCGGCGTCTTCGAGATCATAGGCGCAGCTGAAGCTCATCCGCGCGGCAGGGTGACGCGGACCAGCGTTCCCTGGCCCTTTTCGCTGAGCACCTCCATCGTGCCGCCGTGCGCGGCAACGAGCTGGCGCGCGAGCGCGAGGCCGATGCCGCCGGTCTGCGTACCCGCCTGCTGCCCCTTCGTCACCGCGGCGACCGCATCGGGCATGCCGGGACCGTTGTCCGATACGACGATCTCCACTCCGCGCGCGTCGCCGTCGGCGTGGAGCAGCACGCGCCCGCCGCTGCGCTTGGCCGGGGCGGTAAAGCGGATCGCATTGTCGAGCAGCCCGCCCACGACCCGCGACAGGCGCGGCGCATCGCCTTCGATACTGCCAAGATTGTCGGACAGATTGTCGACGAGTTCGATCTTTTCGGTCTCGGCGAACGGGGCCGCGTCGGCGAGCGCCTTGCCGAGCAGCGCGCGGACGTCGACCGGCGCGCGTTCGACCGCCAGCGTCCCCGCCTCGCCCTGCGCGAGGTCGAGCACATTGTCGATCTGGCGGCCGAGCACCGCCACCGAATCCATGATCGCATCGACATAGGAGCGCGCGGCAGGCGGAAGCTCGCCCGCATAGCCGGCCTGCAGCATCTCGCCGAAGCCGCCGATCGACGTCAGCGGCGTGCGCAGTTCGTAACTCATCCGCGACAGGAAAGCGGTCTTGACCTTGTCCGCCGCCTCGAGCGCCTCGTTGCGTTCGCGCAGCGCGCCCTCCATCTTCCGGCTGGCGGTGATGTCGAGCATGATGAGCAGCGCATTGCCGTCGGGCAGCGGGATCGAAGCGAAATCGAAATGGCGTCCGTCCTTGAACCGGATTTCGCCCGCGCGCTGCGTCCGCTCGAGCGTCGCGGCGCGGATCACTTCCTGAACGATGCTGATCTGGTTGGGCTTGGCGAGCCGGTCGGCGAGGCCGTTCATCAGCACATCGACGCGCGGATGCGCCGCAAGGGTCGATTCATCGACGCCCCACAAGCGGCGGAAACGCTGGTTCCACAGGTGCAGGCGGCCATCGGGAGCGAAGACCGCGATCGCCTCGAACAGATTGTCGAAGGTCGCGGTGCGCACGCGCAGCAACGTGTCGCGCGTCGAGGCGAGTTGCACCTGCTCGGTGCGATCCTCGGCTATCAGCAGCAGGCCGCCGTCGGGGGTCGGTTGGGCGACGACGTGCAGATGGGTACCGTCGCGCAGGCGCCATTCCTCCTCGCTCGCGTGCGGCAGCGCGAACCAGTCGACATGCGCCTGCCGCCATTCGGGATAGTCGCGCACTTCGGGGGTCCGGCCGCCCTCGCGCCATGCATCGAGCAACCGCGCGAGCGCCCGGCCTTCGGACACATCCTCGGCCGTCACGTCGAACAGCCGGCGAAAGGGCTGGTTCGCAAAGACGAGGCCATGATCGGGGCCGAACTGCGCCACCGCCGCCGACAGCCGGTCGAGCAATTCGCGTTGGGTATCGACAAAGCGGCGGTGCGCGCCGCGCTCGCTCTCCAGCTCCTGAATATCGATCGCATAGCCCGCGATGCCGATGACGCGGCCGCCCTCGGGCGCCAGCGGCACGTCGACGACCCGCATGATGCGGCGTTCGCCCTCGATCGTTACCGGGACGGTGCGCATATGCGCCGCGCCCGCGGCACGCGCCGCTTCGGCCGCGTCGGTCGCGCTGACCCCGGCGATTGGCTCGCACAATTCGGTGCCATCCTCGATCACCCGCGCCGCGCTCTTCGCCTCGACCGCCCGGACATAGGCGGTGTTGACGAGCGCGAGGCGAAGATCGGGTTCGCGGAACCACATCGGAAACGGCGCCGCCTCGATCAAGCCCGACAGCGCCTCGAACGCCGCCATCGCCTCGTCGCGTTCGATCCGCGCCTTGGCGAGCGATTGCTGGCCATCGGTCGCATCGCTGAGCCACAGCAGGACGCTGCCCGGTCCGCCGACCGACTGCGGCGCCGCCACGCCTTGACAGACGATCGTACGGTTGCTGCCCTGCGGACGCAGGCTGAGCGTGAAGGGTTTGGCACCGCGCTGGGCGCCGAGGATCGCCTGGCGCAGCGCTTCGTGCGCCTGCGCGTCGAGCCCGGTGCCGAGTCCGCGAAGCTCGTCGAAACTGCGCGGCCCGGCATCGAGCCCGAGCCAGCGGCCGAGCCGCTCGCTCGCCTCGATGCGCCAGTCGCCGCGCACCACGACGGGCAGATAGGGAGACGCTTCGAGCAGGCTGGCGAGGCGTTCGGTCTGCCCGGCGACGAACGCCGAGCGCCGCTGCATGGCAACCCCGCGCCCGACCGCCCACAGCCCGGCAACCAGCCAGAGCGCGGCGAACAGGCCGAGCGCGAAGAGCAAGCCCGCGCTCATCGGCACGGGCATCGCGCCGATCGAAGCGAGAGGACGACAGGGACGCCGGATATCATCCGTCTGCCCCTATCGACTGCGCAGCCTCTATTCAATCGTCCGCCGCACGGGCGCGGCGGGACAGGACGCCGGAAGGCCTCGTCCGGTCGAATATCCCCGGCACTCCGCACCGATTGCGCGCGCCCACGCGGTCAGAATTTTGCCGTGGCGGATGCGCGGAAATAGCGTCCCAAAATGCCCGAATAATAGGTGATCGTGCCATTGGCCGCCGGCGCCGGGAACGGCGGCTTCGCGTCGAAGACATTGTCGACGATCAGGCGCAGCGCAAACTGCTTCGATACGTCGACGCCGATCGAGGCGTTGAACAGCCACCACGAGCCGACACCGCTATATTCCAGCGCGTTGGGCGCCGCGTCGGCGTTCCACACGCTCTTGCCATAATATTGCGTTTGCCAGAGCAGATTTACCGGACCGCGATCGACCGTGACATTCGCGGTGAACGAATGTTTGGGATTGCCGATTTCGCCGCGCGCGGTGTCGATATCACCCGTTCCGACGCGCGTTTCGAGCTTGTCGAGATAGAAGTAATTGAGCGACAGGCCGAGCGCCGTGTCCGCCGCGACCTCGCGCCGATAGGCGACTTCGGCGGTCAGGCCGCGGAAGTCCATCGACGCCGCATTGGCATAGCCGGTGCGCACGAAAGCGACCTGCCCGCCCGGATCGCGGTCGATCTGGCCGCAAACCGCCGCCGGATAGGCGACCGCGTCATAACAAGCGTCGAGCGTCTGGCCGGCACCGAGCAACACGATCGCATCGCGCAGCCGGATATCGACCCAGTCGGCGGTGATCGTCAGACCGGGTACGAAGCGCGGGCGAAGGATCGCGCCGACGGTCCAGCTGTCGGCGCGCTCGTTCCTGAGCGCAGCATTGCCCGACACCGAGATCGGCGCCGTGAACCCGACGATGTTCGACGTAAAGCCATCGGGGTTCGCGATCCCCGCTGCGATGCAGTTCGCACGCCGCTGCGCCGGGTTCGGTCCCGAATTGACGAAGCGGCGATCGCACGGATCATTGGCCGTCGCAAAAGCCAGCGACGTCGGGCTGAAGCTTTCGGTGATCGCTGGCGCGCGCACCGAGCGGGTAAAATTGCCGCGGATCGTCACATCGGCGACCGGCGACAATCGTCCACCCGCGGTCCACGTCCAGTCGCCCCCCGCCGCCGAATGATCGATATAGCGCGCCGCGCCGTCGAGTTCGAACGCATGGACAAAACCGTCCATGTCCGGCGAAATGACCGGAATCTTGAGCTCGCCGGAAAATTCATTCGTCGTGAAGCTGCCCCGAACGGGATCGATCGGGATGCTGCGGCCGAACGGCATCCGGAATCCGCCCCCGACATCCTCGCCATAATAATAGGCGCCGGGGTCGAACGCGGTCTTCTCATGCCGATGCTCATAGCCGAGCGAGGCGATGACATCGCCGCCGGGCAGCCGGAACAGCGGCCCATTGACCGACGCGCTGAGCACGAACTGCGAATTGGTCGCGGTCGGGTCGGCGATCGTCGTCACATAATCGAGCGCGGACTGGCTGAAGCGGCCGACGCCGAACAGGTCGAGCGGCGCGCAGGTCGCGCTGAGCGTCGCGATGTTCGCGTTGATGTATCCGGGGCGGCAGATGATATTGCCGTTGGCGGCACCGCCGCCAAACACACCCTCGTCGACGGCATCGACCGCGTTGAGGAAATTCTGCTGCACCAGCACGCGTTCGCGCCCGCGCGTTTCGGAATGGCCGTAATTGGCCGAGACCTCCCATTTGTAGATCCGGTCGCCGACGCCGAATTCGCCGTCGAACCCGGTGACGAAGCGATAGAGTTCGACCGTCGTGTCGGAACGGCCGGTCGTCAGGTCGGTATTGGCGCGTGCCATCAGAAAGCTGTCGGGAGCCGTCGTGAAATCGGGATTGCCGTCGCCGTCGGCATCAATCGGAATCCCGCCGAGCAGACCATAGGCGGCCAGATTGTCACGGATCGTCGCGCGGTCGGCGTCGTTCAGATAGGGATTGTCGAGGCTGAGCACCAGATTGCCGTTGGGCGACGTTCCCGGCCCCGCCAGCGCCGTATTATACACCGGCTGCGCTGCGACATTGGTCCCCTTGCTGTGCGCATACCAACCCTCGCCGAACCAGCGGACCGTGTCGCTCAGCTCGAAACTGCCGAGCGCGGTCGCGAGATAGCGGTCATTGTTCGTCGCGAGGTTGCCATAATCCTTTGTCGCAAAGCCATTGCCGCCCGAGCTTTCGAACAGGCTGCCCGTGCGCGTCCCGAAGTCGAGCGGGACGAGCCGGCCGGCGTCGTTGAACGTCAGGACATTGCCCGACGCATCGAAAATCCCGCCGAATTCGGGAATGCTGTCGAAGGCGAGCGGCACGCCGCTGTTGGTGAAGACATTCAGCCGCTGGTCGTAATAAAGCTGCTGCTGAAAGGGAGATGCCGGATCGGCGGCAGTCGTAAAAAAGGGGCCGGCGGCGCTCGTCAGAAAGCGGTCGCCCGTGGTGAGGCCGCGCGCGCGATTCCATTCGCCGCTCAGCGTGATATGGCCCCGCCCGTCCGCAAAACCGGCGCCCCAGATGCCGCTGATGCGATAATCCGGCGCGTCGCCGCGCTGCGACACGCCCGCCTGGCCTTTTATTTCAAGCCCGTCGAAATCCCGCTTGAGGATGATGTTGACCGTGCCCGCGATCGCATCGGAGCCATAGATGGGCGCGCCGCCAACCGCGACCGTTTCGATGCGATCGACCAGCGTTTCGGGGATGACGTTGAGATCGACTTGACTGCCCGGCCCCACCGGCCCGAATACCGAAGCGGTATTGGACGACACGAAGCGCCGGCCGTTCACCAGCGTCAGCGTGCGCTGGCTACCCAGCGAAAAGAAATCGACGAAGGTCTGCCCCGAACCGAACGGCCCCTCCTGCGCACCGACATTGCTGTTGCCGGGAACGCCGAAGGCGGCAATTTCCGACAGCGCTTGCGCGACATTGGTATAGCCGCGCCGGTCGATCTGGTCGGCGGTGGTGACCAGCGTCGGCTGGATCGTGTCCGCATCGGTGCGCGCGATGCGCGACCCGGTGACGATGATCTGTGTACCGCTGTCGGCGTCCGCCGACGCATCGGGCGCAACATCCTGCGCCGCAGCCGGCGCAGCCGCCGCCAGAATAGCCAGCGCGGACAGGCCGCCATAAAGCCCTGCTCGCATCGCGCGCACGGTAACCATTCCGGGAACTCCCTCGTTTAAGCGATGCCCCCCGGCCGCACCAAAATATGAATCGAGCGAGCGGTGCCCCGAACCCCCAAAAGAAAAGGGCCACGCTCCCATCCGGTTTCCGGACGGCAGCGCGACCCTACAGTCTGTTTATGAAAAATTAGTAACGATCAGTAACGATAATGATCGGGCTTGAACGGTCCTTCGACCGGCACGCCGATATAATCGGCCTGCTTCTGCGTCAGCGTCGACAGCTTCACCCCCAGCTTTTCGAGGTGCAGCGCCGCGACCTTTTCGTCGAGATGCTTGGGCAGGACATAGACGTCGTTCTTGTAATCGTCGGCCTTGGTAAACAGCTCGATCTGCGCGAGCGTCTGGTTGGTGAAGCTCGACGACATCACGAACGACGGGTGCCCGGTCGCACAGCCGAGGTTCACGAGGCGGCCCTTCGCCAGCACGATGATCTGCTTGCCATCGGGGAATTCGACGAGGTCGGTGCCCGGCTTCACTTCGGTCCACTTGTAATTGGCGAGCCCCGCGATCTGGATTTCGCTGTCGAAGTGGCCGATGTTGCAGACGATCGCCATCGGCTTCATCGCCGCCATATGGTCGGCGGTGATGACGTCGGCGTTGCCGGTCGCGGTGCAGAAGATGTCGGCGCGAGCGACCGCTTCGTCCATCGTGACAACTTCATAGCCTTCCATCGCCGCCTGCAGCGCGCAGATCGGGTCGATTTCGGTAACCAGCACGCGCGCGCCGCCGTTGCGGAGCGAGGCGGCCGAGCCCTTGCCGACGTCGCCGAAGCCCGCGACGCACGCAACCTTGCCGGCCAGCATGACGTCGGTCGCGCGGCGGATCGCATCGACCAGGCTTTCCTTGCAGCCATAAAGATTGTCGAACTTCGACTTGGTGACGCTGTCGTTCACGTTGATCGCCGGGAAGGGCAGCTTGCCTTCCTTGGCCAGCTGGTAAAGGCGGTGGACGCCGGTCGTCGTTTCTTCCGACACGCCCTTGATCGCGCGCACGCTCTTGGTGAGATAGCCCGGCTTGGCGGCAAGGAAGTCCTTGAGCGCACGGACGAATTCGACTTCTTCGGCGTTGGTCGGCTCGAACAGCGGTTCGCCCGCTTCGACGCGCGCCCCCCACAGCGCGAACATCGTGGCGTCGCCGCCGTCGTCGAGGATCATGTTCGCGGTCTGATCGTCGCCCCAGTCGAAGATCCGGCCGACATAGTCCCAATATTCGGCGAGGCTCTCGCCCTTCACCGCAAAGACGGGCGTGCCGCCAGCGGCGATCGCGGCGGCGGCATGATCCTGGGTCGAAAAGATGTTGCAGGTCGCCCAGCGCACCTCGGCGCCCAGCGCGGTCAGCGTTTCGATCAGCACCGCGGTCTGGATCGTCATGTGCAGCGATCCAGTGATGCGCGCGCCCTTCAGCGGCTGCGCCGCACCATATTCGGCGCGCAGCGCCATCAGGCCGGGCATTTCGGTTTCGGCGATCGCGATTTCCTTGCGGCCGAAGTCGGCGAGGCCGATGTCGGCAATCACATAGTCGGCGGCGCCGTCCTTGGTCTTCGCCGCCGCGATTGCGGCATTGGCGGCGGTAATGGTGGCATTGGCTGCGGTGGTGGCCACGGGGGAGTCTCCATATTGGCGAGTACGGCCGCAGGCGAGCGGCCCCGAATTGTCGAGCAATTATGTTGCGCGCCCTAACCGAAAGCGCGTCGCCATTCAAATATAAACTTTTCTTTATATCTGCAAGGCGCGGGTCGCAGTCGGACGCGGCGCAGGCACGATTCGTCCGCCGCCAATCGCGAGGCAGCGCAAAATAAATTTCGGGCGCGCGCCAATGTTACAACGCGCGGGGCGCAATTGTGACACAGCCTTGCAATGGCCAACTTCCTAAGAAATTTGCCTTATAATACGCCTTGCGATTAGCATAATCCGTCTATGTGACAGCAATGTTACATAGCCCGCGATTCATTGACTTTTATCCCCACAAACGAGAAAATAGGTCAAAATTTTCGGGGAGATACCTAGATGAAAAAAATTCTGCTCAGCCTGGCTGCCCTGGCCGTCGCGTCGCCGGCGATGGCTCAGTCGATCGTCGTCACGGGCACCGAGGACAGCGCCTCGACGCCGCTGTCGGTTGCCTTTGAAGAATTACAGGCGGGCGAAAACAAGGCGGCAGTGGCCAAGCTGACCGACGGCCGGGTCGATGCCCGCGATCCGTCGCGCCTGATCAATCTGGGCACCGCCTATGCCCGGCTTGGCCGCACCGCCGACGCCGCGACCGCCTATCGGTCGGCGATCGACAGCCCGATCCGCTACGACCTCGAGCTTGCGAACGGGGATTTCATGGATTCGCGCTGGGCCGCACGCACCGCGCTCGCGCGGCTTGACCAAGGGCGCCCGCTCCTCGCCCTCGCGCACTGACGCAGCCGATCGACGGGCGGCGATCCTACGCTTCGCCGCCCTCGACCGTCAGCAGGCGCGCATCGATGCCGGCTTCGGCAAAGGCTGCCTGCCACCGCTGCGCCGGCGGCGTGTCGAACAGCAGCGCGTCGCTGCCGGGCGTCAGATGCCAGGCATGGCGCACCATTTCCTCTTCGAGTTGTCCCGGTGACCATCCGGCATAGCCGAGCGCGACGAGCCATTGCGACGGCCCGCGCCCCTCACCGATGGCGCGCAATATGTCGTGCGAGCTCGATATCATCCAGCGCCCCGACACCTGCACCGCGCCCTCGCCCGACCAGTCGCGGCTGTGGAGCACGAAACCGCGCGACGGTTCGACCGGTCCGCCCAGAAAGACCGGCTGATCGAGCGGTGCGTCGTGCGCGATGTCGAGCTGATCGAGCACGGCGCCGACGGTCATGCCGTCGATCGGGTCGTCGATGCCGATCCCCATCGCACCCTCTTCGTCGTGGCTGATCATCGCGATGACAGAGTGATCGAAACGCGGATCGCCGATGCCGGGCAGCGCGAGCAGCAATTGGCCGGTGAACCAGGTCGGCGCCTTTTCCATCGCCCCATCATGGACTGCCGGGCGCGCAGGGTCCAGCGTCTTTGCGGCCATATCGACGAACGGCGGGGTCCATTGTGCAATGTGAACGCTCCGCCGCTTGACTCGCGGCGGCGCACACCCAATGTCTCGCCCGCACAAAACCCCCCTCAACGAAAGGATGCCAGCATGACCATCACTACCGGAGACTCGCTGCCCGACACCAAGCTGGTGAAGGTCACCGAAGGCGGCCCCGAACAGGTTTCGGCCGCCGATTATTTCAAGGGCCGCAAGGTCGCGCTCTTTTCGGTTCCGGGCGCTTTCACGCCGACCTGTTCGGCCAAGCACCTGCCCGGCTTCGTCGAAAAGGCAGCCGAGCTCAAGGCCAAGGGCATCGACGAAATCGTCTGCACCGCGGTCAATGACGCCTTCGTCATGGGCGCCTGGGCGAAGAATGCCGGCGCGACCGACAGCGTGACGATGCTCGCCGACGGCAATGGCGATTTCGCCGAAGCGGTCGGGCTGACCATGGACGGCAAGGCATTCGGCATGGGCAAGCGCGGCCAGCGTTTCTCGATGGTCGTCAACGATGGCGTCGTCGAGCAGCTCAATGTCGAAGCACCGGGCGAATTCAAGGTGTCGAGCGCCGACCATATGCTTGAACAGCTCTGAGCGGTTTGCGGATTGAAATGAGGGGCGGCGCGGCGCTGCGTCGCCCCCCTTTCCTTTTGTCATATTTTCGTGCAACAGCGTCGCGATGACATCAGAATCATCGAACGAAAATATCGCCGACCCCACCACCCTTGTCGAAGGGGTCATCGCCGAACTTCAGTCGCGTTTCCGCACGTCGGTCGGCAATCTCAAGTCCGCCATCGCCGCCTTCGTCCGTGACGGCACCTTGCCGCCCGCCGATGCCGCCGCGACCGGCCTGTTCGACTATCCGGCGTTGCGCCTCGTCACCAATGGCGAGTTTCGCGAAGGCCAGGGCGGCCACAACCTCGCCTTCGGTCATTTCGAGCGGGCGGGCGAGTTTGTCACGACGGTAACGCGCCCCGATCTGTTCGAGGCTTATCTGCGCGAACAGCTGACCCTGCTCGTCCGCCATTATGAGGTGACGCTGGAGGTGACGCGCACCGGGCAGCAGATCCCCTTCCCCTATGTCCTCGACGCCAGCGACGGGTCGGACATGGGCCGCGTCACTCCGCTCGAACTCGCGCGCCACTTTCCCACCACCGAGCTCGCCGATATCGGCGACGAGCTGGCCGACGGCCTGTTCGGCTTCGACCCCGCGGCGGCGCAGCCACTCGCGCTGTTCGACGCGTTGCGCACCGATTTCAGCCTCGCGCGCCTGCGCCACTATACCGGCACCGCGCCCGAGCATTTCCAGCGCTATATTCTGTTCACCAACTATCACCGCTATGTCGACGAATTCGTCGCCTGGGCGGGGGCGCAGGTCGGCAAGGGACGCTACACCGCGCTCGCCGGTGCGGGCGGTCTCTATGTCGACGAGCCGGATATCAATGCCAGCGCGCTCGCGAGCGACAGCGCATGGCGACGGCACCAGATGCCCGCATATCACCTGATTGCCGAGGGCGGCAGCGGCATCACGCTCGTCAACATTGGCGTCGGCCCCTCGAACGCCAAGACGATCTGCGATCACCTCGCGGTGCTGCGGCCCGAGGCATGGATGATGATCGGCCACTGCGGCGGGCTGCGCCCCAGCCAGCGGATCGGCGATTATGTGCTCGCCCACGCCTATCTGCGCGACGACCATATTCTCGACAGCGTGCTGCCGCCCGAAATTCCGATCCCGCCGATAGCCGAAGTCCAGCAGGCGCTGGCGAGCGCCGCCGAGGCGGTGTCGGGAACCAGCGGTGCCGACCTCAAGAAACGGATGCGTACCGGCACCGTCGTCACCACCGACGACCGCAACTGGGAATTGCGCTTCACCGATTCCGCGCTGCGCTTCTCGCAGTCGCGCGCGATCGGCATCGACATGGAGTCAGCGACCATCGCGGCGCAGGGCTACCGCTTCCGTGTGCCTTACGGCACCTTGCTGTGCGTGTCCGACAAGCCGCTCCACGGCGAACTCAAGCTGCCGGGACAGGCCAACCGTTTCTATGAAGAAGCAATCGCGGCGCATCTCCAGATCGGCATCCGCACGTGCGAATTGATGCACGACGAGGGCGCCAAGCTGCACAGCCGCAAACTGCGCGCGTTCAACGAGCCGCCGTTCCGGTGACGCCGGCAGCCGCCCTTTCGCGCTCCGTCGCGGGCCGCGTCGCAATCGTCACCGGCGCCGCGAGCGGCATGGGGCGGGCGACCGCGCTGTTGCTGGCGCGCGAGGGCGCGAAGGTCGCGGTCACCGACCTTGACCCTGCCGCATGCGAGGCGGTTGCCGCGGAAGCCGGCGACGGCGCGCGCGCCTTCGCGCTCGACGTATCGGACGGCGAGGCGATCAAGCGCGTCGTCGCCGACATCGCGGCGTATTTTGGCGGTATCGACATCCTGATCAACAATGCCGGCGTGTCGAGCTTCTGCCCGCTCGATGCGGGCGACGATTATGATGCGATCTGGCACCGCGCGATCGCGGTGATGCTGACCGCGCACCAGCGGATGGTGCGCGCGGCGCTGCCGTGGCTGCGGCAAAGCGACGCGCCGCGCATCGTCAACATTGCCTCGACCGAGGGACTGGGCGCGACGCCCGGCGACACGCCCTATGTCGCGGCCAAGACGGGCGTGACCGGGCTGACGCGCGGTCTGGCGGTCGATCTGGGCAAGGATGGGATCACCGTCAACTGCATCTGTCCCGGCCCGATCCGCACCGCGATGACCGACAAGGTACCCGACGCGGACAAGGCGATCTTCGCACGGCGCCGCACCGCGCTGCGCCGCTATGGCGAGCCCGAGGAGGTCGCGCATGTGACGCTGAGCCTCGTCCTGCCCGCGGCGAGCTATATCACCGGCGCGGTGATCCCCGTCGATGGCGGGCTGATGGCGCGCAACGCATAGACGGCATCAGACATAGAAATCGGCGCGCAGGTTTATGCCGCGTTCGACCCAGAGTTTGAGCGCGCAGAGCATCTGCGTCCAGCCGTGACAATTGCCGTAGCTGCCGTCGAGCGCCGCCTGCGTTTCGCGCCAGCCGCCCTCGGCGATCTCGACCAGCGTGCGGCCGTCATCGAGCGGCTTGAAGGTCATCGTCACGCGGGTACGGTAAGCGGCGTCCGCCATCGTGCCGCCCTCTACCCCCGGCGCCTGGCCTTCATAGGCCGCCCATTCCAGAACGATCTTCTCATCCTGCACCACCTCGATCACATGGACCGGAAAGGCGCCGGGATAATCGTGGAAATCCCACGTCACCACCGCGCCGGTCTCGAGCCGGCCCTGTGCGCCGCCGGTGGTGAAATAGTGCGACAGTTGCGCGGGATCGGCAACCGCCTCGAACACATCATGCACCGGTTTGGCGATGCGCGCCGCGACCCTGAATTTCAGTTCCATCGTCATTCTCCGCTTGAGTCGCACTTAATTATGTTATAAATTTATAACATGTCAATCCACGACGATTTCGACCGCATCTTCAAGGCGCTCGCGCATGGCGTTCGGCGGCAGATTCTGGACGATCTGAAGGATCAGCCGCTGACGACGGGGGCGCTGTGCGACCATTTCGTCGATCTCGACCGATGCACGGTGATGCAGCATCTGAAGGTGCTGGAGGAGGCAGGGCTGGTCATCGCCGAACGTCGCGGCCGCGAACGCTGGAACCATCTGAACGCGATGCCGATTCAGGACATCCACGACCGCTGGATCGGCCCGCATGCCGCAGCGGCCGCCGCGCAGCTTGCGCGGTTCAAGCAGGCTGTCGAAACGCAGTAGAAGCGGTCGCCGCCGGCCCTCTTTCGAGCGCCGACGCGGCCGAATGTCAGCCGACTGTTCCCTTGGCCGAACCCGCGACAAGATTCATCACCAGCTTCGGCAGGCTGCGGTAATTGGCGGCATGATATTGCGAATCGCCGGGCAGCGCTGCTTGCAGGCGGCGGTGCGCCTCTGGCAACGCGTGATAGGGAACGCCGGGCAGCAGATGATGCAGCGCGTGATAGCGCAACCCCACCGGCGCCCACAGCTCGGGGAGCAGGCCCGGCGGCGGGACGTTGACGCTGTCGAGGAACTGCGCGGTTACGGTCAGCACCGCGCCGTCATTTTCCCACAGATGCGCAACGAGCGTGCGGATCTGGTTGAGCACGAGGCTGGCCGCCGCAATCGCGCCGAAAATCAGCAGCGCGCGCAGCGGCACCCAGCCGAACACGCCCGCCGCAATCAGCAGCGTCGACCAGGCCCAGGCGCCGCCTTCCTGCCACGCCCACTGGCGGCGGAAATCGCCTTCGGGCGGGCGGCGACGAAACATCGGGTTGATGATCATCCCCGAATAGCGCTCCATCACCACGCGGCGAAGGGGTGGGATGACGAACGACAGCGGGGTCAGCACCGCAAAGCGAAAGAGCAGCGCCAGCGGCGCAAAGGCGGCCGCGACGACGAACAGCGGCACCGTCCACGGCTTCATCAGCGCCAGCGGCAGATATTCGGGATCTTCTACCGTGCCATATTTGGTGCGGTTGTGGTGGAGGCTGTGGATGCCTTCGTAAAGGAAGGAAGGGATAAGCAGCGGGATACCGACGAGCAGGTTCCACACGAGCCGGAAACCGGGGAGCGCATTTTTGCGGATATGCGTCAGTTCATGGATGAAGCTGCCCGCGCGGTAGAGCGCGACGACGGCGATGAGCGCTGCGGCGAGCATCCATGCGGTCGATGGTGCCAGGATCGCCGCCGCGACACCGGCATAGCCGATAAACGCCGAACCGAGGAAATCCACCCAATAGATGCGCGCGTTCGGATTGACGAGATCGCGCGTCAGTTCCGAGGCCGCGCGGATCATCGCCATATCGTCGGCAATCGCCGATTTGGGCGTCTGGGTGGCCGGGGCCGCGGGGGGAGTCGCGATCCGTTCGGCAGCGGGATTGGTCGTCATCATGCCGGCGTCTTCACCATGATTTCGTGGCAGCATGATGGCCGAATACGGGTCGCCAGCGCCACAGCTATGCCCTAATGCGTCGCCACAAATATAGGCACCGTCATTCAGGAAACCAGCCATGGCCGCACATTCGCAAGGTCCCGTCTCCATCCATCCCGTCAAGGACAAGGCGGACAAGCGCGAATTCGTCGAACTGGCCTTTCGGCTCAACCGCGGCGATCCCGCCTGGGTGCCGCCGCTGAAAAACGAAGCGTTCGACCTGTTGACGCCAGGCAAGAACCCCTGGTTCGAACATGGCAAGGCGCAGCTGTTCCTCGCACGCCGCGACGGCCGCACGGTGGGACGCATTTCGGCGCATGTCGACTTCCTCGCGCTCGAACAGCCGGCGAGCCAGGGCATGGGTCCGGGGACGGGCAATTGGGGGCTGCTGGAGGCCGAGGATGCCGAGGTCGCGCACGCATTGATCGTCAGCGCCGAAGACTGGCTGCGCGGCCAGGGAATGAACCGCGCGCTCGGCCCGCTGTCGATTTCGATCTGGGACGAACCCGGGCTGCTGGTCGAAGGCTTCGACACGCCGCCGACGATCATGCTCGGCCACAACAGCCCGCTCTATCAGGGGTGGATCGAGGCCGAGGGCTATCGCCCGGTCAAGAAGCTGTTCAACTATGCGGTCGATATCGTCGACGGCTTTCCGCCGCTGGTAAACCGCATCGTCGCGGCGGGCGAGAAGAACGAGCGCATCCGCATCCGCCGCGTCGACAAGCGCAAGTTCGATGCCGAGGCGCAGCTGATCATGGGCATTTTGAACGACGCCTGGTCGGACAATTGGGGGTTCGTCCCGCTGACCGACAGCGAGATCGCCTATGTCGGCAAGAAGCTGAAGGACATTGTTTTCGAGGATCTGATCCGCGTCGCCGAAGTCGATGGCGAGGCGGTCGCGTTCATGATCGTGCTGCCCGATCTCAACGAACTCTTGATCGGGATGGACGGATCGTTGTTCCCCTTCAACTGGGCGCGCCTGCTTTGGTGGCTGCGCAAGCCCAAGAGCAAGCGGCTGCGCGTGCCCCTTATGGGCGTGGTCAAGAAATTGCAGAACAGCCGCATGGCGAGCACCCTCGCCTTCATGATGATCGAATATATCCGCCGCGACGGCGTCGCCAAATATGGCGCCGAGCAGGGCGATATCGGCTGGGTGCTCGACGACAATCAGGGGATGAACGCGGTCGCCGACGCCATCAACGCGACGGTCAACCGCGTGTATCAGCTTTACGACAAGCCGCTGTCCTGACGCGGCGGGCCGCCATCCTGCTGGCATGATTTTGCGACAAAGGGCGGGCAGCTTCGGGATCTGAACCCGAAGGATGCGCGATGCCCAGCCTTTATCTTGCCGCCAACCGCTTCGGCCTCGGCCGCCGCTTCGACGATCCCGCGACCGACGATCCGCAGGCCTGGCTGCTGCGACAACTTGACGACTATGACCCGGTTCCCGCACCGATCGCCGCCTTGCCCGGCCGCGCCGCCATCGCCGCCGCCTATGTCGAATATCAGGACGACCAGCGAGCGATGCGCCGCAATGCGCCGGATGATGTCGCCCAGAAGGACGGCACAGGCACGGCGATGGACCCCGAACTGCAACGCCTGTCGCGCTCCGCAATCCGCACCCATTATGTCGATGCGGCCGCCGCGCGGCTTGCCAATGCGGTCGCGACGCCAACGCCCTTCCCCGAACGGCTCGTCCACTTCTGGTCCAACCATTTCGCCGTGTCGGCCGACAAGCTGCCGGTGATCGGTTTTGCCGGCAATTACGAGTTCGAGGCGATCCGTCCGCACATTATGGGCAAATTTTCGGATCTCCTGATCGCGGCGGTGCGGCATCCCGCCATGCTGCTCTATCTCGATCAGGCGCAAAGTTTCGGGCCCGACAGTCCGGTGTCCGACCGCATCCGCGCGCGCGGGCGGCGGCAGGCGCCGGGGCTCAACGAAAATCTGGCGCGCGAGATCATGGAATTGCACACGCTGGGGGTGCGCACCGGCTATACGCAGGCCGACGTCACGGCCTTTGCCAAGGTACTGACCGGGCTGACCGTCGCCGGGCTCGGCCGCGGTGCCGGGCAGCGGCTGATGCCTGCGGGCGCGGCCGACGGCGACACCGTCTTTATCGCACCGCTGCACGAACCCGGCACGCAGTCGATCATGGGCAAACGCTATGCGCAAGGCGGCGCGGACCAGGCGGAGGCGGTGCTGCTCGACCTCGCGCGACATCCGGCAACCGCGCGGCACATCGCCACCAAGCTGGCCCGGCATTTTTCCGGCGACACGCCTGCCCCCGCGCTCGTTGCGCGGCTTGAGGCCGATTTCCTTCGAACGGGCGGCGACCTGACCTCGCTCTACCGCACGCTCGTCGCCGCGCCCGAGGCATGGGCGGCCGCCCCCGCGATGTTCAAATCGCCGTGGGACTGGACCGTATCGGTGATGCGAAGTCTGAAACTGCCGGCGCTTGGCGACCGGCAGAATGTCCCGGCGCTGTTCACCCAGCTCGGCCAGCCGATCTGGCGCCCCGGATCGCCCGCCGGCTATGACGATCTGGTCGCGACCTGGGCCGGATCGGCGGCGCTGATGCAGCGCGTCGAGCTCGCCAGCCGGATCGCCGGTCGCATCGGCGACCGCGTCGACGCCCGCCAGCTCGCGCCGCTGATCCTTGCCGACGCCTTGACGACGCAAACCGCGCAGGCGGTCGCCCGCGCCGACAGCCCCGGCCAGGCGCTCGCGCTGCTCTATGCCAGCCCAGCCTTTCTGCGGAGATAGACGATGACCCTCTCCCGCCGCCATATGCTCATCAGCGGACTGACCGTTGTCGCCGCCGGTGCGGTGCCGCGTTTCGCCTATGCCGCCGCGGCGACGCCGCGCCGGCTGGTGTTCGTGATCCAGCGCGGCGCCGCCGACGGCCTTGCGATCGTCGCACCGACGGGCGATCCCGCCTATGCCGCGGCGCGCGGCGCGCTCGCCGAAGATGGGGGCGGCGCCAGCCTCAATGGCCTGTTCACGCTGCACCCGGCACTCGCCGCCGGTGCAGACCTCTATCGCGCCAGGCAGGCGCATTTCGCGCACGCCGTCGCCACCGCCTATCGCGACCGGTCGCATTTCGACGGCCAGAATGTGCTCGAAGGCGGTGGCTCGCGTCCCTATGAAAAGAGCGACGGCTGGGTCGGAAGGCTGCTGACGCTGCTGCCGCCCGCCGAGCGCGAGGCGCTCGCGATTGCGCCGGCGGTGCCGCTGGCGCTGCGCGGCAGCGCCCCCGTCGCCACCTACGCCCCTAGCCGCCTGCCGCAGGCCGACGCCGATCTGATCGCGCGACTGTCGGCACTCTATGCCGACGACGCGCTGCTGCACCCGCTGTGGGACAGCGCGGTCAAGACGCAGGAGCTGGCGGGCGACATCGGCGGCAACAATGGCCGCAACGGCGCCGACCTCGGCAAGCTCGCGGCATCGCTGATGCTTCCGGCCGACGGCGCGCGGGTAATGATGATCGAAACCGGCGGCTGGGACACGCACAGCGGCCAGCGCGGGCGGCTGACGGCCCAGCTTCGCGGGCTCGACCAGCTTGTCGGCGCGCTGCAAGCCGGGCTTGGCGCGGCGTGGAACGACACGCTGGTCGTGGTCGCGACGGAATTCGGGCGCACGGTTGCGGTCAACGGCACCGGCGGCACCGACCATGGCACCGGATCGGCGGCGATGTTCTTCGGCGGTGCGCTGGCGGGCGGGGGGCCGGTCGCGGGCGGGATGGTCTCGGCCGACTGGCCCGGGCTGAGCGCCGCAAACCGCCTCGACGGCCGCGACCTCAAACCGACGCGCAGCCTCGAAAGCGTGATCGGCGCCGCGATCGCGCATCACTATGCGCTTGATCCGGCGCGGGTGATGCGGACGCTCTATCCCGACGCCTGAGGCCATGGTCCAGCCTCATCGCGAGCGCGGCGAAGCAATGACGATTCAACTAATGGGGTTGCGTCATGCAAAGCTGGCCCAGGTGGGCGCATGGTCGCTCGCCTTTTCGCGGCCGCGATACGCCTTGTCGACCTGCGCATCGATCAGGCGGTCGGCCATCGCCGGGCTGAGCAGCAGATGGTCGATACGGAAACCATGGTCGCGCTGCCACCCGCCCGCCTGATAATCCCAGAAGGTCCAGACATGCCCGGCCGGATGGCGGCTGCGGATCGCGTCGGTCCAGCCGTCGCCGAGCATTCGGAACCAGGCGTCGCGCGATTCGGGCTGCATCAGCGCATCGTCCGCCATGCCGCGCACGTCCCACACATCGTCATCGTGCGGGATGACATTATAGTCGCCTGCCAGGATCGCGGGGATTTCGCTTGCGAGCAGCGCCTTCGCGCGTTCGCGCAGCCGGGCCATCCAGCGCAGCTTGTAATCGAATTTGGGGCCGGGATGCGGATTGCCGTTGGGAAGATAGATCGCCCCGATACGGACGCCGAAAACATCGGCCTCGAGATACCGTGATTGTTCGTCCTCGGCCTCGCCAGCGAGCCCCCGCTGCACTTCGACCGGATCGGTCCCCTTGGCGAGGATCGCGACGCCGTTGAAGCCCTTTTGCCCGTGATAGAGGAAGCCGTAACCCGCCGCCTCGATCTCCTTGGTCGGCATCGTTTCGTCGCTCGATTTCAGTTCCTGCAGGCAGACGACATCGGGCTGCGTTTCATCGAGCCATTCGACAAGGCGCGGCATCCGCGCCTTGATCCCGTTGATGTTGAAGGTGGCGACTTTCATCGCCCCGCTATGGCAGGAAGCGCGCCGCTTAGAAAGGCGTCAGATCGAGAAGCTGGAGCCGCAACCGCAGCCCGAGGCGGCGTTGGGATTTTCGACCTTGAACGAAGATCCGCCAAGCGAATCGACAAAATCGACGATGCAGCCGCGCAACAGATCGAGGCTGATCGAATCGACCACTAGCTTGACCCCGTCGGTTTCGGTGACGCGGTCATCGGCGTCGATGCTTTCAGCCAGACCGAAGCGATAGGTGAAGCCCGAACAGCCGCCGCCGTCGACCGCAAGGCGCAGTGCAGGTTCCACCCCGCCCTTGCGTTCGGCGATCCAGCGGACGCGCGCCGCAGCGGCGGGAGACAGGGTGATATCGTCGATCTGCGTGGCCATCATATGAAGATAGGATCGCGAGCCCCAAAAGAAAAGGGCGCCCCGGCCGCTGGCCTGGAGACGCCCCTCCTCTCCGACCCAGAGAAACTGTTACTCGGGACCGCCCATGGCCAGCTTGTCGCCGGTGAGCGCCGCGATCGTCATCGAATCCGACCGCACGAACGGCATCGGGTTGACCGGTTCGCCGTCGATGCGGACTTCGTAATGGAGATGGTTGCCCGTCGAGCGGCCGGTCGAACCGACATAGCCGATCACATCGCCCTTCTTAACCTGCTGTCCGGGCTGCACGACGAAGGACGACATGTGGCCGTAGCGCGTCTCGATCGCGTTGCCATGTTCGATTTCGACATAATTGCCATAGCCGCCAAGGCGCTGGGCGCGGCCGACGATGCCGTCGGCGGTGGCGTAGATCGGGGTGCCGTAAGGCGCCGGAATATCGACGCCATTGTGACGCGCGAGCTTGCCGGTGATCGGGTGGACGCGCATGCCATAGGACGACGAGAGCGACATCTGCTCAATCGGACGGCGCGACGGGATCGCGATGCCGATATTGGCGGTCAGCCCGGTGTCGAGACGCTTCCACGCCTGAAAAATCGCATAGGCTTCGCTGTCGTCGCGCTGCGTCGGCGCCCCCGGGACGCTGTCCTCATCGGGTTCGTCGGGGACGACAATGCCCGCATCGCTGCTGCCTTCGACCGCATGTGCAGCCGGAACGGTCATGCCGGTCAGTGCCAAGGCACCGAAAACAAGACCAAATCGGAACTTTTGCCCCAGAGAAGCGTTTCGCACGTATCGACCCCGCTATCGCCTTGTCGCCGACCCGTTTTACGGCGGTGTCGGCGCCGGTTGTTTCTCGTGGATGGGATTATTCCCTTGCCCGCGATGGTTACTGCGTGGCCGATCCTTACGAAGCAATAACGGCGTAGTATTCTTGCGTTAAACCGGCATCCCGGCGCGCCGAGTCGTTGAACGGCGGCTTCAGCACCCCGCGAAATCGCGATTTCACGAGGGTTTGCCATGTCGGCGCCGGGGCGAATCCCAATTCGTCGCACATCCAGTTGAACCAGACAGTGCCGGCGCTCACATGCCGGATCTCGTCGATATAAATGCGCTCCAATATCTTTGCCGAAGCCGCGTCGCCCTGGGCGCGAAAGCGCGTGACGGTGGCGGGCGTCACGTCGAGGCCGCGCGCCTCCAGCACCATCGGCACGATCGCCAGCCGCGCGAGCGGATCGTCGGCGGTGGCCGCCGCCGCTTCCCACAGGCCTGCATGGGCGGGCAGCGCGCCATAGTGACTGCCAAGCGTGCGCAGGCGCCGGTCGAGGAGCGCGAAATGCATCGCCTCGTCGGCCGCAACGGCGATCCAGTCGTCGACGAAGCCGCGCGGGAAGCGGTCGCCGAAGCGCCCCAACAGATCGACCGCCAGGTCGATCGCGACGAATTCGATATGCGCCAGCGCATGCAGCATCGCGATGCGCCCCCGCTCGGAGCCGCCCTTGCGGCGGCGCGGCATCTGGTTCGGCGGCAAAAGCGCGGGCTCGGCCGGCCATGCGGGCTGATCCGGCATCGCCACGTCGCAGCGCTGGGCAAGTGCGCCGCGGCGCCACGCTCGCGCCAACGCCCGCGCCGCGCGGCGCTTGTCGTGCGGGTCCGCCGTCAGCAGGACCGCGCGCGCCGCTTCGCCCAGGCTTTGCATCAGAGCGTCTTTGCCGCCTCCAGCACCGCATCGGCATGGCCCTTCACGCGCACCTTGCGCCATTCCTGGGCGAGCTTGCCATCGGCCCCGAACAGGAAGGTCGAGCGTTCGATTCCCATATAGGTGCGGCCGTAATTCTGCTTTTCGACCCAGGTGCCAAAGGCTTCGCACACGCTGCCGTCCTCGTCGGAGGCGAGCCGCACGGTCAGACCATATTTGTCGCGAAACTTGCACAGCTTCGCCGGCGCGTCGCGCGACACCGCGATCACCTGCGCATTCAGATGCGCGAAATCGGGTGCGAGGCGGGTGAAATCCTGCGCCTCGGTGGTGCAGCCCGGCGTATCCGCCTTGGGGTAGAAATAGACGACCAGCGGCGCGCCCTTCAGCGCCTTGAGGTCGATCGCCGCGCCGTCGGCATCGGCAAGCGTGCCGGCCGGAATATCGTCTCCGATCGCGAGTGCGCTCATTCTTCCTTCTCCTTCTGGGGCGCGGCGGACCGAATCGCGGCCCACCAGTCGCCGACCTCCTGCCGCGCCGCATCGTGCGCGGCAAGCAGTTGCGGCCAGCCCGGTTCGCCGCAGGCGCTGGCGACGAGTTGACGCGCCGCCGCCGTGGCGGGGGCTCCTTCGGGCGCGGTCAGTCGCAGCATGACGAGCATCCGCGCGAGCAGCGCATGCGCCGTCCCCATTCCGGTCGGCGCCAATGCCGCGGCTTCCAGGCAGGCGAGCGCGGTCGGGATATGCGGATCGCGACAGCGCCCGCTCGCCAGTTGCTCGGTCTGCATCGCAAATTCCAGATCGACGAGCCCGCCGGGGCCGCCCTTGATGTCGAGCGCGCCCTGCGGCGGCTTATGCGCGGCGATCTTGTCGCGCATCGTCGCGGCGTCAGCGACGACCGCGGCCCGGTCGCGCAGCGCCGTCAGGACCTTTTCGATCACGCGGCCCACCTCGGCGCGCGCCGCGTCGGAGCCATAGACGGCGCGCGCGCGCAGCAGCGCCATATGCTCCCACGTCCACGCCTCCTCGCGCTGATAGCGGTCGAAGCTGTCGACCGTGACCACCAGCGGTCCTTGCGCGCCCGACGGACGGAGCCGGACATCGACGTCGTAGAGCTTGCCCGCCGCGGTCGGTACCGACATCGCCGCCGTCACCCGCTGCGCGAGCCGGTTGTAATAAGTCGTTGCGCCGAGCGGCCGCGGCCCGTCCGATTCGGCGAGATGGTCGCCGGTGAACAGATAGATGAGATCGAGGTCGGAGGCATGTGTCAGCGCGCTGCCGCCAAGCCGCCCGAGCGCGAGCACGACCAGTTCGCTGTTCGGAACACGGCCGTGCGCGGCGACGAATTCACCAACCGTGGCGTCGGCGAGCACCTGCAACGCCGCTTCGGCCAGATCGGCGTAACCGCGCGCGACGATCAGCGGGTCGGTCGATCCCGCGATCAGTTGCACGCCATAGGCAAAACGCCGCTCGCCCACCCGGTCGCGCACGCGGTCGAGCAACCGTTCATAATCAAGACCGGCAAGCGTCGGCGCCCATTCGGCGAGCAGTTCAGCCTTGCTCGCCGGTGCCTCGAACGCGCGCGCGTCGATCAGCCCCTCGATCAGCTCGACGCGCGCCGCGAGCGCATCGGAGAGCGCGGGCGCGAGCGCGAGGATGCGCGTCGCGATTTTCGCCAGCGCGGGCTGCGCCGCGAGCAGATGAAAGAAGCCCACCGCACTGGGCAGCCCCCCCACCAGCTTGTCGAAGCGGACGAGCGCCGCGTCGGGATCGGGCGCCGCGCCGAGCGCGCGGACGAGTTCGGGGAGCACCGTCTCCAGCGCCTCGAGCGCTGCCGGGCTGCGCAGAGCGCGCGCCTTGCCGCCGCGCCATTCGGCGATGGTGCGCAGCGCGGCGTCGGGCGGATCGAACCCCGCCGCGGCAAGCGCCCCCGCCAGCTCCCCCTCGCCCGTCGGCAGCCCGCGCGCCACCGCGCGTTCGGCGACCAGCCGGTCGTAGACGGCGCCGACATCGGTAACGACGGGTTCGAGCGTGGCGAGCAGCGCGGCGCCGTCGGGCGCTCCGTCGAGCCGCGCCACCGCGTCGAGCGCGGCGGGCTGGAACGGCAGGCTGTGCGTTTGTTGATCCTCGATCATCTGCAACCGGTGTTCGAACCGCCGCAGCACCGCATAATGACCGGCAAGCCGCGTCGCAATATCGGCATCAATCCGTCCTGCCCCGGCGAGCGCGGCCAGCGCGTCGACCGTCGCCGGCACGCGCAGCGACGGATCGCGCCCGCCATAGATGAGCTGATGAACCTGCGCGAAAAATTCGATCTCGCGAATGCCGCCGCGGCCGCGCTTGAGGTCAAAACCCGGGCCGAATGCCTGCCCTTGCGCGAAATGGTCGCGGATGCGGTCGCTCATCGCGCCGATTTCCTTGAGCTGGCGGAAATCGAGGCTGCGCCGCCAGATGAAGGGCTGGATCGCGTCGAGGAAATGCTGCCCGAGCGCGCGGTCGCCCGCCGACGCGCGCGAACGGATGAAGGCCGCCTGCTCCCATGCCAGTGCCTCCGACTCATAATAGGATATGGCGGCGCTTTCGGGCAGGACGATCGGCGTCACTTCGGGGTGCGGGCGCAGGCGCAAATCGACGCGCAACACATGGCCATCGGCAGTACGCGCCGACAGGATTTCGACCATCCGCCGCGCGATCCGCACCGCCGCCTCATCGGGGTCGTCGCGCGAGCGGCGCGGCATGGTGTCAGGGTCGAAGATCAGGATCGGGTCGATGTCCGACGAATAGTTGAGTTCGTGGCTGCCGAGCTTGCCGAGCGCAATGACGGCAATCCCGCGCGGCGCCTCTCCGGGGACGCGCTCGGCAAAGGCTGCGGCCAGCGCCGCGTCGCAGGCGGCATCGGCAAAGGCGGAGAGGTGGCGCGTCGTTGCCGCCACATCATGCTCGCCCGACAGATCGCCGAGTGCCAGCAGCAGCGCCGTGCGCCCGCGCCACCGGCGCAGCGCGGGCATGATGTCATCAACTGCCGCTGGCAGCGCCACACGCGCGAGCGCCGCATCGGCCCCATCGGCCAGAAAGCGCGCCACGTCGTCGGGATAAAGCTCCGCGAGCCGCGCGAGAAACGGGGCGTTGGCGGTCAGGCGGTCGAGCGCGGACTGGCGGGCGGCTGTCATCGCCCGCCGCTATCGCCTGCTCCACCGGCGCTCGCAACCCTCACTGACGAAAAGCTCAGGCCGGAACGGTGCTTTCGTCGAAGAACAGCACCTGCGAAATCGCGGCGCGGAGCGTGGCCGGCTGATAGGGTTTGGTCAGCAGGAAGGCCGGTTCGGGACGGTCGCCGGTGAGCAGGCGTTCGGGGAAGGCGGTGATGAAGATCACCGGCACGTTCATGCCGGTCAGGATTTCCTGCACTGCCTCGATCCCCGAACTATTGTCGGCGAGCTGGATGTCGGCGAGGACGAGGCCCGGCTTGTGCGTCTGCGCTTCGGCCACCGCCTCGGCGTGGGTGGTCGCCACCGCGACGACGTCGTGACCCAGATCGCGGACGATCATTTCGATGTCCATCGCGATGATCGGTTCATCCTCGATGATCAGGATGCGCGCGCGCGTCTGGCGTTCGATCTCCTCGGTCGCCTCTGCAATCAGGGCGTTCACGGCATCGGTGTCGCGGCCGATGATCCGCCCCGTATCCTCGGCATCGAAGCCTTCGACCGCGGTGAGCAGCAGCGCCTGGCGCGCGAGCGAGGGGATACGGCGGAGCCGCGCGTCGGCGATCGCAATCTCGGGCGAGGCGCCATCGTCGTTCGCGGCCGCCTGTTCGGCGACGAGGCCGAAATTGTCATGAACCATGCGATAGAGCTGGACGCGCAAATCATGATCGAGATCGACCGCGGCCGGGTTGGCCACCAGCGTTTCGAGCAAGCGTGCCACCAGCGCATCGCCCGCCGGCTGGCTTCCGGAAATCGCGCGGCCATAGCGCCGCAGATAGGGAAGATGCGGCGCGATCGCCTGACCCAAGGACATATATTACCTCCACATGCGGACGATGAACCCGCTTGAAAACCCGCAGAATATCGAGGGTCCGGCAAGGAAATGCGTGCGCCCCCGACATAATTTCACATGATGGGAACGATTTAGCCGCAATTTGGTTTCATAGGGAAGGAACAAACGCGCCATTGCAGTTTGGTGAAGGCGCGGTTAGCAACGGGGCCCATGTCGCAAGGAAGCAACGATAATGACGTCTAAGGCCGGCTCGTCGCCCGAAAAGGCCGCCGGGAAAGACGCCGAGAAAAAGCTCCCCAGAAAGGCGCAGGATGTCAATCTTGCGCTTCGGCGCGCCTATGAGTCGGCGATCGACGAAACGATCCCGCAATCCATGCTCGACCTTCTGAACAAGCTCGACTGATTTTTCAGCGGCGGTATCGCGCCGCGAAATCGTTCTGGAAGGCGGCGAAACGGCCTTCGGCAATGGCGTCGCGCATCGCCTGCATCAACGCCTGATAGAAATGCAGATTATGCTGCGTCATCAGCATGGCGCCCAGCATCTCGCCCGACCGGACAAGGTGGTGGAGATAGGCGCGCGACCATGTGGTGCAGACGGGGCAGTCGCACGACGCATCGAGCGGCCCCAGATCCTCGGCATATTTGGCATTGCGGATGTTGAGCGGCCCGTCCCAGGTGAAGGCCTGCCCGTTGCGGCCCGAGCGCGTCGGCAGCACGCAATCGAACATGTCGACCCCGCGCGCGACCGCTCCCACCAGATCGTCGGGCTTGCCCACCCCCATCAGGTAGCGCGGCTTGTCGGCCGGAAGCTGGCCGGGTGCGAAATCGAGCACCCCGAACATCGCCTCCTGTCCCTCACCGACCGCCAGCCCGCCGATCGCATAGCCGTCGAAACCGATGTCGATCAGCGCCTCGGCCGATCGCGCGCGGAGTTTCTCGTCGAGCGAGCCCTGCTGAATGCCGAAAAGCGCCGACCGCGCGGCGTGCGCCTCACCCGCGTCGAAGCCCGCGCGGCTGCGCGCCGCCCAGCGCATCGACCGCTCCATGCTCGCCTCGGCGCGCTTGGCGTCGACGCCGTTCGGCGGACATTCGTCGAACGCCATGACGATATCGCTGCCGAGTAGCCGCTGAATTTCCATCGATCGTTCGGGAGTCAGCATGTGCCGCGAGCCGTCGAGGTGGCTCTTGAACGCCACGCCCTCCTCACTCTGCTTGGTCAGCGCCGAGAGGCTCATCACCTGATAGCCGCCGCTGTCGGTCAGGATCGGCCGGTCCCAGCCCATGAAATCGTGCAGCCCGCCGAGGCGCGCCATGCGCTCGGCGCCGGGACGCAGCATCAGATGATAGGTGTTGCCAAGAATGATGTCGGCGCCCGTCGCGCGAACTTCGGCCGGGCGCATCGCCTTCACCGTCGCGGCGGTCCCCACCGGCATGAAGGCGGGGGTGCGGATATCGCCGCGCTGCATCCGGATCACGCCGGTACGCGCGGCGCCGTCGGTCGCGGCGACCTGAAAAGCGAATCTGTCGGTCATGGCGCGCGCCTATGACGGGGACAGCGCCGAAAGTCGAGGTCAGAGCGCCAAGGACGCCGCAACGCTGTCCGGCAAACATAGACCGCCGCCTAGGCGCGCTCGTGCTCGCTCGACGGTTCTTCCTCGGCCGCCTTGGCCTTTTCCTTCGGCTTTTCCTTTTCGAAGATGGCGAGCAATTCCTGCTTCTTCGCCTCCGAAAGATCCTTCTCGGCCTCGGGGAACATCTCTTCCTCTTCCTCGTCGATATGATGAAGATAGCGGTCCTTCATCGTGCGAAAGCGGGTGAGCCAGCCGGTCGAGGCAAAATCCATTTCGTAAAGCTCGGTCAGGAAATCCTCGATCTCCTTATGCTCCGACACGCTGTGCTGTGCATCGTCACGCAGTTCGGGCTTGGCGAGCATCGTCGCATAGAGCGACATTTCCTCGGACGCGGCGTGCGCGGTCACTTCGACGCGGAACGCCTCGAACAAGGTGCGGCGCTCGTCGCTGTCGCCGTGGGTCTCGTCGATGCGCGCCAGCAGGTCGCGGTGGCGGTCGTGGTCGGCCTTCAGCCGCGCGAAAATCTTCGTCTCAGCCATGATGGTCTCCGTTCCGTGAATGGGATCGGAGGTAGAACGACCGACGCGCGGCGCGGTTCCCGGTTCAGGCGGCCTTCCAGTCGCTCGAGGTGCTGAACGCCGGCAGGACGAGCGTATTCGCTGCCTGCTGGCTCGCCGCCGCGATCAGATAGGGGGAGACGCGGTGACGGGTGCAGAGCCCGCCATTGCCGTCGCTGACCATCGATTGTTCGAATTCGATGCCCTGCTGATGATTGATCGACCGCCGAACCGTCGCCGTCGCGAGCTGGCCTTCGCCGAAGTCGATCACGAATTGCGTCCCGACCGGGACATCCAGAATTCCCTCGATGAAGGCGCCGGTGCGCGACAGGTTGCGGATCACCACCGCGTAGCGATGATTATCGTGAATCGCATGCACCTTGCGGAACATCTGGAAGCGGTCGTTGCGCTGGCGCGCCGGGCCCGACGGCTTGATCGTCCACGCGCCGCCCTCGGTCTGCTCCACCAGCTCGGCGTTAGCGACCGGCTTGCTGTAGACATAACCCTGGACATGGCTGACGTTGAGTTTGCGGATCAGGTCGAGCTGATCGAGCGATTCGATGCCTTCCGCGGTCGTTTCCATGTCGAGCGCTTCGGCGAGCGCGACGATCGCCGCGATGATCGCCGCATTGCGCGACCCCTTCACGGTCGCACCGCGCACGAAGCTCTGGTCGATCTTGATCTTGTCGAACGGCGCCGATTGCAGATAGCCGAGCGACGAATAGCCAGTGCCGAAATCGTCGAGCGCCAGCCGCACGCCAAGCGCCTTCAGCGCCGTGAACATCCGCGCCGTCTCGCTGGAATCGGCCAGGAAGACGCTTTCGGTGATTTCAAGTTCGAGGCGGTCGGCGGGCAGCCCGGCGTTGGACAGCGCGCTGGTGATGATCTTGGGCAGGTCGCCGTTGGCGAACTGGATCGCCGACACATTGACCGCGACGCGCAAGTCGCCGGGCCAGCGCGCGGCATCCTCGCACGCCTTGCGCAGCACCCATTCGCCAAGCGGCCAGATCAGATTGGCCTCCTCGGCGATCGGGATGAACAGCGCGGGCGAGATCGGGCCGCGGTCGGGATGGTTCCAGCGCAGCAACGCCTCGACGCCGGTCACCATATTGCTCTTGGCATTGACGACCGGCTGATAGGTCAATTCCATCTGCCCGCGCGCCAGCGCGTCGCGCAGGTCCTCCTCCAGCGCGCGGCGATCCTCGGCCGATTGATGCAGGTCGCTCGAATAGAAGCGGAACCGGCCGCGCCCGTTGCCCTTTGCAGCATAAAGCGCAAGGTCGGCGTTGCGGACCAGATCCTCGCTCGACTGCCCGTCGAAGGGCGCGATCGCGACCCCGATCGACGCGCCGATGATGCAGCGGCTGCCTTCGACCGAATAGGGTTGCGACAGGCTGCCGATGATGTCGGCGGCCATGTCGCCGAGGCGTCCGCGATCCTCGATATCGGGCAGGATGATCTGGAATTCGTCGCCGCCGAGGCGGCTGACCATCTCCTTGTCGCCGACGATCTTGAGCAAACGCTCGGCAACCTGCTTGAGCAGCGCATCGCCCGCCGGGTGGCCGAGCGTATCGTTGACCTGTTTGAAGCGGTCGAGGTCGAGCAGCATGATCGCGCAGCTCCGCTGTTGCTGCGAAAAGGCGGCGAGCGTCGTGTCGAGCTTTTTGGAAATGTGGAAACGGTTGGCGAGCCCGGTCAGCGAATCATAGAGCGCGAGCCGCGAGGCATCCTCGGCCGATCGGCGCTGCGCGGTGATGTCGGTGCCGCTGCCGCGATAGCCGCAGAAATTGCCACGATCGTCATGGTGCGGCCGTCCCGAAATCGCCCACCAGCGATCGTCGCCCTCAAAGGCGCTGCGCAGGGGCAGATCGTCGAATTTGGACTGGCGCGTCAGCAGGAACGGCAGCGTGCGCTGCCGCTCGCCATGGCTTTCGGGCGGCAGGAACAGGTCGGTAAGCGGCGTGCCGAGCAGCTCGCCGCTCGACCGGCCCATCAGGCGCGCGACGGCATCGGTGATATAGGTCAGCCGGCCCTTGGTATCGGTCGACCAGAACCAGCCGCGGCCGCTTTCCTCGTAATTCTGGAGCAGCAGCAGCGCTTCGCGGGTGTGCAGATTGGGGATCGCTTCACCGCCCGAACGCGCGGCGCGCGCGCCGAACTTGCCGAGCAGGCCGCGACCACCCGTCGCAGCGCCCCCATCGACATGTTCCCCGTCCCCGCGAAATGGCATGATTACAACGACACTCGTGCTGGTCCCAACCCGCGGAGATGTTTGGGCCCAATGCCTTGCGATAATGTAAATATCCGCGTCCCGGCCACGGAAAATTGTCCCATTCAGGGAAGGGCCGGGTTCGTATCGTCGGCGCCGTAGCCAGGATTGCCGCCGAGAGGCTCCGGGTTCCATCCCATCGCCGCCGGCATGCTTCGGCTACCTCGCCATTCCGCCGCGATTCTTCAAGCGCCGGTGGCCATCGCATCCGCGCCATTGGCCGCGAGCCGGGTTCGCTTGTCATAATCGCCCAGGACCGCGCTGGTCAGCCCGAAGTCGGTGAGAGCCAGGATCGTCAGATCTTCGGTTTCCGAAACATTCCTCGATTGATGAAACACCCAGCGCGGAACGAAAGCCACTTCGCCGGGCTTCAGGCCGATCGTCGCATTGCCGATGCGCACCTCCGCCTCGCCGCGCATCACGATGAAGAGCGATTCATGCGCATGTTTGTGCAGTTCGTTGTTACACCCGGGCGCAATGCGCACCACACGGGCATCGAATGCCTGAACAGCCGGGAAGTCGAGCACGTCGACCGAAAAATCGATGCCCAGTTTTTCGTTGCGGTTTCGGTATATTTCGCGGTGATTATTTATGATGTCGGCGTGACATTCGCCGACTTGATCGTCGGCAATCAGCGGTCGGCGAGAGTCGATATTCTCGATCAGTTTCGCAAGCTCTGGGGTCATATTATAGTGTCCCGAATTCAATGGTCACATCTTGCCGAGGCGGCTTCGGCCGCGCGTCTTCACGTCAGGAAACCAGTTCCATTCGCGAGGCGCCGGCGCAGGTCAGGGCGCGTTCGTACATCCAGTCCCAGAAGCTCGACCGCAGCGACAGCGCCTTGATCATTCCACGGCGCAAGTCGCCTTTTCCCGTCGGCGTGGCCGCAAAATGAAGCGAGATTTCTTCGAGCGCTTCTTGATGATGGTCATCGACCGCGGTGTGCAAGGGGAAGAATACAGTATCGCGCGGATTGAGATCGGTTCTGGACAGCGCCTTCACAAAGGGGACGTAGATCGTGCTGACGATATTCTCGGTGCCAAGGCCGAGAGCGCCCAGCGCTTCCGCCGCCGAACCGTAGGTCAACGTACCGAGAAAGGATTCGCGCCAGCAAACCAGTTCGATGGCTTCATTGTCGGGCGAATAGGGCGAGGTAATGCCGGTTGCCTCACGGAACCGCCGGAACAGCTGCGGATGCGGCACACCTTCGATCCATTCCCTCTCGACGCCAACGGCGGCGAGTTCGGCATATTCTTCCTCGCCATAGACGCCCGATTCCTCGGTCAGATTCTCCAGAAGGCTGCCCCGATGCGCCGGGATTTCCAGCTTCGATATCACGGTGGTCAGGTAGCGGGGGAAATGAAGCGAGTAGCCATAATAATGGTCGGCGAAATCCGCCAAGGCCCATTGCGTATCGGGCAAATCCCCATCCGACAAAGCGCGGAGATAGGGATGATGGACCGCCCGATGATTCAGCGACTCTTCGACAAGATCATTAATGAAAACGGACACACATCCTCCTGGCCGATGATTTTATTTTATGATGGCTCCGATAACCCCATCCACAACGACGGGTCGGGTGTGTCGCTATAACTATGTCATTGAGTTGATTGTACGAGATCGAGGCACTGGTGCATTTTCCGGATCGTCCGGGCGACCGCCTCTCTCCGTCAGACGTGACGGAGAGCATCCGTAGCGGCCCGCCCGCCGATGATCGGCTGCGTTATCGAGAGGGAAAAGCCCGGTGGGAACCGGGGAAAGAGGCCTTCGCCTTATCGTCCGGGCAGCAACAGGCTCGAATCGCCATAGCTGTAGAAACGATATTCCCCGGCGATCGCATGCGCATAGGCCGCCTGCATCGTCTCCAATCCCATCAGCGCGCTGACCAGCATAAACAAGGTCGATCGCGGCAAGTGGAAGTTGGTCATCAGCCCGTCGATGGCGCGGAAGCGGTAGCCGGGGGTGATGAAGATCGCCGTATCGCCTTCGAAGGGCTGGATCACCCCCTCCTCGCCCGCCGCGCTTTCGAGCAAACGCAGGCTGGTGGTGCCGACCGCTATGACCCGGTTGCCGCGGGCGCGCACCGCGTTGAGCCGATCGGCGGTCGCGGCATCGATCACGCCCCATTCGGCGTGCATGACATGATCTTCGGTATCGTCGGCTTTCACCGGCAGAAAGGTGCCCGCGCCGACGTGCAGCGTCAGCGTCTCGCTCTCGATCCCCGCCGCACCGAGCGCCGCGAGCAGATCGGGCGTGAAGTGCAAGGCCGCGGTCGGCGCAGCGACGGCGCCGTCCTTTTGCGCGAACATCGTCTGATAATCGCTGCGGTCGGCATCGTCCGTGGCGCGCTTGCCCGCGATATAGGGCGGCAGCGGCATCGTGCCCGCGCGTTCGAGCAGCAGCTCGACCGGCTCTTCGCCCGGGAAGAAGAGGATAAAGCTGCCGTCGGCCAGCCGGTCCTCGGCGAGTGCGCTGACGCCTGCGCCGAAATCGACCGTCTCGCCGATGCGCAGCCGCTTGGCGTTGCGCACGAACGCCTGCCAGCGGCGCAGGTCGATCCGCTTGTGGAGCGTGGCGCCGATGCGCGCAGCGCCGCGACGCCCTTCGAGCTGGGCGGGGATGACGCGCGTATCGTTGAAGACCAGACAGTCGCCCGGCCGCAGCCATTGCGGCAGGTCGCGCACCCCGGCATCGGTCATCGCGCCGCCCGCCACGACAAGCATCCGCGCCGCATCGCGCGGGCGCGCCGGACGGAGCGCAATGCGCTCGGGCGGCAGATCGAAATCGAAGGCGTCGACGCGCATTATCGGGTTCGCGCGTGCGGCAAGATCAGCGCTGGATCGGCGCGTTGAGCTGATCGGCCGTGATGTCGGTGGCGGGCTTTGCCGGCTGATCCTCAGTCAGCATCGATGCCGGCGGCACCGGCTTGTTGTCGGCGGCTACCGACACCTGGACCATGCGCGACATCACCGCCGGCGGCTCGCCCTTGTGCACGGCGTCGACGAACTGCATGCCCGACACGACGCGGCCGAAGGCGGTATAATTATGGTCGAGGCTGAAGCGCGGCTGCAGCATGATGAAGAACTGGCTGTTCGCGCTGTCGGGGCTCTGCGCACGCGCCATCGACACGGTACCGCGCAGATGCGGCGTATCGTTGAATTCGGCCTTGAGGTCGGGAAGCTCCGATCCACCCTGCCCGGTTGCGGTCGGATCGCCCGTCTGCGCCATGAAGCCGTCGATCACGCGGTGAAACTTCACCCCGTCGTAGAAGCCGGCCCGTGCAAGCTGCTTGACGCGTTCGACGTGATGGGGCGCGACATCGGGATAAAGCTGCACCACGACGCGGCCGCCCGTCGAAAGGTCGAGGTTGAGCATATATTCGGGATTGCCCAGATACTGCTCGGGCTTGATCGTCGGCGCGGCTTCGGTCGCGGTATCGGTTGCCGGCGCCGCTTCGGTTGCGGGTGCGGCGGCCGCCACGGGGTCCGTCGTCGCAGGGGCCTCCTGCGCCATGGCGGGAAGCGCGAGCCCGAACGCAAGCGCCGTCAGGACCATGGGTCGGATAATCATCTTCATGCTGGGTCAGGCCTCTATCAAAAACTGCTTCGCGCCCCGTTGGCGCGACCTAGCGGGAAAAAGCTGAACGCTCAATGATCGGATTGCCGGCGACGGGATCAGCCCTCGCCCTGGCGAAGTCCGCGTTCGGATATCCGCGCGACGACGGCATCGCGAACGGCGGGGGTGACGAATTTGTGGATGTCGCCGCCGAAGATCGCGATTTCCTTGACCAGCCGCGACGCGATCGGCTGCAGGCTGACGTCGGCCATCAAAAACACGGTTTCCACTCGGTTGTTGAGCTGCTGGTTCATCCCCGCCATCTGATATTCATATTCGAAATCGGCGACGGCGCGCAGCCCGCGGACGATCACCGTCGCCCCCTCGCGCTCGGCAAAGTCCATCAGCAGCGAATTGAAGCCGACGACGCGAATGTCGCCGTCGATCCCCTCTACCTCGCGGCGGACCATCGCCAGCCGTTCCTCGTCGTCGAACATCGGCGATTTGGTGATATTGGTCGTCACCCCGATCACCAGCCGATCGACCAGCTTCGCGCCGCGGCGGATGATGTCCATATGGCCGAGCGTGATCGGATCGAAGGTTCCGGGATAAACCCCAATGCGCATCAACGGTCCCTTTCCACCACAAAGCGCGCGATCGCGCGCAGCAGCGCCGCCTCTTCGCCGAAACCGGCCAGATGCGCAATCGCCTGATCGACGAGCAGCCCGGCCTGTTCGCGCGCGCGGTCGATCCCCATCAGCGTGACGAAGGTCGCCTTGCCCGCATCCGCGTCCTTGTGCAGCGCCTTGCCGGCCAGCGCCTCGTCGCCCTCGACGTCCATGATGTCGTCGGCGATCTGGAACGCGAGGCCGATGTCGCGCGCATAGCCGCGCAGCGGGCGCCGCCCTTCGGCCGGAATACGCGCGAGGATAGCCCCCGCCTCGACCGAAAAGCCGATAAGGGCGCCGGTTTTGAGCTGTTGCAGCCGTGTCACCGTCGGCAGGTCGAAATTCGACGTTTCGGCCATCAGGTCCATCATCTGCCCGCCCGCCATGCCCGCCGGTCCGGCGGCCAGTGCGAGTTCGCGAACAAGCTCGCTGCGCACGAAAGGATCGGCATGCGTCGCCGGATCGATCAGCCATTCGAAGGCGAGCGCATGCAGCGAATCGCCCGCCAGCACCGCGGTCGCATCGTCGAATGCCTTGTGCACGGTCGGCTTGCCGCGCCGCAGATCGTCATCGTCCATGCACGGCAGGTCATCGTGGATCAGCGAATAGACATGCATTGCCTCGACCGCGGCGCCGACGCGCAGGCTGAGCTGACGGTCGACATGGAACAGGTCCGCCGCCGCGCAGACCAGCAGCGGGCGCAGCCGCTTGCCGCCGCCGATCGCAGCATGGCGCATCGCTTCATAAAGGCGCGCGCGCGGGTCTTGCGGGACCGCCAGCAGGCGATCGAACAGCGCGTCGATACCCGCCGCCACATCGACGAGCGCATTGCGGAGAAGATCGGAAGAATTTTGCATCGCCCCCTCGGCCAGTGCCACCGCGCCTCAGCCTTCGCCGAAGGGCTTGGTTCCGGCGGGCTGGCCGTCGGCGCCGAGTCCGACCTGCTCGATGCGCGCCTGCGCCGCGGCAAGCCGCGCTTCGCAATGCGCGCGCAGGGAGTGGCCGCGCTCGTACAGCGCCACCGATTCCTCCAGGCTGACATCGCCGCTTTCGAGGCGGCGGACGATGGTTTCGAGTTCGCCCATCGCGGCTTCGAAGGACAGCGCCGCAATATCGGCGGCAGCGGCGGTATCGGGGGTATCCGTCATCCCCCAGCTTTGGCCCGCGAAGGGCGCTGCGGTCAAGCTTGACGTCGCCCTTTTCGTCGATAGCATCGCCGCCATGTTCGTCGGCCATTTCGCCCCGGCGCTCGTCGCCGCCACCCGGCCCAGGGCCCCGGGGCTCGGAACGCTGTTCGTCGCGGCGCAACTCGTCGATATCGGCTTCGCCGCGCTGCTGATCCCGGGGGTCGAGGCGATGCGCGTCGTTCCCGGCATCACCGCGATGAACCCGATGGACCTCTATCACATGCCCTACACGCACAGCCTGCTCGGCGCGCTGCTGTGGGGTGCGGCGTTCGGCGCGCTGGTCGGGGCGATTACCCGGCGGCGGGAGGCGGCGTTGCTGACGGCACTGGTCGTCGTTTCGCATTGGTTCGTCGACCTGATCGTCCATATCCCCGACCTCACCCTCTATGGCGCGCCGCCGAAATTCGGGTTCGGGCTGTGGAATTACCCGCTTGCCGAAATGCCGCTCGAGATCGGACTGACCGCCGCAGCGATGATCTATTATGCGCGCCGGACCAGCGCGCCGACCGGCAACCGGCGATTGTGGATCCTCGGCGGCTTGCTCGCGGCGGTCCAGGCGGTCGACTGGTTCGGCGCCAAGGCGCCCGACTATTCGATCGAAATCCCGCTGACGATGCTCGCCGCCTATATCGTCCTTGCGCTCGTTGCGGCGTGGGCGGGCGCGAACCGCGCTGTCGTGATGGCGCAGGAGGAGGCCTCGACATGATCCATTACGCGATCGGCTATGTCGCCACCGCGATCCTTTTCGGCCTGCTCGACGCCCTGTGGCTCCGCACGATGGTGCCCGCGGTCTACCGCCCCGAAATCGGTACGTTGCTTATGGACGGATGGCGGCCCGCGCCCGCGCTGATCTTCTACGCCCTCTATATGCTCGGCATCCAGATTTTCGCGGTCGCCCCCGCGATCGAGGCCGGGCGTTGGCAGGTCGCGGCGCAATGGGGGGCGCTGTTCGGCTTCTTCTGCTACATGACCTACGACCTCACCAACCATGCCACGATGAAGATCTGGTCAACCAAGGTGACGCTGCTCGACATCGCCTGGGGCAGCGTCGCAACCGGCGTCGCCGCCGGCGCAGCGGCGTGGATCGTGCTGACCGTCGCGCCGCGCACCGCCTGACACGCCGCCCCATTTTGCAATCGCGATAAAGTTTTTTGCAATTGCTGCGCCGTGCGCGCGCCGCCATGCTGCAACGCACAATAAAGAGGGGCTTAAAGGCAAGTTTTGTTCATCAAGACAAGGACTTGCGCAATGAAAAATATCCTATTTCCTGCGTTCGCCGCCGCCGTTCTGGCACCCGCTTTTGCCGCGGCTGCCGAACCGGCGCAGCAGCGTTTCGAGCATGACGGTCACGTCTATGCCTATTCGGTGACCGAAACCAACGGCTATCGCGTCATCAGCGGGGTCGAGGAAAAGAGCGGCAAGCCGTTCAAGCTGCGCGTCGGCGCGCACCGCGTGCGCGGCACCGTCGGCACCCAGCAGGTCAATTTCTCGCTGCGCGACGTCGAACCGCTCGGCGAAGCCGCCGTGACGCTCGCCGCGCGCTGAGACGCCTCTCCGACCGCAGACCCCATGGTGCGAAAAGCATCATGGGGTCTGTTCGTTTCGCGCCTACATCGCTAAAGGCGCGCCATGACTCAGACAGCAACCGCGCCCGCCTCCGTCATCACCCCCGAGATCGTCGCCGACCATGGCCTGTCTCCGGAAGAATATGAGCGCGTCCTTGCCGCGCTGGGGCGCGAGCCGAACCTTGTCGAACTCGGCATCTTCTCGGTCATGTGGTCCGAGCATTGCAGCTATAAAAGCTCGCGCATCCATTTGAAGAAACTGCCCACCGAGGCGCCGTGGGTGATCTGCGGCCCCGGCGAGAATGCCGGCGTCATTGACATTGGCGAAGGGCCGGACGGCAAGAAGCTTGCCGCCATCTTCAAGATGGAGAGCCATAACCACCCGTCGTACATCGAGCCCTATCAGGGCGCGGCGACCGGCGTCGGCGGAATCCTGCGCGACGTGTTCACCATGGGCGCGCGCCCGGTCGCCAACCTCAACGCGCTGCGCTTCGGCCGCCCCGACCATCCGAAGATGAAGCACCTCATCTCGGGCGTCGTTCACGGCATCGGCGGCTATGGCAATTGCGTCGGCGTGCCGACGGTGGGCGGCGAGGTCAATTTCCACAAGGCCTATGACGGCAATATCCTCGTCAACGCGATGACCGTCGGCGTCGCCGAACAGGACAAGATCTTCTATTCGGCCGCCAGCGGCGTCGGCAATCCGATCGTCTATGTCGGGTCGAAGACCGGCCGCGACGGCATCCACGGCGCGACGATGGCGAGCGCGGACTTCGGCGAGGATGCCGAGGAGAAGCGCCCGACGGTGCAGGTCGGCGATCCCTTTACAGAGAAGCTGCTGATAGAGGCGTGCCTCGAGCTGATGGCGTCGGACGCGATCGTCGCGATCCAGGACATGGGCGCCGCGGGGCTTACCAGCTCGTCGGTTGAAATGGCGTCGAAGGGCGGCGTCGGCCTCCACCTCAGGATGGACGATGTGCCGCAGCGCGAAGCCGGCATGACGGCCTATGAGATGATGCTGTCAGAGAGCCAGGAACGCATGCTGATGGTCCTGAAGCCCGGCAAGGAAGAGTTTGCGAAGGCGATCTTCGAGAAATGGGAACTCGACTTCGCGGTTATCGGCACCGTCACCGATACGGGGCGCATGGTGCTGGAACATCATGGCGAGATCGTCTGCGACATCCCGCTCGCCCCGCTCGCCGACGATGCGCCGCTCTACGACCGGCCGCACGTTCCGACGCCGAAGCAGCCCGAACTGACCGACGTCCCCGAAACGACCGACGTCGCGGCCGACCTCAAGACGCTCATGGGATCGCCCGACATCGCCAGCCGCCGCTGGATTTACGAACAATATGACAGCCAGGTCGGCGGCGACACGGTGCAGATCGGCGGCGATGCCGCGCTCGTCCGCATCCACGGCACGAACCGCGCGCTCGCGATGAGCACCGACTGCACCCCGCGTTATTGCTATGCCGACCCGGTCGAGGGCGGCAAGCAGGCGGTCGCCGAAACCTGGCGCAACATCAGCGCGGTCGGCGCGACCCCGCTCGCGATCACCAACTGCCTCAACTTCGCAAACCCGCAGCGCCCCGAAATCATGGGGCAGATCACCGGGTGCCTCGACGGCATGGGCCAAGCTTGCCGCGCGCTCGACTATCCGATCGTCTCGGGCAATGTCAGCCTCTATAACGAGAGCAAGGCGACCGGCGGCGGCAGCGCGATCCTGCCTACCCCCGCGATCGGCGGCGTCGGGGTGATCGACGATCTGTCGAAAGCGGTCGGCATCGGTTTCAAGCGCACCGGCGATATCGTCCTCGCGGTCGGCGAGCGCGCCGGCCACCTCGGCCAGTCGGTGTGGCTTCGCGAAATCCTCGGCCGCGAGGAAGGTCCGCCGCCGCCGGTCGACCTGCGCGCCGAAAAGCGCACCGGCGATTTCATCCGCCACGCAATCAACGCCGGCTGGATCACCGCGTGCCACGATGTGTCGGACGGCGGCGTCGCGGTTGCACTCGCCGAAATGGCCCTGAAATCAGGCATCGGCGTGCTCGTCAGCGAGGAACAGCCCTTCGGTATTGCCGAAAGCTTTTTCGGCGAGGATCAGGGCCTCTATCTCGTCACCGTCTGCGACACCTGCCTCGCCGACTTCCTCGACGCTGCGAACCGCGCCGACGTGCCGGTCGATCCGCTCGGCCGGACGATCAAGGACCGCATCGTATTCGAACTGCCCGACAGCGATTTTTCGGTGACGCTGGCCGAGTTGCGCGAGGCGCATGAAGGTTTCTTCCCCAACCTGATGGGGGCCGACGCAGCGCTTGCCTAGGTCGTCATTGCGAGCGTAGCGAAGCAATCCAGAGTGGCGTACGCATGCTCTGGATTGCTTCGCTACGCTCGCAATGACGCGATGCTCATTGGCACGGAGGTAGAAGTCTATGACCATCCACATCGGCGTCGGCGGCTGGACCTACGAACCATGGCGCGGTACCTTCTATCCTCCGAAACATCCGCAAAAGCGCGAGCTCGACTATGCAGGCGAGCATCTGACCGGGATCGAGATCAACGGCACCTATTATGGCAGCCAGAAGCCCGAAAGCTTCGCCAATTGGGCGGCCGCGGTCCCCGACGGGTTCAAATTCAGCGTCAAGGCGTCACGCTTCTGCACCAATCGCAAGCAGCTCGCCGATGGCGCGGCGTCGATCGAGAAATTTCTGACGCAGGGACTGACGCAGCTCGGCGACCGGCTCGGGCCGATATTGTGGCAGTTCATGGCGACCAAGACCTTCGATCGCGGTGATTTCGCGCGCTTCCTCGACCTGCTGCCCGAAAGCCAGGACGGGCTACCGCTGCGCCACGCGTTCGAGGTGCGGCACGAGAGCTTTCGCGACCCCGCCTTCGTCGACCTGGCGCGCGAGCGCAACATGGCGATTGTCTTCGCCGACAGCGATGAATTTCCGTGCATCGACGAGGCGACCGCGGATTTCAGCTATGCACGGTTGCAGCGCAGCCGCGACGATGTTGCGACGGGCTATGACGAGGCGGCGCTCGACCATTGGGCGGCGCGTGCGAAGGCGTGGGCGGCCGGCGGGCGCGACGCCTATATCTTCTTCATCGCGGGCGCCAAGGTGCGCAATCCTGCCGCGGCGCAGGCGCTGATCGCCCGGTTGGGCGCCTAAGCGCGCGCGGCGTTCAGGCCGCTTGCGCGAGTTCGGGCTGCTTCGCCGCTTCGGCGGCCTGCTTGGTGCCGAGCAGGTCATAGGGATCGACGCCGTCGGCGCGCATCATCGCGTGGACCTGCTTGTAGATTTTCGGCTCGGCGATCCCCAAGCGCTGGCGCGCCGCGTGGATCGGTTCGGCCAGCAGCGCCTCGATATCCTGAAAGGCGATCTGCTGCGCGACCCGGCCGATGCGCTGGCCTTCGCGGACCGCACCGTAGATCGGGTAGCGGCTGCCGAAACCCTTGCGGATCTCGCGCGCGCCCGCCCAGGCGATGAACAGCGTGCCCCAGCTCGGCGTCTGGCTGTACGAGAAGGCAAGCACGCATTGTTCGCCCAGCGCGTCGCGACCATAGCCGGTAAGGATATGAAACAGGTCGTGCGTATCGCGCAGCCGGTCGCCATAAAGCTCGACCATATCGTCGAAGCGCGGCTTGGTGCGGCGGAACTTCATCGATTCATCGACCAGCCCCTGCGCCGTCAGCCCTTCGCGTTCCATGAAATCGACATAGACGCGACCGACGCTGCCTTCGGGCAATTTGCGCAGCGCGTCATGATCGTCGAGCATCGCCGGCAGATAGGGGCGATCGGCCAGGACCTTCTGACCTTCCGCGGTCGCGAAGAAACGCGCGACCGACCGTTTGAACCGATTGTCGCGCAGCGCGTCGAGAATGTGAAACACCTGTTCGGTGTCCTCCTTGTCGGCAATCAGCTTGCGGAAATGGTGCAGCGCCTTCAGCGGGCGGAAGCCGGTGTCTGTGCGGTCGGGGTGGATCAGCGGGATAGCGGTCATGGCGTATCTCTTGCGGTTGGGGCCGTGAAGTCTCGATCTAGTCACTACTGACACAAATGTCAATATATCGTGAATGGCCGGAATATGCGGGCCGGACAAGCCGCTGGACGCGGCCGCTGGGCTCGGCGATAGTCATGTTGGGGGACAAAGCATGACCGACCGGTACGAAAGCCTCGACGCGATTCGCGGCGTTGCGGTGATGGGCATATTGGCGATGAACATCGTCGCCTTTGCGATGCCGATGAGCGCCTATTTCAACCCCGCCGCGGGCGGCGCGCCGGGCGGGGCGGACCTTGCCGCATGGGCGTTCAATTTCGTCTTCGTCGATTCGAAGATGCGCGGCCTGTTCTCGATGCTCTTCGGGGCGAGCACGCTGCTGGTGATCGAGCGCGCCGAGGCGGCGGGCCGCAGCGCGGCGGCGACGCATTATGCGCGGATGCTGTGGCTCGGCCTCTTTGGCCTCGCCCATTTCTATTTCATCTGGTTCGGCGACATATTGTCGCTTTATGCCGTCTGTGGCCTGCTGCTCTTCCTGTTCCGCGGTCTGTCAGTGCGCGCGCTGCTCTGGTGGGCGGCGGGCTTCCTGCTGGTCGCGATGGCGCTGATGGGATCGATGTGGCTGTCGATGGCGCTGCTCGAAGCGGGGCAATTGCCCGGCACTGCGGCCGCCGAGGCGCGGGAACAGATGGCACAATTCAACGCGATGATGGGTCCGGACTCGCCCGACTATGCCAGGGATGTCGCCCATTATCTGGGAAGCTACGGCGCGATCGCGGGGATGCGGCTCGGCGCGGGTGCGCTCGAACCGCTGACGCAGGTGATGCTGTTCCTTTGGGAAAGCATGGCGCTGATGCTGATCGGCATGGCGCTGTTCAAGGCGCGGATGCTGACGGGCGAATGGGACGCCGCGCGCTATCGCAAATGGGCGATCGCGGCCTTCCTGCTATCCGCGCCGCCGCTCGCGCTGCTGGCCTGGCATAGCGCAGCCGCGGGTTTCGGTACCGTCGCGGTGTTCGGGGCGGCACTCGTCTGGTCGACCCCGTTCGATTTCGTGATGACGGTCGGCTGGGCCGCAATCATCATGCTGCTCATCAAGACCGCGGCGTCGCCGGCGCTGCGCGCCCGGCTTGCGGCCACCGGACGTATGGCCTTCACCAACTATCTCGCGACGTCGGTGGTGATGACGACGATCTTCTACGGCTATGGGCTGGCGCTGTTCGGCAGCGTACCGCGCGCGGCGCTCTACCTCTTCTGCTTCGCCATGTGGGCGGGGATGCTGCTGTGGTCGAAGCCCTGGCTCGCACGTTTCGAATATGGCCCGCTCGAATGGCTGTGGCGCAGCCTGTCGCGCTGGCAGCGACAACCGATGCGGCGCACGCTGGCCGAAGGTCCAGGGCTTAGCTGACGGCGCGGCCGAAAGTCGGGCGGCGCTGGACGAGCGGGTTAGCCTCGCGTTCGAGCGCGGTCAGCGTTTCCTCGAACAGCGGGCGCAGTTCGACGACGCGCGGCAGATATTCTTCCGGGCTGACCTGCGCCTCGACGCAGTGGCGCGCGAACATTTCGATATCTTCGGCCAGCGCGCCGAGCCGTTCGGCGCCGAACTGGCGCGCCTCGCTCTTGAGCGTATGCGCAGGCATGACGAGGCCGCCGGCGCTGCGGGCGCGCATCGCCTCTTCGATCGCGGCGACCGACTTGATGCCGTCCTCGCGAAAATAGCCCAGAATCCGCACGAATGCCGCCCCCAACTGGGTGCGAGTCGCGCGAAATTCATTCCAATCGACCAGGATCTCGTCCAATTTTCCGTCCCTCGGTGTTCAGTCTGGTCCGTGGTCCCGTCCTGCACATGCACCGAAGTCGGTAAAAAAGAGGTTACGCGCGCAAAGCGGACACCGCCGAATCGCCCCGAAACGGGTCAGTCGCGCCGAACGCGCCAGCGCGCGGCTTCGCCCATCGGCCCGGCGTCATCGACCCGCCAGCCCTGTTCGGCGGCAAGCGCCGCAACTTCGCGCGCGGCGTTGGGGTCGTCGGCGATCAGCACGACATCCTGCGCGACGCGCATCGCGCGGGCGAGCCGCAGCGCCGGCCAGGGACAGCGCATGCCGCGCGCATCGACGGTCAGCGCCGCCGATGCCCCCGCGGCGTCATTCGTCATAGGGGTTGCGCGTGTTGCGGAAATTGATGCGGATCGGCACGCCCTGGAACCCCAGTTCCTTGCGCATCCCGTTGACCAGATAGCGCTGGTAGCTGGCGGGCAGGGAATCGGTCCGGCTTCCGAAGATGATGAAGGTCGGCGGACGCGTGCGCGCCTGCGTCATGTAGCGCAGCTTGATCCGCTTGCCGCCCGGCGCCGGCGGCGGATTGGCGTCTACCGCGCGTTCGAACCAGCGGTTGAGCTTCGCGGTCGAGACACGGTTGGTCCAGATCGCGCGCTGTTCAAAGGCGACGCGGACGAGCGTGTCGATCCCTTTCCCCGTCGCGCCCGAAATGCTGAGCAGCGGCACGCCCTTGATCTGGCTGAGCCCGTCGTCGAGCGCTGCACGGACGCCGTTGAACAGCGACGACGGGTCTTCGGCGACGTCCCATTTGTTGAGCGCGATGATCAGCGCGCGCCCTTCCTCCAGCACGCGGTCGGCGATGCGCAGATCCTGCGCCTCCAGCCCCTTTGTGGCGTCAAGAAGCAGCACGACGACCTCGGCGAAATCGACCGCGTGCAGCGCGTCGGCCACCGACAGCTTTTCCAGCTTGTCCTGAACCTTCGCCCGCTTGCGCATCCCCGCGGTGTCAAAAAGCTGGATCGGATGGACCTCGCCATCCTTTTCCCATTGCCAGTCGACGCGGATCGAATCGCGCGTGATCCCGGCCTCGGGTCCGGTAATCAGCCGGTCTTCGCCGATCATCCGGTTGATGAGCGTGGATTTGCCCGCATTGGGCCGCCCGACAATCGCGAGCTTGAGCGGGCCGAGCGGCGCATCCTCGTCCGCATCCTCGCCGACCGCCTCTTCGTCGGCGTCCATGAAGGGTTCGACGATCGGGCGCAGCGCGTCGAACAGATCGACCAGTCCCTCGCCATGTTCGGCACTGAGCGCAATCGGCGATTCGAAGCCGAGCGAATAGGCCTCCATCAGCCCCGCCTCGCCCTGCTTGCCTTCGGCCTTGTTGGCGCACAGGATGATCGGCGTGTCTTCGCTGCGCAGCCAGCGCGCAATTTCTTCGTCGAGCGGGGTCACGCCCGCGCGCGCGTCGATCATGAACAGCGCCGCATCGGCTTCGCGCACCGCCTTTTCGGTTTGCACGCGCATCCGGCCGGGCAGCGTCGCCGCGTCCTGATCCTCGAACCCCGCGGTATCGACAATCAGAAATTCCAGGCCGAGCAGCTTGCCATCGCCCTCGCGCCGGTCGCGCGTCACGCCCGGCTGGTCGTCGACCAGCGCCAGGCGCTTGCCGACCAGCCGGTTGAACAGCGTCGATTTGCCGACATTAGGTCGGCCGACAATGGCGATCGTCGCGGATCGCGCCATGCGTCTATCCTATCTTCGCGGCGGGCCAATCCGGCCGCGCCCTGTTATTGCCAGGCGGTGATCGTGCCGTCGTCCGCCAGGATATAGAGCCGGTTGTTCGCGACCACGGGCGGCTGCGACAAGGGCGACTTGAACTCGGCGGTGGCGAGCGTCGAACCATCGGTCGGCGAAAATTCGACGAGTTGTCCCTCGCTGTTCACCGCAATCAGGCGTCCGCCGGCCAGAATCGGACCGGTCCAGCGGATCGGATCCTTCTTCTTCTTTTCGGTTTCGACGCGATAGCGCGCGAGCTGCTGGATCCAGCGGACCTTGCCCGAACCGCGCGCAACGCACAGCAGCTTGCCGTCGTCGGTCATCGCATAGACCCATTCGCCGACGACATAGGGCGTCGAAATGCCGGCGATCGAGATTTCCCAGATGCGCTGGCCGGTGAGCAGATCATAGCTCGCCATGCGGCCGCCTTGGCCGAGCGCGAAAACGCGGCCGCGGTCGATCACCGGGTCGGCATCGACGTCGGTCAGCGTCGAAACCGACAGCGCCATCGAGGTGCGCGCGAGCGCGTCTTCCCACAGGTCGCGGCCGTTTTCGTAGCGATAAGCCTGAACCTCGCCCGACGAAAAACCGGCGACGATCGTCCCCTGCCCCGCCGCAGGCGACGCCGCACCGAACACGCTGCCGGGCTCGAGCGACGCGGTCGCCTGCCACTGTACCGCGCCGTCGCCGGCATTGAGCGCGAAAATCTGGTTGTCCTGCGTGATCACATAGACGCCGCCGAAGGCAACCGTCGGCGCGCCGCGCAGCGGCCCCGCGGGTTTGACCTTCCACAACAGCTTGCCATCCTCGGCGTTCAGCGCGGCGACGTCGCCGACGCCGCTCGTCGCATAGACGACATTGCCGTCGACCGACGCGCCGCCGCCGAACAGCGAATTTTCGAAATCCTTGCCCGTGCTGCCGATCGACACGCTCCAGAGCTTCGCGCCGGTATCGGCGGCGAAGGCCGACACGACGGCATCGGTGTCAACGGCGAACAGCCGGTTGTTCGAAATCACCGGCGCCGCGGCGAGCCGCTGCTTCTTGGTGCTGCCCGCGATCGACGCTTCCCAAACCTTGGTGCGCGCGGCGCCGAGCGCGGGATGCCCCATCGACTTGGACGCATTGCCGCCCGATTGCGCCCAATCGGCGTTAAGCACCGGATCGGGCAACACCACCGCAATCTCGGCGGTTGTCGGGTCGACCTTGATGCTGTTGTCGTTCGACAGAATCGAAATGCGCTCGCCGACCGTCGGCGTGCGCGGGCCGCCCTTGCCCTTGAACGCGCCGCAGCCCGCAAGCGGCAGCGCGAGCATCATGGCGCAAATCACATATTGGCGTTTCCGCATCTTATTTGGCTTCCTCACTCTTGGCGGCGGCCGCTGCGCCCGGGGCGGCACCGCCTTGCTGGTCCTTTGTCGTGTCCTTGGCGGCGCTTTCCGCCGCGCGATCCTCGACCGCATCGACGCCGAGCATCCCCGCCATCTGCACCGTCCGCGACTGCAGCGATTTGAAGGTGGCGGGCGCCTTGGCGATACGCGCATAGAGCGCGCCGGCCTTGTCATATTGGCCGAGGTGATAATAAGCCGCGGCCGTCAGCTCGGCCGCGCTGCCGAACCAGCTCGATACCGGGTCGGTCGCATCGACAAGCGGCTTCATCCGCGCGATCACCGCCTCGGGCTTCATCGTATCGAATTCGAGGGCGGTCTGGCGAACCAGCGCCATATCGCGCATCGACTGGTCGAGCTTGGCGTCGCCCGCGACCTGCGCGAGCAGCGCGGCGGCGGCTTTCAGGTCGCCGGCCTTCGCCTTCATGTTCGACTGCTCGATCAGCGCGGCGGCGCGATAGGCGGCATTGCCCTCGCCTGCCAGCGTCTTGAGATCGGCGGTCGCCGCCGTCGGCTGCGCCGCGGCCTTGTCGAAAGCGGCCAGCAGCTGTTCGGCCTTTTCGCCGCGCGCCACCGTCTGACGGTGCTCCCAATAGAGATAGCCGCCGAACGCCAGCAGCGCCGCGATCGCCGCGCCGACGATCCAGCGGCCGTAACGCTGCATGATGGAGCTGAGCTGATCCTTGCGGACGGCCTCGTCGACTTCCTGCAGGAAGGCCGCATTGTTCGTCGGGCTCAGGGCCAATCAATCCTCCATAACTCGTTCGCGAGCGATGCCCGCTTCGGGTCCGCCGGCCGTTCCTTAGCGGTCATGCCGAAAAAGGCCAAGCGATTCACTTGACCCCTGCAGGCACCCGTCCGGGACGCCGTCAACCCTTGTAGATTTGATCGTCGGTCGGGAATGAACGGGACCTGACCTGCTGGGCATATTCCTTCACTGCGCCGTCGATCACACCCGCCATATCCTGGTACCGCTTCACGAATTTGGGGACGCGTTCGAACATGCCGAGCATGTCGTCGGTGACGAGCACCTGCCCGTCGCATTGCGCCGAGGCACCGATACCGATCGTCGGACAGGCAACCTTGCCGGTAATCTCGATCGCGATCGATTCGAGCACGCCTTCGATAACGATCGAAAAGGCACCGGCCTGCGCGACAGCGACCGCATCCTCGACGATCGTGCGCGCTTCCTCGTCGCTTTTGCCGCGCACGCCATAGCCGCCGAGGATGTTTACCGCCTGCGGCGTCAGCCCGACATGCCCCATCACCGGAATCCCGCGCTGGGTCAGAAATTCGATCGTCGGGGCGAGCACCTTGCCGCCCTCGACCTTCACCGCCGCCGCGCCGGTTTCCTTGAGCAGGCGTGAGGCATTGGCGAAGGCCTGTTCGGGGCTCGCCTCATAGCTGCCGAAGGGCATGTCGACGATCACCGCGGCATGATAGCTGCCGCGCACCACTGCGGCGCCGTGCAACGCCATCATCTCCATCGTCACCGCGACAGTATGCGGCAGGCCATAGATCACCTGCGCCAGCGAATCGCCGACGAGCAGCATGTCGCAATGCGGGTCGAGCAGCTGCGCCTGCCGCACCGTATAGGCGGTCAGCATCACCAAAGGCTCGCCGCCGCCCTTGCGCTGGCGAATGCGCGGCACCGTCAGGCGCTTCATCGGCTGCGGCGTCGGATTGGCGCGGCTGGTGGAGGTGTCGAGGGTGAGCGTTTTTGGGAGCGTGGACATGGGGCGCGGGTTTAGCGGCTTATGCTGCGCTGCGAAAGGCCGCAAAGCGGAGCGATGTTCGCATAGATTGACTCTATGTTAAAAATTATTTACATTGAGTCGCATATTATGAACATGGAGACGCCAAATGTCGTTCCGCGAAAAAATTCACTGGGTGGCGCTGGTCACGATGATCGCCGCCTTCGGCTGGTATTTTCTTGCCTATCCGTGGGGGATCGCAGCCAGCCCGGCAGGCCTTTGGGCGAGTGCGGGGATGCTGCTGCCGGTCACCGTCGCGATCATCATCGCGATGACGATCGCATCGGCCTGGATGGCGATCCGCGCCCCGGCCGAGGCCAACCTCAAGGAAGACGAGCGCGACCGTTCGATCCATTATCGCGGCACCCATTATGCCTATTATCCGCTCGTCGTCGGCGTGTGGGTCAGCATCTTCGCCCTGTTCTGGAACGCGGGGCCGGCGGTGCAGCTCAACCTGTTGCTTGCGACGGTCGTCCTCGCCGAACTGACGCGGATCGGCGTCCAGCTTTACCTTTATCGCCGGGGCTATTGACCCATGCCCCGCGCGACCCTTGAAACGGCGCGGCAGCTTGCCAGCGCAGGTACCGGAGACTTGTCCATGAATTTCCGCGAAAAGTCCGCGTGGCTGAACGTCTTGGCCATGCTCGCCGCCTATAGTCTCTATTTCGGACTCATCATCGCCGGGCATCCCGCCGGGCGCGAAGTTTTCCCCATGCTGTGGTTGTTCGGCTCGATCGCCTTGGCGCACGCGGCCATCGTCATCGTCGGCACCATCATCCTGTCCGCGCAGACGCCAAAGTCGGAGCGGGTCCGTGCCGATGAGCGCGACCGCGCGATCCGCCGTCGCGGCGCCACGATCGCCTATTATGTCCTGCTGGCGGGGATGATGGTCGTCGGCGTCTATCTGCCCTTTGTCGAGCAGGGCGTGCCGCTCGCAAACACGGGCCTGTTCGCAATCGTTCTCGCCGAACTGGTGAACAGCGCCGTCGTCCTCATCAGCTATCGCCGGGGTTGGCATGGCTAGGCTGCCTTTCTCGAACGACATCCGCACCTTGCGCTTCCTCGCGGGCGAAATGACGCAGGCCGAACTCGGCGAGCGCGTCGGCGTGACCCGCCAGACGATCGCCGCGATCGAACAAGGCAAATATTCGCCCTCGCTCGAAGTCGCCTTCCGTATCGCGCGCACCTTCGGCAAGCCGCTCGAACAGGTGTTCGGGTGGGACGAGGAAAGCGGCTGATCCGATGCGCGGCCGCGCTGGCCCGGCCCGCCTCTCCCCGGGGGCCGGCCGGGCCGAAACGGCCGCGTGCGCGGCGAACCTTATGCGGTGCCGCGCCCCGCTTCGTTCAGCGCCGCCAATTGCAAGTCGGTCAGCGTGACCGTCTCGCTGTCCATGATCTCGTCGAGTTGCGCGACCGATGTGGCGCTCGCGATCGGCGCGGTGACGCCCGGCTGCGCGGCGACCCAGGCGAGCGCGATCTGCGAGAGGGTGGCGCCGGTTTCGGCAGCGATCGCGTCCATTGCGGCGAGCACCGCCGGCCCTTTGCCCTCCAGATAGGCTTTGGCGCGCGCGCCGCGCGGGCTTTTGCCGAGATCCTCGGCGCTGCGATATTTGCCTGACAAATAGCCCGACGCGAGGCTGAAATAGGTGACGACGCCGAGCCCTTCGGCGATGCAAAGCTGTTGCAGCGCGCCTTCATATTGCTCGCGGTCGAGCAGGTTGAGTTCGGGCTGCATCGCGGTGAAACGCGGCAGGCCCCCAGCGTCGGCGACGCGCAGCGCCTCGGCCAGCCGCTCGGCACTATAATTGGATGCACCGATCGCGCGCACCGTCCCCGCATCGACCAGTTCGCCGAACGCGCCGAGCACTTCGTCCAGCGGCACATCGGGATCGTCCTTGTGCGCGAAGTAGAGGTCGATCGTATCGACGCCGAGCCGATCGAGCGAGCCTTTCACCGCTTCGCGGATGCGATCGGGCTTCAGCCCGCCGGGCATCATGCCGACCTTGGTGGCGATCAGCACATCGTCGCGCGCGCCGCTATCCTTCAGCCACGCACCCATCATGCTTTCGGATTCGCCGCCCTTGTGCCCCGGCACCCACGCCGAATCGACATCGGCGGTGTCGATCATCCCGCCGCCGCGCTCGACGAAGCGGTCGAGGATCGCGAAACTTGCGGCCCGATCGGCGGTCATCCCGAAGACATTGCCGCCTAGCACGAAGGGACGGACCGACAGGTCGCTCTGGCCAAGGGGACGCTGCGTCATTGCGATACTCCTGCATGGACCACCGGCACTGCCTCGCGCGAATTGTCGCTGAACAGGCCATCGATCCCGGTCTTCAGATAGGTGCGGATCTCGTCCACCAGATCGCCGTGGCCGGCGGGGTTGATGCCGCTCTTGTCCCCAAGCGGCAGGAAATAATTCTCGCGGCGAAAGGTCCATGGATGGACCTTCAGCCCGGCGGCATGGGCATCGCGCACCAGATGGGTCGCATTGCCGAGCGTGCCGAGCGCGGTGCGCGGGATGATCATTGTCTTGTTGGGTCCGATCCCGTCGGCATAGGCGGCAATCGCCTTCAGCCCCGCAGGCGTCGCCATCGCCGCGTAGCTTTGCTGCGCATCATTGGCCGGACCGCCCTCGCCGTCCATGAGCTGGATCAGCGGCAGGTCGCTTTTCGCCCGGATCGCCTTCAGATTGCCGACCTCGAAACTCTGGATGAACACCGGCGCGCTGCGGCCATGATAGCCATAGCGTTCCAGCATCGCGAGCAGCGGCGCCTCGTGCGGCAGGCCGATGCCGGCGAAATAGCTCGGATGCTTGGTTTCGGGATAGACGCCGACCGGGTGGGCGCGCCCCTTGTTGACCCGCACGAGCAGGTCGAGGATCTCTGCAAAAGTCGGGATCTGGTAGCGCCCGTCAAATTCGGTCGCTCGCAGTTGCGGCAGCCGCTCCTTCGCGCGCAGCGTCTTGAGCTCGGCCAGCGTGAAATCCTCGGTGAACCAGCCGGTCACATCCTTGCCGTCAATCCGTTTCGTCGCCTTGCGCGCGGCGAATTCGGGGTGGTCGGCGACGTCGGTCGTCTCCGAAATCTCATTCTCGTGCCGCGCGACGAGCACGCCGTGCTTGGTCAGTACCAGATCGGGCTCGATGAAATCGGCGCCCTGTTCGATCGCAAGTTCATAGCTTGCGAGCGTATGTTCGGGCCGTTCGCCCGACGCCCCGCGATGCGCGATGACGATCGCGGGCTTTCCGTCGAGCGTGGGCTGCGCCGCCATCGGTTCAGCCCCGCAGCCGGCGAGCGCGAGCAGCGCCAGCGCGGCGCGCCAGGCCCTCATGCCGCAAAGCGCTGTTGCCAGTCATCGGCGGAGAAGCCCACGCTATACGCGCCGTCGGCATCGACGAGCGGGCGCCGGATCATCGCCGGCTGATCGAGCATCAGTGCCTTCGCCTTCGCCGCGTCGATCCCCGCCTTGTCGGTATCGGGCAGTTTGCGGAAGGTCGTCCCGCTCTTGTTGAGGAGCTTTTCCCAGCCGAGCGCATCGACCCAGCGATCGAGCATGGCGGGATCGAGCCCGTCCTTGCGATAGTCGTGAAACGCATAAGCCACGCCATGCTCGTCGAGCCAGCGCCGCGCCTTCTTCACCGTGTCGCAGTTCGGAATGCCATAGAGAGTCAGTGCCATGCCGCCGTCATAGCGACGGCGCTTCGGCAATGCGAGCGTTTGCGCTTGCCAATTTTCCGCGCAGCGCCCGGGCAAAGCCTTCGTGCAATGCCGCGGCGATGTCGGGATTGGCGGCAAGATAGTCGCGCAGCACCGCGGCGGGGATGAACCACAGCCTGGCGTTGGTCGATAGCGTCACCGTCCCCGTCGCCTGCGCGCCGTCGAGCACAGTCGCCTCGCCGATCAGCGCGCCGTCGCTCACCGCGCCGACCTCGACCCCGTCGCGCAGCACCGACGCTGCGCCCTGGCTCAGATAGAAAAGGCTGGGTGCCGCCTGATTTTCGCGGATCAACACCTCGCCCTGCCGCGCCGAAATCCAGTGCCCCTGATCGATCAGCCCGCGCGCCGCCGTCGCGCTCAGCCGGTCGAAATGACGGGCGCGAAGCTGCTCCTCCTCGGACGAGAAGCGGATACTCAGATTGCGGAGCCAGTCGCGCCAGCCGAACGCGATATTGGCGAGGATGATCGCGAGCAGCAGCAGACCCGCAACCAGCGCCTGCCCCGCGACGAGCGCCAGCGGCAGGGCGACGAGCGCGGCGATCGCCAGCCCGGCGCGCACATATTCGATGCGCACCGCAAAGCTCGCCGCAAGCAGGATGAACAGGGCCAGATAGCCAAGAAGGGCCGGATCGAAATTCGCCATAGCCAATCGTTTTACAGCGGTCCCTGTGCTTAGATTGCTAGGGACCAAATCTTACCGATTACCGAAGACGGACGCGCGACCCGTAAAAGCGTCCCGATTTGCGAAAGAAACTAACAGTTTTTTGCAATGAAGAAAAGCATAGGTGCGCGAAAGCCACCATCATGCTAATTTTATCGCCCGCGCTTGCTTTGGCGGGGCAATCGCGCCAAGGCACCCGGCGAATCGATTTTGACGCAGAAAACGTAAGAAGACCGCATATGACGCACCAATGGCAACCGCAAAGCTGGCGCTCGCACGAAGCCCGCCAGCTGCCGACCTACACCGACGAAGCCGCACTTGCGGCCGCCGAGCGTGAGCTTGCCGGCTATCCGCCGCTCGTCTTTGCCGGCGAGGCGCGCGAGCTGACCAGCGAGCTGGGCCGCGTTGCGGAAGGCAAGGCGTTTCTGCTTCAGGGCGGCGACTGTGCCGAGAGCTTTGCCGAATTCCATCCGAACAACATCCGCGACACCTTCCGCGTCCTGCTGCAGATGGCGGTGGTGCTGACCTTCGCGTCGAAGATGCCCGTCGTGAAGGTCGGCCGCATGGCGGGCCAGTTCGCCAAGCCGCGCTCGGCCGACATGGAAGAAGTGGGCGGCGTCGAGCTGCCGAGCTATCGCGGCGACATCATCAACGACATCGCTTTCGAAGCCGCAGGCCGCGCCCCCGATCCGCAGCGCATGATCCGCGCGTACAACCAGTCGGCGGCGACGCTCAACCTGCTGCGCGCCTTTGCGAACGGCGGCTATGCCAATCTGCATCAGGTCAACGCCTGGACGCATGATTTCATGGACCGCAGCCCTTGGGCTAAGAAATATCAGGAAACCGCCGCGCGGATTTCCGAAGCGCTCGCCTTCATGGAAGCGTGCGGCGTAACGCCGGAAACGGTGCCGCAGATCAAGGGCACGAGCTTCTACACCAGTCACGAGGCGCTGCTGCTTCCCTATGAGCAGGCGCTGACCCGGCAGGACAGCCTGACCGGCGGCTGGTACGACACGTCGGGCCATATGCTGTGGGTCGGCGATCGCACCCGCTTCGAAGGGTCGGCGCATATCGAATATCTGCGCGGCATCGGCAATCCGGTCGGCATGAAATGCGGCCCCAGCCTCGACCCCGACGAGCTGCTGCGCCTGCTCGATACGCTGAACCCCCAGCATGTTCCCGGCCGCATGACGCTGATCACCCGCTATGGTCACGACAAGATCGAGGCGCATCTGCCGGCGCTGGTGCGCGCGGTGAAGGCGTCGGGGCACCCGGTCGTCTGGTCGTGCGATCCGATGCACGGCAATGTGATCAAGACGGGCAATGGCTACAAGACGCGCCCGTTCGAGCGCATCCTCGCCGAAGTGCGCGGCTTCTTCGCGGTTCACCGCGCCGAAGGCACGCATGGCGGCGGCATCCATATCGAGATGACGGGCCAGAATGTCACCGAATGTACGGGCGGTGCGATGGACGTGACGCAGATGGATCTCGCCGATCGCTACCACACGCATTGCGACCCGCGCCTCAATGCCGGACAGAGCCTTGAACTCGCGTTCCTGCTCGCAGAAATGCTCAATCAGGAAATGACCGACCGGGCGAAGCAGGCCGCATGAGCGAACGCCGCATCATCGTGCAGAAGGAAGTGATCCGCAACGGGGTCGGCTTCGGCAGCGCGCTGGCGATGGCGATCAGCTTCACCACGCACAAATCGGTGCTGTGGGCGATCATCCACGGCATCTTCAGCTGGTTCTACGTCGCCTATTTCGTGCTGACCCGCTGAGCGGCGCGCGGCGTCGCCGGAGCTAAGGTCCTAGTCCGCCGTTCCCGGCCAGCGCTTCGTGTCGGCGAAGGCGCGGCCCAGCGCAACGTGCAGATCGGCATCCTCGGCGGCGCCGCCAAGCGGTACCTTGTCCGAAAATTCGTCGGCGGGGCGATGATAGTCGCTGCCCAGAAAGGCCTCGAGCAGTTTCATGTCCGAAAAACTGCCGCCGACCATCAGCGACGTGACGCCCTTGGCGCCGAGCGCCCAGCCATCCTGCCGCTGGACGAAGGCATCGGCCTCGCCGTCGCTGTCGATCGTCCGGCCGAGCGCCGTCGCAACGTCGCGCACCACCGCGTCATAGGCGGGCTTGCCGCGCCCGATCGTCGCGACCGGGGTGCCGCGCGGTGAAATGGCGATGGTGTCGATGTTGAGCGCGACAGTGATGTCGGACAGCGGCACCACCGGATGGTCGGCGAACCAGCGCGCGCCGAGCAGCCCCTTCTCTTCCGACGTGGTCGCGAGGAAATAGATGTCGCGGTCGGGACGCGGCCCGGCAGCAAGACGCTTGGCCACCTCGATCAGCACCGCGATCCCGCTCGCATTGTCGACCGCGCCGTTGCAGATGCGATCGGCGGCGCCTTCGGGCCGGCAGATGCCGAGATGGTCCCAATGGCCGAGGAACAGCACTGCCTTGCCGTCGGGCTTCGCGCCCGGCAGCTTGGCGACGATATTGTTGCTGGCAAAATTGCGCACCGCTGCGGTCGCAGTGAAATCGCCCGTCACCGGCAGCAGCGCGCCGCGATAATCGCCCGCCTCGGCGGCCGCGCGCAGCGCCACGCCATTCTGCCCGGCCTTGGCGAGCATGGCATCGAGCGCCGCCGGCGCGATATAGCCGCTGATCGTCGGTCCTGCCGGCGCCGATCCCATGCGCACAGTCTTCGCGCCCAGGCTCTCGCGAATCTCGTTCCACGGCATCGCATCCGGCGCGACGATCAAGACGCCCGCCGCGCCCGCGTCGGCGAGCATCTGGCGCCGCTCGCGGTAACGCGGCAGCTTGTCGCCGAAGGGCGGCGTATCGAACAGCATGACCGCGACCTTGCCCGCGACATCGGCGTTGACCCGGCCGTCCGCATCGACGCCATAGCCGACGAAGACGAGCGGCGTATCGGCCAGCGCCACCGACGCCTCGCTGCCGGTGACGATGATACCGTCGTCGCCGATCGCAAAGGGCTGGTCGGCCACCTTGAAGCGCGCGCTTCCGCCCGTTGCCTGTGTCTCGACAAAGGGAACCGGTTGCAGCCAAGGCGTGTCGCTGCCCGGTACCGCCTGCAATCCTGCCTTCGCCCATTCGCCGACGATATAGGCGATGGTGCGGTCCTCGCCCTCGGTACCCGGCCCGCGGCCCTCGAAGGCATCGCTCGCAAGAACGCGGATATGCTGCGCCAGATCGGCTTCGGCGACGGGCGTGTCGCCCTTCGCATAGGCGGCGGGCGATACGGCGATCAGGGCGGCGGCCGCGACGGCGGCGCGAAGTGTCGACAGTTTCATGACCGCGCCGATGGCATGGAGATGCCGAAGCGGCAAGGCGCGTTCGTCGAACGATGAACGGCATCGGCGGAAAGCCCGCCGCTATTGCGGGCGCGCCCGTTCCAGCAGCGCCTTCGCCGCCGCAACGTGCATATCCTCGATCATATGGCCCGCGTGCCGCTGCGCACCGCCGGTTGCGGCGGCGACCAGCGCCTCGGCAGCGGCAATCTCGCGCGGCGACGGGGCGAAGGCGCGGTTGCACGGATCCACCTGCGACGGGTGGATCAGCGTCTTGCCGTCGAAGCCGAACCGCCGCCCCTCGCCCGCTTCGGCCGCAAAGCCTTCCGCATCGTCGATCGCATTATAGACGCCGTCGAAGCACCACACGCCGCCCGCCCGCGCCGCGAGCACGATCGCCTGGATCGCATGGCTCATCGCGCCGCGATCCATGCCGTCGGGCAGTTTGAGCTCAAAGGCCAGATCGTTGAGCCCGGCGATCAGCCCTTGCACCGCCGCGTCGGCGGCGATGCGCTGTGCCGCATAGATGGCGGTCGGCGTTTCGATCATCGCCAGCAGCGGTAGCCCCAGCGCGCGCAGCGGGTCGAGGTCCGACGGCGCGTCGACCTTCGGCAGCACCAACGCGTCGAGCGCGAGCCCGTCCAGCGCCGCAAGATCGTCTGCCTGCTCGGCGCTGCCGCTGGCGTTGACGCGCACGGCGACGCGCTTGCCCGCAAAGCCCGCCGTCACCGCGGCGCGCATCGCCGCGCGTGCCTCTGCCTTGCGCTCCGCGGGCACCGCATCCTCCAGGTCGATGATCAGCATATCGGCGGCGAGCCCGCCCGCCTTTTCCAGCGCACGGGCGTTGGAGCCGGGAACATAGAGGAGCGAGCGCGGGGCGAAGGCGGCATGGGTCATGCGCTTTTCTGTGGCGCAGCCGGACCATTGCCGCAATAAGGAAGCGGGTAGCAGAAGCGAATTTTTACCGAGGGGATGATCGATGTATTTTGCGCTTGCGCTGGTCTTTTTCATGCTGGTGTTTCTGATCTGGGCGCTGACGCCGGTGCGGCAGGGTTTCGCCTATACGATCGAGCGCTTCGGCCGCTACACGCACACCGCGCAGCCGGGCCTCAACTTCATCATGCCGATCTTCGACCGTGTCGGTCGCAAGGTGAACATGATGGAACAGGTGCTCGACATCCCCGGCCAGGAAATCATCACCAAGGACAATGCGATGGTCGCGGTCGACGGCGTCGTCTTCTTTCAGGTGCTCGACGCCGCGAAGGCCGCCTATGAGGTCAGCGACCTGTACCTCTCGATCATGAACCTGACGACGACGAACCTCCGCACCGTGATGGGGTCGATGGACCTCGACGAGACGCTGTCGAAGCGCGACGAGATCAACGCGCGGCTGCTGCACGTCGTCGACGATGCGACGACGCCATGGGGGGTGAAGATCACCCGCGTCGAGATCAAGGACATCCGCCCGCCCGCCGACATTTCGAACGCCATGGCGCGCCAGATGAAGGCCGAGCGTGAAAAGCGCGCCGCGATCCTGGAGGCCGAGGGGCTGCGCGCCTCCGAAATCCTGCGCGCCGAGGGCGAGAAGCAGGGCCAGATCCTGCAGGCCGAAGGGCGGCGCGAAGCCGCCTTCCGCGACGCCGAAGCGCGCGAGCGCGAGGCCGAGGCCGAAGCCAAGGCGACACAGATGGTCAGCGACGCGATCGCGAGCGGCAATGCGCAGGCGATCAACTATTTCATCGCGCAAAAATATGTCGAGGCGGTAAGCCAGTTCGCGACCAGCCCCAACGCCAAGACGATCCTGTTCCCGGTCGAGGCGACGCAGCTCATCGGCACGCTGGGCGGCATCGGCGAACTCGCCAAGGACGCGATCGAACGCGGCAAGGCAAGCTGAGGCAGGGGAAGCTGATATGCCCGACTTTATCGCCAATATGGAACCGCACTGGGCGTGGCTGTCGCTCGGCGTCCTGCTTGCCGCCGCCGAAATCATCGCGCCCGGCTTTTTCCTGATCTGGCTCGGCGGCGCAGCGGTTATCACCGGCGTCGTCGCGTGGGTGTTGCCGATCGGCGTGCCGCTTCAGCTCGGCATCTTCGCCGTGCTGTCGGTGATCATCCTCTATGGCGCGCGCAAATGGCTGCGCGACAATCCGATCGTCTCCACCGACCCCCTGCTCAACCAGCGCGGCGGCCGCCTCGTCGGTGAGGTGCTGACGGTGACGACGGCGATCGAGGACGGCCGCGGCCGCGCCCGGGTTGGCGATGGCGAATGGCCGGTGCGCGGCCCCGACGCCGCCGAAGGCGCCAAGGTCCGCGTCATCAGCGCCGACGGCGGCGTGCTGGTCGTCGAGGCGGTTTGATCCAAATCGTCATTGCGAGGAGCCGAAGGCAACGCGGCAATCCAGCGTAGCGCAAACCTCTCCGGATTGCTTCGCTCCGCTCGCAATGACGACCAATTCAGCCACCCCGTGGCCGCGAATAAATCCCCACCACATGCCCCAGCGCGTCGCTGTCGCCGATGCGGCGAAAGCCCAGCTTTTCGGCGACACGCTCCGATGCAGCATTGCCCGGATCGATGATGCAGCGCACCTCGGGCGCGTCGAGCGTCGCGTCGGCCCAGCCGAGCGCCGCGCTCATCGCCTCGGTCGCTAGCCCGCCGCCCCAATGGTCGGCATCGAACGCCCAGCCCGCCTCGGGTAGATCCTCAAGTTCGGGGATGCCGCGGCAGAAATAGGAAAGCCCGCCCATGCCGATCAGCGCATTGCTGTCGCGGTCGGCGAACACCCAATAGCCAAAGCCCATTACCGGCCACAGCCCGGCAGAGCTTAAAAATTTGCCCCAGCTCACGTCCGGCGCACGCGGTTCGCCGCCGATGAAGCGCGTGACGCGCGGATCGGCCCACATCGCGATATGAACGGACTTGTCCGAAAAATGCGGCGGGCGCAGGCGCAGCCGCGCGGTTTCGATCGTGGGGGGCGAGGTGATCATCGTGCCGACATGCCCAGCGCGGCGGGCATGGTCAATCGGGGTCGAAGAAATGGTCGAACAGGTCGTGCAACACGGCCTTGCCGTCGACCTGCGGCCGGACGCGCAGCACCGCCAGCGTATCGACGCGTGCCAGCACGTCGCAATGGTTCAGCACGACATGATAGGCGGCGCGGTCCCTGAAATCGTGAAACAGGAGCATCGCGTCGGGTTTACAGTGGACGATCGCCTGCAACAGGCAGGCGACACGAAAGCGCCCGTCGATCAGCACCGCGTCCGGGCTGCCGGTCAGATGGCGCCAGATATGCGTGTGATAGCGCGGCCAATCGCGCAGGCGCGCCGGGTCGGTCGGCCGGCCCTCCGCATCGACCGGGCCGATTTCGGGCTGATAGGGCGTGTAGCGCTCCGCCTCTTCGCCCAGTCGGCGCGCGATGGCGGCGAGCCGGTCGCGATCGCCGTCGACCGTCACGATCCGCCGGGCCTGCCGCGCGGCGACGAGTGTCGCCTCGCCGCATCCGAATTCGAGCAGCGACTGGCGTCCGGCGAGTTGCAGTTCGAGCTGAACGAGCTCGGCCGCGGTCCAGATCGATGGCATGGACGGTCCCCTGTTCCCCGAGCAAGGAGATATGGGACTTCGCCGCAGCCGTCCAGCTATGGGACAGATCCCCCACGAAGGCGGCGACGCGGAGAGGGAGAGAGAGGCCCCTCCGGCCGCCTGCCTTCGCGGGGGTGCCGGGCCGCGGCGTCAGGCCGCGGCCGTTGCCAGTTCGGGCGCTGCCGAGGAATGCGACGGCATCACCGCATCGGCATAATCGCTCTCGAATTTCTTGATGAGCTGGCGGTCGTCATGGTTCCACGGGTGAAAGCCCGGCATGAAATAGGCCAGCCACGGCAGAAAGCTTTTGCGCAGGATGCCGGGGTAGCCGAGCATGAACCACCAGATGCGCGCGCTGACGCGCCAGCCGGTCAGCCCGTCTTGCTGCAAGAGCGCCTTCATGCCCCGGATGCGCTTGGGCCAGAAGCGCGCGGTGATCGCGACCATCATCAGCGACTTCGCCTTCCAGCGCCGCCAGCGGCTCCAGTCGCGCGTCGCGTGGAGCCAGGTGTCGTAAGCGACGCCCTTATGCTCGATTTCCTCGATCGCGTGCCATTTCCACAGCGCCGCCCATTCGGGCTCGGCGCCGTCGTACATCGCGGAATCCTTGAGCATGATCGCCGCCATCATCGCGGTATAATGTTCGAGCGCGATCGTCGCCATCAGGTTGACGATAGGCGGGCGCGTCTTGATGAGTTCCATCACATTGTCGACATCGGCCTCCAGCTCCGACAGGTCGTAACCCGCCTCCGCCGCCTTGCGATTGAACACGACATGTTCGCGGCTGTGAATGACTTCCTGCTGGGTGAAGGCGCGGATTTCGCGCGCCAGCTTTTCGGGCACGCCGTCGCGGTGCGCCTTCACCGCCTCGATGAACATCGCCTCGCCCTTCGGAAAGGTTACCGACAGCGCGGTATGAAAGACCGACGCGATCGGGTCGCCATTCATCCACCAGCGCCCCTGCCGGTCGTCGCGGCCGAAGCGGCGATCGCGCGGGGTGATCGACAAATCCTGCGGCGTCGGCGTGCGGGAAAGGCTGGACATATGGTTCTCACCGTCGAAAAGGGGGTTCAGGGCGTGGGGACGCCCGACGGGGCAAGAAATAGGAATTACTTACAGTGGTGTCAATAGCAAAGAAACGGCTCAGCCCGGAGGAAAGCCGGTCGGTGGCGCTCGAAGCCGCGCGGCTGATCCTGATCGAGATGGGGCCGCAGGCGGTGACGCTGAAAGCCGTGGCATCGCGCATCGACCGCACCCACGCCAATCTGCTCCACCATTTCGGCAGCGCCGCCGGGCTGCAAAAGGCGCTCGCCGCCTATCTCGCCGAAACGGTGTGCGACACGATCGCGGCGAAGATGACGTCGTCGCCGCCGGGCGAACGCAATGTGCGCGAGATCGTCGACCTTGCCTTCGACGCCTTCGACAGCGGCGGCGCCGGGGCGCTCGCCACCTGGATGGCGGCGACGGGCAATGAGGACGCGCTCGACCCGATCCTCGACGCCATCCACCGCCTGATCGACGGGATGGCGCCCGACGCCCACGAAAAGCGGCTGATGCACGAAGACACGTTGGCGCTCGTGCTGATGGCGATGGGTGACGCTCAACTCGGCGGCCCGATGGCCGAAGCACTTGGTCTGCCGCGCGATACCGCGCGCACGCTTGCGACCGAACTCATCACCGGCCGCATCGCCGCCTTCTGGGCCGAACAGGGCGGCAAGCCCGCACAATAGCCGCTCGCCCCGGCGCCGCGATATTTGCCCCCTTGAATCCCTTACGCCACGCGCCGATGTAAGGCGCCGAGGGGCAGCCCGCCGGTTCGCGGCGGGCATCCCGGATAATGAAGGACGAAATTTCCATGATCGACCCGCTCGCCGCCCTTGTTCCCGTCGTCGTCGAACAGACGAGCCGCGGCGAACGCAGCTTTGACATCTTCTCGCGCCTGCTGCGCGAACGGATCGTCTTCGTGACGGGCGAGGTCGAAGACAATATGGCGTCGCTGATCGTCGCGCAGCTGCTGTTCCTCGAATCGGAAAATCCGAAGAAGGACATCTATATGTATATCAACTCGCCGGGCGGTGTCGTCACGGCGGGCATGGCGATCCATGACACGATGCAATATATCCGCCCGCGCGTCGGCACCGTGTGCATCGGCCAGGCGGCGTCGATGGGCAGCTTCCTGCTCGCCGCCGGCGAACCCGGCATGCGCGTCGCGCTGTCGAACGCCCGTATCATGGTCCACCAGCCCTCGGGCGGTGCGCGCGGCATGGCGTCGGACATCGAAATCCAGGCCAAGGAAATCCTGCGTATCCGCAAGCGGATGAACGACCTCTACGCACAATATACGGGCAAGCCGCTCAAAGACATCGAAAAGGCGATGGATCGCGACACTTTCCTCGAAGCCGAGGAAGCGCGCGCGTTCGGGATCGTCGATCATGTCTACGATCGCCGCCCCGCGCTCCCCGGCGACGAGGCGCCCAAGGAAATCAGCGAAGGTCCGACGCCCTGACGCCGGCCGACCCGCTTTCGGTAACCGCGTTTGTTGACGCCCCGTTCGCGGGCCGTCGTCAGGTTGGACATGTCCCGATGTCACCCAATTGCCATATTGTAATTGGGTGATCGCGGGCTAGGATGAAGGACGGCAGCGCCCTTTTGCGGCTGCCAGAGGAAGATTTATGACGAAATTGAGCGGCTCGGACAGCAAGAGCACTCTTTACTGCTCCTTCTGCGGCAAGTCGCAGCATGAAGTCCGCAAGCTGATTGCCGGCCCCACCGTGTTCATCTGCGATGAATGCGTCGAACTGTGCAACGACATCATCCGCGAGGAAATCAAGGGCGGGGTCGCCGCGCGCAAGGACGGTGCGGTGCCGACGCCGCTCGAAATCTGCCAACACCTCGACAATTATGTGATCGGCCAGAACACCGCCAAGCGCGTGCTGTCGGTCGCGGTCCACAACCATTACAAGCGCCTCGCCAATTCGGGCCGCGGCGACGATGTCGAACTGGCGAAGTCGAACATCCTGCTCGTCGGCCCGACGGGCAGCGGCAAGACGCTGCTCGCGCAGACGCTGGCACGCTTCCTCGACGTGCCTTTCACGATGGCCGATGCGACGACCCTCACCGAAGCCGGCTATGTCGGCGAGGATGTCGAGAATATTATCCTGAAGCTGTTGCAGGCCAGCGACTATAATGTCGAAAAGGCGCAGCGCGGCATCGTCTATATCGACGAAATCGACAAGATCAGCCGCAAGGCCGAGAACCCCTCGATCACGCGCGACGTGTCGGGTGAAGGCGTGCAGCAGGCGCTGCTCAAGCTGATGGAAGGCACGACCGCGAGCGTGCCGCCGCAGGGCGGGCGCAAGCATCCGCAGCAGGAATTCCTCCAGGTCGACACGACCAACATCCTGTTCATCGCGGGCGGCGCCTTTGCCGGCCTCGAAAAGATCATCGGCGACCGCCTGCAGGGCAAGTCGATCGGTTTCGGCGCGCATGTCGCCGGCCCCGACGAACGCCGCGCGGGCGAGGTGCTCAAGAATATCGAGCCGGAGGATCTCCTCAAGTTCGGCCTGATTCCCGAATTCGTCGGCCGCCTGCCGGTGATCGCGACGCTCGAGGATCTCGACATCGACGCGCTGGTCAAGATATTGGGCGAACCCAAGAATGCGCTGATCAAGCAGTACAAGAAGCTGTTCGATCTCGAAGAAGTCGCGCTGACCTTCACCGATGACGCGCTGGTCGCGGTCGCCAAAAAGGCGATCGAACGCAAGACCGGGGCACGCGGGCTGCGCTCGATCGTCGAGGCCATCCTGCTCGACACCATGTTCGACCTGCCCGACCTGACCGACGTGATCGAAATCGTCGTCGACAAGGATGTCGTCGAAGGCCGCAAGGCGCCGGTGCGCGTCTATGCCGACAAGGCGAAGGAAGCGGGCGACGCCGCCTGAGTCGAGTCGCGGCGCGCACCCACGCCGCGGTTTCGCCCCTGCCAATGTTGCATTGCAGCAACAGTTGCACGAAAAAACGCAGCGCTGCCTGTCGATAATTCTGCGGCAGCGACGGAAATTCGCGCTTTTTTGACCTTTTCGCGTACCAGCCCGCCCACGCGGCTTGCACTGTCACATTTGCTGTCACAATCGTGCCACATGCGGGCTTCAGGGGCGCTCGCAGGTCAAGCGCGCCCCAAGCCGCGCGCCTGCCGAATGCCACAATCAAGGGGACAACCTGTCATGAATTTCCGAAACACGCTCGCCGCTGGCGCCGCGCTGCTTCCGCTTGCGCTGCTTTCCACGCCGGCCTTTGCCCAGTCGACGGGCTCGGTCGATTTCGAAAACGAAATCGTCGTCACCGGCACCTCGGCGCAGGACGTCGCCGGCATCCAGTCGCCCGATACGTCGAAGGCGAAGTCGGTTCTGGGTCAGGAAGTGATCGCGCGTCAGAACCCCGGTCAGACCATTCTCGACACCATCAACCTGGTCCCGGGCGTCGTCTTCACCAACAATGACGCTTATGGTTCGTCGGGCGGTCAGCTGACCATCCGCGGCTTTTCGGCCGACCGCATCAGCCTGACCTTCGACGGCGTTCCGCTCAACGACTCGGGCAACTATGCCATCTATTCGAACCAGCAGCTCGATCCTGAACTGATCGAACAGGTCAACGTCAACCTCGGTTCGACCGACGTCGACAGCCCGACCGCCGCAGCAACCGGCTCGACCGTCAACTATCGCACGATGACCCCGACCGAAGATTTCGGCGTGAAGGTCTCGGGTTCGGCGGGCGAGTACAGCTTCTTCCGCGTTTTCGGCCTGATCAACACCGGCGAATTCACGCCGTTCGGCACCCGCGCCTTCGTCTCCGCTTCGAGCGCATCGAACGACAATCCGTTCAACAACTATGGCCGCATCCGCAAGAAGCAGTTCAACGGCCGCATCTGGCAGCCGATCGGTAGCAACGGCGACTTCATCTCGGTGGCCGGTCACTATAACGAGAACCGCAACAACTTCTTCGGTTCGCTGCCGCTGCGCCTCGACGCCAACCGCGTTGTCGGTTCGGGTTCGGGCAACCGCTTCCCGATGAACAACGACGAGCGCGAATATAACATCAACTATCCGTGCACCACGACTGCAACTGTCACGCCGGGCGCTCCAGATTCGGCGTCGTCGTGCGGTACCGAGTTTGACCGCCGCTATAACCCGTCGAACACGGGTAACATCCGCGGCGCGTCGAAGTTCACGCTGTCGGAAGGCGTAACCCTTACCGTCGATCCCAGCTACCAGTATGTGAAGGCCAATGGCGGCGGGACCGTCAATGCGCGCGAACGGCTCAACAATGGCCTCGCTGGCTACATGGGCGGCCGTCCTTATTTCGGCATGGACCTCAACGGCGACGGCGACCTGCTCGACGAAGTTGCGGTGCTGGCACCCAGCCAGACGCAGACCCATCGCTATGGCGTGATCGCTAACCTGCGCTGGGACATTGCAGAGGGTCACACGGTTCGCATCGGCTACACTTTCGACCGCGCGCGTCACCGTCAGACGGGACAAGTCGGCTTCCTGCAGCTCAATGGCGAGCCGATCGACGTGTTCCCGGTCAACGACGGTGCAACCGATGTTACCGGCGGCGTTCTGCAGAAGCGTGACCGCCTCTCCTATGCCACGCTCAACCAGATTTCCGGCGAGTATCGCGGGGAGTTTATGGATGGCAGCCTCGTTACGACGCTCGGCATTCGCGCGCCGTTCTTCCGGCGTAATCTGAACAACTATTGCTTCACGACGAGCGACTCGGGCTTCGTCGACTGCTTTGGTCAGGGCGACCCGCGCAACGCGACCTATGCAGCTGCGAACCCGGCAGTTCAGGGCCCGCAGCAGCGTGTGCTCAAGTATGACGACATTCTTCCGAACGTCGGCCTGCTGTTCAAGCCCAGCAACCGGATCTCGGTGTTCGCGAACTATTCGAAGGGCCTGCAGGTTCCGGGCACGGACTCGCTTTACAACGCCTTCTTCTTTGCACCGAACACCGCATCGGCGCGTCCGAACCCTGAAAAGTCGGATAACTTCGATCTGGGCGTTCGCTATCGTACCGGCCAGGTTCAGGCGCAGCTTTCGGGCTGGTTCACGAAGTACAGCGATCGTCTCGCTTCGGCCTATGATCCCGTCACCGAACGCAACGTCTACCGTAACCTTGGTCGTGTCGACAAATATGGCATCGACGGCAGCGTTGCCTTCCAGCCGATCCCGGAACTGGCTCTCTACGCCTTTGGCTCGTGGATGAAGTCGGAGATCAAGGACAATGTCCAGGCTGGCAGCTGCACCGCGGTCAATACTGCCATCGGTTGCGCAGCGATCGGCGATCCGCTGTTCGCCCAGACTGCCGGCAAGCGTGAATCGGGTTCGCCCGAATATACGTTCGGCGGCTCGGTCCGCGGAACGCTGGGGCCGGTCGAACTGGGTATCACCGGCAAGCGCACGGGCGGCCGGTTTATCTATGACACCAATCTGCCGATCTATGCGGGTACGCAGGCTGCACCGACGATTGTCTATCCGGCGAAAACCAACGCCTATTGGCTGGTCAACCTCGATGCGCGCCTGAGCTTGGAGTTCCTGGGTCTGAACGACAAGACCTTCTTCCAGCTCAACGTCTACAACCTGTTCGACAATCTCTATGTCGGCTCGTACACGACCAGCCTGAATCAGGGCGGCGTTCTGGGTTCGGGCCTCGTGACCGCCAACCCGGGCTCGGTTCCCTTCGCCCAGATCGGCGCGCCGCGCACGATCAGCGGCACGCTGACCGTCGGCTTCTAAGCCCCCGGCAGTATACGAAAATCAGGGCGCGGGAGGAAACTCCCGCGCCCTTTTTCGTGCTTGTCAGAAGAACGCGCCGACCTCGATGGCGATCGATAGTTGAAGCGGGATGCTCAGGCGCCGGCGATGCGCCGCGCCGTGTCCTGGACCAAGGCAACCATGTTGGGGACGCCCTGCGTACGGTTCGACGACAGCTGGCGCGTCAGGTCGAACGGGGCGAGCGCGGCGGCTATGTCCATCGCGGCGACCTCCGTCGCGGGCTTGTCCTGCACCGCGGCGAGAACGAGCGCGACGATCCCCTTGGTGATCGCGGCATTGCTGTCGGCAAGGAAGTGCAACCGGTCGCCGTCCTGCGGCAGCGGGTAGACCCAGACGCTCGCCGAACAGCCGCGGACCAGCGTGGCGTCGGTCTTGAGCGGATCGGGCATCGGCTCCAGTTCGCGACCGAGATCGATCAGCAGGCGATAGCGATCGTCGCCGTCGAGGAAGTCATATTCTTCGAAAATGTCGTCGAGGCTGCGCATGGTCGCGGCCGTGGCAGAAAGCGCGTTGGAAGAAAAGCCTCTCGCGGCGTCAGGCTGATCAAAGATCGACTCCCGCCGCAATGGCTTCGAGCTTGCGCAGCCGTTCCTTGAGGTCGGCGATCTCGATCCGCGATCCGGCGTTCGGCACCGCAGGGTCCTGGCCCACGCTGTGGCAGATGGCGAGTTCTTCGCGCTTGAGCTGGATCCAGTCGCGCCAGCCGCGCAGCGCGGCGAGGCTGACGATGCCGAGGGCGGACAGCGCCACCGCGGCGGTGACAAGATTGGTTGCGAGGTCAGAAGTGATGGCGGCCATGACAGGGCTCCTTCTTCGTCACATCAGGGGTGCGAACGATCGCGCAGCTTCTCGATTTCCTCGTCGAGGCTGACCGCGCGATTATTGTCGGTGGCGATCCGTTCGAGCACTTGGATGCGCTCTTTCAATTGACGGATTTCGGCTTGCAGCGCCTTGGTCTCGGCATCCTGATTCGCGTTGCCGACGAAATATTCGTTGCCGCGGCGGTCGCGGTGGACGCCATATTTCGCCCGGACGATGCTGCCGATCGTCACGATCAGCACGATGCCGATGACCATTTCAAAGGGGTTCATGGGGAGTGATCCTTTCGGTCTTGTCTTGTCAGTTCAGCGGGGCTTCGCGCAGCTTCTCGATCTCGTCGGCGACGTCGATTCCCTTGTCGGTCACGATGCGTTCGAGGACGCGGACGCGCGCTTCCAGCCGCTCGGTCTGCGCCGCATATTGCGCGGCCTTTTCGGCGGTGAGTTCGGACTGCTTCTCGATCATCTTCTGCTGGTGCTTCGACCAGATGGCGAAGCCGCCGAGGAGAAAGGGGGCAAGCGGGATCAGGATCCAGATGGTGTCGCTCATGACGGCTGCTCCTTCCTCAGTTCGCCGGACGCCGCAGCGCCTCGATCTCGCGCTCCAGCCGGTGGCCTTCGTCGGTGACGATGCGTTCGACCACCGCCAGGCGATCCTTGACCGATCCGAGTTCGGCGCGAAGCTGGGCATTTTCCTGGCTGATCAGCTTGACGCGTTCCATCGCCTCGTCGCTGGTCTTGGGATAGATCGCCTTGCCCCAGCTGTTCTCGAGCGGATAGCCGTGCTTGATGCGCAGCCAGGTGGTGAAAATCCAGCCGCCGATTGCCGCGAGGCCGATGATCGCCGCGACCGGCGCGATTGCTTCCTTCAGGATGATGAAGTCCATGGTTATTCCCCTCAGCGCAGGCTGTCTATCTGACTGGCGAGCTGCGCCGCCTGTCCGTTGGTGTCGGTCGCAATGCGTTCGAGAACCGAGATGCGTTCCTCCAGCCGGACGATCTTGCCGGCGAGCTTGGCATTGTCGCTTTCCAGCAGTGCGATTTTTCGATCAGCGTCGGCGTCGGTTCGATGAACCGTGCCGCCCCATTCATTTTCAACCGGATAGCCGTGTTTGGCGCGGATCCAGGTGGTGAACATCCAGCCGGCCATCGAGATGCCGATGATGGCGAGGACGAAAGCGGGACCACCGAAATTCATGTTTCAACTCCCTGTTGCCATGGTTCCGGGCGTCGCCGGGATCAGCGCAGTGCGTCGATCTCGTCGGCGAGGCGGCGGTTGTGGCTCGTGTAGTAAAGTTCGATATCGGCAAGCCGGCGATCGATGTCGCGGAAGCGCGAGCGGATGTCGCGGGTCGAGGCGCTGGGGTTCGAGCGCACGCCCTGCCAGAATTTCGCCTCTTCCTGCGAGCCATAGAGCGCGAAGGGCTTCGGCTGCGCCATCCAGGCGACGAGCCAATAGGCGATCAGCGTCCAGGGGAAGCCCCCCATCAGCGTCAGCAGCACCGCGCCGACGCGGACCCACAGGGCGTCGATTCCGCTATAGTCGGCGATGCCCGCACAGACGCCGCTCCATTTGGCGTTCTGTTTGTCGAGATAGAATTTCGTGCGGCTAGCGGACATCTCAGTTCCTCCTGCTGATGTTTTCAAGCTGCGCCAGATCTTCATCGCTGCGAACCGCGGGGCGGAAATCGGGATGGTCGGCGCTGATGATCCGTTCGACGGTATGCAGGCGGGCTTCGAGACGGCGCGCCGTGTCATACATTTCGTCGAGCAGCTGTTCATCCTCTCCGGTCAATGTCTTGGCCTGCTTCCACTTGGTGATGTAGTGGAGGATCAGCCAGGGCAGACCGAGGAAGAGCGTGCCGATGACGATCGGGACAATGATCACTTCTTCCATCGGTCCAGCTCCTTAGTTCTTGCCCTGCGCGGCTTTCAGCGCGGCGAGTTCGTCGGCAACCTTGTCGGCGGCCTGCAGCTCGGCGATTTCTTCGTCGAGCGACTTCTTGTAGCCGAGGCCCAGCGCGTCGGCACGGCCTTCGGCTTCGTCGACGCGGCGTTCGAGCGTTTCGAAGCGCGAGAAGGCATCCTGGACGCGGTCGCCATTGGTCATTTCGCGCAGACGATAGCGGTTTTCGGCGCTTTCGAGGCGATTGACGACGCTCGACTGACGCGCGCGCGCTTCGCTGAGCTTCTTCTGCAGCTTGGTGATGTCGGCTTCATAGCCCTTGAGCGCATCGTCGAGCACGGCGATTTCGGCCTTCAGCTTTTCGGCCATGTCGCCGGCCTTCTGCTTTTCGACCAGCGCGGCGGTGGCCAGGTCTTCGCGATCTTTCGACAGCGCCAGTTCGGCCTTTTCCTTCCAGCTGTCCTGAAGGCTTTCCAGCTTCGCGATGTGGCGACGCATTTCCTTCTGGTCGGCGATGGTGCGGGCGGCTGAGGCGCGGACTTCGACGAGGGTTTCGTTCATCTCGAAGATGATCTGGCGGATCATCTTTTCGGGATCTTCGGCCCGGTCAAGCAGATCGGTGACGTTGGCGGCGATGATGTCGCGGGTTCGTGAAAAAATACCCATGTCTAAACTCCTGTCGAAATTCGTCGAAAATGGCTGGTGCCGGGGCGGGGCAAGGGGGGAGAGTGCCCCGGCACCAGTTTTCGGTCAGGCCACGAGGCTGACCGCCGGGGTTGCAGCAGCGACGTCGTAAACGACCTGCGGATGATCGATCACCCCGACAAGGATGGCCAGCGCACCGACCGCGCTGAGCGCGAAAGTGGCAGTCTGGGCAAACAGCGTCTTCATGATCGTTCCTTCCTGTTTTTCGCTGCACCGGAGCTTTCTGCGCCGGTTCGCAAATATCTTTGCAGGACGCGTGCCAATTGCCGAAAGCGGCGGAAAAGCGCCTAACTTCACACGGAATCGCCCCATCCGCACAAAATGACTTGCCAATCAGCGGGAGATTTTGCCAATGATTGGGAATGGAGCGCGAAACGCAGTTCATCGGCCAGTCGATCGCCTTTCAGGATGCGGTCGAGCGCGCGAGCCAGGCGGCGACGCTTGACCGTCCGGTGCTGGTGATCGGCGAGCGCGGCACCGGCAAGGAACTGATCGCCGAACGTCTGCACCGCCTGTCGGCGCGGTGGGACCGGCCCTATGTGATCATGAACTGCGCCGCGATGCCCGAGACGCTGATCGAGAGCGAGTTGTTCGGGCACGAGGCGGGGGCCTTTACCGGTGCGACGAAGACGCGCGCAGGGCGCTTCGAGGAAGCCGACGGCGGCACCTTGTTCCTCGACGAGCTCGCGACCATGTCGATGGGTGCGCAGGAACGGCTGCTCCGCGCGGTCGAATATGGCGAGGTGACGCGCGTCGGTTCGTCGCGCCCGATCCGCGTCGACGTTCGTATCGTCGCCGCGACCAACGAACATCTGCCCGCGCTGGTCGATGACAACCGCTTTCGCGCCGACCTGCTCGACCGGCTGTCGTTCGAGGTCATCACCCTGCCCCCGTTGCGCGCGCGCGAAGGCGATATCGAGGTGCTCGCCACCTATTTCGGACAGCGCATGGCCGCGGTGCTCGGCTGGGACGAATGGCCGGGTTTCGGCCCGCGCGCGCTCGCGGCGATGGAGGGCCACGACTGGCCGGGCAATGTGCGCGAGCTCCGCAACGTCATCGAACGCGCCATCTATCGCTGGGCCGACCCGACGCGCCCGGTCGATGCGCTGAGCTTCGACCCCTTCGCCAGCCCCTGGCAGCCCGTAGCGCGCAAGACGCAGGCGAAGGCCGACGCGGCGCCCCCTGCCCCGGCTGCGCCCGGTGACGAGAGTGCAATGGCAACCCCGGCCCCGCCCACCGGCGGCGCCGTCAGCGATCTGCGCGCGGCGGTCGATGCCTATGAACGGCAAATCCTGTCGGACACGATGGCGCGCTGCCGCTTCAACCAGAAGGTCGCCGCCGAAGCGCTGGGTCTGAGCTATGACCAGATCCGCCACGCATTGAAAAAGCACGGGCTCAACAACTGAGCTATTGCCCCGGCAGCCGCCGCTCGAGCGTGGTCAGGACATCGTCCTGCGCGGCCAGCATCGCCGCGAGCTTGTCGCGCAGCGCATAGATTTCGGGCAGCCCGTCGACCGATTCGGCGATGCTGCGTTCGAGATAGAGGCGGTCGATGTCGGCAAGCGCGTCGGTCAGCGGCGCGCGCGTTGCCTGAAGGCGCGAGATCGCCTGCTGCGCCACGACCCAGCTTTCGCTGGAAATCGCCGCGCCGCCCGCTGCGGTGACGGCGGCCTCGGTCGGCGTCCGTTCGCGGGCGAAGGCTTGCTGCGCGCCCACCGCGTCCGATTCCCAGCGCGCCAGCCGCCCGGCCAGATCGGTCGGAAGAGGCCCCGGCGGCGGCACGACGACCGACGGCGGCGCAACGTCGAAACGTCCCTCGACCGGGCGCTTCGCGAGCGAAGGATAGTCGCCGCCCTGCGCAGCGGCGCAGGCCGACAGCGGGATTGCGGCCATCAGCGGCAGGATTGCAAGGATTGGCTTCATCGCCGTCCCTGATATGGGCGCAGACGCATCGCAGCAAGCCGAATCGGAGGAGCGGCGCCGCGCGCCCCGAACCGCCCCTTTCGCGATGAAAAGCGCGGAAATATGCGGTTGACAGCATCGCCGTTCGCCGCTAGTAGCGCTGACTTTCCCGCATGCCGGAAAAATCGGTCGCTTCGGCGGCTGACCGGGAGCGCGGGTGTTTTAGTTTCTGATTGGATGGAAGACCATGTTCGCAATCGTGCGCACGGGCGGCAAGCAGTATCGCGTCGCCGCTGGAGACAAGATCGCCGTCGAGAAGATCGAAGGCGCAGCCGGTGACACCGTGTCGCTGGGTGACGTTCTGCTGGCCGGTGACGGCGGCGAGGTGAAGGATGCGAAGGGTCTGACCGTTTCGGCCGAGATCATCGCCCAGACCCGCGGCGAAAAGGTCATCGTCTTCAAGAAGCGCCGCCGGCACAATTATCGCCGCCGCAACGGCCACCGTCAGTCGCTGACGCTGCTGCGCATCACCGCCATCGGCGAAGCCAAGAAGGCCGCTCCGAAGAAGGAAGCCGCGCCGAAGGCCGAAGAAGCCGCCGCTGCGCCCGCGCCCGAAAAGAAGGCTGCTGCGCCGAAGAAGGCCGCTGCGCCCAAGGCCGAAGCTGCCGCCGAAAAGAAGCCCGCTGCCAAGAAGGCGGCCCCCAAGAAGGACGCCTGAGCGCGATCACGCGGCTCGGCTGAAGAACGAAACAAGGAGTTTAGGTCATGGCACATAAGAAAGCAGGCGGTTCGTCGCGCAACGGTCGCGACTCGCAGGCCAAGCGCCTTGGCGTGAAGAAGTTCGGCGGTCAGGAAGTGATCGGCGGCAACATCATCGTGCGCCAGCGCGGCACCAAAGTGTACCCGGGCGTCAACGTCGGCATCGGCAAGGACCACACGCTGTTCGCGACCGCGGACGGCCGCGTCCGATTCCACGACGGCAAGCTTGGCCGCAAATATGTGTCGGTCGACGCCATGGCGGAAGCCGCCGAATAAGGACGATCTTCCAGGGTCGTCCACCAAGGGACGACCCGGAACGGTCCTTTCCGCCCAAGCGGGAACAAAGTTCGAAAAGAGGGAGACGGGTCGCCCCCGGTCTCCCTTTTTTCTTGCCCGGAATCCGGACCTCCATCGGTCCCTTTGAATTTCCGGCGCGAAAACAGGGCCATCCATCTCCCTCGCATATCGACTGTCGTCAAAGCGTCACCATCTGACGCCACGGCGACAGGCAAATGGGAGTGACGAAAATGTTTGCGCGTACCGAAAGACTGTTGCTGCGGCCCGGCTGGCTCGAAGATGCCCCCGCACTCGCCCGCGCGATCGGCGAGGAAGCGGTGGTGCGCAACCTGGCGCGCGCGCCTTGGCCCTATGGCATGGACGAGGCGCAGGACTTCCTTGGCCGTCCGGTCGACCCCGCGCAGCCCAGCTTCCTGATCTTCGCGCGCACCGGCGGCGCCCCGCGCCTCGTCGGCGGCTGCGGCATCGCGCCGAGCCCCGAAGGGCCGCTCGAAATGGGCTATTGGATCGCCCGCCCCTATTGGGGCCTCGGCTTTGCGACCGAAGCCGGCCGCCAGCTCGTCCGGATCGCGCGCGCGATGCAATTGCCGAAGCTGACCGCGGGGCATTTCCTCGACAACCCGGCGTCGGGCGCGGTGCTGCGCAAGCTGGGCTTCCGTCCCACGGGGCAGATCGCGCAGCGCTACAGCGTCGCGCGCGGCCGAGACGTTGCGTGTGCGCTGTTCGAAGAGGGCGAGGGTGACGGCAGCGATGTCGTCACCCCGATGCGCGGCCGTATCGACAGCGACGCCGATTTTCGCGAACAGTTCCGGCTGATCGCCGCCTGACGCGCGGCGCGGCGCCTATGCTGCTGCCCCGCTGTCCGCGAACGGCAGGATCGCGCGATACGCCTCCACCCCCGGCGCGCCGGCGATCGTCGCGCCCTGGGTAAGCAGCCAGTAATGGCGCACGATCTCCGCCTGCTGTTCGAGCCCGTAGCGCGCGAGCAGCCAGCCGGGTTTCAGGCTGTAGCCATAGGTCGCGAAGGGATGGCGCATCAGCACCAGATACCAGCGCCCGCGCGTCTGCGCCTGCCACACATGCGTCATTTCGTGGAGGAACAGGCCCTTCAGCGACCGCGAGGCGGCGGCGAAATCGTCGCAGTATAAGTCACCATGCGGGTGGAAATGCAGCGACCCCATCGGCGCCATCACGACGCGGCGCGGCTGGAAGAATATCCACTTGTGGTGGCATATGCGCACGCGGTCATAGGCGATCGCATCGCCGAAGACCGACCGCGCCAGAGCAATTTCGCCCGCCGTCAGGAGCCGCGACGGCCGCGCCACGGGTGCTTACTTCTTCGCCGCGTCCGTGTTGGCCGCGCCATGGTCCATCGAGCCATGCGCCATCCCGGCCATCGCACCCGCCGGCGCGTCGCCGCTGCCGTCGGCGCTCGCGCCCGGCGCCGGCTTGATCGGCAGGTCGAAGAGGATGCGGTCATTGTTATAGTTGGTGAAGACGAACTGCATCGGCAGCTTGCCGGCGCGCACCGCGGCGCCGTTGATGTGCCAGATCATCAGATGCTTGCCGCCGGGCTTGAATTCCAGCTCGCCCTTCGCGGGGACGGTCGCAGTGGTCAGCGGCTTCATCGTCACCACGCCATTTTCCTTGACGCTTTCGTGCATTTCGACGCGCTGCGCGAGGTCGGCGGTCACGGCGACCAGTTCGACATCCTGCGGACCGCCCTTGATCGTGAAGTAGCCCGCGGCGGGGCTGTCGGGGGTCGCGCCCATCTGGATATAGCCGGCGACCACCGCGAGTTGCGGGTCGCTGCCGACTTTGCCGTTGCAGCCGGTAAGGGCGAGCGCGCTGGCAGCAAGGGCGGCGATGGCGAAAGGCTTCATGATGCGGGACTCCCGAAATGCGTCGATTTTCGATCCACAGTAAGCGGTCAAAACCCTTGTGCCAAGGATTAGCGCACCTATATCGCGCCCATCAAACCCGCAAGGGAACCCATGTGCGGCGTGCCTCTTTAGGGCGCCGGAAAATGATAAGGACGTTGAGACTATGGCCAAAGTGATCGGGATCGACCTCGGCACCACGAACAGCTGTGTCGCGGTGATGGAAGGCGGCAAGCCCAAGGTTATCGAAAATGTGGAAGGCACGCGGACGACCCCGTCGATCGTCGCCTTCGCCAAGGATGGCGAGCGCCTGATCGGCCAGCCGGCAAAGCGCCAGGCCGTCACCAATCCCGAAAACACCATTTTTGCGGTGAAGCGCCTGATCGGCCGCCGCTTTGACGACCCCATGACCAAGAAGGACATGGAACTCGTCCCCTATACCATCGTCAAGGGCGCCAACGGCGACGCGTGGGTCAAGGCGGGCGGCGAAGATTATTCGCCGTCGCAGATCAGCGCCTTCATCCTTCAGAAGATGAAGGAAACCGCCGAAGCCTATCTGGGCGAAAAGGTCGAGCAGGCGGTGATCACCGTTCCGGCTTACTTCAACGACGCGCAGCGCCAGGCGACCAAGGACGCCGGCAAGATCGCCGGCCTCGAAGTGCTGCGTATCATCAACGAGCCGACCGCGGCCGCGCTCGCCTATGGTCTCGACAAGAGCGAGAACAAGACCATCGCGGTCTATGACCTTGGCGGCGGCACCTTCGACATCTCGGTGCTCGAAGTGGGCGACGGCGTGTTCGAGGTGAAGTCGACCAACGGCGACACCTTCCTGGGCGGCGAGGATTTCGACAGCAAGATCGTCGAATATCTGGCCGACGGCTTCAAGAAGGACGAAGGCATCGACCTGCGCGGCGACAAGCTGGCGCTTCAGCGGCTGAAGGAAGCCGCCGAAAAGGCGAAGATCGAACTGTCGTCGGCTGCGACGACCGAGGTCAACCTGCCCTTCATCACCGCCGACGCCAACGGGCCGAAGCACCTCGTCAAGACGATCACCCGCTCCGACCTGGAAAAGCTGGTCGAAGAGCTGATCAAGCGCACCCTCGAACCGTGCAAGAAGGCGATCAAGGACGCCGGCGTTTCGGCAAGCCAGATCGACGAAGTCGTGCTGGTTGGCGGCATGACCCGCATGCCGCGCGTGCGCGAAGTCGTGAAGGATTTCTTCGGCAAGGAACCGCACACCGGCGTCAACCCCGATGAAGTCGTCGCCATCGGCGCGGCGATCCAGGCGGGCGTGCTGCAGGGCGACGTCAAGGACGTGCTGCTGCTCGACGTGACCCCGCTGAGCCTTGGCATCGAGACGCTGGGCGGCGTGTTCACGCGCATGATCGACCGCAACACGACGATCCCGACCAAAAAGAGCCAGGTCTATTCGACCGCCGACGACAATCAGTCGGCGGTGACTATCCGCGTCTTCCAGGGCGAGCGCGAAATGGCCGCCGACAACAAGATGCTCGGCCAGTTCGACCTGGTCGGCATCCCGCCGGCGCCGCGCGGCGTGCCGCAGATCGAGGTGACCTTCGACATCGACGCCAACGGTATCGTCAACGTCAGCGCGAAGGACAAGGGCACCGGCAAGGAACAGCAGATCAAGATCCAGGCTTCGGGCGGCCTTTCGGATGCCGACATCGACCAGATGGTCAAGGACGCCGAACAGTTCGCCGAAGAGGACAAGAAGCGCCGTGAGGCGGCCGAGGCGAAGAACAACGCCGAAAGCCTGATCCACACGACCGAGCGCCAGATCGCCGAACATGGCGACAAGATCGACGCCGGGCTGAAGTCGGAAATCGAAGCGGCGATCGCCGAAGCCAAGACGGCCGTCGAAGGCGGCGACAGCGCTGCGATGACCGAAAAGGCGCAGGCGCTGGCGCAGGTCGCGATGAAGCTGGGCCAGGCGATCTACGAAAAGGAACAGCAAGCCGCGGCATCGCCCACCGCCGATGCTGACGAGAAGAAGGCCGACGACGATGTCGTCGATGCCGAATTCTCCGAAGTCGAAGACGACAAGAAGTAAGCATGAAACTCTCCCCGTCGCGCTTCCCGGCGCGGCGGGGCAGAGGGGGCCGATAGACCATGTCGCTCGACATCGATTATTACGAACTGCTCGAATGCGAGCGCGGCGCCGACGACGCGACGCTGAAAGCCAGCTACCGCAAGCTCGCGATGAAATACCACCCCGACAAGAATCCGGGGTGCGGCGACAGCGAAGCGCGGTTCAAGGCCATCAACGAAGCCTATGATTGCCTCAAAGACCCACAAAAGCGCGCAGCCTACGACCGCTTCGGCAAGGCGGCGTTCCAGAATGGCGGCGGCCCGGGCGGCGGCTTCGGTGGCGGCGCCGAATTCGGCGACATCGGCGATATTTTCGAATCGATCTTCGGGTCGGCTTTCGGCGGCGGCCGGCAGCAGCAGCGCGGCCCCGCGCGCGGCGCCGACCTGCGCTACGACATGGAAATCCGGCTCGAAGACGCCTTTGCAGGCTGCAGCCGCGAGATTCAGGTCGATGTCGCGGCGCGCTGCGACGCCTGCGACGGATCGGGCGCGAAGCCCGGCACCGCGACGCACCGCTGCACCACCTGCAACGGCCACGGCAAGGTCCGCGCGCAGCAGGGCTTTTTCATGGTCGAGCGCACCTGCCCGCACTGCCAGGGATCGGGCGAGGTCATCACCGACCCGTGCGGCACCTGTCACGGCGAAGGTCGTGTCGACCGGCGCAAGACGCTGACCGTCGAAATCCCGCCCGGCGTCGACGAAGGCACGCGCATCCGCCTGCAGGGCGAAGGCGAAAGCGGCGCGCGCGGCGCGGCGGCTGGCGACCTCTACATCTTCCTCCACATGGCGCGGCACAAGCTGTTCGAACGCGAAGGCACGACGCTGTTCACGCGCGCGCCGATCAGCTTCACCACCGCCGCGCTCGGCGGCTGCATCACCATCCCCGGCCTCGACGGGCGCAAGCACGACATCAGCATTCCCGCGGGCATCCAGTCGGGCAAGCAGCTTCGTCAGCGTGGCGCCGGGATGCCCGTGCTCAACGGTCGCGGCCACGGGGACCTGGTGGTTCAGATCGACGTCGAAACCCCGACGCGGCTGAATGCCAAGCAGAAGGAATTGCTTCAGGCGTTCCGCGAAACCGAAACCGGCGAAGAATGCCCGGCAAGTCAGGGCTTTTTCGGACGGCTCAAGGAAATGTGGGACGATCTGACGGATTGAACCGTCACTGGGGTCAGTATCCTGACATCGTCATCCAATCTCGCCCCGCAATTCGGCAATCAGCGCCGCAACCTTGGGTAGGCGCGGTTCCTCTTCATCGAGGATCGCGTGGAAGGCCCGGCGCTTGAGCGCCGCCAGCTCGTCGGTGCGCAGCGCGCCCTCGCCGCCGACGCTCGACGCGACGATGTCGATCAGCCGGTCGGCACCGTGGAGCCGCCCCCACAGATAGTCATTCTCGCGATAGGCGCGGCTGAAGAAGGCGCCGAAGCTGTTGAACTCGATCCCCTTGAGCATCGACGCCGCGCCGCCGGTGCGGATCGCGGTCGCGTCCGACGGCGAGATGCGGTCGATCTTGATCGGATCGAATTCGTCGAACCCCTCGCCCTGCAACAGCGGCAGGGTGGCAATGTCGTAAAAGGGGTAGCCGAGATAGGCGAGCAGCATCGTGCGCCGGTCGTCCTTGGGCAGGCTGCCGAGCGCGGCGGCGATCAATATATCGGCTTCGGCATCGACGCTGACCAGATCGCGCCGTTCGGCGATCGCGTCGATCCACTGCGCCGCGCTGGCGTCGACGGGCACGTCGAGCCGCTCGAGCCACTGGTCGCCCTCGCGTTCGAGATAGAGACCGAGCGCGGTGTAGATCGCGCCGCGCATCGTCTCGCACGCCGGATCGGGGGCATCGCGCTTTGCCTCGACCGCGGCGTCGAGCTCGCGCGCGAGGAAGCGCAGACGCCGGATGCGAAAGCCAAGGTCGTGGGTACGGAAAAAGGCAATCGCGTCGGTGCTCGCACCCGAACCGCGCTTGCCTGAAATGCGGTCTAGCCCGCGGCTGCGGATTTCGTCCCATACGGCGTCGCGCCGGTTGCGCTGATGGATGTCGCCCTCTGGCGGTGCCAGCCGGTCGATCAGCGCGACCAGCTCCTCGACCACCGCCGACAGCTTTAGGTGGCCATAGGGTGCATAGGCGAAGCCGGCGCGCGCCGCCGCCTCGGCCTGCGCCTTTGCGCGCCATCGGTCGAGCCGCGCCGGGGTTGGGGTGTTGAGGAAGAAGGTCGTGCCGAACAGCGCCGCCACCTGCTCCTCGACCTCGACCTTCATCGCATCGACGACGCGCTGCATGCGGCGGATGCGCCGCGACATATTCTCGATCGCCTCGACGCTGTCGCGGATCGGCTGTTCGCGCGGAATTTCGGACAGTGCGCCGAGGATGGTCGAAAAAAAGCCCGGCGGACGGCGCGCTTCGCCCTCGCCTGCCTCGCCCGGCTTGCCGAAGCTGATCGAGCGATAATCGGGCTTGGGATCGATATAGACGAAGCGCCGGTCGATCTCGCGCCGCGCCGGCCGCTGCTTGAGCGCCGCGATCGCCGGACGGAACGGCGCGTTGGCGAGCACCGACCCGTCGATGAGCACCCGGTCGGAGGGATCGGCCTCGCTTCCGGTCGGAAGCTGGACGCGGACGAAATCGGCGCGCGCCGGCCAGGCGATGCCGCGCTTTTCGAGCACGCTGTCGAGTTCGCGCAGCGTAAAGGGCGGAAAGGCGCCGGGAAAGCTGGCGGTCGCGCGCGCCGCGGCGGCGAGGCCGGGGACGTCGTCGAGCCGCTTGCCCGCGCGGCCGTCCTGCCGGAAATGCATGATCAGCCGGTGTTCCTGCTCGGTCACGCGCGGCGGACTGTTGAGCGCGAGCGGCATGCTGTGCCCCGCATAGTCGGTCACCGACACGAACAGGTCGACCGGCTGACCCGCCGGCAGCAGCGGCCGCCCCTGCGGCCCCGACGCCATCGCATCGAAGGCATCGAGCAGCAGGCCGGAGAAAATCTGTCCGCCGAAGGGCGGTTCGAACCAGCGCGCGCGCACGAAGCGCGACAGCTTGGCGCGCACCTCGTCCTGCGCGCCCTCGCCCACCGTGCGGTCGATGACATTGCCGCGCCGCTTCATCGCCCAGCCGGCGATCGGCACCGCCCAGAATTTGGTTGCCGCCGACAACGGCCGCGCATCGGGGTCGATCAGCCGGTCGACATCGGCATCGTCGAGCCATAGTTCGGTGAGCGGGTCGAGCGACTGGCCGGTCGCCATCGCCCGCGCGAGGAAAATGCCGTTGATGCCGCCCGCGCTGGCGCCCGCGATGATGTCGGCCAGGACGCGCAGCTTGATCCCGCTGCGCGCCGCGAGCGCGACCAGCAATTCGCCATAGGCATCGACCGCCGCCGGTTCCGCCTCGTCATGAAAGGTGCGCGACGCCGCCGCGAGCCGCCACACTTCCTTGGTGATGCCGTGCATGTAGACGGCAAGGCTGATGCCGCCGTAGCAGATCAGGGCAAAGCGTAATTCCTTCTCGCGCATCGGCGACCTGATAGCGCGCTTCCGCACGCCGCGTCACCCCTTGCCGGTCGGTTCCCGAAAAGCCGGGCGACGCATTAGGACAATATCAAAGTTTCCGATTTATTCACCGTGTCGAATGGGGGTTTGGCCATCAAAAGTGGCCGATTTTCCAGTCTGTAGATTCGAAGCAGGAAGAAGCGATGAGTGCATTCGGACGCCGTCCCGGAACCGCAGGCCGCCCCGCCTTTGGCGTGGCCAAGCCGATGCAGGCTGGCCCCGGCATGGCCGGCGGCGCGCAATTTCCTGCGATCGACACGCCGGCCGCCGAGGCACCCCCGCCGCCGTCGAACCTGAGCCCCGAAATGGAGGCGATGGAGCGGCTGAACCAGCGGTCGACCGCCGAGGCGATGGAGCCCGAAAAGGCGCAGGGTTTCGAAGCCAGCGTCCACAAGATCAAGGAACAGGTGCTGCCGCGCCTGCTCGAACGCGTCGATCCCGAGGCCGCCGCGACGCTGTCGAAGGACGAGCTGACCGAGGAATTCCGCCCGATCATCCTCGAAGTGCTGGCCGAGCTGCGCATCACGCTCAACCGCCGCGAGCAATTCGCGCTCGAAAAGGTGCTCGTCGACGAATTGCTCGGCTTCGGCCCGCTCGAAGAGCTGCTCTCCGACCCCGACATCAGCGACATCATGGTCAACGGGCCGTATCAGACCTATGTCGAGCGCAAGGGCCAGCTCGTCATCGCGCCGATCCAGTTCCGCGACGAACAGCATCTTTTCCAGATCGCCCAGCGCATCTGTAACCAGGTCGGCCGCCGCGTTGACCAGACAACCCCGCTCGCCGACGCCCGTCTGAAGGACGGCAGCCGCGTCAACGTGATCGTGCCGCCGCTCTCGCTGCGCGGCACCGCGATCTCGATTCGTAAATTCTCGGCCAAGCCGATCACGCTCGACATGCTGTGCCAGTGGGGCGCCATGAGCCAGAAGATGTGCACCGCGCTGAAGATCGCGGGTGCGAGCCGGTTCAACATCGTCATCTCGGGCGGTACGGGTTCGGGTAAGACGACGATGCTCAACGCCCTGTCGAAGATGATCGACCCCGGCGAGCGCGTGCTGACCATCGAGGACGCCGCCGAATTGCGGCTGCAGCAGCCGCACTGGCTGCCGCTCGAAACGCGTCCCGCGAACCTTGAGGGCAATGGCGCCATTCACATGGGCGACCTCGTCAAGAACGCCCTGCGTATGCGTCCCGACCGCATCATCATGGGCGAAGTCCGCGGCGCGGAGTGTTTCGACCTCCTCGCCGCGATGAACACCGGTCACGACGGGTCGATGTGTACGCTGCACTCGAACAGCCCGCGCGAATGCCTCGGCCGTATGGAAAATATGGTGCTGATGGGCGACATCAAGATTCCGAAGGAAGCGATCTCGAAACAGATCGCCGACTCGGTCGACCTGATCGTCCAGATCAAGCGCCTGCGCGATGGCTCGCGCCGCGTCACCAACGTCACCGAGGTCATCGGCATGGAAGGCGACGTCATCGTCACCCAGGAATTGTTCAAGTTCGAATATTTGGACGAGGACAAGGACGGAAAGATCATCGGCGAATATCGCTCGATGGGCCTGCGTCCCTATACGCTGGAAAAGGCGCGCCAGTACGGCTTCGATCAGCCCTACCTCGAGGCGTGCCTGTAAGACCCGCCTGCGGGGGGAGGCAGCGCTTAGGGCTTGAGCGCCAGCGCCGCCGCCACGATCGCGACCGCCACGCTCACCAGCGCGATGCCGCGCCACGGCATGAAACCGACCTTGTCGACGTCGCGGCGATTGCGGCGGCGCCACTCGGCGAGTTCGGCGACACCGAACAGGATCGCCGCAGTTACGCTCACCGACAGCATCGACACTTGCATTGACGCTCAACCCTTCGCAAACAGGGGATCTTTCCCCCCAGTGACGAGGTGCCGATATGCGTTCGCTTCCGATTATTGCAACCGCTCTTCTTGCCGCCACCGCTCCGGCGTTCGCGATGGCCGATCCGCACGCCGGACATGGCGATCATGGCGCGCACGGTGCCGCGCCCGAGGGCGCGATCGCCGCAGCGGTGGCGGCGCCGACCCGCACGCCCGCCAATGTCGCGCGCGACGCGGCGCGCCATCCCACCGAAACGCTGGCCTTCTTCGGCGTGAAGCCGGGCGATACGGTCGTCGAGCTGTGGCCGGGCGGCGGCTGGTATACCGAGATTCTGGCGCCGCTGACCCAAAGCGGTGGCGGCACGCTCTATGCCGCGGCACCGTGGGAGCGCGGGCTGAACACGATCCGCAAATGGCAGGAGGCCAAGCCCGACGCCTATGGCGCGGTCAAGCTTGCCGAATTTCCCGCGACCGGCGCCGGACCCAAGGTGCCCGACGGCAGCGCCGACGTGGTGCTGACCTTTCGCAACGTCCACAACTGGCGCTTCGGCGGCATGGACAAGACCGCCGAAGCCTTCCAGCAAATCTATGCGATGCTGAAGCCCGGCGGCGTGCTGGGCGTCGTCGACCACCGCCTGCCCGAGGCGATGGATTCGGCGCTCGAGGAAAAGAGCGGCTATATGAAGCGCTCGTCGATCGTCGCCTTTGCCGAAGTCGCCGGATTCAAGCTGGCGGGCGAAAGCGAGGTCAACGCCAACCCCCGGGACACGCACGATTATGAAAAAGGCGTGTGGAGCCTGCCGCCGACGCTGACCAACAAGGATGTCGACCGCGAAAAATATGTCGCGATCGGCGAATCGGACCGCATGACGCTGAAGTTCGTGAAGCCGGCAAGCTGAGCAAGCCGCTCGAAACGATCGACCCCGCGCTGCTGCTCAGCGCCTATGCGCAGGGGATATTCCCGATGGCCGACGGGGCGGACGACCCGTCGATCCATTGGGTCGAACCGCGGCTGCGCGCGATCTTGCCGCTCGATGGCTTTCACCTGTCGCGCAGCCTGCGCAAGCTGCTGCTCGCCGACCGTTTCCGCATCACCACCGACACCGCCTTTCCCGCGATGATGGCGCTGTGCGCCGAAGCCGCCGACGACCGTCCGACGACGTGGATCAACCCGGTGATCCGCGCGAGCTACGAACGATTGTTCCGCATGGGCCATGCCCATAGCGTCGAATGCTGGCACGACGGGGAACTGGTCGGCGGCCTCTATGGCGTGTCGCTGGGGCGCGCCTTTTTCGGCGAATCGATGGTCAGCCGGATGCGCGATGCCTCGAAAATAGCGCTCGCGCATCTCGTCGCGCGGCTCAGGACCGGTGGCTTCGAGCTGCTCGATTGCCAGTTCATGACGCCGCACCTCGCCAGCCTGGGCGCGATCGAAATGCCCCAGGCCGCCTATCTCGCGCGGCTTTATTCGGTGCTGTCGGGGGCCGGCGATGCGGCCTTGGGCGCCGCCGCGGGAGCGGCTGGAGCCGGGGTACCCTCGCCGCCATTCCCGGCGGGCGACTGGTCGGCGCTCGATGCCTTGGGCGCCGACGCCGTCTTGGGCGCGGAGCGCGCGACGGGTTCGCCGCCCGGATATGTCATCGCACAGCTTTTGACGAAGACATCATAGATCGGGTGCTGGATCACATTGCGCTCGGGGCGTTCCTTGAACACCCAGCCCGAAAAGACGCGATACCATTTATTGTCGCGCTGATCCTGCACCGACAATTGCACGAAGGCGCCGGTTTCGGGGGGATCTTCCCACGGCGCCGTCTGTTCGCAGGCGCGCAGGCGAACGATCGCGCGGCCGACGCGTGCGGTATCGCCCGGCTTCATCGTCAGATCCTGCACCAGCCCGTTGCGCTTGTTGAGCAGGCCCAGCACCGCCACGCGTTCGGCCATCGGGGTCGCGCCTTCGATCCCGCCGACTTCCTGCGGCACGGTTTCGGACTTGGCGATCTGCGGGATGTTGCTCGTCGTCTTGGTCTGGTTGCCGCGATCGCAGCCGGCCAGCGTCGTCGCCGCGAGCAGCGCGATCAGCGCGGAACGGAAAAGCGGCGTCGTCACGGCGCTCAGTCGGCGCCGGGCCGCCAGGCCTCGTAATCGCCGGTCGCGGCGGCGCGATGCCCGCCGCGTTCGAGCGCGCCGGCGGGGCGATAGGCACCCAGGCTGCCGGTCAGATTCGCAGTCGGCTCGGCGAGCCAGGGGCGCGGCGCGGGCAGCACGTCGGACGGCAGTTCGTCGAAGGTGCCGTGCAGCCAGCCATGCCATTCGGGCGGCACGCGGCTCGCGTCGTTCGACCCCTTGTAGAGCACCCAGCGGCGCTTGCCGTCGCGCGACCGGAAATAGCGGTTGCCAAGGCCGTCCTCGCCGACCTGCTCGCCATTTTTCCAGCTGCTCAGCAGTGTGCCGACGGTCGCGCCGTCCCACCAGGTGAAAATCTTGCCCAAGATGCTCATGGCGGTGGCGTTTACAGGCAAGCGTGCGGGCTTCGCAAGCGGTCTTTGGCGAAAAGCGGCGCCATTACCGCCTGCCCTACCGCTACTTTGCGTCCTGCCACGTCACCTTGGCGCTTTCGTCGATCCCCAGCTTCGCGGCGGTGCCGCCCGCCAGTTCGAGCACCGCCGCTACTTCGCCGCCGCTGACGACGGGATCGAGCGATTCGGGGATGGCGTTTTCGGCGATCCGGTCGATGCTGCCGTCGGCGCGCACGAAGATCATGTCGAGCGGGATCAGCGTGTTCTTCATCCAGAAATTGGCGATCTTCGGCTTGGCGAACGGAAACAGCATGCCGCCATCGGCGGGCAGCGACGTGCGGAACATCAGTCCCTTTTCCTGTTCGGCCTCGGTTCGCGCGACCTCGACGCGAAAGCGGTGGGTGGTGCCCGCCATTGCGATGGTCAGCGGCACTGTCGCCTCGGCGCCGGCTTCGGCCTCGGCGCCCTTGTCGCAGCCCGCGACGGGCAGCGCGAGCGCCAGGGTGAGGGCGGTCAGCATGGCTCGCATCGGCATCTCCTTGTCGACTTTCTGGTCGCCGTCTTGTCGCCGGCCTCGGGGTGCCGGACGTTCAGCGCCGCTGCCTAATCGAGCGCCGCCTCGGCGTCCAGCGCGGCCAGCGCCGCTGCGTCCCCCGGCGGGACAGCGAGGATGCGCCGCGCGAGCGCGGGCGAATGGCCGGCGCGCGCGAAGGCGGCCACCTGGCGCTCGCGCTGCGCGGGATCGTCGAGCGGCTGGCGCGCGAACGGACCGAAGCGGCGGCGGCGCGCAAATCCGACGGCCGAAGCCATCGCCGCGCCCTCGGCGACGTCGATCGCTTCGCCCGCGTCGGCTTCGTCGATGCCGTCGACGAAAAGCTGCGCGCGCACGCGCCGCGCGCCCAGCCCGCGCCGCGTCATCGCGGCGCCGCGCATCGCGGCATATTGCCGGTCGTCAAGGTAGCGCAGCCGCTCCATGCGGTCGGCAATCGCGTCGCATGCGGCGCGCGGATCGGCGGCATCGGTCCATTCGGCCTCGCGCAGCTTGCGCCCCAGATAGCGCAGCAATTTCGCCCGGCTGGTCGCGAATCGCGCCACATAGGCGAGCGCCAATTCGTCGAGTCGCGATGCGTCGAGCGGCTTTTTGCTTCGGTCGGACGGAGTGCGGCGGTTGGCCATATGCCATGTTTATGCCACAGTCGGGTCCGATTGAGAACGATCAGAGCCCCTATGCCCGGCGGAAAGCCCGGAAAAATGGGCGATTATGTTCAAACAGTCAGGGATCGCGCACGCTCATCATGGCACCGGAAGATGACATGCTTGTTGCCGCATCCCCCGTTTCCCGGGATTCGACACCCCTTATGACCGAAAATTCCGCTCCTGCGGTGGAGGCGCTTGTCCCCACCCCGACCGAATGCGCCCAGCCGCGCCGCTTTTCGAACTTCGCCACCGTCGGCGAAGCGCTCGACTATGCCGCCGCGGGTACGCGCGGGCTCAATTTTCATGATCCGCGCGGGCGCCTGATCCGCCCCTATCCCTATAGCGAGCTCAAGGCCGATGCGCTCGAGGCCGCCTATCGCCTCGTGGCGGCGGGGGTACAGCCCGGCGACCGCATCGCGCTGGTCGCCGAAACCGGCGCCGAATTTGCCGCGCTGTTCTTCGGCACCATCTATGCCGGCGCCTGGCCGGTGCCGCTGCCGCTGCCGACCAGCTTCGGCGGGCGCGATTCCTATGTCGGACAGCTTGTCGTCCAGCTCACGAGCTGCGACCCCAAGATGCTGTTCTTCCCGCCCGAAATCGCCGCCATGGCCACCGAAGCCGCCGAACAGCGAGGCGTCCAGCCGATGGACTGGAGCGAATTTGCGGCGCGCCCCGCGCCTGTCGTCGATCTGCCCGAACAGAAGCCCGACGAAACCTGCTATCTGCAATATAGCAGCGGCTCGACGCGCTTCCCGCACGGCGTCGCCGTCACCCATGCGGCGCTGCTCAACAATCTCGCGGCGCATGCGCACGGCATGGAATTGCGCGACAGCGACCGCTGCATTTCATGGCTGCCTTGGTATCACGACATGGGCCTCGTCGGCTGTTTCCTGTCGCCGGTCGCCAATCAGGTGTCGGTGGACTATCTCAAAACCGAGGATTTCGCCCGCCGTCCGCTCGCTTGGCTCGATCTCATCAGCCGGAACAGCGGCACGACGCTCAGCTATTCGCCGACCTTCGGCTACGACATCTGCGCGCGTCGTATTTCCAGCCAGACGCATGTCGCCGACCGTTTCGACCTGTCGCGCTGGCGCGTCGCCGGCAACGGCGCCGACATGATCCGCCCCGACGTCATGCAGAGCTTCGTCGATGCCTTCGCCGACGCCGGTTTCAAGGCGAGCGCCTTTCTGCCGAGCTACGGCCTGGCCGAAGCGACGCTGGCGGTCAGCATCATGCCCCCCGGCGAAGGGATCGTTGTCGAACTGGTCGAGGAAACCGAATTGTCGGGAGCCAGCGGCGACGCGGGACGCCCGACCCGCTACCGCGCGATCGTCAACTGCGGCCGCGCTGTGCGCGACATGACGATCGAGGTTCGCGACGAGGACGGCAATATCCTTCCCGACCAGACCGTCGGCAAGGTGTGGTGCACTGGCCCGTCGCTGATGACCGGCTATTATCGCGATCCCGAATCGACCGCCGCCTGCATGAAGGACGGCTGGCTCGATACCGGCGATATGGGTTATCTGTCAGATGGTTACATCTATATCGTCGGCCGCGCCAAGGACATGATCATCATCAACGGCAAGAATCACTGGCCGCAGGATATCGAATGGGCGGTCGAACAATTGCCGGGCTTCAAGTCGGGCGACATCGCCGCGTTCGCGATCACCACGCCGGGCGGTGAAGAGACGCCGGCGGTGCTCGTCCAGTGCCGCACCAGCGACGAGAAGGAACGCGCGGCGCTGCACGAAACGATCCGCGACCGGGTCCGCGCGATCACCGGCATGAACTGCCTCGTCGAGCTGATTCCGCCGCGCACGCTGCCGCGTACCAGCTCGGGCAAGCTCAGCCGCTCGAAGGCGCGCGCGCAATATCTGGCGGGCGAGATCCAGCCCTTCCGGATCGCCGCCTGAGCCGAACGGTGCGCAGCGCCAATTCTGTTCCGCTTCGGTACAGAAAATGCGACGAAGCGAAGCGCGCGGTTACTTTCGAGTAACCCGCTTTCGCTATGCAAGCGGCGTGAAAAGCCTGTTTAGCGACCAGATTTCGGACGATGATCTTCCGCTGCGTACCCTGTTGGGCCTGACCCGGCAGGACGAAGCGGTCGGCGACTTGCGCCAGCTCCAGATCGCGCCGCTGCGCGGCCGGGGCGCACTGCGCCTCCTGCTCAACGGGGGCATGGCGCTGGTCGCGGGGTTCACCATGATGATGGAAACGGCGTGGCCGGTCGTCGTCGGCTGGCTCCTCGTCACGCTCGCCTTTTCGATATGGTCGTTCCGCACCTTCGACAGGTTGCCGCTCGACGATCCCAAATTCGCGACAGCGGCCGAGTTTCGCCTCTGTCATCGCCATGCGCTGTATTCGGCGCTGCTCTGGGGCGGCGCCTTCTGGTTGCAAGGGCTGACGCCCACGCTCGACCACGTCCTTTCGTTGTGGACGATCGCGCTGCTGTTGATGCTCGCGCTGACGATGGTCGCGCACAGCATGCCGCTGACCTGTATTCTCTATATCGCGCCCGTCACGCTTTCGGCCTCGCTCGCGACCGCGGCGGCCGGCGCGCCGCAGCTGACCGGGGTGACGATGGTCGCGGGGCTGCTCCTCGCTACCTTCTGCCTCCGGTTTGCGCAGACGCACATCCGTATCCGCCGCGCCGAAACGGTGCTGCACGAAAAGTCCGAGACGGTCAGCTTGCTGCTGCGCGAGTTCGAGGACACCTCGGCCGACTGGCTGTGGCAGACCGACAATTCGCGCCGGCTGGTCCATGTATCGCCGCGCCTTGCCTATGCGCTCGGCGGCAGCGCCGAGGCGCTCGAAGGCATTCCGCTGCTTCAGGCGCTGTCGGGCGACGCATGGGAAAGCGCAACCTTTCCCAAGGCACTGCACGACATGGCCGAACGGATGAAGCGGCGCGAAAGCTTTTCGAACCTGATCGTCCCCGTGACGATCGCCGGCAAGCGCCGCTGGTGGGAATTGTCGGCATCGCCGCGCCTCGACGAGAGCGGCAAGTTCCTCGGCTTCCGCGGCGTCGGATCGGACGTCACCGAACAACATGCCACCGCCGAACAGATCGCCAAGATGGCGCGCTTCGACAATCTGACCGGCTTGCCCAACCGGCTGAGCCTGCACGAAGACCTGGCGCGCGCATTGACCCACGCGCTCGAGGCGAAATCACGCTGCGCAATGATGATGATCGACCTCGATCGCTTCAAGGCGGTGAACGATACGCTCGGCCATCCGGTCGGCGACAAATTGCTCGCGCAGGTCGCCGCGCGGCTCAAGAGCATGATGGAACAGGGCATGACCTGCGGCCGCCTGGGCGGCGACGAATTCGCGGTCGTGCTTCACAATATCGTCTCGTCCAAGGAGATCGAGGATCTGGCGCGGCGGATCATCGCGACGATCAGCCGGCCCTATGTGGTCGATAATCACCAGCTCTTCGTCGGCGCCAGCGTCGGCTATGCGATCGGGCCGCAGGACGGCAATACTGTCGAAACGCTGACCCGCAACGCCGACCTCGCACTCTACAAGTCGAAGGACAAGGGCGGCAATGTCGTCGCCGCCTATGTCGCCTCGCTCCACGCCCAGGCCGAGGAACGGCGCGTGATGGAGCAGGAATTGCGCGGCGCGCTCGATCGCAAGGAGTTCGAACTTTACTACCAGCCCGTCGTCACCGCCGAGGATGGCACGCTCAACGGCTTTGAGGCCCTGATCCGCTGGACCAACCAGAAACTCGGCAGCGTATCGCCCGGCCGCTTCATTCCGCTGGCCGAGGACAGCCGCCTGATCGGCCCGATCGGCGAATGGGTGCTGCGCACCGCCTGCGCCGAGGCGATGCGCTGGCCGTCTAATCTGAAGGTCGCGATCAACGTGTCGGCCGAACAGCTCACCGATCCCAATTTCGCCTCGGTTGTCGTCTCCGCGCTCGCGCAGAGCGGCCTGCCTCCGCAGCGGCTCGAGATCGAAGTGACCGAAAGCGTCTTTCTGCGCGACGGCGGCGGCGCAGCGCAGCTGCTCGACCAACTCATCGGCCTCGGCGTCCGGCTGTCGCTCGACGATTTCGGCACCGGCTATTCGTCGCTCGGCTATCTGCGCAAGACGCAATTCTCGACCATCAAGGTCGACCGCAGCTTCGTCGTCGGCGCCGCAAAGGGCAGCATCGAATCGATCGCGATCATCCGCGCCGTCGTCGCGCTCGCGGACAGCCTCGGCATGTCGACGACCGCCGAAGGCGCCGAAACCGAGGTCGAGGTCGACACGCTACGCACGCTCGGGTGCAGCAATATCCAAGGCTATTATTATGGCCGTCCGATGCCGGCGACCGACGTGCTGACGCTGTTCCGGCCGCCCGAATCGATCGCGACCGCAGCGGCCTGACGGCCCTCGGTTCACCGCTTCCGCATCGGTCCGCCGCGGCGCCGAAACGCCCGTTCGGCGACGAAGCGAAGAGCCTGAGCGACGAATTGCACAGCTTAACAAAAGGTTCCCCCACCCACCGCACCAACGGCGCAACTCACCGCTAGACGGGTGGTGGTTGCGAAAGCCTGTGGCAGAGACGCTGCAACGCTTGAAGACAAGCCAATGGGGGGTCGCCTTTCATGCTTCATCGCCGCTTTCTGGGTGCATTTGCGCTGTGTGCTTCGCTGCTCGTCAGCCTTCCCGCCGCCGCGCAGAGCTATCTCCAGTGCGTCCCCTTCGCCCGTTCGGAATCGGGCGTCGAAATCCGCGGCAATGCCAAGACCTGGTGGTCGCAGGCGGCCGGTGAATATAAGCGCGGCCACGAACCCCGGAAGGGTGCCGTCATGGCATTCGCCGCGACCCGCGGCATGCCGCTGGGCCATGTCGCCGTCGTGAAAAAGGTCATCAGCGACCGCGAAATCCTGATCGACCATGCCAATTGGTCGCCGATCAACGGCCGCCGCGGCCAGATCGAGCGCAACGTCCGCGTCGTCGACGTCAGCGACGCTGGCGATTGGAGCGCGGTGCGCGTCTGGTATGCGCCGATCGGCGATCTCGGCCTGCGCGCCAATCCGGTGCAGGGCTTCATCTATCCCGACAGCGACAGCGCGCCCGACAGCTCGACCTTCGACGCACCGGTGTGGGCGAGCAACAATTGGAAGCCGGGCAACGGCCTCGACGTCGTCGCCGCTTCGCTGCGCTGAGTTGAACTGAGCAAAGTCTAACCGCTAATCGTCATTGCGAGCGCAGCGAAGCAATCTCCGGCTGTCGATCTGGAGATTGCTTCGCTGCGCTTGCAATGGCGAAAGGCCGATCAGTCGTCCGACGCGTCGTCGCTCTCGGCCCCGGCATCTTCGAACCAGGCTTCGACCGGGCCCGACAGCTTGATCGTCATCGGCTGGCCGAAACGATCCTTCGACTTGCCCGCCGCGACGCGGATCCAGCCTTCCGAGATCGAATATTCCTCGACATCGGTGCGTTCCTGGCCCTTGAACCGGATGCCGATGCCGCGTTGCAGCACCTCCATGTCGAAATGCGGCGAGCGGGGGTTGGTCGACAGGCGGTCGGGGGGCGTATCGGTCATCTGAAATCTCCGTTTTCTGGCCGCTGCCGCTAGGCGAGCCAGGCTCGCAAATCAAGCGCCGCTGCGCCTTGCCATGCTGCTCCGCCTTGCGTGCCATAGCGGAACAGAAGCGCTGCCCCGCGCCGCACGCGCAACGCCCCATCGCGAAATAGAGGGTTAATGCCCGATATTTCCGGAACCGGCCGAATGGCCCGGATTTGCGGCGTTCACGCGGCCACAGGCGCGCCGATATCCGAATTAACCATAGGAAAAGACGAAACTTTCTTCGGGAAGGCCGCGTCTTTTGGGCAGGGACCAGATCCACGCGTGGAGGAGAAAATCCATGGTTTCAACGCGTCTTGATCGTCGTATTTCCTTGCTCATCGCCCTGCCCGTCTGCTTGGTGCTCGGCGCCTGCGAATCGTCGGGAAGCTACCGCGTCGGCGCAGTCGGCCCGGCCGGACCGACCGGCGCTGCCGGTCCGCAAGGCCCCGAAGGGCCCGCCGGACCGCAAGGCCCCGCTGGCCCCGCCGGCCCCGCCGGCGGCACCCTCGGCCTTGGCGATGCCGGCGCGCTGGCTGTCGGCGGTCTGGTCGGGCCGGGCGGTATCGCGGGCACCGGCCTGCTTGCCAACACCGGCGACCCTGCGAACGTCAATCCGGTGATCGGCGGCGTGCTCGTCAAATCGGGCGGCCTCGTCAATGTCGTCGCCGACAAGACTCTGCTCCTCGCCAATGCGGTCGACAGCAAATTGCCCGGCGGCACCAACCTCGTCGGCACGGTCGTCGGCGTGGTCAAGAGCACCGGCGTCGCGCTCGTCCAGACGGGCAACGGCCAGCAATATCTGCTCGACGGCCTTGCCGCCGCGCCCGGCGAACTTGTCACCGCCACGATCGGCAAGGCAACCGCGATCGGGTCGCCCGGCGCTTCACCGCTGATCGGGGCGAGCATCCTGTCGCCCGGCCAGACCAACGGATCGCTGCTGACCGTCGGGGTCGGGTCGAACGGCAACCTCGTGACGCTGCAACCCGGCGGCAGCGGCAATCTGCTCGGCGGTCTTGGCGGCGCGGTGCCGGGAACCGGCACAGCGGGCAGCGGGGCGGGCAATCTGGTCGGCACGCTGACCAGCACGGTCGGCACCACCGTCGGCGGCGTTGTCGGTCAGGCAGGCGGTCAGGCCGGGGGCTCGGGCAGCGAAAAGGGTGGTCTGGTCTCGGGCGTCACCCAGGGCGTCGGCGGCCTCCTTGGCGGGTTGAAGCCGCCGCGCGGGGATTGATCGCGATCATGCGCAGCCCGAACCGGTGCGGCGCCGCGGCGTTGGCAGCAGCGATGCTGCTGCCCGCCGCGGCGTCCGCCGCCCAACCGTCGGCCACCCCGCTCGAACCGGGGCGCCCGCCGCTGTCTCCGACCAGCGACCGGCCTTTCCCGCTTCCCGATCCTGACCTTGCACCACCCTCGCCGGCACGCACCGCGCCGCAGGGCCGCCCCGACATCGCGATCCGCAAGGTCCGCTTCATCGGGGCAGGCGTCCCCGCCAATGTTGCCAAGGCAGCCGAGCGCTATATCGGCCGCCCTGCCTCGACCGAAAATCTGAAGCGCCTCGCCGCCGCGATGACGCGCGCCTACAACCGGTCGAGCGTCGCGCTGTTCACCCTCGTCATCCCCGAACAGGATTTTGCGGACGGCGTCGTCATCGTCGCCTCGGCCGAGGGGCATATAAGCCGCGTGACGATCAGCGGCGATGCGCAGGGCGGCCCCGCCCCGCTGATCGCGCGCATGGCCGCACCGCTGCCGGGGCAAGCCCCATTGCCGCGCGCCCGGTTCGAACGCGCGCTCGGCAATATCGCCGACATTCCGGGCACCCAGGTCACCCCGACGCTGGCGCTCGGCGACAGTCCCGGCGCGGTGGCGCTCGATCTGGCGGTCGACGCCAGCCGCCCGAAGCTCGGCGTCGGCTTCACGACGCGGTCGAGCCCCTATGTCCGCGACGGCATCGTCGAGGCGACGGCGCGCGGTTACAGCCTTCTGCGCAGCGGCGACGAAAGCCAGCTCGGCGGCGCGGCGGCGGTCGATTTGAAATCGCTGCTCTACATCAACGCCCGCCATTCGACGCCGCTGGGCGCCGCGGGCACGCGCGCCGAGCTGTCGGTTGCGGCGCTACGCACCCGGCCGCGTGCGCTCGCCATCGACGGCAAGGCGTGGAGCGCCGGGCTGGCGGTGACCCACCCGCTGATCCGCAGCACGCGGCGTACGCTGACGCTGTCGGGGCGGCTCGACTATCTCGATTCGCGCAACGCCCTGTTCGGCACCACGATCGCGGCGGAAAAAAGCTGGACCGCCAGCGGCGCGCTGGCCTTTCGCCTGACCGAGGACCGCAGCGTCGTCGGCGCCCGCATCGGCGTCTCGCGCGGCCTCGACATCGCCGGCGCGCGCGTCGATCCGGCGGTGGGGGAAGCGGGGTTCCTCTATGCCGACGCGGCGGTCGAGGCGAATCAGGCGATCGGCAAGCGCGTCGTGCTGCGCGCCGCCGCCACCGGACGCTGGACGCGCGACCGCCTGCCCGCGGCACAGCGCTTCAGCGTGGGCGGCGCCAGCTTCGGGCGCGCCTTCGACGACGGGCTGGTCAGCGGCGACCGCGGCTATGCAGGCTTCGGCGAGCTGGCACTGCGCCCGCTGGCAAAGGGCGCGCTCGCGAAGAGCGAGGTCTATGCCTTCGCCGACTATGCCGATGTGACGCTGCTCGCGCGCCCCGCGACCCAGCGCAGCCGGTTCGATCTGGGAAGCTGGGGCGGCGGGGTGCGCCTGTCCTACCGCGACAATGCGACGATCGGGGTCGAGTTCGCCGATGCGTGGAACCAGCCCGCCCCCGGCTTCGATCAGGGCTGGCGCGTCGCGCTCGCCTGGAAAGTCTCGATCCGCCCCTGACCGGCGCTCTCAGGCGGTACGGCGCCCGCGCTCGCGAGGTGGCGGTGCCTCGGCCTTGAACAGCGTTTCGGCGACCGGATAAAGCTCGCTTTCCTCGCGCGCGATCCGGTCGCCCAGCGCGGTCAGGATCGCGCGCGTTTCGGCGCAGAAGCCCGGCCAGTCGGCCTCGACGCGCAATTGGGTCCAATAGCTGTCATAGGCCTCGAACGCCTCGGCGATATGGCCCATCTCGTCGACGAAGCGCGCGGCAAGTTCGGCAAGCACCGGCTCGCCCTTCGTCTGCAACCGCGGATAGAGCGCCCAATCCTCGCACTTCAGATGGCGCACCAGCGTGTCGCGAAACATGCCGCGCACCGCGGCCAGCTCGGTCGGCCGCGGCGGGCGCCGCGCTGCGACAAATTCGATCATGAAGCCCGACAGGGTGACGAGCGCCGCATGTTCGGCGCGCAATCGGCGCATTTCCTGCGTCAAAGGCATGAACCACCCTCCAGTCGAGCGGTCCCTCACTTGCCCGCATAACGCCGCATGCTGAAAAGAGCGTTAAGCACGCTCGGCCATACGCCCACCGGGTCCGCCGCCGCGGGCGGTGCCGTTGGCGTCGGCACCGACTGGACTTGCCCACAGCGACCGCCCATGCTGGCGCGAAACGGGATGGAGATCGGGTGAATGACGGATCTGGTATTGCGCGCCGACGAAGGCGGGATCGCGACGCTGACGCTCAATCGTGCCGACAAGCGCAATGCGCTCAACCTCGCGCTATGGGCCGAACTCGACGCGCATATTTCGGATCTCGCGGCCGCGGGCGATGCGATCGGCGTGGTCGTGCTGCGCGCGAACGGGCCGGTCTTCTGCGCCGGGAACGACCTCAAGGAACGCGGGGTCGAAGCGCCGCGGCCGCATTATCAGGCGTCGATCGTCACCCGCCTTGCCGAGCTGCCGCAACCGGTGATCGTCGCGGTGCAGGGTGGCTGCTTTACCGGCGGGCTCGAACTGGCGCTGGCCGGCGACATCATCGTCGCGGCGGAAAGCGCGCATTTCGCCGATACGCACGGCAAGTTCGGGCTCGTCCCCATCTGGGGGATGAGCCAGCGCCTGCCACGCCGCGTCGGCGAATGGAAGGCGCGCGAGATGAGCTTCACCGGCCTGCCGGTCGACGGGCGCGAGGCCGCGCGCATCGGCCTTGCCAATCATTGCGTCGCCGACGACCGGCTCGACCTTGCCGTCCGCACCCTCGCCGAAGCGATCGCCGCCCAGTCGCGCCACAGCGTCTTCGCCTACAAGCGCCTCTACCGCGAACAAGCCGACCTCCCCCTCGCCGCCGGCCTCGCGCACGAAGTGTTCAACAGCGCCGGCGTTGCGCCGGACGTCGCCGAAAGGGTGGCGCGACAGTTCTGACGGTCGCCCAGCGGCGGTTGTGGGGAGGGAAGCGGACGTTGTGGTGAACCGCTTTGTGTACCCCGGCAAAAGCCGGGGCCCAGAGCATCAAAAGCCGGTGTTGGTAATGTAAATCTCTGGACCCCGGCCTTCGCCGGGGAACACATATAGACGCTGGGCTCCACCTCGGTCGTCATCCCGGACTTGATCCGGAATCCATTCTTCCGACGCGGCGTGAATGGATCCCGGATCAAGTCCGGGATGACGATAAAGAAGATGTCTACGATCGGTCGTTAGCCGACATTCGATCCAGATCGGCCGCGAACGGCGACTTTGGGGTGTATTCTGTTGAAGAAG